>JAUXTN010000017.1 GCA_030684355.1 Pseudomonadota bacterium
CGCCCCCGCCCCCCGCCGCCCCGCGAAAGCGGCTCGGCGCCGATGCCCTCGGGGTGTGGGCCCTCGCGATCCCGGGCGGGCTCGCGCTCCTCCTCGCCGCGATCTTCGCCCTCCGCGAGGCCATCGCGGCCGGCTTCGTCGGCCCGGGTGCGCGGTTCGCGCTCGGCGCGGCGGTGGGGACCGTGGCCGTGCTCGCCAGCGAATTCGCGCGCGCCCGGCGCTACGACGTGCCCGCGGCCGCGCTCGGCGGCGGCGGGGCGGGCGTGTTCTACGCGGTGCTCTACGCGGGCCACGCCCGGTACAACCTCTTCGGCCAGGAGCTCGCCTTCGGGCTCATGGTCCTGACGACCCTGGTGACCCTCCTCGCCGCGGAGCGTCGCAACAGCCGGTTCATGGCCACCCTCGCGATGGTGGGCGGCTACCTCACGCCGATCCTGCTCTCGACCGGCGAGAACAAGGCCGTCGCGTTCTTCACCTACCTGGCGCTGCTCGACGCCGGCCTCGTCGTCGCGGCGACCCGTCGCCGGTGGACCACGATCCTCGGCGTCTCCGGGCTGGTCACCGCCGCGCTGTACCTCGGCTGGATGGCGCAGTTCCGCGCGCCGGACCAGGTGCTCGTCGGGCTCCTCGCCCCGGCGGGCCTCGCCGCGCTCTACCTCGCGGTCGCCACACGTCGCGCCACTGGGACCGCCGAGGCCATCGTGGCGGGCGCCGCGGCGGGGATCCTCGTGCTCTGCGGCGTCGGGTTCGTCATCCCGGCGGACGCCTGGCGGAACGACCCCGTGAGCTTCCTGCCGCTGGCAGGGGGCCGCGGGGACACCGTGTGGCTCGCGCTCGTCTACGTGCTGGCGGCGCCGACCGCCCTCGTCGTGGCGGGGCGCCGTCGTGTCGCCCCCTGGCTCGAGGCCATCGGCGTCACGGTCGCGGCCCTCCTCCTCGCGCCGTTCGTCCTCTCCCACGCGATCCTCGACCCCCCCTACTGGGAGCCCGTCGCCGCCGCGCTCGTCGGGGTGCCGCTGCTGATGGCGCTCACCGGCACCGGGCTCTGGATCGTGCCGCTGGCGTGGTCCGGCCTCCTCCTCGCCGCCACCGCGCTCCCCGGCGATCCGCCGCCCATGGCTCTCGTTTCGGGGTCCGCCGCCGCGCTCGGCGTCCTCGGCGCGCTCCTGGGGCAGGTCCGCGGGCCCCGTGCCGCGCTCCTCCCGGCGCTCGCGGCCACCGCGCTGCCGCTGCTCACCCCGCTCGCCCGGTCGCTCTCCGGCGAGGCCTACGCCCCCGACGACGCCGGCGCCTGGCTCCTCGGGCTCGCCGTCGTCTACGCGAGCTACACGTTCCCGCCCTTCTGGCGGCCGCGCACAGCGGACCTCTACGGGGCGCTCTCCGCCGCCCTCGCCGGCCCGCTGCTGTTCTTCGCGTTCCACCGCCTGTGGGTCGACACCTGGGGGGATGCCGCGATCGGCGCCCTCCCCGTCGTCCTCGGCATGGTCACGCTCATGGCGGCGGTCACCCTCGTGCGCGCCGTGAAGGTGCGGGCCGACGACCGCGAGCTCGCCATCCTCGTCACCGTCGTGCTCCTCTTCGCGTCGGTCGCGGTGCCGCTCCAGCTCTCCGAGGCGTGGCTCACGGTCGGCTGGGCGATCGAGGTCGCGCTGCTCGGCGCCCTGTCGCGCCGCCTGACCCACCCGATCGTCCGCGTGTTCGGCGGCGTGCTCGCCGTGGCGGTGGCCGTGCGCCTCCTCCTGAACCCCGACGCCCTCGACTACGGCGGCGGGGAGGGGATGATCCTCCTGAACTGGACGCTCTACACCTGGGGCATCCCGGCGGTGTGCCTGCTCGTGGCCGCGCGGCTCTTCGACGAGCCCGTCTGGTTCCGCACGGGCCTGCGCACCCTCGCGGTGCTGCTCTTCTTCGCGCTGGTCAACCTCGAGGTCGCCCACGCCTTCGCGCACGACGACTCCTTGTCCTTCACCAGCGAGGACCTCGCGGAGAGCATGACGCGCTCGATCGCGTGGGCCACCTACGGGCTCCTGCTCATCGCCGTCGGCACCGCGAAGGACTCCCGCGGCGCCCGCCTCGCCGGGCTCTCCTTCGCGCTTCTCGGCGCGCTCAAGGTCTTCGTCGTAGACCTCTGGAGCCTCTCCGGCTTCGCGCGGGTCGGCTCCTTCGCCGGCCTCGCGGTCACCCTGCTCGTCGGCGCGGTCGCCTTCCAGCGAATCGTGTTGAAGGATCGGAAGCCATGATCTTGATCTTCCAGGCCGTTCTCGCCGCCGACCCCTCGGTCTACGCCGTCGCCGCGCCCGTCACGATCCCGGCCGCCGGCCCGGTGCGCGTCGGCCTGGGGCCGGACCTCGTGGGGGGAGAGCCCGACGGCCTCGCCGAGACCCTGCTCGTCACGAACGCCGAGGGGGTCCCCGTCCCGTACGCGGTGCTCCGCTCGACGCAGGACGGCTCGCCCTACGAGTCGGACCTCGATTTCCGCCCCGTGGGGGAGTCCGCGTGGGAGACCGAGGGCTCCGACCGCCCGGTCGACGCCCTGGAGCTGGAGATCCTCGACCTGGAGGGCAAGGGCCCGTTCATGGCGACGGTGCGGTGGGGTCGGAACGGCGCCTGGAGCGGCGCGGCGACGGAGCTCGTGTACCACTTGAGCGATGGCGCCGAGGCGCGTCGCGTCGAGGTCCCGCACGTGTCCGGGCCGTTCCGCGTCGAGCTCGTCGGCTACGACGGCGAGCCGCCGCGGCTGGTCGACCTCACGAGCATCCGGGAGCTGCCCGGTCATGTCCCACGCGTCGTGGAGACGGTGGCGATGCCGAGCCCCGTGCTCACCGAGGACGGCCGCGCCCGCTACACCCTCCGCCTCGACGGTCCCCGCGCCGTCACCGAGCTGCGCTTCCAGGTGCCGCCCGGCGTCGACATCTTCGAGCGCTACGTGGATGTCCGCGTCCCGAGCGCCTGGGGCGAGGCCGGCGCCTACCTGGGGAGCGCCTCCTCCGGGACGATCCGGCGCATCCGGGTCGGCGGGGCGCACGTCGACCGTGTCTCCGTCCCCGTCGGGTTCTCCGGCGACACCCTGATCGTGGAGATCGCCACCGACCGCGGCGATCCGCTCCCCATCGACGCCGTCGAGGTCGTGTCGGAGGGGGCCCAGCTCCTCCTCCGCGACGCCGGTCCCGGCCCGCACACGATCTACGCGGCGGCGGCCACGCCCTCGACCCCCTACGATCTCGGCGTGGCGGCCCCGGAGCTCCTCGACGCGGATCCGCCGCTGGTGGTGGCCGGGAGCGCCGCGCGGAACCCCGCGTGGGTGCCGACGCCGACCCGCGAGGGGGTCGACGACCCGGGGCCCGACCTCTCCCTGGCGCGCTTTCAGTACGAGCGGGACATCGTGGGCGAGCCGGGCTGGACCAGCATCCCGCTCGACCGCTCCGTGCTGGCGCGCACGCGCGAAGATCTGGCGGACGTGCGGATCGTGGACACGCAGGGGCGGCAGGTGCCGTTCCTCCTCTGGCGCACCGGCGACGAGGTCGGCTGGGACGCCGGGCCCGTCGAGCGGGAGGAGAAGGGGGCGACCACGCGGCTGCGCGTTCCCCTGGACGGGACCGCGCCCGTCGCGTCGATCCAGCTCCAGACGAGCGAGCGGGTCTTCGAGCGGGGGGTCTCGATCTTGCGCGACACCGGCCGGACCACCACCGTGCTGCGCCGCGTCAACTGGCAAGGCCCCGAGCGCGGCGGCACCTTGGCGATCCAGCTCAACGAACGTCTCGGCGACGCGTTGCTCATCCACATCGAGAACGGCGACAACCCGCCGCTCGCCATCGACGCCGTGCGGGTCACGAGCCCTGGATGGGAGCTCCGCGCGCGGATCCCCGAGGGGGGCGCGCGCCTCGTCTACGGCGCGCCGGGCGCCCGCGCGCCTGCGTACGACCTGTCGCTGTTGGAGCAGGACGTGCGCCGCATGCCCGTCGCGACGGCGACCCTCGGCGAGGAGCGCCCGCTCGAGGCCCCGACCCCGGGTGCGGTGGACCGTGGCCTCGCGCTCGTCGGCATCGGCGTGCTCGCGGTCGGGCTCATCGGGATGGTCGTGCGGGTCCTCACGGGCGTGGCGGCGCCCTCGCCGGACGAGGCGGCGGGGTAGCCAGGCCGGCTGACGCACGGCCTGTCTATCCGGCAGCGCTGGCCGGACGGGCCTTCGCCGGGATAGACGCCGCACCCGGAGTTTCCCATGTCGTTGATGGACCAGGTCTCGGCCGAGCTCAAGAAGTCCATGCTCGCGAAGGACGCCGTCCGCACCACCGGGCTGCGGATGATCCGCGCCGCCTTCATCGAGCTGGAGAAGGAAGGCAAGGGGGAGGTGACCGACGAGCGTTGCCTCGAGTCGCTGCGCCGCTTGAAGAAGCAGCGCGAGGACTCCATCACCGCCTACGTGCAGGCCAACCGCGAGGATCTCGCCTCCGTCGAGCGCGCCGAGCTCGCCGTGATCGAGGCCTTCCTGCCGCAGCTCGCGGACGAGGCCACGACCCGCGCGTGGGTCAAGGAGGCCATCGCCGCGAGCGGCGCGACCTCCCCGCGCGAGATGGGGAAGGCGATGGGCGCGCTCATGAAGGCCCACAAGGCCGACATCGACGCCGGCCTCGCCCGCAAGCTCCTGGAGCAGGAGCTGGGCGCCTAGTGTTCCGCCGCATCCTCATCGCGAATCGGGGCGAGGTCGCGGCGCGCGTGCTCCGCACGTGTCGTCGCCTCGGGATCCAGGCCGTCGCCGCCGTCGCGGAGCCGGACGCCGAGCTCGCGTGGCTCGCCGACGCCGACGCCATCGCCCCGGTCGGGGGCCGCGGCGGCTACCTCGATCCGGACGCCCTGCTCGCCGCCGCGCGCGAGCACGGGTGCTCCGCGCTCCATCCCGGGTGGGGGTTCCTCTCCGAGAACGCGCTGTTCGCGACCCGCTGCGAGGCCGAGCGCATCACGTTCATCGGGCCCTCGCCCGCCTCGATGCGGGCCATGGGCGACAAGCAGGTGGCCCGGGAGACGATGGGGCGCCTCGGCATGCCGCTGATCCCCGGCTCCCCCGGGAACGTCACGACGGTCGACGAGGCGCTCCGGATCGCCGAGGGCCTCGGCTACCCGGTGCTCCTGAAGGCCCGCTCGGGCGGCGGCGGCCGCGGGATGCGCCGCGTGAACGTGCCGGCCGAGATGGCGGAGGCCTTCGGGCAGGCCAGCGCCGAGGGCCAGAGCGCCTTCGGGGACGGCACGCTCTACCTGGAGAAGCTGGTCGTCCGCGGCCGCCACATCGAGTTCCAGGTCCTCGGGGACCGCCACGGCAACCTCGTGACGCTCGGCGAGCGCGAGTGCAGCGTGCAGCGTCGGCACCAGAAGCTGCTCGAAGAGAGCCCGTCTCCCGCGCTCTCGCCGGCGGAGTGCGCCCGGATCGGCACCATCGTGGCCGATGCCTGCCGCGCCGCCGGCTACTACGGCGCCGGCACCGTCGAGATGCTGCGCGACCCCTCCGGCGCGCTCTACTTCATGGAGATGAACACCCGCCTCCAGGTCGAGCACCCGGTGACCGAGGCCGTGACCGGGCTCGATCTCGTCGAGCTCCAGCTCCGCGTGGCCGCGAACGAGGTCGTGAAGCCGACCTTCTCGGTGTCGGGGCACGCGATCGAGTGCCGCGTGAACGCGGAGGACCCGGACGCCGGGTTCCGGCCCGCGCCGGGGCGCGTCACCCGCCTCGTGCTGCCGCAGGGGGAGGGGATCCGCGTCGACACGCACCTCCGCGCGGGGGACGCCATCTCGCCGTTCTACGACTCGATGGTGGCGAAGGTCATCGTGCACGCGCCGGACCGCGCGGCCGCGATCGCCCGGATGGACGCCGCGCTCGCCGCGATGGTCGTCGAGGGCGTGCCGACCACCATCCCGCTCCAGCGCCGCATCCTGGCCGACCCCCGCTTCGTCGCCGGTGACTACGACACCACGTTCCTCGACGGGCTGATCTGACCGCGGGGGCGCCGACCGCGCCCACCGAGCGGCGCGGCGACGGGCTCCTGGCCCCGGCGCTCGTCGGCTTTGCCCTGGCGTTGGGCCTGCGCCTCACGCTGCTGTACACCTTCGCGGCGAATTACAGCTTCGACGGCTTCCAGCGTTGGGCGGGGCGGGACCACCTGCTCGTCCAGGCGTGGCTCCCGGTCACCCAGTCGGTGATCGCGGCGGTCGCGGCGCTCGGGGGGAGCATTACCGACGCGCGCATCGCGATGTCCGTCCTCGCCGCCGGGGCCGTCGCCGCCGGCGTCGTCGTCGCGGGTCGTCTCGGCGGGCGGGTCGCCGCGTGGGCGTTCCTGGTGCCTTCCTGCTACGGGCCGTTCCTCGTGTGGGGCGGCGCGCTCTACCAGGAGGGGACCTTCCTCCTCGTGCTCTTCAGCGGGCTCGCGCTGGCGCTCTCGGGCAGGCTCGCGCTCGCCGACCTCGTCATCGGGCTCCTGGGCCTCGTGCGATACGAAGGGTGGCCGTGCGTCGTGTTGTACGCCGCGTGGCGGCGGGACCCGCGCGCGCTCGTCGCGCTCTGGGGCATGGGCGCGTGGCTCCTCATCCGCTACGGGCTCGACCTCGGCGGCTACCACGCCTCCCCCGCGGACTTCGACGACTGGGAGGGCCTCGGCGACCGCACGACGGTCAGCTCGTGGGCCCGCGACGCGCGCCGCCTCTTCATGAGCGCGTGGAACTCCGGCGGCGTCAGCTTCGGCGTGGCGGCGGTGGTCGGGATCGTGACCGGGTGGCGCCGCCCCGGCGTGCTCCTCCTCGCGGCGGTGGGGCTTGCCCAGGTCGCGGCGGTCGCGGGCTGGCTGGCGGGCCTCGAGATCGCGACCTACCGGATGCTCGTCGTGCCGGTCGTGGTCGCGGGCGTGCTCGGGGCCGCGGGCGCATCGGCGGTGTGGGCCCGCCTCTCGGAGTCGCTGCGCCCCGGGCTGGTGCTCATCGGAACGCTGCTCCTCTGCGTGGGGGTGGTCGACGCGTGGCGCGCGACCCGCTCCGAGGTCTTCAAGCTCACGCCCGAGCGCGTCCTGCTCGCGCGGATCGCGGCGCGGCCCGACTGCGACTGGGTCGTGACCCCTCGCGCCGGGCTCGGCACGAGGCTCCGCCACGACGGGTGTGAAGTCCTCCAGGGGCTCGGCGCGCCGCGGCACGGCGAGGGCTTCTGGTGCGACACCTGGGCCGTGGCTCCGCCGCCCGAGCGCGCCTGCACCGCGCGCGCGGTGTGGGACGGGGAGAGCTACGAGGTCGCGTTCCACGGCAACATGGGGCCGGGCGCGGCGGGGATGAGCGAGGACGCGGTGCCGACGGGCGCGCCCGCGCCGTAGCGAGCCCGGCGCGATTCCCGTCACGCACCCGTGACAGAGGCGTGTCTGACGCGGGCGCGGGTGACGCCCTCGCGGTAGGAGGCGCGGATCGCGAGCCAGCTGCTCAGCACTGAAGGGCGCGTCACGGCACGACACTTGCTTGTCCCCGTGCGGAGAGAGAATGCCGACCGTAGACGTGACCGCCCCTCCTCCCGCCGCCCGCTCGGCGGTGGGGCCGGCGCTTGCCTCGTTCGGGGCGGCGCTCGCCGTGCGGCTCCTCCTCCTCGCGCGGTTCCCGGACAACATCGGCCTCGACGGCTTCCAACGTTGGGCCGGCCGTGACTGGCTCCTCGTCCAGGGCTGGCTCCCAGGGCCCCAGGCGCTCATCTGGGCGGCGGATGCCCTGGGCTTCGATGTGCTCGGCGCGCGCGTGATGATGGCCGTGGTGGCGTCGCTCGCGGTCGCCGCCGGCGCCGCCCTGGCACAGGGCATCGGGGGGCCGCGCGCGGGCTGGCTCTTCGGTACGGTCGCGACGTTCGGCCCGTTCGCCCTCTGGGGCACCGCGCTCTACCAGGAGGGGGTCTTCCTCCTGCTGCTCTTCACCGGGCTCGCGCTGGCGGTGCGAGGGCGGCTCCTCACCGCGGACCTCGTCCTGGGCGCGCTCGGCCTCGTCCGGTACGAGGCGTGGCCCCTGCTCGTCCTCTACGTCGCGTGGCGCCGCTCGCCGATGGCGCTTCTGGCCGGGTGGGGGGCCCTGGTGTGGGTCCTCGGCCGCGCGGCGGGCTGGGCGGGCCACGCCGCCTCGCCGATCGACTACTTCTCCGACTGGGAGGGGCTCGGCGCCCGCTTCACCCTGGCGGGTTGGCTCGCGGACGCCGGGGCGCTCCTCACGCTCGCGGTGCAGTCGGGGGCCGTCGTCTTTGCCGCGTACGCGCTCGTGGGGGTGCGTTCGCGCGCCCGCGGCACCTGGCTCGTGATGGCCATGGTGGCCGTCCAGCTCGTGTTCGTCGCGGTGTGGATGGTGGGGTTGGAGCGCGCCACGCCCCGCATGTTGATCCTCCCGACGATGATCGCGGCGGTCGTGGGGGCCGTGGGCCTCGCGCGCGCCTGGGAGCATCGCATCGGCCGCGGCGTCGCCCTCGCCGCCCTGCTCCTCGGCACCATCGCCGGCCTCACCGACGCGTGGGGCGCCGCGGCGCGCGAGGCCCGCTGGACCCGTCCGGAGCGCGCGGCGCTCGACCTGATGGAGACCTGCGTGGGTTGCCGCTGGTGGGTGGAGCCGCGCACGGGCATCGGCCCCCGCGATCGGCACGATGGCTGCGAGATCCTCCAGGGGGTCTCCGACTTGCGGCATGGCGAGGAGTTCCTCTGCGCGGCCTGGCCGGCGGACGCCGCGGGCGCGTCGAGCTGCCAGGGGCGCGTGGCCTGGAACGGCAAGGCCTACGAGGTCACCGTCGTCACCGCGCAGGCGCCGACCTCGCGCTGATCGGTCGATGGGCGCTCGAGGGCCCGGTCCAGACGCGCCATCGGCCCCCGTCCGCCGACGCTTCCCGGCGGGCTTGCGGGCCACGCGCGGGCCGACGGTCCGCCCAGCGGTTAGCGCGGCGCCATGGCCTTCGTCCCGCTCCGCCCCATCGGCACCCCGCTCTCCGCTCCCCCCGCGTTCGCTGCCCGCAATGCCGCCCGCGAGGGCACGCTCGCCGCCGCCCAGGCGGAGGTACGCGACGGCTGGGGCAGCCAGGCCGCCGCGCGCGTGCGCGAGAAGGGCAAGCTCCCGACGTGGGATCGCATCGAGCGGCTCGTCGATCCGGGTACGGACGTGCTCCCGGTCGGCTCCTACGTGAACTGGGGGCGGGACTTCCGTGGGAGCAAGCGCCGCGCGCCCGGCGCCGGGGTGGTCACCGCGTGGTGCACCGTCGAGGGCCGCCGGGTCATCGTCATCGCGAACGACAACACCGTGGCGAGCGGCTCGTGGTGGCCGCTCTCGCCCGAGAAGATCGAGCGCGCGCAGCAGATGGCGCTCGACCTGAAGGTGCCCGTCATCTACCTCGTCGACTGCTCCGGCCTCTTCCTCCCCGAGCAGGCGCTGTCCTTCCCGGGGCGCACCGGCGCGGGCCACATCTTCAAGAAGAACAGCCTGTTGGCGGCAAACGGCGTGCCCCAGGTGGCGGGGGTCTTCGGGGACTGCATCGCCGGCGGCGGCTACATGCCGATCATCTCCGACCGCGTCTACATGACCGAGTCGGCCTACATGGTCATCGCCGGGGCCGCGCTCATCAAGGGCGCGAAGTCCCAGAGCCTCACCAGCCTCGACATCGGCGGCCCCGAAGTGCACGTGCACCAGTCGGCCTGCGCGGACGTGCGGGTGCCGGACGACGAGACCGCGATCGCGCTCATTCGTCGCGAGATCGCGCGCCTGCCGTCCTCCGCCGCGGCGTTCTACCGGCACGGCGCCGAGGCCGCGCCCCCGCGCTTCGACCCCGACGAGATCGCCGCCCTGCTCCCCGACGATCACCGGCAGGTCTACGACATGCGGGAGGTGCTCGCGCGCCTCGTCGACGACTCGCTCTTCTGCGAGGTCATGGCCGACCGCGGCGCCGAGATGATCACCGGCGTCGGCCGCGTCGGCGGACTCTGGTGCGGCTTCATCGCCAACAACCTCCTGCCGACGCCCCATCCGGACCATCCGGGCCGGGTCCGCGCCGGCGGCATCCTCTACCGGGAGGGGATCGCCAAGATCAGCGCGTTCTCGCGGGCCTGCAACACCGACGGGCTGCCGATCGTGTGGCTCCAGGACATCGCCGGGTTCGACATCGGCGTGGAGGCCGAGGCCCACGGCCTGCTCGGCTACGGCTCCTCGCTCATCTACACGAACTCGACCAACAAGGTCCCGATGGTGACCGTGCTCCTGCGCAAGGCGTCGGGCGCCGGCTACTACGCCATGGCGGGCATGCCCTACGATCCCGTGCTGCAGCTCTCCACGCCGCTCACGCGGCTCGCGGTCATGGAGGGGCGCACGCTCGCCATCGCGGCGTTCAACACGAAGCTCGACGACAACTTCGAGATCGCGTCGACCGACCCCGCCGAGCGCGCCGCCATCGCCGCCCAGATGGACGAGACCGCCGCGCGCATCGAAACCGACATGGACCCCATGGCGGCCGCCGCCCGCATGGACACCGACGAGGTCGTCTCCTTCGCCGCGCTCCGCGCCTACCTGCTCGCCGCCGTCGAGATGGCCTGGCAATCGCCCCGGCCCGCGCGCAACCCGCGCATCTGGTCGCTCCACGATCTCGCCATGCTCACGCGGGTCGTGGGGTCCGCCGCCGCCGAGGAGCACGCCGCCGCCGCGGCCGTCGTGGAGGCGCCGATCGAGGGCCTGGTGCCGGTCCGCGTCGCCACCGACGGGACGTTCTGGCGCCGCCCGTCGCCCCGCGATCCGCTCTTCCTCGAAGCCGGCGCCGCGGTCGAAACCGCCACGGCGGTGGGCCTCATCGAGGTGATGAAGACCTTCGCGCCCGTCCGCGCGGGCGTCGTCGGCGTCCTCGAGCGCTTTGCCCTCGCCGACGGCACGCCCGTCTCCGCCGGGACCGTCGTGGCGTGGGTGCGCGCCGGCTGAGTCGGCCCCCCGGATGTGCCCCGTGCCGGTTGGCGTCCGCGCGCATGCTATTGTCGCGCACCTCCTTCCCGTTGGGGTCGCCGTTGCGGAACCTGCTCTCGACCGTCGTCCTTGCCGGCCTGCTCGCCTGGGCGCCCGCTGCCCGCGCGGCGTGCCCGCAGCCATACCCGGGGGATCAGCTCGTCAATGACCTGCAGGTGATGCAGCTCTCCCTCCGCAACCTCGACGAGGCCACGTTCGCCGCCGCGGGCAAGCGCCTGGACACCGGCATCGCGTGCATGAGCAGCGCCGCGCCGTCGCCCGTCTTCGCCAGCGCCTACCGCTACATCGGCGCCTGGCACTTCATGGTGAACAACGACCCCGTGGCCGCCGGGCGCTGGTTCCGCACCGCGCTGGAGATCGACCCCACCTACGCGTGGGACGCCACGGAGCTCGATCTCGCCCACCCGATGCGGGAGCTGTTCGAGGTTGAGCGGCAGAACGCGCCGAACGGCCTCACGAAGATCGAGGGCAAGATCGTCAACCAGCCCGCGGGCTCGAAGGTGACGCTCGATGGGCGTCCCCTCGAGGAGGCCGCGGCGACGCTCGATCGCCCCCACGTCGTGCAGCAGGTCGCGAGCGACCGCGGCGTGCGCGGGAGCTGGCTCATCGAGGGCAACGACATCCCGGCCCAGTTCCTGCGCGGCGAGATGGACCCCGCGCCGTCCGAGACCCCCGAGGTCGCGGACACGAAGAAGAAGAAGCCCAAGAAGGGCTCCGAGAACCTGACCCAGTCCAGCGAGGGGCTCCAGGTCCAGACCATCCAGCGTCTCCGCCCCGGCGAGAAGACCCCCCTGATGATCGGCGGCGTGCTCGGCATCGTCGGCGCCGGCGGCGTCTACGCGGCGTCGTTCGCAACGCGTTCGCAGTTCGACCAGGCCAACACCACCGAGGACCTGGAGAAGACCCGCACGATGACGAACGCGCTCGTCCTCGCGTCGGGCGGCGTGCTCCTGGCGGGCCTGGGGATCGGGTACTGGGGCATCATCCTCGACGGAGGGGGCGGAGTCGGAATTGCCGGTCACTTCTGAGGTGGACCGGTGGGTAGGGCGCTCGGGGCGGGTCTACGTGCTCGAGCCGGGCGGTGACGCGCGTGATGGCGGCATGGCTAGCATCCGCCGCGTCGTGCCGCAGAGCGCGCCGAACGCCGTCTCGACGGTGCCCGAGGGGACCGTCCTCGCGCTGAAGATCGCGCGCCCCGACGACAAGCTCGCCGAAGACGCCATCGCGCGCGAAGTCGAGACCTTCGTCGCGCTCTCCCGCGCGCCGGGCAGCCCGCCGTGCCCGCGGCTCTACGACATCATCGGCAGCCCGGTGACGGGCCTCGTGATGGAGTGGTGCCCGACCGACATGGAGCGCTGGTGGGAGGCCACCTGGGCCGCGCCGCGGTCGTTCCTCGACCTCACGGAGGCGCTCGCGGACATCTGCCGGCGCGTGCGCGAGTACGAGGCCGTCGCCGAGCTGGAACTCGGGAAGCGGGTCATCCACGCGGACATCAAGCCGCGCAACGTCCTGCGCGCGGTGGACGGGCGCTGGCTGCTGACCGACTTCGGCGCGTCGAAGTTCCGCTCGGTCGACGACTCCTCGTGGGCGGCCACGCGGATGATCCTCGGCACCGAGAACTTCATCGCCCCCGAGGCGCTCTTCAACGCCCGCAAGCCGCACCCCGCGGCGATGGACACCTGGTCGCTCGGGTGCTCGTTCTTTGCCTTGTTGCGCATGCGCACGGTGCTGCGGGGCGGCGCGAAGATGCCTGCGAACGGCACGCACGCGCACCTCTTCCGCACGAACCGCGTCGCGCTCATCGGGGACCTCCAGCAGCGCAAGCCCGCGCTGTTCGTCGACAAGGATCTCGATCCCGCCCAGTTCCCGTCGCCGGAGAAGCTCCCGGAGAAGGACCGCCGGGCCGTCGCCGAGGCGATGGAGGGCGTCCTCGGCGCCCGGAACCCGACGCTCGAGGGTGTGCTCGTCACGGAGACCCTCCACCTCCTCGATCGCGCCCTGCGCATCGACCCCGCGCTCCGCTTCCGGGACCCCCTCGAGATGGCCGGCGAGTTCGAGGCGCTGGCGCAACGGTTCCGGGAGCTCGCGTTGCGCGCGGACGGGGGCGTCGGGTCCGGACGGATCGCGGGCGGTTCGGGGACGGGGAGCGCCGGGACGGCCGCGGGTCCGGCGCACGCCGCGGGCTCGGGGAAGGTCGGCTCCGGCATGGGCGGTTCGGGCAGCGCCCCCGCGGCGAACGCCAACGCCGGGTCCGGGCTCGCCGCGTCGGGGCATGGCGCCCCCGCGGTGGGCGCGGCGGTAGATTCATCCCGGGCCGGCGCGTCGGCGCCCCGCGTCCTGGTCTCGGAGGACATCGTGGTCGAAGACGGCAGCGGGCGGAAGGGCGTGGCGGCGACGCCCCCGGTCGCGACGGCCAGCACGGTGGCGCGCGTGCCCCCGTGGATCGGCGTGGCGCTCCTGGCCGTCCTGGGGCTCCAGGTGGTGCAGATCGGCGTGGCGATCGCCGCGCTCGCGATCGCGCTCCGGTCGCCCGCGCCCGCGCCGGCCTCGCTCCCCCCGCCCGGCCCGCTCGCCGCTGCCAGCGCGCCGACGGCGGCCTCTCCGTTCGCCGAGCTCGTCGAGCCCCGCGCCCCCGACGTGACCACCGGTACCTCCGCGGTCGGCATCGGGGTCGAAGTGGCGGCCGAGCCCGTCGCCTCCGCGCCGGCCGCCCCGGCGCCACCCAAGCCGCCGGCCTCGACGCCGCCGCCCCCGTCCTCCTCCGACGTCGTCCCGAAGCGCATCGGCACGCCGCCGCCCGTCGGCGGGGGAGCGGGCGCCTCGGGCCTCATCCTCGTGAGCGGCGGCCAGGCCTACCTCCTGGGCCCGAACGGGCGGATGCCGACCGGGAGCGTGGCGCCCGGCAGCTACGAGCTCTGGGTGCAGACCCGCCCCGAGGGCGAGTTCCAGTCGCAGGGCATGGTGCCGGTCAGCGGCGGCGATCGGATCGTCTACAAGTGTGGTCTAGGCACCTGCCGGCGCCTGCCCTGACGCGCTAGTCGACCGGATGCGAATCACACGAGTCTACACGCGCACGGGGGACAAGGGCACGACCAGGTTGGTGGGCGGCCAGGAGGTCCCCAAGGATCATCCGCGCATCGCCGCCTACGGCACGACGGACGAGCTCAACGCCATCCTCGGGATCGTCCGCGTGATGAACCGGCAGAGCGGGGCCGCGTCGGAGGCGGTGAGCCGGATCGACGCGATGCTCCACACGATCCAGAACGACCTCTTCAACGTAGGATCGGACCTCGCGACGCGCCCGGAAGATCGCTGGGAGGGGATGTACCGGGTCGGGGACACCGACGTGAAGCGCCTGGAGGACTGGATCGACGCCTTGAACGAGGACGTGGGCCCGCTCCGCGAGTTCATCCTCCCTGGCGGGGGTCCGGTGGGGGCGTTCCTGCACCAGGCGCGCACCGTTTGTCGGCGGGCGGAGCGAGAGCTCGTTGCATTGTTGCGCGAAGAACCGGGGACCGGCGAAGGGACCATGCGCTACGTGAACCGCCTTTCGGACTACCTTTTCGTCGCAGGTCGTTGGGCGGCGAAGCAGCTCGGCGAGCCGGAGTTCCTATGGGAGCGGCCGGGCAAGAGCGGATAGCGACGTGACGATAGGATAGAGGGGCCCCGCCACGCAAGCGAGGTCCCCTTGAGCCCGTCTGATCACCGCGTCCAGCGTCTCCATGTCGAGCGTCTGCGCGTCTCTTCCCCTTCGATGATCCAGGTGCTGACGCAGGACGTCATCCGCCAGCACATCGATCGCATCGAACCCGCCTGTATCGCCGACCTGTTCGCGCTCGCGGAGACCCGCCTGCCCGGTCCGCTCGCGGCCGACCTCTCCCACTGGGCGGCCCGCGCGTCCCGCGAGATCCTCGACATCCCGGACGGCCCCACCCGCGGGACCTTCCTCGCCGAGGTCGCCGAGATCCCGCCCGAGTCCGTGCCGAACGGCATGCGCCGCGCGATCCTCGCGCTCGCCTCCGGCTCCATCCCGGACACCGCGGCGCTCATCGAGCGTCTCCGCGTCTCCTGGGCGGACATCGAGCCCGCGCCGGTCAAGCTCGGGGTCGCCACCGCGGCGAAGGTCGCCGAGAAGGCCGAGAAGGCCGCGAAGGCGCCGAAGGTTGCCGGCGCCACCAAGCCGCGCGTGGTGAAGACCCCCGCGTCGATGGTCGACCCGCGCCGCGCCGAGTGGATCCGTGGGGACGCGGTCACGCGCCTCGGCTCCCGCGAGTACTCCGAGCGCGGCCTGAAGGAGTCCATCTTCGTCGCGGGCATCAAGCACCGCTCGCCCTACAAGGACCTCACGGACGAGGAGGTCAAGGCCGAGCTCCGGAAGCTGGAGCGCGAGCGCAAGCTCAAGCACACCGGCGAGCGCTGGCTCATCCGCTAAGCGGCACCTCGCGGCAGGAGCCGGCGGCGGCCTGACCGTGGCGCTCGCGCCACGGAGCTCATCCGCCCCGACGCAAACGGCGCCCGATCTGTCCCCAAGAGGACCGATCGGGCGCCGTTTCTTTTGGGGTCCCGGGGCCGGTCCCGAAGAAGGTTCGGACGCCGGAAGGAGGTCCCGTGGGTCCCGCCGAGGGTCCCAGAGAGAGAGTAGGGGCGGTCGGACTTGAACCGACAAGGATGCAATCCACTCGATTTTGAGTCGAGCGCGTCTACCATTCCGCCACGCCCCCGCGCAGCCAACAAGATTTTTACACGTCTCTACCCGAACGGCAAGCCTCGAGCGGTAGCATGACGAAATGCGACTGCTCTTCCCGTTGGCCATCCTCCCGTTCGTAGCCTGCACGGACAAGTCGATCCCGCTAGGAGGCGGGGCCCCTGCCGACGCGCGGCTCTACGCCGACATCTACACGTGGGAGTGCGAGGACGCCTCGGCCGCGCTCTACGAGGGCGTCTTCGGCTACAAGCTCTCGCTCGAGTACGCGCCGGACGCGCTGGAGGACCGTGACCTGCCGAGCTCCGGCTGCACCCGCGGGCTCGACATCTTCCCGGCGGACGCCGGCTCGGACGGCCTGGACATCCCCGACGTGACGAGCCCCGACTGGGCCACCGCCGAGAGCAGCGGCACGCTCAGCCGGGTGACCGAGGGCTTCTACTACGACGACGTCTTCGACAACCGGAGCAGCTGCACGAACGTCGACGAGCTCCTGTCGGACGGCACCGCGCTCTCCAACGCCGGCGTGTTCTCCGGCGCCACGGCGCCCGTCCCGGGAACCCTCGAGGACGTCGAGCTCGAGGGCGAGGTCGACGAGGAGACCGGCATCCCGTTCGGCACCGAGGTGACCGCCACGTGGAATGCCTCGGGCTGGGACTCGAGCTGGGTCCAGATCCGGCGCGAGAAGGACGGCGCGCTCGTCGAGTCCGTCACCTGCACGACGGACGGACAGGAGAGCTTCACCGTCGATGATGACGTGTGGTCGCTCCTCTCGGACGCCCTCGAGGCGGACGTGACGAACCTGTACGTCGCCTTCCAGGTCGACGGCGGGTCCACCACGTCGGACGGCCAGGAGATCACCACCTCTACGCGCGCCATGCATGTTGCCGTCGTCCAGGATTGATCGACCCGTCGGGTCGGCATAGACAAGGGGGCTCATGCCCACGCGGACCGTGCTCGTCGTTGACGCATCGCCCCTGTCCGCCCGCCGGGTGCAGGAGGCGTTGCGTGGCAGCGGCTTCAGTGTCGTAGTCGCGGCGAACCACGCCGAGGCCGAGTCCGCGATCGACGCGGGCGGCATCGCCGTGGCGCTCGCGGCCCTGTCCTTCCCGGGAGGCAACGGCTACGAGCTCGCACGCCTCGTGAAGACGCGCAGCCCCGAGGCTGTGGTCTTCTTGTTGTGCGGCGGGTTCGAGGTCTTCAACGGCGAGCGCGCCGACCAGGTGGGTGTCTACGGCCGGATCAACCGCCCGTTCACGGTGGATGCCCTGCTGCGGCACCTCGAAGCTGCGCTGGGGCCGCTCGCATCGCAGGGCGCCGACGCGCCGGCCTCCGCGCCGATGCAGTTCGACCCCGTGCCGCCCCCCGTGCGTGCGCCGGCCCCCGTTCCAGAGCCCCCGGCGGACGCCTCGGACAGCATCCAGGCGTACGACGGGCCCATCGCGCCCGCGCCGGATCCCGGGCCGGCCGCGCGTACGGCGGTGGGGGACGAGCGGCTTGCGTCGTTCCTCCCGCGCGAGTGGCGCTCCCATCCGCCGGTGCGGGTGGATCCCGAGGTCGTCGGCCCCGCCCTCGAGCGCGCCATCCTGGAGGTCCTCCCCGAGGTCGTGGAGATCATCCTGAACAAGGCGCTGCTGCGCTCGCCGGCGCTGCGGGATCTCATCGAGGTCGCGGTGGACGAGGCCGTGCGCGCGCAGATCGGGCCCATCGCCCGCCGCGTCATCCGCGAGCGTCTCGCCGAGATCGAAGCGGGCGGCGAGGACGTGGGATGAGCGCACGATGACGCTCGTCGAGCTTGTCCGCCTCACGTTGGAAGAGGACGTCGGCCCGGGGGACGTGACCACCCGTGCCGTGGTCGACCCGGCGTTGCAGGGCGCCGCGCGCATCGTCGCCAAGCAGCCGATCGTGGTGTCGGGGCAGCCCGCCGCCGCTGAGGTCTTCCGCCAGGTGGACGCCCGGTACGAGGCCGTGGTCGCGGACGGCGCCGAGGTCGAGCCCGGCACCGTCATCGGGCGCGTCGAGGGCTCGCTCGCCTCGCTCCTCACGGGCGAGCGTTCCGCGTTGAACTTCCTCATGCGCCTCTGCGGCGTGGCGACCCACACCCGCTCCGTCGTGCGGGCCGCGCACGGTCTGCGGGTGGTCGACACCCGGAAGACCACGCCGCTGCTCCGGGCGCTGGAGAAGGACGCCGTGCGGCACGGTGGCGCCGCGAACCACCGCTACGCGCTCTACGACGGCGTGCTCATCAAGGACAACCACATCGTGGCCGCGGGCGGCCTCACCACCGCGGTCCGGCGCGCCCGCCAGGGCGCCCACCACCTGCTCCGTGTCGAGGTCGAGGTAGAGGATCTCGGCGAGCTCGCGGAGGCCCTCGCCGCGGGCGCCGACGTCGTGCTGCTCGACAACATGGACGATGCCACCCTCCGGGAGGCCGTCGCCATGCGCACCGTGCACCGCGCGAACGGGGGCCAGCCCGTCGTGTTGGAGGCGAGCGGGAACATGACCGCCGAGCGGATCGCGACCCTCGGTGACGTGGGGCTCGACTTCGTGAGCATGGGCGGGCTCATCCACCAGGCCCGCTGGGCCGACCTCTCCATGCGCATCGAGCCGCTCCTCACGTAGGCCCGCGGGTTAGACGCCGTCCATGTCGCGACCTTTCCTACCGATGACCCTGGAGGAGGCGGGTGGCGAGCCTCTCGATATCGTGCTCGTCACCGGGGACGCGTACGTGGACCACAATTCCTTCGGCGTCGCCCTCGTCGGGCGCTGGCTGGAGGCGCACGGGTACCGGGTCGGCGTGATCTCGCAGCCCGCGTGGGACGGGCCGGAGGGCTTCTCCGTCCTTGGCCGCCCCCGCCTGTTCTTCGGCGTGACCAGCGGCAACATGGACTCGATGGTCAACCACTACACCGCGGCCCGCCGCATCCGTAGTGACGACGCCTACTCGCCTGGTGGCAAGGCCGGGCTCCGACCCGACCGCGCGTGCATCGCCTACGCGAACCGCATCAAGCAGGCGTTTCCGGGCGTGCCCATCGTGCTCGGCGGCATCGAGGCCTCGCTCCGCCGCATCGCGCACTACGACTACTGGCAGGAGAAGCTGCGCCGCAGCATCCTGCTCGACGCCAAGGCGGACCTCCTCGTGCACGGCATGGCCGAGCGCTCGGTGGTGGAGATCGCGCGGCGTCTCGCGGAGGGGAAGGGGATCGAGGAGTGCCGCGACATTCCGGGCACCGCCTGGGCCCTCGGCCGCACGACCAAGACCCCCGATCTCCCCGTCGTCGAGGTCCCCTCGTTCGAGGAGTGTGTCGCCGATCCGCTGGCCTTCAACCGGCTCACGTTGCTGATGTACCGCGAGGCCAACCCCCATTGCGGGCAGGCCCTGTTGCATCGCAGCGGAGACCGCGCGATCTGGTGCAACCCGGCGGACACGCCGCTCACCACCGCCGAGATGGACCGCCTCTACGAGCTCCCCTACGCCAACGCCGCGCACCCGTGCTACCGCGAGCCGATCCCGGCGTTCGAGTCGATCCGCGGCAGCCTCACGGTGAACCGGGGTTGCTCCGGGGGGTGCTCGTTCTGCGCGCTCACCCTGCACCAGGGCAAGGAGGTCATCAGCCGCAGCCCGCAGAGCGTGGTGCGAGAGGTCCAGGCGCTGACGAAGCAGAAGGGGTTCAACGGCGTCATCTCGGACCTCGGCGGGCCCACCGCCAACATGTTCCACATGAAGTGCATGTCCGAGGCCGCGAACAAGGTGTGCCGGCGCGTGAGCTGCCTGCACCCCGTGCGCTGCAAGCACTACGGCACCGATCATCAGCCGTACATCGACCTGCTCCGCAAGGTGCGGACGCTCCCCGGCGTAAAACGCGTCTACGTCAACAGCGGCATCCGCTACGACCTCGCCGGGCTCGACCAGTCGTTCGTCGAGGAGCTGGCGACCTACCACGTGTCCGGGTCCCTCACGACCGCCCCCGAGCACGTCAGCAAGCAGTCGCTCCACTTCATGCGGAAGCCGGAGGTCACCTACTTCGCGGACTTCCTCGAGCGCTTCCAGAAGGCGAGCGCGGACGCCGGGAAGAAGCAGCTCATCGTGCCGTACTTCCAGTGCGCCCACCCGGGGACCGGCCCCAACGAGACCATCGAGCTCGCCCTCTACATGAAGAAGCACCGCCTGCAATGCCGGCAGGTGCAGATGTTCATGCCTACGCCGGGCACGATCTCGACCGCCATGTACGTCAGCGGGGTGGACCCCTATACGAAGCAGCCCGTCTTCGTCGCGCGGGGCCACAAGGAGCGCTCCCGTCAGCGGTCGATGCTCTTCTGGTGGAAGAAGGAGGAGTACCCGGCCATCCGCGAAGCGCTCCAGGCGTGGGGGCGCACCGAGTTCATCGGGACCGGGCCGGAGTGCCTCGTACCCCCAGGGCCGGCGCGCGGGGCCTGGATCACGACCGTGCGGCGCGCGGAGCCGACGGTGGGCGGGATGGGGATGAAGGTGGAACGCGCCTCGGCCGAGGAGCTCGCCGAAGAGCGGTGGGAAGGCATCAACGCGGCGCCGTAGCCGGGCCGGGCACGAGCGCCGGGCCGTGGGGTAGGAAGCCCGGCTGGGGGCACGCGGCTCAGCGCTTGAGCCGCTCCTCCAGGCGTGCGAGCTGCGCGCGAAGCTCGTCCATCTCTTCGCGCCCGTGGGCATCCAGCGCTGACGCGGCCTCGCGGGCGGGGAGTTCGTCCGACTCGCGCGGCCCGGTCCGACCACCGGACCACGTGTCATACGTGGCCGGGGGAAGGTCCGAAACCGTGAGGGGCGGGGGCGTGCGCAGGGGCTCGTAGAGGCGGTCGAGGTAGGCCTCGGACTGCTCGAGCTGCGCGTCCAACAGGTCGAACCCGATGACGAGCTGCTCGCGGCGCATGCGGGGGAGGGGATCCGGGCCGCTCGCGCGGATGACGCGCCGCAGCAGGGCGGCGGGGAACACCTCGGCGCCGCCCGGGGCCTCGTGGACGATCTGGAGCAGGATCTCCCGGGTGAGGTCGCGCCCGGTCTTCACGTCGACCACCGAGATGTCCTCGCCGTCGGTGACCATGCGCGCGATGTCGTCGAGGTTGACGTAGCGGGAAGCTGCGGTGTCGTAGAGCCGCCGGTTCTCGTACTTCTTGATGACGGGCATCCGCCCGACTATCCCGCGCTGCGTCATTCCGCCGTGCTGCGATGCAGAACAATCCTTGACGCGCTGCAACGCGAACGCTACGGTGGGTGGGCCGGAGATCTCCGGCGCGTGGAGTTCTCGTGGCCAGCCTCCTCTCCCCCCTCCGGTCTGTCGCGAGCCGCTCGGCTGGGCGCGTGTTCCGTGCCCAGCGCCGACTGACGGAGCTTCAGCTAGCCCAGGCGCGCGTGGCCGAGCGCCAGGTGATCAGTTGGTTCGAGCTCTACCGGAGCTGGCTGGAGGCGGGGCTCCGCTTCTCGGAGGTGGCGGCGGAGACCCTCGCGCCGTCGCCCACCGCGGCCTCCTCGCCCCCGGCGGGCACGGTCGGATAGCCCTCCCGCTCGCGCGGCTGCTCGGCCGCTCCGGGCTTCTCGTTCCCCCCCTTCGGAGCCTCGCTTGGCGGACCCCCGCGGAAAGACCCCCGGCCCCTCGCGGTTCGGCGAACAGCTCTACCAGAGCTGGGAGAAGGCGATGGGCGCGTGGTGGGACCAGGTCCTCCAGTCCCCGGCGTTCCTCGGCGCCATGAGCGAGAACCTCTCCGCGCGGACACAGGCCCGCGCCACCTACGAGCGCACGATGGAGGGCGCGATGGATCGGATGCACCTGCCAACGCGAAAGGACATCGTGCGCGTCGCGCGGGTGGCCACCCTGTTGGAGGAGCGGCTCCTGGCGCAGGAGGACCTGCTTCTCTCCTTGAAGGATCAGCTCGCTGCGGCGCAGCGCGAGTCCGTGCAGGCCCGGATCGAGTCGATGCAGGCCCGGATCGAGCTGCAGGACGAGCTCCGTGCCTTGCGGGCGGAGCTCTCGGCGGCGCCCGCCGTGCTGGCCGTCTCGCCGCCCGGTGCCCCGCGCGTCGCCGCGTCGCCGCCCGGTGCCCCCGTTGTCGCGGTCGCCCCCGCCGACGCGGCCGCTCCGGCCGTCGTGGTAGCCGCCTCCGTCGCGGCCGCCCCCGCCGAACCGGCTCCCGCCCGGAAGCCGCGCGCGCGGAAGGCCACGCCATGATGGTGCCCGATCCCATGCAGGCCTTCTTCGAGGGCATCCCGGGGCTGGAGTACGCGGCGAGGGTCCGGCGCGGCATGCAGATCCTCGCGACCGTCCCGCGGCCGCCGGTGGGCCGTACGCCGCACGTCGTCATCCACGCGCAGGACAAGCTCTCGGTGCGCTACTACGCACCCCGCGGCGAGGCGCGCGGTACGCCCGTCGTGCTCGTGCCCTCCCTGATCAACCGGGCGTGGATCCTCGACCTTGAGCCGGGCCGCTCGCTGGTCGAGGCGCTCGCTGGCATGGGCCACCCGACCTACCTCGTGGACTGGGGCGAGCCCGGTCCGGAGGACGCCGAGGAGGACGTTGGGTACGTGCTCCTGGAGTTGTTGCACCGCAGCATCGACCGCGTGTGCCGCCACGCCCGCTCGGCGGACGCCTTCCTGTTCGGCTACTGCCTCGGGGGCACGCTCTCCGCGATGTACGCGGCGCTCCGGCCGGCGCGCGTCGCGGGGCTCGTCGCGCTTACGGCGCCGGTGTCGTTCTCCAACGGCGGGCGGTTCCGGGAGTTCGTGGCGCCGGGTGTGTTCGACGTGGATCGTGCGGTCTCGGCGGACGGCCTGGTGCCGGTCGAGGTCATGAAGCCCGCCTTCCAGATGCTCGACCCCATGGGGAACTGGACGAAGTACCTCGCGATCGAGGCTGCGGCAGCCAATCCTCAGCAGCTCACGCGGGTGCTGGCGCGCGAGCGGTGGATCGAGGAGAACGTCCCGATGTCCGGCGCGTTTGCGCGCGAGTTCATCCGGAACGCCTACCAGGAGGATCGCCTCCTGGCCGGCACGTGGATCGTCCGCGGCGAGCGCGTCGACCTCGGCGCGATCCACGTGCCGGTGCACGTCGTGGCGTGCCGCCGGGACTTCATCACCCCCGTGGCCGCCGCCCTGCCGCTCGCCGCGGCGACCGGCGGCGCTGCCACCACCACGGTGCTCGACACCGGCCACATCGGCGTGGTCGTGGGCGGCGAGGGGCCGCGCACCTTCTACCCGCTGCTCGACCGTTGGTTTCGCGAGGTGCGCCCATGAGGGCAACAAGCAACTGGCTGGAATTTCACGCACGCTTCCGGCCCGACGCCGAGGCGCTGTTCGATGTCTCGACCGGCCGCCGCTGGACCTACGCCGCGCTGCGCGCCTGGTCGCTGGCGTGGGCGGGGCGGCTGCGCGCGGAGGGCGTCGTCGCCGGGGATCGCGTCGTGGTCGTCGCCGGCAACCGCGCGGAGACCCTCGCGCTCCTCTTCGCGTGCGCCGAGCTGGGCGCCATCCTCGCGCCGCTGAACTGGCGCCTCGCGGTGCCGGAGCTCCAGTGGCAGATCGACCACTGCGCCGCGCGCGTGGTCTTCGCCGATGCCGCCCAACGGGCGCGTATCGGCGGGCTTCCGCTGGAGGAGGAGCCTACCGCCTCGCCGATCGAGGGGCCGGGGGCACCGTTGGAGTCGCCCTGGGTGCTCATGTACACCTCGGGCTCCACCGGCCGGCCGAAGGGCGCGCTCCTCACCCACGCCCAGCTTCACTGGAACAGCCTGAACACGACGCTGGCGTGCGATCTCCAACCGTCGGACGCCACGCTCACGTTCACCCCGCTCTTCCACACCGGCGGCCTGAACTGCCTCACGACACCGCTGCTGCACCGCGGCGGCCGCGTCGTCCTCACCGCCTCGTTCGAGCCCGGCGAGGCCCTCCGCGTCATCGCCGAGGAGCGCGTGAGCGTGCTGATGGGCGTGCCGACGATCTTCCAGATGATGGCGGACCACCCCCTCTTCGACGGGGCGGACCTCCGCTCGGTACGCGACGCACTCGTCGGCGGCGCCGCGCTGCCGATGCCGCTGCTTCACCGCTATCGCGAGCGGGACATCCCCCTCCGCCAGGGCTTCGGCCTCACCGAAGTGGGCCCGAACTGCTTCTCGCTGCCCCCCGCCGAGATCGACCGGAAGGCGGGGACCGTCGGCATGGCGATCCCGCACGTCGCGGCGAAGATCGTCCACCCGGACGGATCGGAGTGCGGGACGGACGAGCCCGGCGAGCTCCTGCTCTCGGGGCCCGCCGTATTCGGCGGCTACTGGGACGATCCCGCGGCCACCGCCAAGGCCGTGGTGGACGGCTGGTTCCGCACCGGGGACATCCTCTCGCGCGACGCCGAGGGCTACTTCCGCGTCCAGGGCCGCCTCAAGGAGATGTACATCTCGGGCGGCGAGAACGTGTACCCCCCCGAGATCGAGGGCGTCCTGCACGCGCTCCCCGGGGTGGCGGCCGCGGCCGTCATCGGCGTGGCCGACGAACGGTGGGGAGAGGTGGGCGCCGCGTTCGTCGAGCCGCTCCCCGGCCATGTCCTCACCGAAGCCGCCATCCGCGAGTGGGTCGCCCCCCGTCTCGCCCGCTTCAAGCAGCCTCGCTACGTGCGCGTGCTCCCGACGCTGCCGCGCACTGCCTCCGGCAAGATCGATCGCGTCAACCTCTCGAAGGAACTCCCATCATGATCCTCGCCCTTGCACTGTTCGCCTGCACCCCTGACGACGTGACCGACGAGCCGAAGGACACCGCCGGTGACACCGCCGACACGGACACCGACCCCTCGACCGGCCCTGGCGACATCCACGACGCCTGGGTCTCCGAAGGGGACGACATCAGCGTGTTGTTCTCGGCCCCGCCGTTCGCCTACGTCCGCATCGAGGCCACCTTCAACGCCGACGCCTCCTACGTCGTCACCACCACGGACGGGGAGGGCGCGACGGCCGACCTCACCGGCACGTTCGTGACGGACGACAGCACGAACCCCGGCACCATCACGCTCACCCAGGCCACGCCGTACGACGCCACGGCCGTCGGCATCTGGCAGGTCGAGCGCGACACCCTCTCCTACGAGGTCGTGCAGACCCTCCCCGACTACGGCTTCGTGCCGCCCACGCCGGACACCGGCTTCGGCAGCACCTCCGGGCCCGGCGTGGCCGCGGACTCCAACGTTCAGATCTACCAGAGGATGTGAGTGATCCCGTTCGTCGCCGTAGCGCTGGCACAGGATGAAGGCGCCCCCCCGGAGGCGCGCCGGGAAGATGTGCGTCCCGTGGCCGACGTGCCGGGGAGCGGGCTCCGCTTCCTGGGCATCGTCGCGCTGCGCACGGCGGCGACGAACGTCTCCACCACCAACCCGTTCCTCAACGGGCAGCTGGTGGGGGAGCTCGGCGGTACGAACACCACGACCACGACCGAGGAAGTCGGGCACGCCTCGGAGCAGCGCGTCGCGGCGTTCTTCTCGTACGCGCCGCCGTTGTGGGACGGGCGGCTCCAGCTCGATGCCGCCTTCGAGATCGACTTCGCCTTCGGCGACCAGGCCTACGGCATCGGCGGCAACACCGGCGGCGGCTTCGGAGCCGACCAGGTGAACCTCCAGACGCGACGCCTCGGTGCCCGCGCGCGGTTGGGCGACAGCACGTGGCTGGTGGCGGGGCTCCAGTTCGTCGGGGACGGCTCCGCCGATCCCACCCGCTCCAAGCCGGACGATCTGTTCCGCGGCGGCGGGCGGCTGATGTTCTTCGGGTCCGAGGCCGCGGGGCTCACGGCGTACGGGACCGTCGGGGAGCCGATCCGCTACAAGCTCGGCGCCTACACGCTCGTCGAGCTCGGGATCGCCGCGCCGGACGACGTGACGCTCTACATGGCGGACGGCGCGTGGAGCCCGGCCTACGCACAGCGGGCCGGCGTGCATCTCTGGTACCTGCGGGATCACGCGGGCGGAGCCGGGGGCACCTTCGGCACCGGCCCGGCCAGCGTGCTCTCGGAGCTCCAAGGGGGCCCGCGGCTGGACCTGCGCGAGAACGGCGAGGGGGTTGCTCCCGTCATCAACGCGGATCTGCTCTGGGTGGGCCTGGACCACGGCTGGAACGCCGCGCTCGACCGCGGGCGCGTCGGGGCCACGGTCCTGGGCGTCGCCTCGCTCGGGCGCCTCTACGTGGAGGCCCTGCCCGACCGCGACGTGCGCGGGTTCCTGGGGGATCTCGAGCTCCGGGCGCGCATCGCGGAGGGGGAGGGGAGCGTCGCGCGGGTCGAGCTCCTCGCCTCGAGCGCCGACGACCCCGCGACCGACACCTACGAGGGCATTGTCACCGGCAACTCGTACGGTGCGGTCGGCGCCGTCCACGGCACCCACGGCTGCCTGCTGCTCTTCCCCGACGTGTCCGCGATCAACCGCCAGGTGGCGGCGGTGTACGACGTCTCGGGCGGAGGCGCGGGGGTCGCCGCGGTGACCGGCGGCCTCGCCTACGACCTCGTCCCCAACCGGCTCACCGTCGGCGCGGGCGCCGGGCATGCGCGCAGCGCCACCTTCGCTCCCCTCGGGACCGAGATCAACGCCCGCATCTCGGGGAAACCCTGGGTCCTCACCGACGTGGGCATCAAGGGGGCGGTTCTCCTCGACACCGCGCTCCCAGAGAACCCGTGGATCGTCCTGGCCTCTTTCGACTGGGTGGTGATCTGATGCTGCGCGCGCTCTTCCTCACCACCCTGGCCGCCTGCGCCCCGCGCTACGCGGGCAAGGGCGCCATCGAGCCCGAAGATCTGTGGAGCCCCCTGCCGCGGCAGCACGTCACCGTGATGGGGACGGACGTGGCCTACGTGGACAGCGGAGGCTCCGGCCCTCCGCTCGTCTTCGTGCATGGCCTCTCCTCATCCGTCGGCTTCTGGGAGTACCAGATCCCGGCCTTCGCGCACACGAACCGGGTGCTCGCGCTCGATCTGCCCGGCTACGGCTCGTCGGCCCGCCCGGACGCCCCTTGCACGCCCCCCTGGTATGCGTCCGTCGTGGCGGCGTGGCTCGATGCCGTGGGGGTCGACCGCGCCACGATCGTCGGGCACTCGATGGGCGGCCAGATCGCGATCCACCTCGCGCTCGGCGAGCCGGCCCGCGTCGAGCGGCTGGTGCTCTCCGCTCCCGCTGGCCTCGAGCCGTTCCAACCCGGCGCGGCGAAGTTCATGAAGGACTTCTGGACCGAGCGCCGGGCGCTCGGCACCACCGAAGAGCAGGTGCGCGCCAACTTCACGACCCAGGTGTTCAACCGTCGTGACGCGGGTGTGGAGCGGATGATCGAGGAGCGCGTACGCCTCGGGCTCTCCCCACGCTTCGCGGGCACGAGCGTGGCGGTTTCGCGCTCCGTCGCCGGAATGCTCGACTACCCGGTGCTGGAGCGCCTCGGGCAGATCGTGGCCCCGACCCTCGTGATCTTCGGCACCGCGGATCGCATGATCCCGAACCCCGTGTTCAACGGGGGCTCCACCCGCGCGGTGGCGCGCGTCGCGGAGACACGCATCCCCAACGCCAAGGTCGTCCTCATTCCCGGCGCCGGGCACACCGTTCACCATGACGCACCCGAGGCGTTCAACGCCGCGCTGCAGGAGTTTCTCCGATGATCTCGCTCCTGGCCTCGCTCGCGTTCGCGACCTCCGGCTTCGACGCCACAACGCCGAGCGCCACGTTCACCGGCGCCGAGACCTGGGACGCCGAGGAGACCGTCCAGCTCTGGAGCGCCGTCGAGCGCCACATCGACACCAACCGGACCTTGTTCACCGCTGGGGAATTCAACGCGAGCACCGAGTGGGCGGAGAGCTCGGCGTTCGCGCCCTGGATCGGGACGGCGTTCGGCACGTCGACCCCCTCGGGCGGCACCTTCCTCCTCCACCAGGGCGTCCACGCGGGCACGGCCTCCGGGACCCCCATCCTGTTCGTGCCGGGCGCGGGCGACAACGCCAGCCGTGGCTTCGTCACCATGGCGACCAAGATGGACTGGGCCGGGCGCCCGGTCTACGCCGTCACGTTCGCGCACCCCCACGGCGACGTGTTCGAGCAGGCCGAGATCGTGGCGGATGCGATCGCCCGCGTGAAGGTGCTGACGGGGGCCACGCAGGTCGACCTCGTGTCGCACTCGAAGGGCGGCATCGCGGTGGCCGTGTACCTCTCCCACCACGCGGGCGCGGACTGGGGCAGCACCAGCTACGAGTCCGTGGGGACCCCCTACCGCGACGACGTCCGCCGCTCCGTCTTCATCGCGACGCCGCTCGGCGGCATCGACACCGCCTTCCGCTGGCCGCTCGGCAACGTGGCGAGCCTCACCGCGGACTACGCGCTCGCGCCCACCTCGTGGCGCACCTACTACCCGTACGGCGTCGGCGCCCCGGCGTGGAACACCGACCTCTCCGAGCAGGACTTCTTCCCGGACGGGGGTGACCTCTTCCCCGGGCAGCGCCAGATCCTGGCCCGCCAGGACTACCCCCTGCCGGGGAGCCTGCCGTGGCTCGGCGCCTACTCGCTCCAGACGGACTGGTACACCAGCTACGAGGGCGGCCTCGGCTTCTACTCCGACTCCGACGGGATCGATGCCGCCGTCACCGCAGGCGGGGATCTGCTCGAGTACCTCGGGGCCGCCGGGGTGGATCCTGGCGTCGAGATCTTCGTGCTCGCCGGCGAGAACCCTCTGATGCCGAACGGCGTCGAGGACCTGCTCGTGGGCTTCTTCGGAGAGACCTGGATCGATCTCGCCACGGCGGGCACCGACGCGTGGGCCGACCTCCTCGCGGACGCCGTGGGGGACGGCCTCCTCGGCGTGGGCGTCACCCGCGACGAGGTGCAGGGCCTCGCCACCGGGGATCTCATCCTCGGCGAGATCAGCGGCCCGAGCGACGGGCTCGTGTTCGTGTCCAGCTCGACCGCGTCGGAAGCGCTCCTCGCCCGCGGAGCCACGGTCCAGGAGACCTACGTGGCCAACCTCTCGCACCTCGACCTGCTCTATGCCAGCCCGATCACGGGCCAGCTCCTCGTGGACGCCGCGGTGGCCGATCCCGTCGAAGACGGCTGGATGGCTGCCGTCGGGGAGCGCTACATCGAGGCCGACACGCTGGGCTGGGTGGAGCGGGTGCTCGCGGACGAGCCGGTGGACACCGGCGGGGACGCCGACACGGACACGGATTCCGACACCGACACCGACACCGATGCGGACACGGACACCGACACGGATGCGGACGACACGGGCGCCGCTGCCGACACCGGCACGCCCGACGCGGAGGACGACGACACGGGCTGCGGCGGCTGTGCCTCCGGCAGCGGCGGGGGCGGCGCGCTCGTGGCGGCGCTCGCGTTGGTGCTCGCCATCGGGCGGCGCCGGGCGGAGTAGGTCGGCGAAAACCGCCCCGCCAAGGGGCGCCGGTCGGGGCCGGGGCGGCCAAACCGCCCCGCCAACGGGCGCCGGTCGGGGCCGGGGCGGCCAAACCGCCCCCCGCCGCGCGCCGGGCGGCCACAGACCGCCCCCAGGCACGGCCCCGTACCCAGGCGGCCACAAACCGCCCCCAGTCGCGGCGCCGGTTTCGGGGCGGCCCGCGGGGGCCGAGGTTCGGCCTCCGTGCTGGCGCCAGCCCGACCGTAGTCGCCCTACTCCGCCTTGTCGCCCTCGGCCTTGTCGCCGACGGGCGCGGGCGCCTCGACGGGCTTCTCCCACAACGTCGCGTGCTCGGGACGCATGGCGTTGACGCCCTCGTCCCAGCGCTCGACCGTGGCACGGGCGATCCGTACGAGACCGGCGGCGCGGGCCGCGTCCTCCATGGCCTCGTAGGTGTCGATGCGCTTGCCGCTGACCTGGCCGTCGCCGATGACGACGATGAGGCGGCCGCCGGTGTCGAGCGCGCGCGCGGCGGCCTTCATCCACTTCCGGTTGTCGCCGCGCCAGGCGTGGAGCGCGGCGGCCCGGTCCGCGCGGAACTGGCGGCGCGAGCCGATCTCCTCGTGGGTGTCGATCCCCTCGTCGAGGCCGAGCCACAAGAGCCGCAGGTGCTGCATCGTCATGTAGTCGTAGACGCCGGGGTAGGGCGGCGAGGTCACGACGAGACCGAAGCCGCCACGCTCCCGCAGCTCGCGGGCGTCCTCGCGGTGGACACGCGCGCGGGCCCCCACCGGCGCGGCCTCGGCGAGCGCCTCCAGCATCCGGCCGAATTCGCGGGCCTTCTTGTGGAAGAGCACGCCCGCGGTGCCGGGCGGGCGCTTCTCGCCGGTGCGCGCGCTGGAGGTGTCGCTCTCGCGGCGGCTCGCCTTGATGAGGATCGCGGAGAAGACGGCACGGAGCAGGGCCTCCTTCCCGATCGTCTCTCGGATGGTCGCGAGCTCGGTCAGCGCGTGCGGCTCGTACCAGCGGACGAGCTCCTCGGGCACGGTCGGCGTCGTGCGCGCGGCGAGGGCTACCTCGGTCGCGCGACGAGCTGTCGCCCGCATGGTGGTCCGCTCCTCCTCGGTCGTCCGCGCGGTGCGTGCCCGGGCGACGAGGTTGGCGATGGGCGACACGTCCAGGCCGAGCGCATCGCGGCCCGCCAGGAGCGCCTCGATGAGCACGGTGCCGCCGCCGCAGAAGGGGTCGAGCACCGGGCCGGAGCCGAGGGCGACGAGATCGCGGGCGGCGTCGGGGTTGAGGCCCGCCGGGTAGGTGTGGAAGCCGTGGGTCGCCCGCTCGACGCGGCCACGGTGCCGGAGCGCGGCCTCGAGGGCTCGCGCCAGGGTGTTGTCCCCCGAGCGCACGGCTTCACCGGCGCGCTGGCTCAACGCCTCGCGTTGGTGATCGGTCGCGGGCGCGCCGAGCACGGCGTCGATCCGCGTGGCTTCTTCCTTCTCAATCCGCTGCTTGCGGCGGGTGCGACGCTCAGCCATGGAAGGCTCCGGTGGAGTGGGGGAGACGTCCCGTCTCGATCCCGTTCGTTCTGCTAGCCACGGTAGGCCTCGTCCTGGTCGATGGTGGAGAGGACCCAGTCGTAGTCCCCGCCGGTGATCTTGGCGTCGCAATAGCCGCACACGCCGGTCTCGCTCACATTGTCGAGGGGTGCGCCGCAGCTGGGGCAGCGGTCCACCTCGTCGCGCGGGCGCGCGGTCTTGCCGGCGCTGCGCAGGAAGGTCCAGTATTCGGAGAAGACGCGGTCCTTCACCTTGCTGCCGCCGACGACGTTTCCGGCGCGGTCCTCGGTCCAGTCGCGCATCTGCGCGAAGATCCGCACGGTGACAGCCTCCAGATACGCGTCCACCGTGACGCGCGCCAGCACCACGTCGGTGACCTGGATGTTCGCCGAGCCGTTCCGCAGCCCCTCGGCTGCGTACCGCTCGATCCAGTATCGGTGCTGCTGGAACAGGAAGTCGGTCTCGAAGGGGCGCGCCTGCTCCCACTTCCCGTCGCTCCAGGCCTGCTGGATGCGGACGAAGACCTCGATCACGCGGCTCCGGAAGCCCTCCCACTGGAAGTCGGGGTGGCGAGCCTGGAACGCGCGGAGCTGGGCCGGGAGGTCGGGCGCGAGCACGATGGGGAGGTCGGTGCCCGCCTCGACCCCTGCGCCGCGGGTGAGCTGGAGCGGCGGCGCGGGCTCGTCGAGCAGCACCCGCACATCGACGACCTGCCACTGGAGGCGGCCGTCGGTGATGACGTTGTCGCAGTTCCGGCAGCGGCCGTCCGCCGTGGTGTCGATGGGGCTCCCGCAGCTGGGGCAGGAGAGGGCCCGCATGCGATCCGGGCCCGGCGAGAGGGTGTCGGCGGCGCGCGCGAAGGTCCACCGCTCGCGTGCGAAGCGCTTGCTCGTTCCCTCGGTGAGGTTCCCCTCGAAGAGGACCACCACCCGCGCGATGGCGCCGGACACCGCGGCGCTCTCGATGCGCGTGGCCCCGAGGACGATGTCCCGCACGGGCTTCCCGGGCGCCCGGGCGCGGAGGGAGGCGACCACGCTGTCGACGACGTACGGGGCGAGCGTCGCGAAGTCCCCGCCGCCGCGAGCCTCGTGCGCGCGGGTGTAGACGAGCCGTGCGAGGTCGAGGAACAGTGGCTCGGAGAAGCTGGGATCCCGCGCGCGGAGCGGGGCCAGCCGTGCACCCGGAACGACCGGCTGCACGGGGTGCGTACGGTGGACAACGCGCCCGTCCTGGTGCCCCTGGACCTTCACGTAGAAGAACACTGCGGCCACCACGAACAGGAGCGGGATCCCGATGACCGGGTGCTCGAAGACGAGCCAGATGAGCAGGCCGAGGCCGTCCCCATCGCCACCGCCGCCGCCGGAGAACCCACCGCCCCCGCCGCCCGAGGACCCGCCCCCGCCGGAGTAGCCCTGCCCGCCACCGGCTCGTGCCCAGGCGGCCGCCAGCCAGAGGATCCAGGGGATCACGTGCGCACCCGCGGGACGTTCGCGATCTCGTCCCGGTTCTCCTGCGTGGGCGGCAGGTGCGCCGCGAGGAGCGTGCCCAGGCGATGCAGCCCGGCCACGAGCTCCTCGACCGAGTCGGCGCGCAGCTCGACGGCGTTCCACTTCGCGCCGGGGATCTTGCCGAGCAGCCCCTGGTCCGGCAGGAGCTCTACGCGGCCCTCCATCGCGCTGACGTAGACCAGCAGGCCCGTGCGCCCCTCCGTCGCGTGGACGCTCTCCTCTACGAACGCGACCTGCGCGGCCTCGTGGACCTGGCGGCGGCGGCGTGTCTCTCCGGCGAGCGCCACCACGAGGCGCGGGCGCGTCGCAAGGAGCCAGCCGACGAGCCCGCCGGCAACCAGCACGTCGATCGGAAACCAGAAGGCGTTGAACAGGACGGGGCTCCAGCACAAGAACGCGAGGATGGCCACGGCGACGAGGCCGCCGCCGATCCACGCGAGATCCGCATAGGAGCCGGAGGAGGGCGCCGCGACGACGACCAGCTCGGCGTCCGTGTGAACCTCGATCTCACTGACTGCGCGCTCGATCGCGGCCGAAAAACGCGCATCGGTGTGGACCAAGTTCCCGTTCCCGGCTCACGCGCGGGTTAACCCGGCGCGCTCCGTCGGGGGGTTCGCATGCAGATCAATGCCTCTTCCGTCATCCACCACCCGCGCGAGCGCGTCTACCGGGCCTACCGGGACGAGCTGCCCGCGATCGCACCCTTCATGGCCAACATCAAGGAGATCGTGGTCAAGGGCCGGGAGGAGCGTCCGGGCGGCGTGAAGCTCCACAACGAGTGGGCGGGGAAGGGCGAGATCCCCAAGGTCGTCCAAGGCATCATCAAGCCCGAGATGGTCAAGTGGGACGACTACGCGGACTGGGATGACAGCCGGTGGCTCTGCACCTGGAACATCAAGATCCGCGCCTTCACGGACAACATGCGGTGTGGCGGCACGAACCGCTTCGAAGAGGCCGGCCCGGGGAGCACCCGCGTGATCCTGTCGGGCAACCTGGACATCCACCTGAAGGACATCCCCGGCGTGCCGCGTTTCCTCGCGGGCACCATCGCCCCGCAGGTCGAGAAGTTCATCATCGCGCTCATCCGCCCCAACCTCGAGCAGGTGAACGCTTCGCTGGAGCGCTACCTGGACGCGCAGCCGAAGTAGCCCGGCCGGCCAGGCCTCACGCGTTGTCCGCGCGGGCCTCCATGAGCCATGCGCCGTCGCCGCTCGCGGTCACGAGCCCCCGGTCGATGAGCGGCTCCACGTGATCGAGGAGGCGGTGCTCGGAGAGGCCCACGCGCTCGGCGAGCGTCGTCACCGTCTGCGGGCCCGTCGACAGCAGCGCGATCACCTGCCGCGCGATGGGCTCCAGGGAGTCGTCCGACACGGTGAGGCCGAGGGCCAGGCCCAGGAGGGAGCCCGGCGAGCCACGCGAGAGCCTGTGGAACTCCTCGGCGCGCCGACGGTCCATCTCCAGGCCCTCGAGCACCCGGGCCACGTCCTCGGGGGAGAGCGGGGGAGGGCACAGGTGGCGGGCGCCGAGCCGCGCGGCCTTCATCAGCGGGCGGTCGGCGCGCACGAGCGTGAGGCAGAGCGGCTGCTCCGTGATGATGCGGACGACGAGCGGCTCGACCCCCGGCGCGTTCCCGTCGAGCGCGAGGATGGCGGGGCTGCCTTGCCCCAGCTCCGCGAGGAGCGCGCGTCGATCCGCGCCGCCGGGCACCACGCGCACGCCTTCGCGCTGCGCGGCGCGCACACATTCCCGGATGAGCGTGCGGCGCCCGCTGCCGGCGTTCCCGTGGAGCACGAGCGTGGCGGGCTTCCCGTCGAGGAGGTCGACGACGTGGCGGCGGAGGATCTCCCGCTCGCGCGTCATGCCGACGAGCGGGGCGCGGGGGGGCGTCGAGAGCGAGGCGCGGAGGAGCGCGGCGACGCGCGTCGCGGGCATCGGCCGGGACGCCGGCCGTCGGGCCAGGAGCCCGAGGACCAGGTCGTCCAGGGCGCGCGGGAGGCGGGGCCGCAGCGAGCTCGGCGGCTCGGGGAGCGTGGTCAGCGGCAGGTAGCCGAGCGCGGCGGGATCGGCGTCGCGGAACGGCGCCTGCCGGGTGAGCAAGTGGTACAGCAGGACGCCCAGGCCGTACATGTCGGCCTCGGGGCCCGGCCGCTCGCCGCGGAGCAGCTCCGGCGCGATGAAGCCGAGGGTGCCGCCGAGATCGAGCGCCGGCAGCTCGCGCCCGCGGGCCATGCCGAGGTCGATGAGGCGCGCGGTCCCGTCCTCCGCGACGAGCACGTTGGAGGGCTTGAGGTCACCGTGAACCATCCCGAGCGCGTGGAGGTGCGCGAGGGCCTCCGCCACCTGGGCCCCAAGCTCGACCAGGACCGGCATCGGCTGGCCCCGCCCCCAACTGTCGGCCCGCTCGTTCTGGGCGAACTCCATCGCCATCCAATCGCCGTTCGGATCCGCCTGGACGATGTGCGCGATGTACGGATGGCGCACGGAGCGGTGCGCCTCGAGCTCGCGACGCAGCCCGCCCGGGACGCTGGCCAGCTTGACTGCGACGAGGCCCGAGGGGCCCTCGGCCAACCAGACTCGCGCGGAGGCCCCGCGCCCGAGGGGCCGGACGCGCTTGAATGAAGCGGGGAAGAGATCGTTCATGCCGGCATAGGTTAGCCAGACTTCGGAGGTTCAGGATGACGTTGGTGATGTTGGTCGCGATGGTTCAGGCCGGGAGCGTGGAGGGTCCGGTCGAAGCGCCGGTTGCTCCGACCACGGAGTCCTTCGGTGCATCCAAGGGATCTGGCTCGTCCTCCAACTCGTCCGGCTCGGATTCCTCTGGCTCGAAGGACTCCAGCAGTGGCAGTTTCTTCAAGAAGGGCAAGCTCTGGGGCTGGACCTACCGGCCCTATGTCACGCCGGGCGGCGGGCTCGCCATCGGCAACGGCGGTACCTCCATCACCGGCGGCGCGGACGTCGGTGTGAAGTATTGGAAGAAGCAGTGGAAGGGTGACCTGAGCGGCGGTGGCAGCTACACGTCCGGATCGGCGCTCAACGGGTACGACATCCACCTGGGCAACGAGTTCGGGCGGCGAGAGAAGTGGTGGGGGCTCTCCGCGGGGCTCCTCGGCTTCTACAACGGCTACGTCGGCGAGGACGCGCAGGACCCCTCCTTGGAGCCCTCCCTCGGCCTCGACGTGCCGGTGAAGCTCACCCTCGGCCCCAAGAAGTACTACGCATGGGGCGGCATCACGCCCTCGTTCCTCTTCAACGAGGATCGCCACGTGCCGGGCCTGCCCTTCGGCGACGAGCTCGAGTGGAGCGTCGGCGCCGGCCTGAAGCTGAAGTGGATCACGGCCGAGGCCGGCTTCACGTCTCGCATCACGACGGTCGGCGTCATCAACACCCCGACCATCTCTGTGTCCATCGCGGGCATGGACTGAGAGTTCGAGGGGGCGTGGCGGCCACCTACTCGGTGATCGTCACTTCCCGCTCCTGGCGCCGTGAGCCGACCTGCATCGTGAGCGTGGCGCTGCCCGCGTAGAGGAACTGCGCGGTGTTGTCGGACACCGCCGCGATGTCGTTGGGGTCGAAGAGCAGCCGCGTCGCGCCGGTCATCAGCGCGTCGTCGCACCAGAGGAACACGGTCCACTCGTCGCCGACCTGGGGCGGGTCGTCTCCGTTGACGCGGATCTCCAGGGCCTCGCACGCGGTCCCGGTGGGGACCTCGTCTTCGACCTCGGGTTCGGCGGTATCCAGGGGCGGGGCGCCCGTGCAGGCGAGGAGGAGCGTCAGGAGCATCGCGGCAGGATACCCCAAGCCGAGCCTGGACGGGCCTGCGGCGTGCCCCGGGTGGCGGGGCGAGGGGACAAAGCAGGGCGCTACGGGGATGATCCCGCGGGCGCTGCTGGTGGGCGAGCCGGTTCTGCGGACGCGTGCGCCTGGAGCAGGGCGATCGGCGCCGGCCACAACCCGGGTCCGTGAACCGGGGGCTGGCAATACCTCCCAGGGACCCGGCGGCGGCGGCGCAGGGGCGGCCCAGTTGCTGATTTGGACAGTGTCCAGGCTCGCCGCGAGCACGCGCCGAAACTCCTTCTGAGAACATCAGAGATACCGTTGAACGGTGGCTTTACAGGATGTGTCAGCCGCGTTCGGGCTTGGCAGCGGCCCGAGCCCCGCTGTCAACCCGCGGTGCCACGAAATAAGCGGCTTGAACGCCGGAGACCGCTCCAAAAAAGCGATGCGCCCCTCGACTGCCACAGCGGCCGAGAGGCGCAACCGGGGAAGACCCGGGCTCGGAGGGACAGGGCGGGGGCGCCGGGGCGGGCTCCGAAGGCGACGGTTCGTCGCATCCGGCGTGCCCCGGCGGGTCACCCTACCGTCATCCGGCTCCAATGCTCAGGAGGCCTTCCGACGACGGCGACGGCGGGCGTTGCGCTTGGGCGTAGCAACGCCGTCGTGGTTCCGGCGCCACCACTGGGCGGCACCTTCGGGGGTCTTGATGCCGAAGAGGCGAGCGATCTCGGCCCAATCGGCCCCGCGCGCGAGCGCTTCCTCGCCCTGCTTGATTCGCTCGTCGCGCCAGCCCCGGCGTTCGACGCGGCGATCCTCGCGCTCCTTCTCGCGGTTCTGGCTCGCCGGCTTCCGCATGAGGGGGTAGTGCAGCCCCATCTTCTTGGCGTAGCGGCGGGCCTTGGCGCGGAGGGCGTCGCTCGACAGGCCGATCTTCTCGGCCACCTTCCGAAGCTGCCGCTCGCGCTTGCGGGGCGTGTCACCACGACCCGACATCTTGTTCAGCAGGTTGTAGATCTCTTCACCGGTCATCGACGTTCTCCCATTCTTTGGCGTCACGGAACGTCTTCCTCTGCTGAGGAGGACGGAGCGGTTGGCTTCCTGCCAGATGATGAGTCACCCGTCGTTCGGAGAGGTTCCGAGAGACGCGCACCACTCACGGCAAACAGTAGCGCGCAATCGAACGAACGGCAACGGTCCTGGTGCGATCCAGATCGAAATTCATTCCCAGCTAAGCCGATAGTCCAGGAACTGGAACGATGTCGCGCCGGGGACGACCGAGTGGCGCCCCGGCGCGGCGGGCCTCGCGTTTATCTCCGCGCTGCCGGAGCGGATCTCGGCGGTGGAGCGCGTGTTCCAGACGGGGCGCTCGACCCTGAGCACCAACACGGCGTGTTCGCGACGGCCGATCCCGAGCGTCCCGTCCGGGAGGACGACGATCGGGGCTTCGGACAGATGCTCGATCGCGAGGGTCTGCCGGGCCCCGCCCGCGCGGCGGTAGCTGAAGGCCCCCCCGAGGCGCAGGGGCGCGACACGCCGGCGCAGGCCGAGCACCCCTGCCACCAGGAGGAGGCCGAGGCTGGCGGCCATTCCCAGGCTGCGCACGGGGGAGAGGCCGTAGTGGCGCTCCGCGCGGATGGTCACGTCGGCCACGAGGTCGGTGCGCTCGGGGTCGATCCCGAGGCCACGCAGGGTGTCGGCTGGAGAGAGCGTGCCCTCCACGCGCAGGCGGACGGGGATGTCCACCGTGTCGTTCGCCGGGAAGAGGGAGAAGGGCGCCGCCGGCACGTCCACCAGGATGGGCACGGTGCCGTCGGGTGCGAGCTGGAGGGTCTGGACGTCGGTCCGCGCCCCCTCCACGGTGATCTTCCGCACGTCGAAGGTCAGGTTCGCGAGCCCGGTCCCGAGGAGGAGGGTCCCGGACGGGCGGTCGAGCGTGGGGCCCTCGCCCACCCGCGCGGTGAGGGCGAGGCGTTTCACCTCGCCTCGAACGAGGGGACGGAGACGCACCCCCTCCACGTTGGCGCGCAGCGCATCGACCCAGGCCGCAAAGGGCTCCTTCGCGACCTCTACCGCGGCGGCGGGCGCGAAGTAGGCCTGGGTGTCGGCGAGCCCGCGGTCATCGACCTTCTGCTTGGCCGTCGCCACGGGAAATAGCACGGCATCCACCGTGGTATGATCTCCGGCCGCGTCGAAGCCGGCGTCGAACTTGTCGAAGCCGCGGATGGCCCGGCAGCCGAACCCACCGTCCGCGTAGGTCGACTCGAGCGGCGGCGAGTGACAGAAGCTGCTGAGCATGAGCACGAACCGCGGCGCCGCGGCGCCTTGCGCGCCGAGGCTGGCACCGACGACGGAGAGCCCGGCGGCGAGGTCCGTGCTCCGGGCCGTGGGGAGCTCCAGCGCGCGGATCTCGGCGGCCAGCGCGGCCCTCCCGGCGTCGTCAATCGTGCGCAAAGGGAGGGCGAAGCTCGAACGAGTGTGCAGAACGACGATCTCGAGGCGGTCCCCTACGGGGAGCGTCTCGACGAGTCGGGCGATCGGCTCGCGGGCGGCGTTCGCCTGATCGAGCATTGGGCCAGCGGTTTCCAGCACCACGGTCCAGGTCGCGGCAGGCGCCTCGGACCAGCGAAGTGGCGCCGACGCGACGGGATCGGCGGCGCGAGCCGAGAGGGAGGTCAGGGTCAGCAGGAGTAGGAGAAAGGGCATGCTTTCGGGTCGAAACCTTAGTGCCGCGCCGCGGGGACCGCAACCCGTGGGGGCGCCCGGCTGGGGCGTGTCGCACCACTGGGACGCCCGTGCCCCAGCGACACGGGCGCCTCATCCTCGAATAGTCCTCGTCCAGGCGGCATCGCTGGCTGGCACGAGCTGTGCAAGGAACCTGGGCGACCCGAGGCCTCCATGCGTGTCTTCCTTGCGCCGCTCGTCGTTGTCGCCGCCTGTACCCCGAGCACCCGCGCGCCCACCGAGCTCGCCGACGCCTTCGCCGAGGCCGCCGAGACCTACGAGGTGCCCGTCGAGGTCCTCGTCGCCACGTCCTACGCGGTGAGCCGCTTCGACCAGCGCTTCGGAGAGGAGAACCGCGAGGGGGGCGTCGGCGTCATGAACCTGCGGGTCGGCGACACCTTCCCGTCGATGCCCCTGGCCGCCACCAGGCTCGGGATGTCGGAGGACGCCCTGGCCGACTCCGCGTCCGCCAACATCCTGGGCGCCGCGGCGCTCCTCCACACCGAGGCGCTCGAGCTGCAGAAGCTGACCGGTGAGCCCGTCGACACCCTAGAGGAGTGGTACCCGCTCGTGGCCGCCTGGTCGGGCTCCGAGGACCCGCTCGTGGCCGACGGGTTCGCGGCGCAGGTCTATGACTGGATCCAATGGGGCCTCGCCGGAGAGGCGCCCACGGGCGAGCTCGTGGAGCTCCACCCCACCGCGCTGCCGTGGCGGGAGAGCCGCATGGCCGTGAGCGGCTCGGGCCTCGTCTACCAGTACATCCCGGCGTGCAGCTCGAACTTCTCGGACTACAACCGCGGCTCCGGCGACATCGACTACGTGATCATCCACACGATGGAGGGCACCTACTCGGGCTCCATCTCCTGGTTCCAGAACTGCTCCGCGCAGGTCAGCGCCCACTACAACATCCGCTCGAGCGACGGCCAGATCACCCAGATGGTGCAGGAAGAGGATGTGGCCTGGCACGCCGGCTACTGGGACTACAACAAGCGCGGCATCGGAATCGAGCACGAGGGCTACGTCTCCCAGCCGAGCACCTGGTACACGGACGCCATGTACCGGGCCTCGGCGGCGCTGACGCGGGACCTCTGCGACCGCTACGGCATCCCCAAGGACCGCGCGCACGTCATCGGGCACAACGAGGTGCCCGGGTGCTCGTCCGGCGGCGGCGGGTCGGGCTGCCACACGGACCCCGGCTCCGGCTGGAACTGGGACTACTACATGAGCCTCGTGACCGAGTCGGGGAGCGGCTCGGAGAGCCTGGGCGGCTCGGGCGTGGCCGATGGGCCCCGCACCGGCACCTTCGACGCGAAGGTGAAGTCCACCCGCTACGGCGACACCGACACCTGCTCCGGGAGCCTCACCGGCGCCGTCAACGGCGGGCAGGTGTACCTCAACGGCAAGTGCACGCTGGTAGGGCACGCGGACAAGGTGAAGGACCTACCGGTCACGTGGACCGGGACCGTCACCGGCACCACGCTCTCCGGCCGCATGGTGGTGGACGGGCACGACGCCTCGTTCACCGGAGCCGTGAACGCCGACGGCAGCCTCCAGGCCTCGTTCAGCGGCAGCGAGGACCTCGGCGGGGACGTCGGCGCCATCGAGTTCGAGGTCAACCTGGCTGCGGCTCCGTAGCCAGGCCGGTCGCGCACGGCCTGGCCATCGTGGTCGGGTCGGCGGGGCGGGCCTGCGCGCGCCCCCGGAGCTTTTAGAGGACCTTCTTGATCGCCTTGACGACCTTGGGGGAGAGCTTCGCCCAATCGGCGCTGTCCTCCTTGGTGACCGTCACGAAGTCCTTCACGGCGAACACGCCCTTCACGCCACCGCAGGCCCAGAGCGCCTTGCCGAGCGGGTGCTTCTCGGCGTCCTCGGCGGAGTTGAAGGACAGGGAGCCCTTCTCCACCACCGTGGTCGTCGTCGTGAACTTCCGGGCGTTGGGGTTCGGGGTGTCCTCCGCGACGACCTCGACCGCCTTCTTGGCCACCTTCTTCTCGGCGGCCGGCTCGGCCGCGGGGGCCTCGGCGCGCCCGTGATCGTGCGAGTGCCCGTGGTCGTGCCCGCGGTCTTCGGCCTTCGGAGCCGCCACCGGGGCCGGCGCGGGCTTGGCGACCGCCGCGGGGGCCGGCGCGACCTTGGGGGCGGGCGCAGGCTCGGCGCGATCGCCGCCGTGGTCGTGGGAGTGCCCGTGCGAGTGCGAATGACCGCGGTCCTCCTCTTCCTCTTCCGGCGCGGGCGCCGCTGGGCGGGACACGGGCTGACGAGGCGGGGTGGGGCGGGCGGCGGGGGGCGGGGTCTTCCGGCCGAGCAGCTGGCCCAGCAATTTCTTGAGCGTCGAGCGGATCATGGTTCGGCTCCGCGCCGCGACTAACCGAACTGGGTGACGTTGCACGGAAATCGGTGGCGCATGAGCCCGGGACAGGCTCTCTTGTGGCCCAGGAGACCGACCCCATGCTCGTCCTCATGTTGGCCGCGTGTTCGTCGGACGGGCAGGATCCCGTCGACACCGGGCCCACCTACTACCGGGACGTGCGCCCGATCCTCGACATGAGCTGCGCGCGCTGCCACACGGACCGGGGCCTCTCCATCTCCTTCGACGACCCCGTGAGCGTCCAGTCGCTCGCGACGTCGATCCAGGCCCGCACGCAGGCCGGCACCATGCCGCCGCCCGCGCCGGACCCTTCGTGCGCCGACTACGAGGGCTCCGAGGCCCTGTTCCTCTCGGACGAAGACAAGCAGACCCTCTCCGACTGGGCGGATGCCGGCGCGCCCCTCGGCGATCCGGCCAGCGCGCCCACCGACCTCGCGCCCCCCCTCACGACGGCGCCGTTCGACGTGGAGCTCCGCGGCAGCGAGCCCTACCAGCCGGCCTTCGACGAGACGGGCAACGACTACCGCTGCTTCGTCCTCGATGCCGGCAACGACACCCCCACGTACGTGACCGGGTTCGAGGCCCTCGTCGACAACCCCCGCATCGTGCACCACGTCGTGCTGTGGTCGGTCGCCCCCACGGTCACGCTCCCGGAGGTCGCCACCGGCGAGGTCGGGTTTGCATGCGACGGCTTCGGGGAGTCCAACTGGGAATTCTTCGCGGGCTGGGCGCCCGGCGGCCGCCCCGTCCAGTTCGATGAAGGGCAGGGCATGCAGATGCGGGCAGCCACCCGGCTCGTCCTGCAGATGCACTACTACGAGAGCTTCGACGGCGCGGCCGCCGAGCTGGACCAGAGCGGGTACGGCCTCCACCTCTCGGACGACGTGACCACCGAGCTCTTCGCGCTCCCGCTCGGCGTGGAGGACTTCGAGATCCCCGCGGGCCAGGCCAACGCGGACGCGCAGATGTTCGTGCCCTGGGGCGAGGACTGGGGCGACGTCACGATCGTCGGCACCTTCCCGCACATGCACCTGCTCGGGACCGGGTTCGACTTCAACGTGCAGCACCCCGACGGAACGAACACCTGCGTCGTCGAGATGAACGACTGGGACTTCCACAACCAGCAGGCCGTGCAGCTGAAGGAGCCCGTGCGCATCGAGGGCGGCGACATCGTGACCGTGACCTGCAACTGGGACAACAGCGCGGCGAACCCCAACCAGCCCTACGAACCCCCGCGGGACGTCGTGTTCGGGGAGGGGACGGGCGACGAGATGTGCTACGCCTTCACTTATGGGTTCTCGGACTAAGTTGCTGTTTTTGAAAGGGGAAATGCCCTCCGTTCAAGCGGCGGCCGCCACCGCAGGCGGCAGCCGCCGGGTGACCGCGTAGAGACAGATGGGGACCAGCAGCGAGACCCCGATGGACAGCCACGCGATGGCCGCGACGTTGCCGAGCGACCCGTCGGGGTTGGATACGAGGATCTCCGCGGAGACGAAGGCGCCGAGCGCGGAGGCGATGTGCTGCACCGCCGACTGGAGTGACTGGAAGCGGGCGCGCTCGTGTCGCAACGGCACCTTCGACGAGAGCGTGCCGTACGCGACGTTCCGGCCCGCGGTCCCCAGCATGAACGCCACGAACAGCACGAGGACGGGGACGACCGGGTTGTACGCGAGGAACCAGAACGCGATGAGCCCGACCAGCCAGACCGTCGCCGCCGCGCCCACCTTGAAGGAGCCGAGCCGATCCACGAGGCTCCCGAACAGGCGCAGCCCGACGAAGCTGAAGGCGCCGCCGAAGAGGTAGAGGATGCTGAGGCGGTCGCGGGGATAGCCGAGGTTCCCCTGCAGATATGCGGAGAAGTTGGGGATGAGGATGAACCCCGAGCCCATCACCGCCGCGGTGAGGAGGTACGACCACCGCACGACCGGCCGCGCGAGCAGCTCCGAGAGCGGCGGATGGGCCGCCGCCGAGTCGAGGTGGCCGCGCATCGGGGGCAGGAGCCAGATGGCGCTCGCCGCGATGAGGAGCCCCAGCCCCGCGACGGCGAAGAAGGGGGCCCGCCAGTCCGCCAGGCGCGCGAGCTCCAGGCCCGCCGGCACGCCGAGGACCGACGCTGCCGAGAACGCGCTCATCACGGCGCCGACGGCCTTCCCGCGGCGCTCGGCGGGGATGATGTCCGTGACGATGGACATCGCGAGCGCGGTGGCCGGGCCGCCGAAGAAGCCGGCGAGCACCCGCGCCGCGAGGAGGCTCCAGAGGCCCGTGGCGAACCCACCCATCGCGGTGCCGATGACGAGCCCGCCCATTGCGAACGCGAGCGCCTTCCGACGGTCGAAGCGGTCGAGCACCCCGGCGCCGAGCAGGCCCGAGACGGCGGCGGACGCCGTGTACGCCCCGCCCACGGCCCCGATCGACGAGACGGGGATGCCGAGCGCGACCGAGAAGTCGGGCCCCAGCGGCATCACCATCATGAAGTCGAGGATGTTGACGAACTGAACGGCGCCGACGAGGAAGATGATCGTGCGTTCGGAGCGCATGGGGACTCGGGGGGCGTGCGAGTAGCCTGCCGCCGACCTCTTGCGTAGGCCGCAGGGCGGAACGCATCGGCCCGGGAGGTGGACGATGCAGCCGAGCCTATTGACGCGCGAGCACCACGAGCGTCTCGACGTGGTCGGTTCCGGGGAACATGTCGTACGGCTGCACCCGCTCGACGCGGTACCCGCTCGACGCGACGCTGCGCAGGTCCCGCGCGAGAGAGACGGGATCGCACGAGAGGTAGAGGATCGCGCGCGGCCGCGTGACGACGAGCTTCTGGAGGAGGCCCTGCGCGCCGGCGCGCGGCGGGTCGAGCAGCGCCACGTCGAAGAAGCGCTGGCCGGGGACCCACTTCGCCGCGTTCTGGACGAGCACCTCGGCGCCGGGGAGGTTGTAGGTGGCATCGGCCGCGGAGGAGCGGTCCTGCTCCACGAGCGTGGCCTTCACGCCGCGCCGCACCGCCCCCGCGGAGAGGTTCCCGACGCCGGCATAGAGGTCGAGCAGGTGGGTCGGCGCGAGCTCCTGGAGCAGGGCGTCGACATCGGCGACGACACGCTCGTTCACCTCGAGGTTCACCTGGTAGAACGACTCGGGCGAGACGCTCAGGCCCAGGATGCGCAGCCGCGGGTAGCCCGAGAGCACCTTTCCACGCGACCAGACGTTCCCCTCGACCGCCGCGGGCGCGTCGAGGACGATCGTGACCTTCTCGCCGTCGCTCCGGATCTCGACCTCACCGGCGGAAAGTCGCCCACGGAGTGCTTCTGCCGTCGCGACGACCTCGGGGCGGGCCAGCTCGTCGAGCGGGACCTCGACGAAGGTGTGGCTGCCGGGCCGGGAGAAGCCGAGGGCGCCCTTGGGCCCCACCCGGAGCTTCACGCGCGCCCGGGAGCCCACGATGCGCGGCGAGGGCACGATGGGCGCCACGTCGGCGCTGATGTGACCACGGACCAGGGCGTCGCGTACGATCGCCTCCCGACGCGCCAACTGCTCCGCGTAGGGGAGGTCAGCGAGGGGCAGGATTCCAACTTCTACGAGCGGCGACGACATGCCGGCGGCTAACACGCGGCCCCGGATCGGCGGGTCTGGAGGTCTCCCGTCGGGATAGATCGGGGTCGTGCGTACGCGCCTCGCCTCCCTCCGCCTCTTCCTGCTCGCCCCCGGCGAGTGGTCGGCGCGCCATTATGCGCGCAAGAACCGGATGGACCTGGTCGCGCTTCGTCCTGGCGAGTGGCGCTGGGCGGCCTCACGCGCGCAAGGAGGAGTCGATGAAGAGCTTCAAGAAGGCGCAGGGAATGACGGTGGCCACGCTCGCGGAGGGGGCCCTCGTCGGGAAGTTCGATGACTTCCAGTTCGACGTCGAGACCGGCGTCATCTACGGCTGCCGCCTGAAGCAGGGGGTCTTCGCGAAGAGTGGGGGCGTGCCCGCCGACGCCGTGATGCTGCTCGGCCGCGACCTGGTCTACGTGCGCGACGAGGCCGCCATCGAGTGGTCGGGGGCGTCCCGCGTGCCGACCGAGGGCCGTGCGTGGGCCACCGAGTACCGGGGCACGAAGGTCATGTCTCGCCGCGGCGCCGGCCTCGGCACCGTGGAGGACTTCCTCATCGCGCTCAACCCACCGCGCGTCACGGCGCTGCTGCTCGACGGGGGCCGCGTGGTGGTGTTCGACGAGCGGGTCGCGGTGGGCCGCGACGCCGTCATTCTCTCCGATCCCGCCCTCGCCGTGCCGACCCCCGAGGGAGATGAGGAGAGCGGCGACTGGTGGAAGCGGATGAAGGGTCTGTTCGAATCGGAGAAGTGACCGGCGCCGCCCCGCCGCAGAAGTCGGACAGCTCGACGCGCTGAGCGAGGCGGCTCCGCGCCCAGCGGAGGGCCTCCGCGAACGTCGGCAGGACGCCCCCCACCCACAAGGCCGCGCCCGCGTTGAGGGCGACCACGTCGGCGAGCGGGCCGCGGGTGCCGTCGAACATCGACTCCAGGCGCGCGGCGTCCACCGTGGGCCCGCCGGTCTGAAGCCCGTCGAGCGGCTTGCCGTTGCCCGCGTGCCGGAACTCGGAGAGGCGCCCGTCGCTCCACCGGTGGCCTACGGTCTCGGCGTCCGTCGCGAGGTGGGGGTGCCCCCCGGCGGTCACCACCAGGGCGGTCTCCGCCCCGGACAGGCCCAACGCGCGAGCCAACGGCTCGGTCAGGGCGGGGTGGTGCACCCCCACGAGGTGGCAGCGGGGCCCCGTGGGGTTGGCCAGGGGGCCGAGGAGCCCGACCAGGGCCGAGAGGCTCGGGAGACGGGGCGCGTTCGTCGTGAGCGTGGGGTGGAAGCTGTCCCGTGCGAGCGTGGTGTAGCCGTACTGGATGAGGGCGTGGTGGGCCTCCGCCGGGGAGGACTGCACCGGGAGCCCGAGGGCGCGCACGAGGGCCTCGCCGCGGGCGCGACCCGGCACGAAGCTCTGGTAGCCGACGGTGCCGTCACACGCAGCGACGAGGAGGGCGGCGCCGACCGAGATGTCGAGCCGCTCGTCGGCGTGCGTGCCGGCCACGGACACGTCGATGACCGTGCGGTTCGGGGGCACGTGCACGGTGACCGCGTAGCGGCGCACCACCGCGGCCGTGGCGAGGAGGAGCTCCGCTGTGATCGGCTCCTCGTCGAACGCGCAGAAGGCCTCCGGCCCTTCGCCTTCCCCCCGAAAGACGGCCTCCAATCGCTCCGCGATGTGCTCGGGCGTGTTCGCGGATCGGATCGCCATTCCTGCCTCGTCGCCACGCGGGGGCGCGGCTCAGTGTTCGGATTCTCCACGAATAACGCACACCATCGGCCCGGCAAGGGCCGAGCACGCGGTCAGAACCAGCGCCTCGCGCGGAACACCCCGAGCAGCACGACCGCGGACCCCAGCATCATCCCCACCGCGACCCAGAAGCCGTACCCGTGGTGGGCGATCGGGATGACGTCGAAGTTCATGCCGAAGATGCCGGAGATCACGGTCATCGGGAGCAGGAGCGTGCTCACGATGGCCATGTACTTCATCACCTGGTTCAGGCGCTCGTTCACGAGGTTGCTGTGCACCTGGAGCGCGCCGTTGCAGATCTCGAGGAGGAGCGCGGTCTGCTCCTGGATGATCGTGAGGTGGTCGAGCACGTCGCGGAAGTAGATGCGGGCGCCCCCGCCGAGGTCGCCGTTCTCGGCGTCCACGAAGCGGCGCACGAGCTCGATCTGGGGGAGCGTCATGCGGCGGATCATCAGGAGGTCCCGGCGGACTCGCACGAGGTCCTCCACCAGGTGCGATTGCCGGTTCGCGGCGGCGTCCTCCTCCAGCGCGTCGACCCGGGCCTCGAAGTCGTACAGGGTGAGGGTGTACTCGTCGATGACGGCGTCCACGAGGGCGTGGAGGATGCGGTCGGCGTGGGTGCCGATGCGCTCGGGGTACGTCGCGAGCGCGCGGAACACGACCTCCACCGCGGCTACGTCCTTCGGGCGCACGCTGACCACCAGCGAGGGGCGGAGGAACACCGAGATCGGCACGGTGTCGAGCGGATCGGAGGGCGTGCTCCGATCGAGCGCCTGGGTGACCACGAAGCCGTGCGTCGCGTAGCGCTCGTACTTGGAGCGCTTCTGGTGGTGCGATACGTCCTCGATCGCGAGGGGGTGGAAGTGCCACTTCTCGGAGAGAAGGAGCAGCTCTTCCGGGGTGGGGTCGAGCAGGTCGACCCACACCGTGGCCTCCGCGATCGGCGCGCACGCGACCTCGATGGGGGCGTTGCCGTCGACCCGGCCGTCGTCGTGGAGGATGTGCGTGCGGATCATGGGACTCCGGACGCTATCGCGCGGCCCCGCGGGCGTCTCCCACTCGAGGACGAAGACGCATCACGCCGACCGGCCGTCTCTCAGTAGACGGGCATGCTCGGGTCCACCTGCCTGGCCCAGCCGACGATGCCGCCTTCCAGGTTCACCACGCGGTAGCCGTTCTGCGCGAGCACCGCCGCGGCCTGGGACGAGCGCCCGCCGAGCTTGCAGTGCACGAGGATCTCGCGGTCCTTCGGCACCTCGGCGAGGCGGTTCGCCACCTCGGTGTGCGGGATGAGGGCGTCCGCGAAGGGGAAGCGGACGATGGCGGCCTCGGCGTCGTTCCGTACGTCGAGCACGAAGGGCTTCCAGCCCTCCTTCAGGCGGCGGGCGGCTTCCTCGACGGAGATGCGGCCAAAGGACTCGGACTGGATCACGGGGGCCTCCTCACGCGGGGTCACGGACTTCGGGACGCCGCAGAACTGGTCATAGTCGATGAGGCGCTCGATCTTCGGCGCCTCGGGGTCACGGCGGAGCTTCAGCTCGCGGAAGCTCATGGTCAAGGCGTCGAACAGGAGGAGCCGCCCGGAGAGGCTGGTGCCGATGCCGAGGAGGATCTTGATGGTCTCGTTCGCCTGGATCATGCCGACGATGCCCGGGAGCACGCCGAGGACGCCGCCCTCCGCGCACGACGGCACGAGGCCCGGCGGCGGGGGCTCCGGGTAGAGATCCCGGTAGTTCGGCCCGCCCTGGTAGTTGAAGACCGTCGCCTGGCCCTCGAACCGGAAGATCGACCCGTAGACGTTGGGCTTCCCGAGGAGGACGCACGCGTCGTTGACGAGGTACCGCGTCGGGAAGTTGTCCGTGCCGTCCACCACGACGTCGTACGGCGCGGCGATCCGGAGCGCGTTCTCGCTGGAGAGAGGCTCGTCGTAGAGGTCCACCTGGACGTGCGGGTTGATGTCGTGGATGCGGTCCCGCGCCGAGATGACCTTCGGCTTGCCGATGCTCGACGTGCCGTGGATGACCTGGCGGTGCAGGTTGGAGGCGTCCACCACGTCGAAGTCGACGATGCCGATGCGCCCGACGCCGGCCGCGGCCAGGTAGAGCAGGAGCGGGGAGCCGAGGCCGCCCGTGCCGACGCAGAGCACGCTCGCGTCCTTCAGCTTCTGCTGCCCCGCCATGCCCACTTCGGGAAGGATGAGGTGCCGCGAGTAGCGGGCGATCTCCTCGTTCGTGAGCGGTACGCTCATCGATTGCTCCCGGAAGGGCCGCTCACGGGGAGGCCGCCCGCGATCGAGGGCACGATGATGAGGGTGTCGCCCTCCTTCAGCGCGGTGGCGTCCCGCTGCAGATGCCGGATGTCCTCGTCGTTGAGGTAGACGTTCACGAAGCTGCGCAGCTTCCCGTCGGCGTCCCGGAGGTGCTTCGCGAGGCCGGGGTAGCCCGTGGTGAGGGCGTCGAGCGCCTGGCCCGCGGTGGAGGCCTCTACCGACACGCTGGGCTTGTTGTCGGTGTAGGCGCGGAGCGCCGAGGGGATGGAGATCGAGATGGCCAAGGGGTCAGTCCTCCGTGCGGATCGGCTCTTCGTCCATGGCGGTGCGATCGTCGCGGAGGCGCCAGGAGCGGGTGTCGGCGATGCGGCCCGCCACCACCGAGGTGATGACGTAGCTCATGTTGGGGAGCGCGTGGTCGCGGTCGAAGTCGGAGTAGCGGGCGGGGTGGTCGGGGTGGGAGTGGTAGTACCCCACGACCTCGAGCCCCTCGGCCTCCAACGACTGCTCCGCCCGGTAGAGCACGAGCGCGCTCACGTGGTAGCGGTTGGCGGGGCTGTCGGCGCGCTCGTTCACCAGGGAGACCACCGTCGTGACGACGTTGTCGGCGCGGCGACCCGCGAGGATCCCCACGACCTCGTGCGGGTAGCCGGCGCACGCGTGCGCGTGGAGCTGCGCGAGCTCCGGTTCGCGGATGATCAGGGCCACAGGTGCTCCTCGGAGAGGTAACGCTCGCCGGAATCGGGAAAGAGGGTGACGATGACGCCCTGCTCGATCTGGCGCGCGACCTCGATGGCGCCCCACAACGCCGCCCCCCCGGAGACGCCCACGAGGAGGCCCTCCTCGGTGGCGAGCCGGCGCATCAGCGCGATGGAGGCCTCGGTGGGGGCGCCGAGCGCGGCGTCCACCAGGGAGTCGTCGTAGATCCCCGGGACGATCGCCGATTCCAGGTGCTTCAACCCCTCCAGGCCGTGGAACGGCGAGTCCGGCTGGACGGAGACGCACACGATGCTCGGGTCGTACTCCTTCAAGCGGCGGCTCGTGCCGGTGAACGTGCCGGTCGTGCCGAGCCCTGCGACCCAGTGGGTGACGCGGCCGCCGGTGTCCCGCCAGATCTCCGGCGCGGTGGTCTCGTAGTGGGCCCGCGTGTTCGCCGGGTTGCTGTACTGGTCAAGGTAGAGGTAGGTCTCCGGCGCCTCGGCGACGAGGGCGCGGGCCTTGCGGATCGCGCCGTCGCTCCCTTCGAGGGGGTCCGTCTCGATGACCTCGACCCCGTAGGCGCGCAGGATCTTCTTCCGCTCGCGGTTCGCGTTCGCGGGCAGGCACAGGGTGATCTTGTGGCCGCGCGCCGCCGCGATCATCCCGTACGCGATGCCGGTGTTCCCCGACGAGGAGTCGAGCAGGCGCATGCCCGGACGAAGGCGGCCGCCGGCCTCGGCGTCGCGGATGATGGCCCAGGCCGCGCGGTCCTTGACGGAGCCGCCGGGGTTGAACCATTCGAGCTTGGCCCAGACCTCCACGTCAGGCGGCACGACCCCGTCGAGGACGCGGCGCAGCCGGACGAGGGGGGTGTTTCCGATGTGGTCGAGGAGCATGGGGAGGGAACGGACGAAGTTAGGATCGGACGCCGGACACGGCAACGGGAGCCGACGGAGCTGTAGCCCCGGTGACGAGCCCGAGCAGATCCGCCGGGTCGGGCAGACCACCGGGACCAACATCGCCGCAAGCGAGCCGCTTGCTGATCGGCTCGACCAGCACGTAGCGTTCGAGATCCCGAAGCCAACCCAGGTTGCGACGCACCACCGGATGCTCCCACATCGCGGTGTTCATCGCGGGCGCGAGGACCACGGGCACCGCCGAGGGGACCGCCATCAGGACGGTGGAGAGGGCATCGTCCGCCAGGCCGCATGCCAGCTTCGCGAGCGTGTTCGCGGAGAGCGGCGCGACGATCACGGCCTCGGGCCACCTGGCCCAGGAGATGTGGTCGATGGCGCTGGTGGAGCCGGGGAGGGGGGCGCCCACGAAGGTGTCGAGCAGCACGGGGTTCCCGGAGAGGGCCTCGAACGTCACGGGGCCGACGAACCGCGTCGCGTTCGCCGTCATGACGACGCGCACCTCGTGTCCCGCCTTGATGGCGAGGCTCGTCAGCTCGCAGCTCTTGTAGGCGGCGATGCCGCCGGTCACGCCGAGGAGGATTCGCATCGCTCCGACCTAACCCCGATCCCCGTCGGTCCGGCGGCGGCCTTGCGGCCCTACTCGTCCAGCCGCGCGCCACCGTCGAGCGCGGTCACCAGGAAGTCGCGGTAGAGCTGCTTGGCGTCCCGGTTGTTGTAGATCGCGAAGTGGCCGTCGTCCGGGTACTGGCCCAGGCCCGCGGTGATGGGCGCGCCGTCCCAGTCCGTCGCGTTGTCGGACGCGGGGAGGTCCTGCGCAGAGAGCCCGCGGAGCTGCTGCGACTCCGGGGAGGTCGCGGCCGTGCCGACGATGGGGACGCGGCCCGATGCCGCGAGGGCCTCGGTGGTCAACGACGGGGTCGCGGCGTCCTCCAGGCCCTCGGTGAGGACCACGGCGAGCGGCGTGGCGTCCCAGCTCGGCTCCTCGGCGAACCACCACGGGGCGTAGTTCAGCGGATCCGTCGCCTCGGACAGCATCTGGATGAGGCCCACCACCGGGTGGAACGTCGTGAGGGCCTCGCCCTCCTGGAAGGCGAGGAGCTGGGAGATGAGCGTGGCGATGTCGAGCGGATCCTTCCTCAGCACCACGGTCATCGCGAGCCCGCCGCCGGTCCCGGAGAAGCCGGCGCCGACGACGGCGTCCGAGAGGTACGGCGCCGCGATCGCGCCCACGAGCCCGCCCTGGGAGTGGCCGAAGTAGGCCACGCGCTCGGGATCGAGCTGGATCTCGTCGGTCCCCGCGGTGAAGCGGGCGGCCGAGCGCGTGAGCACCTCGGCGAGGTAGACCTGGTCGAGCGCGCCCTGGCGGAAGTTCGTGCGCCCGGCGTCCGGATTGTAGAAGTTGAAGCTGTCGAGCTCGGCGTTGGTCCCCGGAGGGGCGCGGTCCGCGTGGAGCGGCTGGGAGATGCCGATCATCGCGACGCCCTCGCGCCCGAGCACGGTGCCCTCCTCGTCATTGCTGCCGGAGTCGCAGAAGGTGAGGTAGTCGCCGCCGGTGCCGTGGCTGTAGAGCACGACGGGCCAGCCGCCCTCGGGCATCCTGCCCTGGGGGACCGTCAACGCGAACGCGACGCGCTCCCAGTAGGCGATCTCCGGCGACCCGTCGGGCGCGAAGGAGAAGGCGCCGCCTTCGTTCCGGTAGGGGCGCTCGCCCTGCTGCCAGACCGGGACGGCGACCGTGCCCGTGTAGAGCGTGTAGACGTCGCGCTCGAGGAGCAGCCCCACTTCCTGGTCGAGGACCGGCAGGCCGATCTCCTCGCGGATGGCGCGCGCGATGCGGGTGGTCTCCGCGACCGGGTCCTGGGTCGTGAAGGTGACGGCGAGCGAGACGTCCTCGGCCGGGAGGCCGAGACCCACGAGCGTCTCCTCGACGGGGAGGAGGTCGGGGTCGCCGTCGATGCCCCACCCCTGGGACGCGGGCGCCACGAGCGGGCGGCGCATGACGAGCGCGTAGGTGGTCGACGGGCGGAGCGGGAAGCCGAACACCGGGGCCATGGCCAGGAGGTTCCCGGGCTGGAACGTGGTCTCCGCTTCGGTCCACTCGAACACGAGCGGCACGCGCTCGCCCCGATGCGGGCTGTCGCGGTCGACGTCCAACAACATGACCGGGGAGTCCAGCGCGAGGGACGCCTCGGGGGTCGGCAACAGCGACGTGTCGATGGGGGCTTCGAACCGCACGTACAGCGGCGCGTTCGTCCCGAACCCGTCGATCTTGTCGGCGGCGTCCAGGTAGGAGTCGACCAGCGGGTAGTCCCCCGCGCCGGGGAACTCGGAGAGGTCGGGGTGGCCGTCCACGCGCCGCGAGTCGGACGGGAAAGGCCGATCGAAGAAGCCGGGTCCCTCCAGGATCGGCGCCACGCCGTCACCTGTCGCGGAGGTGCAGCCGACGGAGAGAAAGACGAGGAGGAGGGGAGGCATCCCCGAAAGTGTAGCCCGGCTGCGGCCGTCGGTAAGGGTCGTGCTTCACGAACCGACGTTCACTTGCGTGCGCGGCTTCTGGCACACTGGTTCGCGAGCCCGATGTCGTCGCCTTCCCGCCTCTCCCCGCGCTACCATCGCATCCGCCCCTCGGTGATGGCGGAGCTCGCACGCTCCGCGGACGTGTTGGTGCGCGCCGGCCGCCCCGTGCTGAACCTCGCCTCCGGCCACCTCCCCGGCGAGCTCCCCCGGGAGCTGCGCAAGGTGGCAGCCGAGTCCTGGCGGGACGGCCACTACAGCTACCTGGGCGGCCCGGGGCTCCCCTCGTTGCGTGACGCCGTGGTGGAGTGGCTCGACATGCGCCACCTCCGCACCGCGGAGGACGTGCTCGTGGCCCCCGGGAGCCGCGCCGCCCTCGCGTCCGTGCTGGCGGTCATCTCCGGCCCCGGCGACGTCGTGCTCGTCGACGGCGCCGCGTGGCTCATCTTCCACCAGCTCATCGCGGTCTCCGGCGCGACGCCCGTGCCGTGCCGCCCGGGCCCCGGGGCCGAGGCCCGCGGGATGAAGCTCTGCGCGGCGGACGTGAAGCAGCAGCTCGAGCTCATGCCGGGCACCCGCGCGCTCGTCCTCGCGAACCCGGTCAACTCGACCGCGCAGATCTACGACGCCGCCGAGCTCGCCGCGATCGTCGACGTGTGCGCCGCGAGCGGGGTCTACTGCATCGTCGACCGTCTCTACGGGCGGCTCGTCTACGACGGGCGGTCCTTCCCGTACCTGGGGCACTCCCCCGCCGTCAGGGACTGGTGCGTGCTCATCGACGGCGTCGCGCGCGCCTTCCGCGGCGCGGGCGGGCTGCGGGTGGGCTGGGCGTGCGGCCCCCGCGACGTGATCGAGGCCGCGGCGACGGCGCAGGAGCACGGATCGGGCCCGCCCGGGCGCGTGGTCCAGCGGGTGGCCCTCTCCGCGCTGCAATCCCCCTACGACATCGGGCTGCTCGAGGAGATGGAGGCCGCCCGCGACTACCTCCTGGAGCAGGTCGTGCAGCTCCCCGGGGTGCGCCCGTGGTCCGTCCCGGCGACCATGTACTGCCTGCTCGATCTGCGCGACTGGCTCGGCGCCGTCACGCCCGTCGGCTGGGTCATCGACTCGAGCGGCGATCTCGCGGACTTCCTCCTCGCCGAGGCGAATGTCCTGCTCACGCCCAGCGATCTCGCCGGCCAGACGGGCCTCGTGCGCGTCAGCTTCTCCCAGCCGTGGGAGGTGTTGGCCGACGCGATGCATCGCATCGGGGAAACCCTTGGGGCCTTGCGCCGGGTCGGATAGAGGGCCCGCCCTACTCGGAAGGCACCCGTGACGCTCGCCCCCACCACATTGCTCTACGAAGGCAAGGCCAAGCAGGTCTACGCGACGGCGGACGCCGACTGGGTCGTCATCCGCTTCAAGGACGACGCCACCGCCTTCAACGGCGTCAAGAAGGCGTCGATCGCGGACAAGGGCGCGATCAACAACAAGATCAGCGCGCACCTCCTCGGCCTCGTGGCCGCGGCCGGCGTGCCGACCGCGTTCTCGGCCGTGCTCTCCGAGCGCGACCAGCTCTTCCGCCGCGTGGAGATCGTCCCGGTCGAGGTCGTCGTGCGCAACGTGGTGGCGGGCAGCTTCGCGAAGAAGCTCGGTCGCGCCGAGGGCGAACGCCTCGCGCGGCCCGTCGTCGAGCACTTCTACAAGTCGGACAGCCTCAACGACCCCCAGATCAACGAGGACGCCGCGATCGTGCTCGGCTGGGCCTCGGCGTGGGAGCTCGCCTGCATGCGCGAGCGCGCGCTCCAGGTCAACGACGTGCTCCGGGCCTTCTGGGATGCGCGCGGCATCGATCTCGTCGACTTCAAGCTGGAGTTCGGCCGGGCCGGGGGCGCCATCCTCCTGGCGGACGAGATCACGCCCGACGGGTCCCGGCTCTGGGAGCGCGGCACCGGCCGCCACCTCGACAAGGACGTGTTCCGTCGTGACCTGGGTGACCTCGGGGACACCTACCGGGAGCTCTACGAGCGCGTCTTCGGCGAGCCCTACGCCGCGAAGGCGTAGCCTCCAGAACCCGATCCCGCGCGCCCCCGGTGCCTACACTCTCCCGAGGGGGTGAGCATGCGGGCGTGGCGCTGCATCGCGCTGGCGTGTGTGGCGGTGGGTGCGTGCATGCCGCTCGTGGAAGGGGACGCCGTGCCTCCGAACGAGCAGGGAACGTACGACACGGCCGTGCGCGGCGATCTCCCCGCTCCGGCGGACGAGGGCGACGCGCCCTACGCGGGGAGCCTCGGACCGCCGAAGCGCATGGTCGTGCCGGTCCTGCCGGGCCCGACGACCACGACGCGGGAGGGATCGGGCGGGCCGCCGATCCGGGATCCGGAGTCGACGGAGCCGTGGCGGCCCGTGGAGAGCCACTACCTGCAGGGTCCGAATGCGGACGCGTGGCGCCGATCAGGCGGTCGGCGGGACGGGAGCCCGAGCGACGAGGCGACTCCGCCGCAAGAGGACTGACCCTACGCCGGAGGGCGCGCGCTCACCCGCTCCCAGTCGAGCTCGAAGCGGGCGAGGTACTTGCGCAGGCGGTCGGCGTCGTTGACCGAGGTGCGCTGCGCGCGTGACGCCGCGAAGAGCGCGCGCCCGGCGTCGGAGAGGCTCTTGGACGCGCGGCAGACGCGGATCACCTCGGCGAGCTGCACCTGGTCGAAGCGATCGATGGGGGTCTCCCCGAGGAGCTCGGCCACGGGGTCGCCCTCGGGCACCGCGGCCGCCTTCGGCCGTGCCCCCGCGGACCACGTGGCCTGGAGCCGACCGATCTCCTCGTCGACCGTCTCGCGATCGATGCGGGCGCCCGGCGCGAGGGTGGTCATGCGCACGACGGCGCCCCCGAGATCCCGGAAGTTGCGGGGCCACGGCGCGGTGGCCGCGAACGCGAGGAACCGCTCTCGCGCCTCGCGGTTGAACAGCATGCGGCGCCCGGTCGCGCGCCCGACCTGCTCGAGCTCGTGGTCGAGGTTCGGCGGGATGTCCTCCGGCCGCTCGGCGAGGCCCGGGAGCGCGAACGTCCAGAGGTCGAGGCGCGCGAGGAGGTCCTCCCGGAAGCGCCCCTCGGCGACCGCCCGGCCGAGATCCCGGTTCGTACCGGCGAGGAGCTGGAAGTCGCTCTCCACCTCGCGATCCGAGCCCACGGGGAGGAAGCGCTTGTCCTCGACGGCGCGCAGCAGCATCGCCTGCTCGTCGAGGCCGAGCTCGCCGATCTCGTCGAGGAACAGCACGCCGCCGTCGGCCTCGCGCAGGAGCCCCGCGCGGTCGGACACCGCGCCGGTGAACGCGCCGCGGCGGTGGCCGAACAACGCGGGCATGGCGCCGTCTCCACGCAGCGTCGCGCAGTTCACCTCCACGAAGGCTCCCTTCACGAGGCGCCGCGCGCGCTTGAGCTCCCACACGCGTCGCGCCAGCCGCGACTTGCCCGCGCCGGTGGGCCCGGTCAGCAGCATCGGGGCCGTGGAGCGCAGCGCGACGAGCTCGATGCGGTCGATGAGGGCGTTGAACGCCGGGCTGCGGGTCTCGATCCCGCCCTTGAGGAAGGAGGTCGCCTCCTGTCGCTCGGCCTCGAAGCGGCTCGCGAGGCGGTCGTAGCGCGAGAGCGTCAGGTCGATGACGCCGTAGCGGCCGGCCGGCGTGCCCCCGGGGCCGGTCTGCACGAGCCGCGCGGGCAGGTGACGGGACTCGACCAGGAGGAACAGGCAGATCTGCGCGACGTGCGTGCCCGTGGTGATGTGGACGAGGTAGTCCTCGGCGTCGGGGTCGAACGGGTAGGCGCGCGCGAAGTCGTACAGCGCGGTGTAGACGGCCTCGAAGTCCCACGGGTCCGTGAGGTCGAGCGTGTGGAGGCGCACCTCCGTCTCCGGGCTGACCGTCGCGATGTCGGCCTTCGTCTGGGACGCGAGCGAGGCCCACGGCGCGGGATGGAGCAGGTCCAGCCGGGTGACGACGAGGTCCTCCTGGCGGCAGAGCCCGACGGTCGGGCGCCACTTCTGCCACCGCTCGGGGCCCCGGACGCCGCGATCGAGGTTGGTGCCGAGGAGGCCGAGGACGACGGTGGGGCGGGGGGTATCCATCTGGAGCGGGGCTATATCTCACCGTATAAGTCTGACGCCCGGCGATCCCGCAAGTGCCTGATTTCTCGATTGGCACGCCCCGTGCGAATAGGGCACTCAGGAGGCCACCATGGCAAACTACGAGACCTTCGACATCCCCGGCGGCAAGCACGTCAAGGCGTGGATCCGCGGGGTTCCCTTCGACGAGAAGGCCCGCGTCCAGCTCACCAACCTCGCGCAGCTCCCCTTCGTCCACTCGCACGTGGCCGTCATGCCCGACGTGCACGTCGGCATCGGGGCGACGGTCGGGAGCGTCATCGCCACGCGCGGCGCCATCGTGCCCGCCGCGGTCGGCGTCGACATCGGCTGCGGCATGGTCGCGGCGCGCACGGACCTCCGCGCCGAGGACCTCCCCGACCACCTGCTCGGCGTCCGCACCGCGATCGAGGCGGCGATCCCCCACGGCCGGTCCGACTTCGGGGGCCGCGCCGACAAGGGCGGCTGGGCCGGGGGCCTCCCGGCCGACGTCGCGGCGGCGTGGAAGGGCCTCGCGGAGCGCCACACCGTCATCACGGACAAGCACCCCAAGGTGAAGCACCCGCGCCCGGCCGGGCAGCTCGGCACGCTCGGCACGGGCAACCACTTCATCGAGCTCTGCCTCGACGAGAACGGCGACGTCTGGATCATGCTGCACTCCGGCAGCCGCGGGCAGGGCAACGCCATCGGCACCTACTTCATCGAGCTGGCGCGCCAGGAGATGAAGCGCTGGTTCGTGAACCTCCCGGATCGCGACCTCGCCTATCTCTCCGAGGGGTCGACGTACTTCGCCGACTACCTCGAGGCGGTCGGGTGGGCGCAGGAGTACGCGCGGACCAACCGCGACGTGATGCTCGCGCGCACGGTCGCGGCGGTGGCCACGGCGCTCGGGCGGCCCGTGAACGCGACGATGGAGGCGGTGAACTGCCACCACAACTACGTGGCGCGCGAGCAGCACTACGGCACGAACCTGCTCGTCACCCGCAAGGGCGCCGTGCGGGCCGGCGAGGGTGAGCTCGGCATCATCCCAGGCTCGATGGGGGCGAAGTCCTTCATCGTGCGCGGCAAGGGCAACCCGGAGAGCTTCTGCTCGTGCAGCCACGGCGCGGGCCGGACGCTGTCGAGGACGGAGGCGAAGAAGCGCTACACGGTCGAGGACCAGGTGCGTGCCACCGCGGGCGTCGAGTGCCGCAAGGACGCCGACGTCATCGACGAGATCCCCATGGCGTACAAGGACATCGACGCCGTCATGGCCGCGCAGGCGGACCTCGTCGACATCGTCCACACGCTCCGCCAGGTCGTTTGCGTGAAGGGGTAGGCAATGCTGAACATCGACGGTTCCTACGGCGAAGGCGGCGGGCAGGTGCTCCGCTCCGCGCTCGGCCTCTCCCTCGCCACGGGGACCCCCTTCCAGATCGAGAACATCCGCGCGGGCCGGGCCCGCCCGGGGCTCCTGCGCCAGCACCTCGCCGCGGTCCGCACCGCGGCGGCGGTCGGTCGCGCCGAGGTCTCGGGCGACAGCCTCGGCTCGCGCGCCCTGTCCTTCGCGCCCCGGGCGCTCGTCGCCGGCGAGCACCACGCGGCCATCGGGAGCGCGGGCAGCGCGATGCTCGTCGTGCAGGCCGTGCTCCCGGCGCTGCTCGTCGCGGACGCGCCGACGCGGCTCGTCGTCGAGGGGGGCACCCACAACCCCTCGGCGCCGCCGTTCGACTTCATCGCGTCGACGTTCGGCCCGCTCCTCGCCCGCATGGGGGCGCGCGTGCGGGTCACCCTCGAGCGGCCGGGCTTCTACCCGGCCGGCGGCGGGCGCGTCGTGGTGGAGGTGGAGCCGGCGCCGCTGGGGCCGCTCGTGCTCGTGGAGCGCGGTGCCGTGCGCTCGATCCGCGCGCGGGCCGTGGTCTCGGGGCTCTCGACGCGGATCGCCCACCGGGAGCTCCACGTCCTGCGCGAGCGCTTCGGGCTCGCTCGCGATGCGCTGGTGTGCGAGGAGATCGAGGACCCCGTCGGGCCCGGGAACGTCGTCCACGTCGAGGTCGTGTGCGAGCACGTCACCGAGACGTTCACGGCGTTCGGCGAGAAGCGGGTGCGCGCCGAGGAGGTGGCCACGGCGGTGGCGGACGAGGCCCAGGCCTGGATCGACCGCGACGTGCCCGTGGGCGAGCACCTCGCGGATCAGCTCCTGCTGCCTCTCGCGCTCGCGGCCCGCGCGGGCGCCCGGGGAGCAGGCCCGCGGGACGGCGGGCGCTTCCGCACCGGCCCCGTCACGCTCCACACCACGACGAACGCCGAGGTCATCGCGCGGTTCCTCGACGTGCGGTTCACGTTCGAGCCGAGCGGGGAGGGGACCCTCGTGAGCTGCGCGTAGCTACGCCTGCTCGGTCAGCCACGCGTCGAGCACGGTCCAGAACCGCCGGGCCTCCTCGACCGGCGCCATGTGGCCAGCCCCCTCGAACACCTCGAGGCGGGCGTCGGGGAGCGACTCGGCGAGGACCCGGCACACGGAGCGGGCGGCGCTCGGCGAGCGGGTGCCGGCCATCACGAGGGTGGGCGTCGCGATGCGCCAGTCCTCGGCGGCGAGCTTCAGCTCCATCAACGAGCGCACCTCGAGGAACGCCTTGCGCCCCACGGCGAGGAGCGCGGCCTGCCGCGTCGGGTGGAGCCGCGCCCAGGCGCCGTCGCCGCCCCAGTAGTCGATGAACTTCTCGACCCAGGCGAGGTCTCCGCCGGTCCGGGCGTCGAGCAGCGTGCCGTCGTCCACCCGCGCGAGGTCGGCCTCGGCGTCGGGGTCCCGCCCGACGAGGACGTGGAAGGCCACCGGCTCGTAGACGGCGAGGGAGCGGACGTGCGCGGGGAGGTCCATCGCCGCGCGCATCGCGAGGACGCCCCCGTACGAGTGGCCCACGAGGTGGACGGGGGTGCCCGCGCTCTCGATGACCGCGCGCACGATCGCGAGGTCCGCGGCGAGGTCGAAGCGGTCGGGGTCCGGCCAGGGGGCCGACTTCCCGTAGCCGAGGAGGTCCGGCGCCAACACGCGGTGCCGCTCCGCGAGCCGGGGCACGATCGGCCCCCATTGCTGGGCGCTGAGCCCCGACGAGTGCACCAGGACGACCGGCGGGCCCTCGCCGCGGTCCACGAGGCCGATCTCACGGTCGTCTACACGCATCGTTCAGTCCGCGCTGCCGACATACCGCACCTCGACGCGCGCGCCGCGGGCGTCCGAGCGGTCCGAGCGCACGGTCCCCCACGGGAAGGTGTAGCGGAGCGGCCCCGGCTGGGGCGGCGGCGCGTACATCAGCTCGTGCACGCTGCTCGCGAACCACTCGCGCACGAGGGCGTCCTGGTAGTCCTTGCGGGCCGTCTCCCACGCGATCGGCCCCTCGAGGCCCTCCGCCGGCCGCCGCACGGCGTAGCAGAGCTCCAACCACGCGAGTTGGCTCCCGGTCCAACACCCGGTCACGACCAGCGAGCGGTCCCGGGTGTCGCTCGCCTCGCGCACCCACACGCCGCCGCCGCTCCCGCGCCACGCCGAACCCGACGGAAGCGGCGTGCCGGGGCCGATCTCCTCGTCGGAGAGCCGCAGGACGCCAGTCTCCCGGACGATCACCACAACACGGGATTGGTGGTCGCGCCCCACCAGGTGCCGGAGAGGGTGTCGTTCGTCGAGGGGCGCCCGTTGGACTCGTCCATCACGATCACGCGCCCGCCGGACGTGAACCCGATGAGCTCGCCGTAGGCGTACCCGAGGCCGTAGATGCCGGTGACGCCGATCGTGCCGCGGCGTCGGGTCACGCCGGTGTTGGGATCGACCTGCACGAGCGAATCGCCGCCGGTCACGGTCCAATACAACATCCCGTCGGGGAGCCCGACGATGTCGCCCGAGGTGTTGTACTCGCCCGAGGGGACCAGCGGGGTGAGCGCGCCCGTGCGCGTGTCGACGAAGGAGACGGCGTTGCCGGCGCCGACGAGGCGCCCGTCGGAGACGAAGGTGAGGCCGGTCATCTCGTCGTCGAGGGACGCCACGTAGGTGCACTCGGCGGTCGTGGGGTTCACGCGGTAGAGCGCGGTGTAGCTGCCGCCGTACATGATGCCGTTCAGGTCGATGGCGATGTCCGTCATGCCGCCGTCGATCGAGCGCGAGCCCTCCCGGAACTCACCGATGCGGGTCGCGCTGCCGGTGGCGGGGTCGTAGCTGAACAGGGTCGACGACGTGTTGATGTAGACCGCCTCCGTCGCGACCTCCCCGGTGTCGGGGACCACGACGATCCCGGTGTCGCCGGTGTCCGCCGTGTCGGGAGGCGTCCCCGTGTCCACGACGGGGTCGCCTGTCTCCTCGGGGTCCGCGGCCTCGGGATCCTCGGCCTTGGACGAGAGGTCGTAGTCCGAGCACGCGGTGAGAAATCCTGTGACGAGGAAGATACGCATGGTGGGATCCGGGTGGGCGGGCGCGCGTTAGAAGCGACGGCCCTGGAGGGGGCGATGCGAGCACGTGTATACGTCACCCGCGCGTCCCTCGTCCACGATTCGGGCGTCCACGATTCGGCGGGTCGTGTGGCGGGCCTTTGCCGGGCGGCGGCGTGAGCGCACCGGGCGCTCGCCGGGCCAGGCATCTCGCCGAGGAGGAGTAGCGTGGGGGCAGAGGAACTCAAGCACGAGTGCGGAGTGTTCGGCATCATCGATGATCCGGACGCCGCGCGCCTCTGCTACCTGGGTCTGCACACCCTTCAGCATCGTGGGCAGGAGGCCGCCGGCATGGTGGCCCGCCGCGAGGGGCAGCTCGTCACGCATCGCGGGGCCGGGCTGGTGCAGGAGGTGTTTGACGAGCCCGCGTTGCGGTCCCTCGAGGGGGACGCCGCGATCGGCCACGTCCGCTACGCGACCACCGGCGGGAGCGACGCCCGCAACATCCAGCCATTCCTCGTCCGCACGAAGGAGGGGCAGGTCGCGGTCGCGCACAACGGCACGCTCACCAACGCCGAGGCCTTGCGGGCCGAGCTCGAGGAGCGCGGGTCGATCTTCAACTCGACCTCCGACACCGAGGTCATCCTCCATCTCCTCGCCGCGAGCGACCAGAAGACCTTCATCAACCGCCTGGTCGACGCCCTCCGGCGCGTCGAAGGCGCGTACTGCCTGCTCTTCCTGACGGCCCGCCGCCTCGTGGCGGTGCGCGATCCGCACGGCTTCCGGCCCCTCGTGCTCGGCCGGCGTGGCAACGCCTGGATCGTCGCCTCGGAGACCTCCGCCATCGAGTTCGCACAGGGGCAGGTGGTCCGCGAGATCGAGCCCGGCGAGATGGTCATCCTGGAGGACGACCGCGTCGAGTCCATCCGCCCGTTCCCCCGCCAGCCGCGTCGCGCCTGCATCTTCGAGCTGGTGTACTTCGGCCGCCCGGACTCCACGCTGTTCGGCCGCGAGATCTACCCGGCGCGGGTGCGCATGGGGCAGATCCTCGCGCGCGAGTTCCCCGCGAAGGCCGACATCGTCATCCCCGTGCCGGACAGCGGGACCCCCGCCGCGCTCGGCTTCTCCCGTCAGAGCGGCCTCCCGTTCGATCTGGGCCTCCTGCGCAGCCACTACGTCGGCCGCACCTTCATCGAGCCGAGCCAGCGCATCCGCGACTTCGGGGTGCGGCTCAAGCTCCAGGCCATGAAGTCCGTCGTGCAGGGTCGCCGCGTGGTCGTGGTGGACGACTCCATCGTCCGCGGCACGACCTCGCAGAAGATCGTGCGCATGCTGCGGGAAGCCGGCGCGGTCGAGGTGCACATGCGCATCTCCAGCCCCCCGATGACCGGCCCCTGCTACTACGGGATCGACACGCCGAGCCGCGAGGAGCTGGTCGCGCACCGCATGGACGTCGCGCGCACGCGCGCCTTCCTCGACTGCGACTCGCTCGCGTACCTCTCGATCGAGTCGCTCCGAGAAGCTGTGCAAGAGGACGGTTCTCGGATGTGTGACGCGTGCTTCACCGGGAACTACCCCGTGCTCCCTGTCGAGCCGCGGCCGACCGCGCAACTGCCGCTGTTCGACGCGCCCGCCGAAGCGCCGGGCCTGCCGGGGCCACGGGAACGGCGTCTGCTATAGTTCCCGGCCCATGCCGTACATCATCGGGATCGATCTCGGAACGACCAACACCGCGGTCGCCGTTTTGGAGAATGGCCGCCCCCGCGTCATCGAAGACGACCGGGGGTACAAGGTCCTGCCCTCCGTCATCTCGGCGAAGGGGGAGGGGCGCTTCGTCGTGGGCCAGGCCGCCCACAACCTCATGCTCACGCGCCCGGACCGGACGATCTACGCCGCCAAGCGGCTGATCGGGCGCCGGTTCGACTCGCCCGAGGTCCAGCGCATCATCAAGCGCGTGGGCTACGCCGTGCAGGAGGCGCCGGACGGCGGCGTGCAGCTCCAGGTGGGCGACGTCTGGATGACCCCCTCCGAGGTGGCCGCCGTCGTCCTCCAGGTGGCGCGCGGCATCGCCGAGCGTGCGCTCGGGGAGCCCGTGGAAGAGGCGGTCATCACCGTGCCCGCGCACTTCAACCACGCCCAGCGCAAGGCCACGCTCGAGGCCGCCGCCATCGCGGGGCTGCGCTGCGAGCGCATCCTCAACGAGCCGACCGCGGCCGCGCTCGCGTACGGGCATCGCCGCAACGTCGACCGCACGCTGGTCATCTTCGACCTCGGCGGCGGCACGTTCGACGTGAGCGTGCTGCGCCTCTCGGGCGGGCTCTACGAGATCCTCTCGACCAACGGGGACACGTTCCTCGGCGGCGAGGACTTCGACTACCGGCTCGTCGACCACCTGGTGGACCACTTCAAGAGCCGCACGGGGGTGGACGTCCGCGAGGACCGCGCGGCGCTCCAGCGCCTGAAGGACGCCGCCGAGCGCGCGAAGTGCGAGCTCTCCTTCTCCGATCGCAGCAGCATCGTGGTGCCCCACGTCGCGCCCGGCCACAACCTGGAGCTCACCCTCACGCGCAGCCAGCTCGAGGACCTCTCCCGGGACCTCGTGGAGCGCTGCATCGAGGTCGCGCGGGACGCCGTCGCGGACGCCGGCCTCGCGATCTCCGACGTGGACGAGGTGATCCTCGTCGGTGGCCAGACCCGCATGCCGCTCGTGCGCGAGGCCGTCGCCGGCCTGTTCGGGCGCGAGCCGAGCCGCAGCGTGCACCCCGAGGAGGCCGTGGCCATCGGCGCCGCCGTCCACGCCGCCTCCCTCGCCGACATCGAGGGCACCCCCGCCGTCCTCCTGGACGTGACCCCGTTCGACCTCGGGATCGACGCCGCGGGCGGCATGTTCTCGCGCATCGTGCCGAAGAACGCGCGCATCCCGTGCACGGAGACGAGGACGTTCGCCACGGTGCACGACAACCAGGAGACCGTGCGGATCACCGTGCGGCAGGGCGAGAGCCGGGTCGCCGAAGAGAACGAGTTCATCGGGGAGTTCTTCTTCGAGGGCCTCACCCCCGCGCCGCGCATGCAGACGAAGGTGGGGGTCACCTTCCGCATCGACGCCAACGGCATGCTCCAGGTCACCGCGGTCGAGCCGGGGTCGGGCGAGCGGCGGAACATCGGCATCCGTAGCTACGCGGACCGCAACCGCTCGATGTTGCGGCCGGGCGGAGCCGGCGGGATCGAGGCACCGCAGGCGGCGGCCCCGGTGCCCGAGACGCAGTCGAAGACCGTGAAGAAGAAGGTGGGCTTCTTCGATCAGCTCTTCGGCGGCGGCGCCGCGAAGAAGAAGCCCGCGAGCAAGCCACGCGCGTCGACGCCCGAAGCCGTGCCCGCGGTCGCCGCCGCCGCCGCCACGGTGGCCGCCACACCCGTGCCCGTGAGCGTGGATCCCGCCTCGCTCGCCCCGCCGCCGGTCATCCAGTCGCTCCCGACGCCGACCGAGCCCCTCGACGACCTCGCTCCGCTCGACGAGGGGCCGCTGGACCTCGTCGCGATCGACGACCTGGACGAGTCCTACGCGATGCCCGACGAGCTCCCGTCGCTGGAGGAGGACGACCTCTACGAGCCCGCCACGGCGAGCTTCGGCCTCGCGGGCGCGCACCAGGTGGGTGACGCCGCCGCCCCCGGCGACCCCTTCGCGGATCTCGGCACCCCGGCGCCCGCCCGTCCGATCGTCGCCGCACCCGCGCGCGGGTCCGGCCCGACCGTCTGGGAGCTCGGCGATGCCGACGGCCTCGACGGCGAGAGCCTCGACGCCGCCGATCTCTTCGGAGAGGGAGACGCCGGCGACCTCTTCGCCGACGCCGCGGTGGACGACGAGCAGGACCCCCCGACGGATCCCGGGCTGAGCTTCCCGGGGATGGCCACCCGGCCGTTCGCATCGGGGTTCGAGACGGTCGGGGGTGCCCCCCCCGCGGCGGCGCCCTCGGCACCCGAGGCCCCGCGCGCCGGACTGCACTTCGAGGGTCTCCTCGACGTCCCCGACGCCCCCGACGCGCCCGTGGAGGACGACCTCGGCTTCGCCTTCGCGGGCGCCTTCGAGGAGGAGATCGTGCGCGCGGAGCCGGAGCCGGTCGGCAAGGTCGACGACATCTTCGGCTTCTCCTTCGCGGACTATGGCGACGAGCCCTACCGCGAGCCCGCGCCGTTGCCGACGGGCCCCGTGTCCGATCGCCCCCGCGAGGCCTCCGCCGACGCGCTTCGGCGCCCGTCCGCGCGCGAGGACGCCACCGAGATCTTCAAGCGCCCCGTCCTCGACAACGACACGAACGGGTTCGCCTTCCCCATGCCGGAGGACGGGGTCGAAGCCCGGAAGCTCCGCAAGCCCGCGCGGGTGAAGCTCCACTACCGGGAGCGCGCGCTCCTGGTGGCCGAGTACCGGGAGAACCTCGAGCGCGGCGGCGCGCTCATCCGCACGGAGAAGCCGCTCGCGAGCGGCCGGGACTGCGTGTTCGAGATCAACGGGCCCGGGCTCCTGCAGCCCCTCGTGATCCCCGCCCGGGTCTCGCGCGTCCTGGCGGACGGGATGGAGGTCGAGTACCGGCTGGACGCGGCTGAGCGCGCGGCGCTCCTGGCGCTGCTCGCGGAGTGACCCCGGCGGGCAGGACGCGGCGCACGGGGTAGCGGGATAGGTGCCGCGGATGATCGCCGACCCGGCGCCCGACGCCACGCACCCCCCCGCGCAACCCGACGATGCCTCCTGCGATCGGCTCGCGGGGGACTGGCACATCTGGCAGCTTCGCCGAGGCCATCGCTTCTCGGCGGACGACATGCTCACCGCCTGGCTGGCGGCGGACGTGGCTCCCGACGCGCGGGACCTCCTCGATCTCGGCGCGGGCATCGGCTCCGTCGGGCTGATGACCCTATGGCGGATGGCATCCGAGGCCCGGCTGCTCATGGTCGAGGCCCAGGAGGTCAGCCACCACCTCGCGCACCGCACCGTGGCGACCAACGGCCTCGGCGAGCGAGTCACGTTGCGTCTCGGCGACCTCCGCGATCCCGACGTGGTGCCCGAGGCCGGCCGGTTCGACCTCGTCACCGGCAGCCCGCCCTACATCCCCCTCGGCAAGGGCGTCGTCTCGCCCGTCGCGCAGCGGGCGGCATGCCGGATGGAGCTCCGCGGGAGCATCGTCGACTACGCGCGGACCGCCGCGCGGGCCATGCACCCGGACGGCTGGTTCGTGGCGTGCTTCGCGTCGGTCGACCCCCGGGGAGACGAGGCCTTCGCCGCCGCCGGGCTGCACCTCCACGTGCGGCAGGAGATCGTGTTTCGCGCGGGCCAGGCCCCGATGATCACCTTGTTCGCGGGCCGCCACGTGGCCGGGCCCCTGGAGCGTCGCGAGCCCCTGCTCATCCGGGATCCCGAAGGGCAGTGGACCGACGCCTACCTCGATGTTCGGGAGCGCATGGGGACCGTCGTGTACCGGACCCCGCGCAGGAGCGACACATGATCTCGGCCTTCCTCTCCGCGTTGTTCGGGCGCTGTCCGTCCTGTCACCGCGGCAAGCTCTACAAGTCCTTCATGGCGCTGAACGAGACCTGTCCCGTCTGCCACGTCCGCTTCGAGCGCTGGAGCGGTAGTTGGACCATCCCGACCGTGATGGGGTACGGCTCCGGGGCGTTCTTCGCGATCGGGCTCGGGTTCGTGTTCTTCCGGATGGGGCGCCTCGAGGGCTCCGAGAACATCATCATCCCGGCGACCATCACGTTCACGGCGCTGTTCTACCCGGTCTGCAAGAACCTCAGCATGTTCATGCTCTTCCAGAACGGCTTCATCTTCGTGGACCCTCCCACGCTCGTGCGTGACGAGCCCGCGGGCGTGCGGAACGAGCCCGCGAGCGTGCAGAACGAGCCCGCGAGCAGCCCACCGCCGGTCGAGGACGACCCCACGTGCATCGAAGAGCGCGCGCTCGACCAGGACGATCCGACGGACGGCGGCGGCCGGGTGGCGTGACCTCCGGGTCACGCTGTGTAAAGCGCCTGTAAGGATCTGCTCCCGCTCGCGTAGGTAGAGAGGGAGATGCGCGTGCTGCGATACCTCATGCTCGGGCTCGTGGTGGTCTCCGCCGGGGTAGCGGCGAACGAGGCGTTCAAGTACTTCCCGGTCTGGCACGACACGTTCCACTACTTCTACGTGGCGGTCGTGGCGGCCCTCGTGGTGCGGCTGCGGATGACGCTCGACCGCGAGCGCGTGCTGGCGCGTACCGACCCGCTGACCGGGCTCCCGAACCGGCGCACGTTCAACGAGGTCGCGGAGGCCCACATCCGGCGCATGCAGCGCGATCGGCGCCCGTGCACGGTGCTCTACATCGACATCGACCGCTTCAAGTACGTGAACGACGCGTTCGGGCACCAGGTGGGAGACGCCCTGCTGCGCGAGGTGGGCGCCACGCTCGTCCGGCACATCCGCGCGTGTGACACCGCGGCGCGGCTCGGCGGCGACGAGTTCGTGGTGCTCCTCGAGGGCGAGCAGGGGGAGCCCGCCGCGGGCCGGCTCTACGAGGCGCTCCTGGCGATCCCGCGCGTGCCGGAGCTGGGCGTCGGCTTCAGCCTCGGGGCCGTGAGCTTCCGCTCGCCGCCCCCGAGCGCCGAGGACATGATCCGCCGCGCGGACTCCGTGATGTACGTGGCGAAAGAGCTGGGGAACCAGGTGGTTCACCGGGTGGCGTGAGCCGCGGCCCTTCCGCCCCCTGTCCGCCGCCCGCCCGAGGGCGTTATCGTCGGGAGATGTCCCCCCGCTTCCTCGTGCTCGGCGGAGGCCCCGCGGGCGCCACCACCGCGGCCGTGCTCGCCGGACACGGCGCCTCGGTCACGGTCGTCGAGCGCACGCGCATGCCGCGCCACCACGTAGGCGAATCGCTCCAGCCCGCGTCGCTGGCGCTGCTCGACCGCCACCTCGGCCTCGGCCCCGCCATCGCCGCGCTGGCGTTCCCCCGCAAGTACGGCGCCGCCTACGTCTGGGGCGAATCGCGCGACCCCTGGACCGTCCTCTTCGACCCCCGCCTGGAGACCGATCTCTCCACGCTGACCGAGGCCGCCCTGCTCGCCGGGCCCTACGAGCACGCGTTCAACGTCGAGCGGGCCACGTTCGATCACCTCCTGCTCCAGGAGGCCGCGCGGCGCGGCGCGGACGTGCGCGAGGACGTCGAGGCCGTGGGTGTCCTGGAGGAGGACGGGCGGGTCGTCGGGGCGCGGCTCCTGGCGAACGGGCGCCACGAGGACATGCGCGCCGACGTGGTGATCGACGCCTCGGGCCAGCGTTGCCTCGTCGGGCGGCACTTCGGCCTCACCCGCACGGTGCCGGACCTCCGCGCCACCGCCACGTACACCTGGTTCGACGGCGCCGGCGGCTTCCCCGGGCCCCTGGGGCGCCACATCCAGTGGATCGTGACGGTGCCCGACGGGTGGATCTGGTTCATCCCCATCGGCCCCGACCGCACGAGCGTCGGCATCGTGACGCGCGAACGTGCGCGCATGGACGAGGCCCGGTTCGACGCCATCCTCGCGACCGCGGGGCTCCCCCTCGAAGGGGCCCGTTCCGTCGCGCCGGAGGGCGGAGGCCGCCTCTGCTTCGCCCGCGACTGGTCGTTCACCCACGCGCGCCTCGCGGGCGACGGCTGGATGCTCGTCGGCGACGCCGCCGCGTTCGTCGACCCCATCCTCTCCGGCGGCGTCGACTTCGCCGTGCGGGGCGGGTGCCAGGCCGCGCTCGCGCTCCTCCGCGGCTACGGGGACGAGCGCGCCGACCGCGCGGCCCTGCTCGCGGCGTACGACGCCGACGTGGCCCAGGACTACAAGGCCTACGTCCGCCTGGCTCGCTACTGGTACGGCAACAACCGGTCCGTCGAGGGCTTCTTCTGGGAGGCGCACCGGGAGATCCCGCCCCACGCGGTCTCCACCCCCTACCGTGCGTTCGTGTACCTCACGACGGGCAAGCTGGCGGCCGACCGCCACCTGCGGGTGTTCCAGGACTGGCAGGAGCGGAAGATGTTCCGGGCCCTCGGCGTGGATGCCGAGGCCGTGAAGCGCGCGGCGCTGACTGCGCGGGGCGGCGGTTAGGCGAAGCGTTTCAGGGTCTTCGGTTGGTCCCTCCGCGCGGACCGGCCGTGCCCGGGCTTTCCCGCGCCTGCGACGCGCCTACATCGTGCGGGTGACGAGCGCGGCCGACTTCCTGCCCCCCGAGCTGACCCTCGCCGCCCTGCGCGAAGCCGTGGAGGGGTGCCGGGGCTGCCCGCTCTGGGCCTGCGCCAACCACGCGGTGCTTGGAGAGGGGCCCGAGGACGCCGCGGTGATGCTGGTCGGCGAGCAGCCGGGCAACGAGGAGGACCTCACCGGCCGACCCTTCGTCGGGCCCGCGGGCCGGCTCCTCGACCGGGCGCTCGCGGAGGTGGGGCTCGACCGCACCGAGGTCTACGTCACCAACGCGGTGAAGCACTTCCGCTCCGAGCCGCGCGGGAAGCGGCGCATCCACAAGAAGCCCGGCCAGGAGCACATCGACGCGTGCCGGCCCTGGCTCGACGCCGAGATCGCGGTCGTGCGGCCGGCGGTGATCGTGTGCCTCGGGGCGACGGCGGCCCGCGCCCTCCTCGGCGATGCGTTCCGCGTGACCCGCGCCCGCGGCACCTTCGTGCCCTCTCCGCTGGCTCCGCACGTGCTCGCCACGGTGCACCCCTCGGCGGTGCTTCGCGCGCCCGACTCCGCCGCGCGGCGGCTCGCGTACGAGCAATTCGTCAGCGATCTCGGGCGGGTAGCGGAGCGGGTCCGCGGCCTCGTCGAGGCGGGCTAGGCCACCGAGCGGTGGTGGCCCCTCGATGACCTGTCGGATAGCTTGGGCGGCCACGAGGATGGCCCCTTGTACTACGACAACCCCTATGATCGTGGTGTCGTGTGGGAGCGGCTGGGGCACGAGGTCTTCGACCTCGTGATCATCGGCGGCGGCGCGATCGGGGCGGGCGCCGCCCGCGACGCCGCGCTGCGCGGCTTGAAGGTGGCGCTGGTCGAGGCGGACGACACCGCGTCCGGCACCTCCTCGCGCTCGTCGAAGCTCATCCACGGGGGGCTCCGATACCTGGAGCAGGGCGATCTCGCGCTGGTCTTCGAGTCGGTGAGCGAGCGGCGGACGATGATGCAGATCGCCCCGCACCTCGTGCGCCCGCTGGGGTTCCTCTTCCCGATCTACGCGTCGGATCCGGTGCGCCTCGCGACGTTGCGCCTGGGCCTCATCGTCTACGAGGGGCTCGCGCTCTTCCGCTCCCCGAAGCGCCACAAGACGCTCTCCGCGGCCGAGGTCGCCGAGGAGGTGCCGCTCCTGCGCCGCGCCGGGCTCCACGGCGGGCCGCTGTACTGGGACTGCATGACGGACGACGCCCGGCTCACCCTCGAGACCGTGCTCGACGCCCGCCAGGCCGGCGCCGCCGTGCTCACCTACGGGCGCGTCACGGAGCTCTTGCGCGGGGAGGGCCGTCGCATCCAGGGCGTGAAGGTCGCGGACGTCCTCGATCGCAGCGGGACTCCGCGCACGGTCGAGATCCGCGCCTCCGCGGTCATCAACGCCACCGGCCCGTGGTCGGACCGCATCCGCTCCTCGGGCGACCAGGTGAGCCACCAGCTCCGCCTCACGAAGGGCGTCCACATCGTGGTGCCGGCGGCCCGCATCCCGCTCCAGCACACGGTGGTCTGCTTCCACCCGAAGGACCAGCGCGTCCTCTTCTGCATCCCCTGGGGGGACCAGGTCTACATCGGCACGACCGACACCGACTACGAGGGGGACCCGCGGGACGTCGCCGCGGACGCCGCGGACATCGCGTACCTCCTGCAAGCGGTGGACGCCTACTTCCCCGAGGTCCACCTCCGCCCGGACGAGATCACCGCCACCTGGGCCGGCCTGCGCCCGCTCATCCGCGCGGAGGGCGTCGCGCCGTCGCAGGTCTCGCGCGAGCACGTCATCACGACCGACCCGGACGGGCTCATCAGCATCGCGGGCGGCAAGCTCACGACCGCGCGCCGCATGGGGGCGGAGGTCGTGGACGAGGCCGTCGAGTGGATGAAGAAGTCGGGGAACCCGCCCGCCACGAGCCGATCGGTGAACACGGGGCAGCTCCCGCTCCCCGGGGCCGTCGGCTGGCCGGCGGACGACGACGGCACGGAGGTCGCGCAGAAGGTCCTCGAAGCCGCGGGCGGTCACCTCGAGCTGCCGACCTGCCGCTACCTCGCGGATCGCTACGGCACCCTCGCCATCGATCTCGTCCGCGAAGCCGCCGACGATCGGCGGCTCCTCCAGCCCATCCTGCCGGGGCGCCCCGAGATCGTGGGCCAGATCGACTGGGCGGTCCGCTACGAGATGGCGTTGACGGTCACCGACTTCATGGCGCGGCGCACGCAGCTCTTCTTCCGGGACGCCGACCAGGGGCTGGGCGCGATCCCGACCGTCGCCGGCCGCATGGCGGAGCTCCTCGGCTGGTCGGACGAGCAGGCCCGGCACTCCGCGAACGCGTACCGGGACGAGGTCGCCCGCAGCCGCCAGTGGCGGAGCCAGCTCTCCCTGACGAGCGCCGGGGCCTAGTCGCCGACGAAGTCGACCTCGCCGCACGCCGGGAGCCAGCCCGCCTCGGCCCCGCGGCGGAGCAGCGTGCGGATGCCCTCGCGGCCGTCCGCGCCGTAGTCGAGCGTGTCGGCGTTCGCGTAGAGCGACAGATAGAGGTCGACCGCTTCGCGGCTCTTCAGGGTGCCGCCGCGTGCGAGCAGCCAGGTGATGGCGTCCTCGCGGTGCGCGAGCCCGTGCGCGATGCTGGCGCGGAGCACGCGGTCGGCGCGCGCGATCACGTCGGCGCCGAGGTCCCGGCGGATCACGTTGCCGCCGAGGGGGAGGGGGAGCGAGGTGTGGACGAACCACCAGTCGCCGATGTCGAGGAGCTGGACGAACCCCTCGGCGGCGTAGGTCAGCCGCCCCTCGTGGATGATGAGGGCGGCCTCGACCTCGTCCGCCCGCAGCGCGTCGAACTGCAACGACGTGGGCGCGATGGGGATGACGATCGGGTCGAACTTCGTGATGAGCCGGAGCACCAGGCAGGCCGTCGTCGTCAGGCCGGGCACGGCCACGCGGCGCCCCTCCAACAACGCGCTCATCTTCTGCTCGCCCGCCATGGCGAGCAGCATGGGCTTCGCGACGACGACCGGGCCGTAGCCCCGACCGACGCTGCCCCCGTGCGCGAGGAGCTGGTAGGTCGCGGCCACCTGCGGGTAGTGCGCGATGGAGATGGCGGTGACGTCGGGGCCGTCGCCCTTCGCCATGCGGTTGAGCTTGTCCGTGTCGACCGAGACGACCTCGAACGTCAGCCCTTCGGTGTCGATCAGCCCCTCGGTGATCGCCCGGAACATGAAGAGATCGTCGGCGTCGGGGGAGATGGCGCAGCGCAGCTTCACGGGGCTCCTGCCGCGCGACGGGAGCGCGCGGGGGACACGCTTTATCGCGACGGGGGAGCGCCGGACCGCGTCAGAGCGTGACGGAGTCCGCGATCCGCGCGTTCGTGCGGCGGAGGCGCTGGCCGAGGGCGCGCATCATCTTCCACAAGAGCTCGTTGCCGAGCTCGGGCTCCCGCCGGCAGAAGTCCCGGAGCTGCTCCGACGAGACGCTGATGGCGCTGCCGAAGCTCACCCCGGCGACGGAGGCGGAGCGGGGCTCGTCGTCGGCGAGGGAGAGCTCGCCGAAGTGCTCGCCACCGGAGAGGCGCGCGACCTCGATGCCGTTGACCTGCACCGAGACCTCGCCCTCGAGGATGACGTACATGCTGGTGCCGGGCGAGCCCTGCTCCACGAGCACCTCGCCGGGCGCGAAGTAGTGCTCCTCCACGATGCGGCCGACCTGGAGGCGCGCGGCGTAGGGGAGATCCTCGAACAGGAACATCGTCTCCAGCATGCCTGCACGGGCAGCCATCTCGTCGCCGCGATCGGTACCATCTGGGTCGAGGAGCACGACCGTGATATTATCGGGTCCGCCCCGATCTAGCGCGGCCTGAAGGAGAGCTTCTACCGCGCCGTCCAGATCGTCGGACGCGCCCTCCTCCAGCATGAGCTCGGGGGCGACCACGTCGGAGAGGCCGTCCGAGCAGAGCAGGAGCCGATCGCCGGGGTGGAGGTCCACCGCGGCGAGGGAGGGTTGGACGGTCGGGTAGAGGCCGACGGCGCGCGTGATGACGTGGCGGTGGCGCGACGAGCGGGCCTCCTCGTAGGTCATCTTCCCGGTGCGGACGAGCTCGTTAACCATCGAGTGGTCTTCGGTGAGCTGGCGCAGCTCGCCGTCGCGCACGAGGTAGGCGCGCGAGTCGCCGACGTGGGCCAGAAACGCGGTGCCGTTGCCGACGACGAGCGCCACGACGGTCGTGGTCATCCCCGCGCGGCCCTCGGCCTCGGCGGTCTCGTAGATGCGGCGGCTCGCGATCTGGAGCACCTCGTCCATCGTGGCGAGCACGGCGTTCCGCGTGTCCAGCGTGGGGTTCTCGGCGTACGCCGAGAGCCTTAGCCCCATGAGGTCGGCGCCGTCCCGGAAGCTCTCGACGCAGATCGCGGACGCGACTTCCCCGCACGCGCGGCCGCCCACCCCGTCGGCCACCACGTAGATCCCCGATTCGGGGAGGGTGAGGAGCGCGTCCTCGTTGTGGTTTCGCTTCTTTCCGGGGTCGGTGCGGGCAGCCAGCTTGCGCATGCGTGCGTTCTACCACGCCCACCCGTCGGCATCCGCGTCCGCATCCATCGAGTTCGTTCCGTGTTGACTCGATGCGTGGACACGCATACCGGGGCCCGTGGTCGAGACCGTGGTCCCAAGCGCGAAGGAACCGCGTTTCATCGAGGAGCCTGGCTTGCACTCCCGGTGGGCCCTGCAGGTCGCGCTGGAGGAGAAGCCGTGAGCGAGCCAGTGGAGATCGAGGGGTACGCGGAGGTGCGCGCCAGCGCGCTGATCGGGGTCGAGGGAAAGCCGTGGACGCTGGTCGAGCGCGTCCGGCCCCGGTTCGGCATCCCCATCGGCGAGCGCGTCACGATCGAGACGGTGGTGGAGGCCGCCTTCACCCAGGGCCGGGACCCCACGGCCGAGGCCGCCGATCTGATCCTCGCCTCCGAGCTGGGCCCGCTCCTGGAGTCGGCGGACTGCACCTACGATCCCGAGCCCCGCTACGATCAGGTCAGCGACTACCTCTCCGTCGAGCGCCTCCACATCGACCTGAACCTCAAGCACGTCGACCTCACCATCGGCCGGCAGGCGCTCAACTGGGGCTCGGGCCTCGTGTTCCACCCGACCGACCTGTACGCGGAGGTCGTGGCGACCGAGCCCTGGCGCGAACGGCGCGGGGTGAACGCCGTCAAGGCGGCGATCCCCATCGGCGACCACCAGGTCACGGCGATCTTCGCGGTGGACGACGACCTCTCGCCGCTGACCGCCGAGGAGATCGCCGCGCCGGACCTGTCCGGAGCGGTGAAGGCGACGTTCCGGGCGGGCGGCACCGATCTCTCCGCGGTCGGGCACCTCGCGAGCGACGGTGACTGGTTCGCCGGCGCCGATCTGCGCGGCAACCTCGGCGTGGGCTGGTGGGTCGAGGGCGGATGGCACGGGAAGGCCGGGGCGGCCGAGGTGGTCGTCGGCGCGGACTACTCCTTCGACGTGCTCAGTCTCCTGTACGTGGCGGCGGAGTACCGGTACGACGGCACCGGGGCGCTGCCGGAGGACTACGACTTCGCGTCGCGGAGCACCGGGGCGACGAACCCGTTCGACTGCGCGTTCCTGCCCGTCCCCGCCGAGGAGGTGGAGCCTCGGACGACGCTCGGCCAGCACTACGCGGACGCGTCGCTCCGCCTGAGCATCACCGAGGACTTCGGCGTCGGCGGCGTGGCGATCGTGAACCTGCTCGACGGCACCGGCTACGCCGTGCCGGACGTGTTCGCGAACGTCGGCGCCAACGCGGCCGTGCACGTCGGCGCCCAGATCCCCTTCGGGGCGGGCGGCGAGTTCCGCCCCAGCGCCGAAGACCTCTCCTACACGGCCGGCGCTTACTCCGCCGACCTCTCCGGGCTCGTCCCGGACGCAACCCTCATCGGGTGGGTCCGTTACAGCTTCTAAGCCATCCCGAACGAGGACAGCATGTCGCTCTGCGAGCTCCGAAACGTCAAGAAGATCTACCCCATGGGCGATCTCGAGGTGCAGGCGCTCCGCGGCGTCGACCTCACGATCGAGAAGGGCGAGTTCACCGTCATCGCCGGGCCCTCGGGCTCCGGAAAATCGACGGTCTTGAATCTCATCGGGTGCCTGGATCGTCCCACCTCCGGCGAGGTGCTCCTGGAGGACAGGCCGGTCGCGAAGATGGGGGACACCGAGCTCGGCGCCCTGCGCGCCGCGCGCATCGGCTTCATCTTCCAGAGCTTCAACCTCATCCCGGTGCTGACCGCGTTCGAGAACGTCGAGCTGGCGCTCCGGCTGGCGGGGCACCACACGGACAACAAGGCGCGCGTCGAGAAGGCGCTTCGGGACGTGGGGCTCGGCGAGCACTTCCACCGCCGGCCCGCGCAGCTCTCGGGCGGGCAGCAGCAACGCGTCGCGATCGCGCGCGCGCTGGTGAAGTCGCCGGCGTTGGTCATCGCGGACGAGCCCACGGCCAACCTCGACTCGCACAACGGCAAGGCCATCCTCCAGCTGATGCGCGAGATGAACGAGCGGGATGGCGTCACGTTCCTCTTCTCCACCCACGACGCGATGGTCATGGAGCAGGCGAAGCGCGTCGTCCGTCTCGTTGACGGCGCGATCGTGGACGACACGCGGCGCGCCCCCGTCTACGCGGGCGGCGCGTCGTGATCTTCCTGGCCCAGCTCGCGCTCCGGAACCTCTTCCGGAACTTCTCGCGCACGCTCATCACGTCGGTGACGGTGGTGTTCGGCGTGGCCCTGCCCATCCTCGGGTGGGGCATGGTCGACGGGCTCGACGAGAACGTGCTCCGCGCGTCGCGCACCACGATCACGGGCGAGATCCTCCTTCGCCCCGACGCCTACCCGACCGACGGCATCGAGTTCCCGCTGAGCAAGGCCGAGGTCGTCTCGCCCGAGCTCGCCGCGAAGCTCGACGCAGCGGGCGCCTGGACCGCACGCACCGTCTTCCCCGCCCGCCTCGTGAAGGGGATGGAGGCCGTGCGCGCGAGCGGGAACGCCTATGACGCCACGACGGACGGCACCGTCTTCCCGCGGGACAAGTGGGAGATCGAGGGCGCGTGGCCCGCGAGCGGCGCGTCCGAGGTCGTGCTGGGGGAGGGCCTCGCCCGGCTCATCGACGCGAAGGTCGGGGACGAGGTCATCGTCGAGGCACGCACCTTTCCCGGCGCCATGAACGCGCTGACGTTCCGCGTCGCGGGGGTGGTCAACACCGACAACGCCGCCCTGGACGGCGCCGGGTTCTGGGTGGAGAACGGGGTGGGGGAGGGGCTGCTCCAGCTCGACGGCCGCCGGACGCACGTGGCGGTGGACGCCCACGGCGATCCCGCGGTCGCCGCCGCCGCCGTCGGGGGCTCCGGGTGGACCGCGCGGACCGTCCAGGAGGAGTGCGCGGACCTCATCGCCGCGAACATGATCCGACGCTACGCGCTCCTCTTCCTGGTCGGGATCATCCTGCTCATCGCCGGCGTCGGCATCGCCAACACCGTCATCATGGCGGCCTACGAGCGGGTGCGGGAGGTCGGCACGCTCATGGCGCTCGGCATGAAGAAGGGCGACGTCGCGGGGCTCTTCCTCCTCGAGGGCGCCGGCATGGGGCTCGTCGCGGGGCTGCTCGGTGTGTCGATCGGCGCCGCCGGGGTGCTCTATTGGCAGGCGAACGGCATCTACTTCGGCAACGCCGTCCGGAACGCGGGGCAGGTCGCGATGGGCTCCACGCTCTTCATGCAGTTCCGGTGGACCCCCATCCTCGTGTCGTGGTGCTTCGGGCTCGGCATCGCCGTCGTCGCCTCCCTCTGGCCCGCCCGCTACGCCGCCAACCTCAACCCCGCCGACGCGGTCAAGGCCGACTGATGTTGCTCTCCTTGGCCCTCCGCAACTCGCTCCGGAACCGCCGTCGGTCGCTCCTCACCGCCACGATGGTCATGCTCGGCGTCGCCAGCCTCACGGTCGCGATGTCCTGGCTCGAGGGCCTGTTCGGCTCGACCGTCAACATGGCCGCCAACCTCGCCGGCCACGTGCGCGTGGTCGACGCCGACTACGCCCGGCGCGAGCAGCTCAATCCCCTCCACGAGAACATCGCCGAGAGCGCCCCGTTGGAGGCCGCCATCCGCGCTGTCCCCGGGGTGGTCGCCGTCTACCCGCGCATCTCCATGGGCGTCACCGCCACGGTGGGCGAGGAGATCGGCGAGGAGTTCGGCCTGGTCCAAGGGGGTCCGCTCGCGCTCTTCGAAGGGCCGCTCGCGCTCCCGGGCCACCTCGTGGAAGGGCGGATGCTCGCCAGCGACGACGAGGTGGTGATCGGGAAGAAGCTCGTCGAGAAGATGGGGGGGAAGCTGGGAGATGACGTGGTGCTCCTGGGGCAGACCCAGGACGGCTCGATGTCCCCCGCCAAGCTGAAGCTCGTAGGGATCGTCGATCTCGGCAACGCCATGCAGAACCGGCAGATCTTCGTCACCCTGGAGAAGGTCCGGTACATGGCGGACATCCCGGATGGCGCGGTGGAGCTCGCCGTGTATGGCGCACATCGCGACGACGGCGCGGAGCTCGCCGCCCGCCTCGGGGCGCTCCCGGAGCTCTCGGGCAAGGACGTGAAGTCCTGGGATCAGCGCCCGCCGTTCGACAACGTGATGGGCTTGCTCTCGACCGTGAAGGCGGTGGCCGCGTCCGCGATGGTCTTCATCACGGGGCTCGGGGTCCTCAACACGATGCTGATGAGCGTGCTCGAGCGGACCGGGGAGATCGGCGTGATGCGGGCCATGGGGCTGCGCCGCATGCAGGTCATCTGGCTGTTCGTGCTCGAGGCGCTCGGCATCTCCGCCATCGGCGGCGTGCTCGGGGCCGTGCTGGGCGGGCTTGGAGGCTACTGGCTCCAGGTGCACGGCGTGAACCTCGGCTCCGTCGTCGACAAGCTCCCCGCGACCATCCCGATGAACTCCACCATCTACGGCCAGGTCACCCCCGAGATCCTGGTCTCCGCCGTGCTCCTCGGCCTCGCCATGGCCGTCGTCGGCGGCCTCGTCCCCGCGTACCGCGCCTCCCGGATCGAACCCATCGAGGCGATGCGTCATCGCCGTTAGGAATCCCTCATGCTCCGCTGGATCCTTGTCCCGTTCCTGATGGCCCTGCTCTCCTTGTGTCCGTCCGTCGCGCTCGCGCAGTCCCTCGACGAGATCCTCGCGAAGGTCGACGCGAACATGACGTACGACACGCGCGAGACGACCATGAAGATGACCGTCACCAAGGGCGAACGGGTGAAGGTCTACCGCATCCACAGCTTCGGCCGCGGCGCGGACGAGGCGGCCCTCGAGTACCTCGACCCCGCGCGGGACAAGGGCACGAAGATGCTCAAGAACGCGGCGGACCTCTGGATGTGGCTGCCTTCGGTGGAGAAGACCCAGAAGATCTCGGGTCACATGCTCCGCCAGAGCATGATGGGCTCGGACATGTCCTACGAGGACATGATGCAGGCCTCCTCATGGCGGAAGCAGTACGCGGGGACGGTGGTGGGCGAGGAGACGCTCGATGGCCGCAAGGTCTGGAAGCTGGAGCTGAAGGCGACCACGCCGGACGTCAGCTACCCGCGCCGCCTCGTCTGGGTGGACCAGGCGACCAGCATCCCGCTGAAGCAGGAGCTCTACGCGCTGTCGGGGATGCTCCTGAAGGTGTGGACGATGAGTGACGTGAAGGACTTCGGGGGGCGCCAGTTCCCGACGCGCATGGTGATCGAGGACAAGGTGCAGCAGAACAGCCGCACCGAGCTTGTCTTCGAACAGATGAACTTCGCGGTTCCGCTCGAGGGCGAAGTGTTCTCGTTGCGATGGCTCGAGCGGTAGGGGAGGGGAGGCGTGTGGAAAGGGCGCCCGATGCCCTTGCCGTCGCCAGGGGGCCGCACTAATAGGCTGCCCACGATGACGGCGGCTTCGGCTGCTGCGGCACAAACCGCAACGTCCTCGTCATCCGAAACCTCCCTGAAACGAGGTTGACAGATGAACGCCCGCCAAGTAAATGGCAGGCACGGATGAAGCGGGTATGAAACCTCGTTTCTCCCTCCCACCCGGGGCATCGAAAAGGTGCTTGACGGGTGGTCGCCAGCCGGCTAAACCGGCGGCGCGGATGGCACAAGGATGAAACCTTGAAGCCTCCACCCCCTTCTCGGCAACTTCTCGAAGTTGCTTGACGTTGGGAACCGGCCTCGATAAACGGGGCCGCGCAAACAAGTCGGGAACCAAACGCCCGACGCGGTTTGTGATTAGAAAACGGATTGCTCCGCGAAAGCGGAACCAAACCGGTCTTTGAAAAATTGGTAGCAGTTTCTGTAACGTTCAATAGAGTTTCGGCTCAAACGTTGCTTTAGCCAGCAACGTGCGACCAAGAGGATGACAAACTGGAGAGTTTGATCCTGGCTCAGAGCGAACGCTAGCGGCGGGCCTAACACATGCAAGTCGAGCGGGGAACTTCGGTTCTTTAGCGGCGGACGGGTGAGTAACACGTAGGTAATGTGTCCTCTGGTGGGGAATAACCGTGGGAAACCATGGCTAATACCGCATATCGTGCTTCGGCATGAAAGGCTCCGAGTGAAATCGGAGGCGCCAGTTGAGCAGCCTGCGTCCCATTATTTAGTCCTAGTTGGTGGGGTAATGGCCTACCAAGGGTACGATGGGTAGCTGGTCTGAGAGGATGATCAGCCACACTGGAACTGAGACACGGTCCAGACTCCTACGGGAGGCAGCAGTGGGGAATATTGCGCAATGGGCGAAAGCCTGACGCAGCCACGCCGCGTGAGTGATGAAGGCCTTCGGGTTGTAAAGCTCTGTCGGGAGGGACGAAAGGAGCAATCCTTGACGGTACCTCGCAAGAAAGCACCGGCTAACTCTGTGCCAGCAGCCGCGGTAATACAGAGGGTGCAAGCGTTGCTCGGATTTACTGGGCGTAAAGCGTACGCAGACGGTGAGAAAGGTCGGATGTGAAAGCCCCGGGCTCAACCCGGGAACTGCATCCGAAACCATCTCGCTAGAGTATGGGAGAGGGAAGCAGAATTCCTGGTGTAGAGGTGAAATTCGTAGATATCAGGAGGAATACCTGCGGCGAAGGCGGCTTCCTGGCCCATTACTGACGTTCAGGTACGAAAGCGTGGGTAGCAAACAGGATTAGATACCCTGGTAGTCCACGCCGTAAACGATGTGTGCTGGATGTCGGGGGTATTCACCCCCTCGGTATCGAAGCTAACGCGATAAGCACACCGCCTGGGGAGTACGGCCGCAAGGTTGAAACTCAAAGGAATTGACGGGGGCCCGCACAAGCGGTGGAGTATGTGGTTTAATTCGACGCAACGCGAAGAACCTTACCCAGCCTTGACATCCCTGGAACCCGGTGGAAACACTGGGGTGTCCTCGCAAGAGGAAGCCAGGTGACAGGTGCTGCATGGCTGTCGTCAGCTCGTGTCGTGAGATGTTCGGTTAAGTCCGGCAACGAGCGCAACCCTTGCTTCCAGTTGCCATCATTAAGTTGGGAACTCTGGAGGGACTGCCGGCGCTAAGCCGGAGGAAGGTGGGGACGACGTCAAGTCATCATGGCCTTTATGGCTGGGGCTACACACGTACTACAATGGCGACTACAAAGGGCTGCGAAGCAGCGATGTGAAGCAAATCCCAAAAAAGTCGCCTCAGTTCGGATTGGAGTCTGCAACTCGACTCCATGAAGTTGGAATCGCTAGTAATCGCGGATCAGAACGCCGCGGTGAATACGTTCCCGGGCCTTGTACACACCGCCCGTCACACCACGAAAGTTGGATGGACCTGAAGTTGTTGACCCAACCCGCAAGGGAGGGAGGCACCAACGGTCTGTTCGATGATTGGGGTGAAGTCGTAACAAGGTAGCCGTAGGGGAACCTGCGGCTGGATCACCTCCTTTCCGGAGAAACCTGCATGATGCTCCTCGGAGCGTCTGCCAGGTCGCTGCCTTCCACAACCCA
>JAUXTN010000024.1 GCA_030684355.1 Pseudomonadota bacterium
GCGCGGGTGGCCCTGGTGGCGGCGCGGCGGCCGGCCCCGGTGGCGCGGCGGCCGGCGGCCAGGCCGGCCAGCAGAAGCCCGGCCAGCTCGCCGACCAATCGGTCCTGAACATCTTCCTCATCCTCTACGAGGAGGTCGCGACCGCCGATCCGACCGTGCCCCTGCCCGCCGAGGAGGAGCTTCGGCGCATCGGCCTCGCCGGCTCGCTCGAGTCCGCGGAGGCCAGGGCGCTGCTCGCTACGCTCGAGGCGGCCTCGAACCAGGCCCGGATCGGCTTCCCCGCGGGCCTCCGGGCGACCAGGCCCGTGCTCGCCCCGCCGCTTCCGGTCGCGCCCGCGAAGACATCCGCTACCGACCCGTGACGCCCGGGAGACTCCCCCCGCCCGTTCCCGCGTAGACCTTCTCCTCCGTAGGGAGGAAGCGAATGTTCACGAGACAAACGGCATCTCGGGTCGGGACGTATGGTGTGCTCGTCGGGAGCGCCCTCTTGTTCGTCGCGTGCGAGCCGATGGGCGGCGCCAAGGGCCCCACGGACTTCGCGACGCTCGACAAGGACAGCGACGCCCAGGTCACCCGCTCCGAGTTCGCCCAGTGGGGCGCCGAGCAGGGCGTCCTCGACATGTTCCAGGGCGAGCGCGAAGGCATCGTGGACGAGACGAGCCTGGCCTCCGCGCTCTACACCCTCTGGAACCGCGAGGGGGACGGCCTCACAGAGAACGAGTGGAACGACGGGCTCAAGGCCTGGTTCCCAGAGGCGTCGAAGCAGACGTTCACCGACTGGGACATCAACCAGGACCTCTCCATCGACGAGCAGGAGCTCGCCGCCGGCTTTGCCCACGGCAACATGCTCCAGGACTGGGACGCAAACGGGGATGACGAGGTCACCACCGACGAGGCGGTCACCGGCATCTACCAGGTGTTCGACACCAACCGCGACGACAGCGTGAGCCGGACCGAGTGGACCGACGCGATCGGGCGCTGGAGCTGGAACCTGTAGCGGACGGAGGTGATCAACCGATGGAGGGGTCTGCCCTCAACCGGTTGGGATGACTCACCCATCGGCTCTCCGCGAGGGCGATGCGCCAGGGCGCGTCGCGGTCCCCGGGCTCGGCGTAGTCGATGCCGACCCGGGGCCCCACCACGAGGCGGGGCGTCTCGATGCGCGGATACACGACGATCGGTCCGTCGAGCGGCGTCCCCGAGTGGGTGGTGTCGAGGCCGAGCGCCTGGCCGATCTTGCCGGGCCCCGTGAGCAGCGTGGGCCCGGAGAGGTTGCCGCGGCGGGCGCGTACCAGCTCCAGCCCGGCGACGGGCTCCGCGGCCCGGAGGAGCACGACGGCGGGGTGCCCTTCGGGGCCGGTCACGAAGTTCAGCAGGTGGTGCAGGCCGTAGCAGAGGTAGACGTAGGCGTGGCCGGGAGCGCCCCACATCGGGGCGTTCCGCTTCGTCCGGCCCATCCGGGCGTGGTTCGCGGTGTCGCCCGGGTAGCGGTAGGCCTCGACCTCCGTGATGCGCAGCCGCACGTCTCCGTGCGCGACCTCGGCCCCGACGAGGTCCCGGGCAACCTCGAGGGCGTCACGATCGTAGAAGGCGGGCGGCAGCGGCGACATGCCCATCCAGGTACCGTCGCGCCGACGACCCGGCATCTCGGGCTACGCTTGACCGGATGCTCCTGTTCGCGCCTGCCGTGGCCCTCGCCGCGCCGCTCGTCCTCGACCCGGTCGATGCTCGGCTCTCCGGCGCGCTCCGGGAGGCCGCACGGCTCGACGCCGTCGGGGCCGTGGACACCTTCCGCTTCGCGCGGCCCGATCCGCCGCCGCTCGACGGCCTCTCCGTGGTGGTGGAGTCCGACGATCCCGCCGGCCTCGTCGCGGCGCTGGCCGCCCGCGGGCTCGCCGTCGAGGCCGCCGCCGGGGACCGCGTCCAGGTCTTCGCGCCCTACGGGGAGTTGCGGGCGATCGCCGCGCTCCCCGGCGCCCGGCGCGTGCGCGAGCCGTGGCGGGCCGAGCCCAAGGCGCGCGTCACCGAGGGCTACGCGGCGGCGATGGAGCTCGACTGGCAGGCCGAGGGCTTCGACGGCACCGGTGTCCGCGTGGCCATCGTCGACATCGGGTTCGCGCGCTTCGACGCCGTCGGCGCCGGCGAGGTGCCCGCGGACGTCGTCACGGACTTCTCCCGGGGCAGCGTGGACGCGACGACGCACGGCACCGCGGTCACCGAGATCGTCCACGACTTCGCGCCCGGCGCCACGTACTACCTGGCGACCTTCTCCACGGAGGTCGAGCTCGCCGAGGTGATCGCGTGGCTCGTCGACGAGAAGGTCGACGTCATCAACGCGTCCATCGGGTTCGACAACACGGCCCACGCGGACGGCGAGAGCTACGTCACCCGGATCGTCGACGCCGCGGTGGACGACGGCGTCATCTACGTGGCCGCCGCCGGCAACGAGAACGACAAGTACCGGGTCGGCGAGCTGGACTGGTCCGCCGGCGGCGGTGTCTCGCTCGGGGGTTCCATCGCGACGCATGTTTGGGCCTCGGGCGGCTTCGTGCGCGTCAGCTTGCGCTGGTCGGAGCCGTTCGGCGCCGCCTCCACCGACCTCGATCTCGTGCTCTACAACGACGACGGCACCGAGTGCGGCCGCTCCGAGGACCCCCAGGACGGCGACGACGACCCCTTCGAGTCCGTCTACGCGAACGGGTGCTCCGACCTCGTCACCGCCGAGATCGTCGCGGGGGACGACGCTACGGATCCCGTGGGCTTGGAGGGCTACCTCTACGCGCCGGACACGATCGAGGAGGCCGACCTGACGAACGTGGAGGATCTCACGTTACCGGGGGACACGCGGGGAGGCATCTCGGTGGGCGCGGTCTACGAAGACGACTCGGTGCCGTTCTACGCGAGCCGCGGGCCGACGAACGACGGGCGCGTGAAGCCGGACGTCGTGGCCCTCACCGGGGTCAGCACGGCCACCTACGGGGCCGGCGCCTTCGAGGGCACCAGCGCGGCGGCGCCGCACGTGGCGGGCCTGGCGGCGCTCTGGGTCGACGCCTCGAACCGCCACCGCCAGCCCGACGTGTTCCGCACCTGGCTGCGCGCCCACGCCCGCGACCTCGGCCCCCTCGGCCCGGACGACACCTACGGCGCTGGCGCCGCGCGCGCGGACGCCCTGCCCCCGACGGCCTGCGGCTGCGACGGGGGCGCCCCGTGGTCCGGCGGCACGCTGTCCGGTGGCACGCTCGGGATCCTGCTCGCGGCCGCCGCGACCCGGCGGCGCGCGTGACCGGGGGCCGCGTGGCAGGCCTTGGGCTCCTCGGGCTCGTCGCCGGGTGCTCCCCCGCCGGGCTCGACGGCTTCTGGGTCGAGGTGCACGGCCGCATCGTCGGGGAGGACGGCGCCGCGATCGACGGCGCCACCGTCGTCGTCGCGAGCGACGAGGGGGTGCCCGTCGCGGAGGTGCGCACGAACGGGGAAGGGGAGTGGCGGGCCCCGCTCTACGGCAACGTGCTCGAAGGGAACGTGCTCGTCGCGCTGGTCCGGGCCTCCGGGTACGCCGAGGGCCGCGCGACCTTCGAGGTCCACCTGCGCTCGCCCGACGTCGCCACGCTGCGCGCCGGCCCCGTCCAGACGTGGGACGCCACGTCCCGCGCCCTCGCCACCGTGCGCCTCGCCGAGGCGACGGCCACGGCCCACGTCAACGGGCGGGTGCTCGACGCCGTGACCGGCGCCCCCGTCGCCGGGGTGCCGCTCGCGCTCCAGGAGGGGTGGAACGCCACCGTGGGGGACGCCGCGGTGGGCGCCACCGAGACCGGCCCGACCGGCGAGTTCGAGTTCGAGACGACGAAGGGCGGCATGTACACGGTCACCGCGTCGGAGTCCGGGGCGTACGGCGCCGCGCGGTTCCCCGCGTTCCTCACCGCGTCCGGGGGCCGCGCCGTGGGGCTCGTCGGGCCGCCGGTCGGCGCGGACCAGCTGCGCGCGAGCGTCTCCTGGGGCGACGCCCCGTTCGACCTCGACCTCCACCTCTCCGCGCCCCTGAAGGGCGGCATCTCCGGCGCCGACGGCACCGGCCAGTACCACATCTGGTCGGCCTCGCCATCCCACCCCACCCGCACCGCCGACGACGAGCGCGAGGCCTGGATGGAGCGCACGGACGCGGACGGGCAGGGCCCGGAGACCGTCTGGATCGCGAGCCTCGCGGACCGCGGCGACGTGCGCCTCACCGTGTTCGACAACGACAACCGCTCCGACGACGACTCCACCGCCCTGGCCGACTCCGACGCCGTCCTCCAGGTGTGGGCCGGCGAGGACACGCCCCGCTACTGGACGGCCTCCCCGGGCGAGGTCGCGACGGCGTGGCGCCCCGTGGAGATCGACGTGACGACGCTCCTTCCGTACGCGGTGGAGTCCTGGACGGTGGGGATCGACCCCTCGGACCCCGAGGCGTTCTAGCGGCCCTGGTTGAGCCGCTCGGCCTATGCGGCGCCCCGGTTCGTGCCCCCGATCGTCGCCTGCGCCTTGTCGGCGCCTCCGCCCTTGGTTAGTCGCGCGGGTCCTCGGGTGGGGGAGCATTGGAGCTCTTTCCGGATTGCTTGGTCTCCGATCTTGGGCGCATGCCCGGGGCAGGCCATAGCTACCTCAAGCAGCTCTGCGCCCCTGATGGAACCGAGCTTCGCGCGGGGTTGCAGCGCGTGGTCGCGCGCATTGGCGAGCCGATGCAGGCGCGCGCCGCCGAGCTGCTGAACTCCGTGGAGAACCGTAGGTTCTTCCAGGGCTTCGCGGAGGTCTCCTCGCTTGCCGCGCTCGAGCCCGGGGGATGGCGCGCCACCGGCCTCCATCGGCCCGGTCCGCGCATCGAGCTGGCCCGTCCGGGCGGGGCGCCGATGCTCCTCTCGGTGCTCGCCTTCCTCCACCAGACCCGCCCCGGCGGCGAAGAGGAGACCCGTCGGCGGCTCCTCGAATCGCTGGCCCGCGTCACGTCGCGCCACCGCTTCGCCGTGCTCGTCCGGCGCTGGCTCCCGCACGACTTCAACCCGGAGCCCGTGCGGCGCGCCATCGACCTCTGGCTGGGCCAGGTGGCCAACGGGCAGTGGGAGGGGCGCTACGCCGCCTACGAGGACGAGCACATCTCCCTCGAGTTCTGCTTGACGGGAGAGCGCGCGAAGGCGCGCCAGTCCCCGGTGGCGTTGAGCCTCGGGCCGTTCTACGCGCACCGCACGTTGGAGGTCCTCGAGCCGCGCGTCGTCAACGAGATCGACCGCCACGTGGCCTCCGCCGAGCGCGGGATGCCCCTGCTCGTGGCGTGCGTGGCGGACCAGCCCTGGGCCGTGAACGAGGGGTACCTGCGGGACTTCCTCTACGGTCGCGCCCGGCGCATCAGCCGCGAGAACGGCATCCGCGAGGTGGAGTTCAGCGGCTCCGGCAGCGTGTGCGTCTTCCGCGATCCCCTCTACGCCGACGTCGCGGGGATCCTGCTCATCGACCGCAAGCCCACCGTCTCGATGGCGATGGGCGTCCGCGCCTGGCTCAACCCGTGGGCCACCCGGCGGCTCACCCCCGCGGACATCGGGTTCCGCTGCTTCGCCGAGGATCCCACCTGCTCGCTCGCCGCGCGCGCCATGCCTCCGCTCGGCGGCGAGGCCGCGGCCGACCCCTCCGGCGCCTCGTTGCGCGTGATGTGCTGGCGCGATGGCTCGGGGCCCCACATGGAGCTGACGTGATCCCGCACCTCATGCCGAAGGACATTGGCTGGATCGAGGTCATCACGGGGTGCATGTTCTCGGGGAAGACCGAGGAGCTCATCCGCCGCATCCGCCGCGCGCAGTACGCCCGGCAGCGGGTGGTCGTGTTCAAGCCGGGGATCGACGCCCGCTACAGCGAGGACAGCGTCGGCTCGCACTCGGGGATGCGGCTCCGTTCGTTCTCGGTCGAGAGCGCGGGGGAGATCCTCCCGCTCGTCGGCGACGCCATGGTCATCGGCATCGACGAGGGGCAGTTCCTCGGCCCGGAGCTCCCCGCCGTGTGCGAGAAGCTCGCGAACCAGGGGCGGCGCGTCATCGTGGCCGGGCTCGACACCGACTACCTGGGGCGGCCCTTCGAGCCAATGCCGCACCTGCTCGCCATCGCCGAGTACATCACCAAGAACCTGGCGATCTGTGTGGTGTGCGGCAACCCGTGCGACCGGAGCCAGCGCGTCGTCAATCGCGACACCCGGTTCCTCGTCGGCGAGTCGGACGCGTACGAGGCCCGGTGCCGCGCCCACTGGGACCCCAACAACTTCGAGCCGGTCCAGCAACGCCTCTCGCTCGGGACGAACCTGAGCGAGGAGTAGCGCCGCCCTCGGGGCCTACCCCGCGAGCGATCGCGCGACCCACCACGCCCGCAGGAAGTTCTCCCCGCGGACGGCCTGGATCGCCGGCTCGGTCCACCCGCGCCGCCGCAGCTCGGCCCAGAGGAGCCCGATGTGGCTCGACGTGAGGAGGTCGGGCGGGGGCTTGATGAGGCCGTCGAAGTCGGTGCCGAGCGCCACGACCCCGATGCCGCCGACGTCGCGGAGGTGCTCGACGTGATCCGCCGCCTTCTGCACGCCCGCGGGCGTGCCGAGGAACGTGCTGTGCAGGTTCAGCCCGACGACCCCGCCGGTGGCCGCGATGCACGCGATCTCCTCGTCGGTCAGGTTGCGCGCGTGCGCCTTCACGGCCGCTGCGTCGGAGTGCGAGGCGAGCACCGGCACCTTCGAGGTGCCGCACACGTCCAGCGTCGTGGCCTTCGAAGCGTGCGAGAGGTCGATGAGGACCCCGAGCCGCTGCGCGTCCGCCACGAGCGTACGCCCGTCGGCGGTGAGCCCGCCGCCGTCGTCCCCCGACGAGCCGGCGAAGCGGTTGGAGAAGCTCCAGGTGAGCCCCAGGAGCGCCAGGCCGCGGGCGTGCAGGGCCCGGAGGCCCTCGACCCCGCTCTTGTCGATGCCGTGCGCGCCCTCCAGCGAGTAGATCAGCGCCACCCCGCCGCGTACGGCGATCGCGCGCGCCTCCTCGGGGGAGCGGGCCAACGTCACCGCGTCGAGACGCGCGTCCTCCTGCTCCATGGTCGCGAGCAGGGTCTCGACGTGGGCCTCCCAGCTCGAGTCCCGGGGGGGCCAGAGCACCATGACCGCGAGGTTGGTCCCCCCCTCGTTGAGCTGCGTCAGCCCCGCTTCGAGCCCGGCGGCGTCGAGCCCGAGCTTCTTGCGGTAGAGCTGGGTAGGGGTGTCGAGGTGCAGGTCGGCTTGCATCTCGGCGGCGAGGGCGGCGGCGGCGAGGAGGAGGGCGAACATGCCGTGGGGCTATCGCGTGCACCCCGGACTTTACGACCCTCTCACCGCGTTGGTTTGACGTCTGACACGAGGGCACGCTATTGCCGCGGGCCCCCTACCGGATCTGTGAGGCCCCACTCATGCTGACGCTGCTCCTCGCCGCCTCGTTCGCGCACGCCAAGCCCCTGGCCTCGTCCGTCGCGGAGGACACCGCCGGAAAACACACCGCGGACCTCGCGCTCGACGGGCTCCTGTCCACCGGCTGGGCCGAGGGCGGCGTGGGGCACGGCGACGGCGCGTGGTGGGAGTTCGACCTCGCCACGCCCACCCGGCTGGAGGTCGTCTCGTTCTGGGGCGGCAACCTCTCCGACGGCAAGAAGTCCTTCCGCGAGTACGCCCGTCCGAAGCTCGTCCGCGTCTACGTCGACGGCGTGCAGCAGGGCGACAAGGACGACGAGGGCAACTTCAAGGGCTTCCGCCTCCAGGACGAGATGAAGCGCATCGACATCCCCGTGGATGTCCCCGCCGCGAAGAAGGTCCGCATCGAGGTGGTCGAGTCCTTCGAGGGCTTCGTCTTCGCGGACTGCTACCTCTCCGAGGTCGCGGTGAACTTCACCGAGGGCGAGCGCGGCCGCGCCGTCGAGAAGGTGGACGCGTGGCGCGCCTCGAAGGAGGGCGCGAAGCTCCTCGAGAAGCACGAGACCGACGTCGTCGAGGCGTTCACGAAGCACAAGGCGGACGAGGACGAGAACGAGGCCCTCGACTTCCTCATGGCCGCCGCGGCCGACGGGCCCATCTACCTCCGCAAGAAGGTGACCTCCCTGGTCCCCGAGGGCTACCGCGCCGCCGCGATCGTCCCCGACGACAAGGCGATGGAGGCCATCCTCAAGCTGAAGGATCCGAACGGCATCCCGGGGCTGGAGATGGCCGCGCTGCGCTCGATCGGGAAGCAGCAGAAGCAGATCCGCGAGAACATCGAGATCTTCTACGCCTACCAGGAGCTCAAGAGCGGCGGGCGCCGGAACATCCAGGCCTGGGGCGAGGCCGGCTGGGAGGTCGGCGCGCTGCGGAGCTTCGGCGAGCCGATGGCGGTCGAGATCGACCGCTTCGGGCAGCTCTACGTCGGCGACACGGGCAACAACCGCGTCCAGATGTTCGGCCAGGAGGGCCTCTCCGCGAAGCAGTGGGGCGCGAAGCCCGACATCGCGAACGTCTGGTTCGACGGCAAGCGCACGTGGTACGCGTCGGGCAGCGCCGCCGGCGAGGACCAGGGCAGCTTCGTCAACCCCGTGGACGTCGAGCTCATCCCCGGCAAGGAGGCCGACCGCTTCGCGACCCTCGACGCCACCGGCCGCGTCCAGATCTTCGACGAGGAGGGCCGGCCGCTCATCGGCTGGTCCGTGCGCATCGACCACAAGATGCAGCCGAAGGTCGGCGGCGAGGGCTACCTCGCGTGGGTGCCCCAGAAGAAGCAGCTCGTGGTCTTCATCGGGCCCGAGGCCGCAGTCTTCACGCTCGACTCGGAGGAGGTCGCGCGCTGGAAGGTGAAGGACGGGACCCCGAACGCGGTCGAGGCCGGCAAGGACGGGAAGGTGTACCTGGGCTTCGGCAGCAACGTGGTCCAGTACGGCACCGACGGCTTCCGCTTCGCCACCGTCATCGACGACACCATCCTCGGCGAGGGCTTCGAGGACGTCGACCTCACGAAGGACGAGGCCGGTCGCCTGTGGGCGCTCACCGACACGGGCTGGGTCTTCAACTTCAAGAAGCCCGGCAAGCTCGACTGGAAGGTCAAGGTGAGCGACATCGCGCTCCAGCGCCCGCGCTTCGCGGTGTCGCAGGGGATGGTGTTCATCACCGATCGCGACCGGATCGTGAAGGCGGACGCCCTCCAGATCCGCACCGACGAGCAGGACGCCAAGAAGGCCGAAGGCGCGAAGGGCAAGGAGTGATCCTGCTGCTGCTGGCGCTCGCCTGCTCTGGCGACGACGCGCCGGTCACGGCCGCGCCCGTTCCGTCGGGCGTCGCGGATCCCGCGCCGAACGCGGGGGCCGCGGTCACGGCGCCCGCCGCGGTGGCCATGCCCACGGTGTGGACCACCCAGAACATCGCCCAGCTCGTCCCCGTCGCGCCGACGCGCCGCACGACCGTCGCGCGGCCGATCCCCGCCGCCCCGAAGTACGACGCCGTCCTCCAGACCCTCGGCACCCTCGTCGAGACCTGGGCCGGTGACCCCGACAACCCCTGGGCCATCGCCCACGGGCTGCTCGCGCGCGGCACCAGCTTCCGCCTCGTGGACGAGCGCGAGGCCGTGCCGCACCTCTTCACCGCCTACGCGGAGCCCCGCCCCGTCGGCGCCCACACGCTGCTCGGCTTCCCGCGCTCGCTGGGGGACGTGCGGGTCGAGCCCCACACCGACCTCCTCCTGAAGAACCTCGGCGAGATCGGGGTGCCCCCGGACGCCACGTACCCGACCCGCGCGGGCACGGTGCCGGTGGCCGATCTGTACCGCTACACGCTGTTGAAGACCTTCCTCGTCCCCGCGAAGAACCAGAGCTCCTACGAGGGGCCCAACGACATGCCGTGGGGCCTGCAGGCCCTCGCGCAGTGGGCGCCGCCGGGCGAGCTCCAGTGGATCGCCGAGGACGGCACCCCGATGGACCTCGACTTCCTCGCGAGCTTCACCGTCGCGGTGCTCACGAAGGAGAGCGGGTTCCTGTTCGAGGCCATGCAGCGGGGCCAGGGCTTCACCCGGCAGGGGCAGCCGCTGTTCTCCTACTCCTGCGGCGGCGCGCACCTCCTGCAGGGCGCCAGCTACGCGGTCGCGCGCGGCTACGGCACGCCGAAGGACCGCAAGGCGATCGAGGCGCAGGTGCCCCTCATGTTCTACCGGCTCCCCATCGAGCTCGCGGTGTACGACGACGCGTTGAAGCAGAACCCGAAGCACAAGATCCGCCTCCTCGTGCAGCGCATGAAGTTCCTCGGGCACTTCCTGGAGACGATGGGGAAGATGGAGGCGATGGGCCTCTACGTGCCGGACGAGAAGCAGGCGCAGGCCCTCGAGGGCGCCGCCCAGAACCTCGTCCTCACGGTCGAGGCGCTGACGAAGGCCGGGACGTTCGACAACATGGAGACGCTGCGCACGAAGGACGAGCAGCTCTTCCTGGATGTCATCGGGGACGCCTGCCACGCCGTGCGCGGGCTGGAGCTGGAGCTGGGGCGCGGCACGATCGCCTGGTGATTCGAGAGGGATCCCGCGCAGCTGGGCGGGATCCCCTCGAACGTGCCGAAGTGCGGCGGGGGCGAGCCCCCGGCGCCGCTACTCCTTCGCCGCCGTCTGCTCCGCGATGATCTGCTGCACGCGGTCCTGGATGCGCTGCTGCGCCTGGGACACGAGCAGGAGGCGGACGCCCATCGCCACGCCTTCGATGGCGGACCCGGGCGCGCCGGCGAGGGCGGCCTCTCCCTGGGCGCGCACGAGCGCGGCGCCGCGCGGGCGGCCGTGGAAGGTGAGGGCGACGGCGGTGAGATCGGCGGCGCGGGCGAGGGCGTTGCGGTCGCCGGCGTCGAGCGCGTTGGTGGCGGTCTCGGTGTAGAGGGCCTCGAGGCCGGCGTCGCGGGAGGCGTCGTCCTCGGCGGCGTTCACCACCGCGCTCATCGCCTCGATGCCGTGGTTGAGGGCGGCGTTGTCGAGCACGCCGAGCGGGGCCAGCCAGCGGGGGTTCGGATCCTCGCCCTCGTCCACGGCGGGGGGCACGTTGGCGAGCGGATCGAGCGCGCGCGCGGTCTGGAGCAGCGCGGCGGGCACGTGCTCGAGGAAGTGGGTCCAGTCGTGCTTGTGGTCGCCGCCGGCCATGAAGCGCTCGGCGTAGTGCAGGCCGGTGATGTACGGGATCTCGACGAGATCGCCGCGGCTCGTCGCCTGGCGCCAGATGTCGCGGAGCTCGCCGCGGCCGAGGTGGGCGTGGCGGGTCTCCTTCGCGCGGCCGGCGCCGAGGATGATGCCGAGCGCGCAGTTGCCGCCCTCGTCGGACGTCGTCATGAGGAGCTCCATGTCGCCCTCCATGTCGGGGAGCGAGAGGAACGCGCGGGACGGGAGGGCCTCGTCCGCCTTGCCGAGGTTGAACGCGCGGGGCGCCGGGGCGTCCTCGACCTTCACGCCCTTGGACTTGAGCTTGTGGAGCGCGGCGGCGGCGGCCTTGCGGAGCTCCTTGGGGGCGGTGACCGACTGGAGGGCGCGCGTGTTGCCGAGCGCGGCGGCGGCGGCGATGGCGAGCTGCGGGTCGGGCAGCGCGGCGAGGTTCCCCTGGCCCTCGTGGGCCCAGGCGACGGTGGCGGGGTCGGCGCGACGCTCGACGACGGCGGCGAGGGCGGTGGGATCAGGCATGGGGAAGCTCCGAGGTGGCGGCGGCGCGGCGGTTCTCTTGCTCGAGCGCCTGGTTTACGGTGATGGCGGCCATGTTGACGATGTCCGAGACGGTCGAGCCGAGCGCGAGCACGTTGACCGGCTGCGCCGTGCCGACGAGCACCGGGCCCACGGCGGTCGCGCCACCCAGCTCGCGGAGGAGCTTGTAGGCGATGTTGCCGGCGCCGAGCGTCGGGAAGATGAGCACGTTGGCGTCACCCTGGATGGCCGAGAAGGGGAAGTCGGTGCTCGCGAGCTCGGCGTTCACCGCGGTGTCGGCCTGCATCTCCCCGTCGATGACGAGCGAGGGCCAGGCCTGCTTGACGATGCGGATCGCGGCGTCGATCTTGCTCACGTCGGGGTCGTTGCGGTGCTCGCCGAAGTCCGAGTAGGACAGCATCGCGACGCGCGGCGTGTACCCGAACGACTGGGCGAGGCGCGCCGTGTTGATCGCGATCTGGGCGAGCGTGGCCGCGTCGGGGTCGCGGTTGACCGTGCAGTCCCCGAAGAACAGGCGCCGGTTCTTGAACAGCATCATGTAGACGCCGCTCACGACGGAGACCGAGGGCTGGCGCCCGATGATCTGGAGCGCGGGCCGCATGGTCTCGGCGTAGGCGGCGAGCAGGCCGCCGAGGAGTCCGTCGGCATCCCCCTCGCGCACCATCATCGACGCGTAGACCGTGGGCCGGTGGAGCGCGGCGCGCACGGCGTTCTCGGTCATGCCCTTGCGCTGCCGGCGCTTCCAGAGCGCGGTCATGTACCGCTCGAAGCGGTCGTCCTCGCGCACCTCGGCGATCTCCATCTTGGAGACGTCGATGTTGTGCTTCGCCGCGCGGTTGAGGATCTTCCACTCCTCGCCGACCAGGATGGGCTTGCAGATGCCCTCGTCCACCATGATCTGCGCGGCGCGCAGCACCTTGGGGTTCGACCCCTCGGGGAAGACGATGCGGCGCGGGTTCAGGCGCGCCCGGTTCATCATCGGGCGGAGGATCTCCTTGCTGCGGGCGAGGAGGCGCTCCAGGCGCTCGCGGTAGGCATCGAGGTCCGCGATGGGGAGGCGCGCCACGCCGGAGTGGGCGGCGGCCTCGGCGACGGCGGGCGCGACCCACAGGAGCACGCGCGGGTCGAACGGCTTGGGGATGATGTAGTCGGGCCCGAACTGGATGCTCGTGAGGTTGTAGGCGGCGAGCACCTCGTCCGGCACGTCCTCCTTGGCGAGGGCGGCGAGGGCGCGCACGGCGGCCACCTTCATCTCCTCGTTGATGGCGCGGGCCCGGCAGTCGAGCGCGCCACGGAAGAGGAAGGGGAAGCCGAGGACGTTGTTGACCTGGTTCGGGTAGTCGGAGCGGCCGGTCGCGATGATCGCCTCGGGGACGGCGGCCTTGGCGTCTTCGTAGGTGATCTCGGGGTTCGGGTTCGCCATCGCGAAGACGATGGGCCGCGGGCGCATCCCCCGGAGCATCTCGGGCTTCAACACCCCGCCGACCGAGAGGCCGATGAACACGTCGGCGCCGATGAGCACCTCGACGAGCGTCGCCGGAGCGGTGCCCTTCGCGTAGCAGCTCTTCTCGGGGAAGTTGTGCTCCAGCCGCCCTTCGTAGACGAGGCCCTCGGAGTCGCACATGTAGATGTTGGCGTGGGAGACGCCGAGGCTCACGAGCAGGTTGGCGGTGGCGATGGCAGCGGCGCCGGCACCGGAGAACACCACCTTGATGTCACCGAGGTTGCGCTCGGTGATCGCGCACGCGTTGAGGAGCCCGGCGGCCGCGATGATGGCGGTGCCGTGCTGGTCGTCGTGGAAGACCGGAATGTCCAGGATCTTCTGCAGCTCGCGCTCGATGAGGAAACAGTCGGGGCTCTTGATGTCCTCGAGGTTGATCCCGCCGAAGCTCGGGGCGATCGCCTTGACGGCGGCGATGACCTCCTCGGGGGTCTTCGCGTCGAGCTCGATGTCCACGCTGTCGATGTCGGCGAACTTCTTGAAGAGGTTCGACTTGCCTTCCATCACCGGCTTGGCCGCGAGCGGGCCGATGTTGCCGAGGCCGAGCACCGCCGTGCCGTTGGTGACGACGGCCACGAGGTTGCCCTTCGCCGTGTACTTGTAGGCGTCGTCCGGGTTCAGGTGGATCGCGAGGCAGGGCTCGGCGACGCCGGGGGTGTACGCGAGGGAGAGGTCGCGCTGCGTCAACAGCGGCTTCGTCGGGATGATCTCGATCTTCCCGGGGCGCCCCTCCGAATGGTAGTCGAGGGCGTCGGTCTTCAAGCTCACGCGGACTCCGGTTGGGACCCGCGTGTCTAACCTGTCGGCGTCACGGCTCGAACGCTTTGGCGGCCGGGCGCCGCCTCGGGATCCGGTCCGCTCCGCGTCACGCCTCGATCGTCTCGCCCCAGGCGCGCACGATCTGGAGCTCTCCGCCGTGGGCCAGCTCGGCGTTCGGCGATCCGCACACCGGGCACGGGTGCTCGTCGGCCGGGTACTCGGCGCCGCAGTCCTTGCACTTGAGCAGGGCGTCCACGACGGTCACCTGCACCTCGACACGCGGGAGCAGGCTGCACAGGATGGCGCGCAGGTGCTCGGGATCGAGGTCGACCATCTTGCCGACGTGGACTTCGACGCCGACCAGCCGGAAGCCGCTCTCGGGGAGCTGGGCGTGCAGGCCGTCGAGGAGCTCGCGGGCGATCTCGGTGAGGGACATCCCCGGAGCCTAATCCGCCGGAACTTCCGTCGCGATGGACGGGTGCGACTGCCTCCGGGGGTTATTCCCGGGGATCCTTCTGATGACCCGCCTCCCGCCCGACGGCACGATCACCGCGCTCCTCGGCCCCACGAACACGGGCAAGACGCACCGCGCCATCCAGCGCATGCTGCAGCATCGCAGCGGGATGATCGGCTTGCCGCTGCGCTTGTTGGCCCGAGAGGTCTACGATCGCATCAGCGCGGAGAAGGGCGAGCAGGCGGTCGCGCTGGTCACGGGCGAGGAGAAGCGCATCCCGGAGAACCCGCGGTGGTTCGTCTGCACGGTCGAAGCCATGCCGGTCGACCGGCCCGTCGCGTTCCTCGCGGTGGACGAGATCCAGCTCGCCGGGGACAGGAACCGCGGCCACGTCTTCACCGACCGGCTCCTCCACGCCCGCGGCGCGCGGGAGACGATGTTCCTCGGCAGCGACACCATCGCGCCGCTGTTGGAGCGGCTCGTCCCCACCGCGCAGATCGAGCGGCAGCCGCGCTTCTCGAAGCTCTCCCACCTCGGTTACCGCAAGCTCGGGGCGCTCCCGAAGCGCACCGCGATCGTGGCGTTCTCCGCGGCGGAGGTCTACGCGATCGCGGAGCGCCTGCGCACGCGGCACGGCGGCACCGCGGTGGTGCTCGGGGCGCTCTCGCCGCGGACGCGGAACGCCCAGGTGGCGATGTACCAGGCGGGCGAGGTGCCCTACCTCGTCGCGACGGACGCCATCGGCATGGGCCTGAACATGGACATCGAGCACATCGCGTTCTCGGCGTTCCGCAAGTTCGACGGCACGGGGTTCCGCGGGCTCACCCCCGCCGAGGCGGGCCAGATCGCGGGGCGGGCGGGCCGCTACCGCCGGGACGGCACGTTCGGCGCCACCGGGGAGCTCGGGGGGGTCGAGCCGGACGTGGTGCACGCCGTGGAGGCCCACGCGTTCGCGCCGCTCAAGCGCCTGTGGTGGCGCAGCTCCGACCTCGACTTCGCCTCGATGGACGCGCTGCGGGAGAGCCTCGGGGTACGGGCGCCCGCCGGGTTCCTCGCCCCGGCCCGGGAGGAGGAGGACGAGCAGGCCCTCCACGCGCTCGCCGCGATGCCCGCGATCCGCGACATGGCGCGGGGCCCGGCCGCCGTGCGCCTCTTGTGGGACGTTTGCCAGGTCCCCGACTTCCGGAAGCTCCTGACCGACGCCCACGTGCAGCTCCTCGCGCGCATCTTCGGGCATGTCGCGGAGTCGGGCGTGATCCCGGACGCCTGGATCGGCCGCCAGCTCGAGCAGCTCGACCGCGTCGACGGAGACCTCGACCTCTTGATGACGCGGCTCTCCCACGTCCGCACGTGGACCTACGTGTCGAGCCGGTCCGCGTGGTTCAAGGACGCCGCCGGCTGGCAGACCCGCGCCCGCGCCATCGAGGACCGCCTCTCGGACGCCCTCCACGCCGAGCTCACCCAGCGCTTCGTGGATCGCCGCACGCTCGTGCTCACCGCCTCCCCGGGCGGCGCGGTGGGCGCGAGCGGCGAGGTGCGCGTCGGCGGCTACGTCGTCGGCACCCTCGTCGGGCTCACCTGGACCGCCCAGGACGGCGACCGCCTCTCCGAGAAGGCCGCCCGCGAGACCCTCGCGGGGGAGCTCGCCGACCGCGTGGAGCGGGCCATCGCCGCGCCGCACGCGGCCTTCACGGTGGACGACGACGCCCAGGTGCGCTGGGAGGGCGGGGTCGTCGCGCGGCTCGTGCCGGGGCCGGGCGTGCTCGAGCCGGGCCTGAAGATGGCGCGCCACGATCTGCTCGCGCCCTCGGCGCTCCAGCGGGTCCAGCGTCGGGTCACCGCGTTCGTTCGGGACTGGGTGACCGCGGTCGTCGCCCCGCTGCACGTCCCCGAGGCGGAGGCGCTCCGCGGGCCCGCGCAGGGCCTCCTGTACGCGCTGGCCCAGGGCCTCGGCGTGGTGCCGGCCGGGGAGGTCGCCGAGCTCGTCCGCGCGCTGCCCGAGCGGGATCGCCGGGCGCTCTCCCGCGTCGGCGTGCGCTTCGGCGTCGAGCACGTGTGGGCCTTGCCGATGTTCGCGGGTGCCCGCGAGCACGCGCTCCTCTGGCGCGTCCACCAGGGGGAGGATCGCTCGCCCGGCTTCTACCGCGCCGTCGGCACGCCGATCGTGGGCGGGGTGCCCGTGCCCGTCGAGGCCCTGGAGGCCTTCGCCGCGAAGGCGCGGGCGGGGGCACGCGGCGGGTCCTTCCTCCTGCCCGAGGGGCTCCCTCCGTCGGAAGCGGCGGCCGTGCTCGAAGGGCTCGGCTACTGGCGCCAGGGGGAGCGGTGGATGCGGGGGCGGCGCCGGTCGTACGCGTAGGACCGCGTTCGGCGAGCGCTCGGAGTCTGACCGTAATTCCCGGACCGAGCCCGCTGAGGCGCATCCGGATGCCGGCTGCGTTCCGGCCGAGGGCGCAGGCCCGAGGCCTGTAACCGAGGCCGGGGCGCGGCCGGCGCCGGAGGCGTCCAGCGGGCGACGGGAGGGAT
>JAUXTN010000025.1 GCA_030684355.1 Pseudomonadota bacterium
GCCCCGCGCGCGGCGGCGGCGGGCCGGCGGAGGGCGCGGTGGAAGCCGCCGCGGAGGCCGTCACCGGCGCCACGATCTCGTCCCAGCCGTAGCGATCGACGTACCCCGCGGCGACGCCCGGGCACGCGGCGCGCAGCGGGCAGGCGATACACGGGGGGCCGTGTCGATGTGTCACGGGCGGCTCGTCCATCCCCGCCGGGAACGCGCGGCGGGTGGCGGGCGCGTCCAGGCGGTCGGCCGCCGCGGCGCGGGCGGACCCGAGCACGCAGAGCGGCACCCCCACCGTCTCGGCCTCCCGCCGGAGGCTCCACGCGAGCGCGAGCGCGTCCTGGAGCGGCCCGCGCACCAGCGCGAGGCGCGGCAGGAGCATCCGCCACTCCGCCTCGGCCGCGCCGACGGGGCGCGCGAGGATCCACCGGTGCCCGTCGGCGCCGAGGCGCGGGACGAGGGCGGCGAGCGCCGCGATCTCGCCCCCGCCCGACCGGGTGAGCACCGTGTTCACGCGGGTCGCGACGCCCGCCGCCACGAGCCGGCGCAGGCCGACCGAGGCCTGCTTGTGGGCGCCCTCGGCCTGGGTGAGCCAGTCGTGCAGGGCCGGCGTGGCGGCGTGCAGCGCGACGACCGCGTCGGTGAGCCCGGCGGCGCGCAGGCGCTCGGCCGCCCCCGCCGCGGCGAGGATGCGCCCGTTCGTCTGGATCCCCACGCGCCCGAAGCCCGCGGCGCGCGCGGCCTCCACCAGCGCGGGCAGGTCCGGCCGCAGGGTGACCTCCCCTCCGGCGAGCCAGACGGCGTCCGCCCCCGCGGCCCGCCCGCCGACCAGCAGCGTGACGAGCTCGGCCAGGGGTGCGTCCGCGATGCGCTCGCGCCGATCGCCCTGGTCGCAGAAGCGGCACCGGTTGTTGCAGCGGTACCCGGTACGGAGATCGAGCCAGGCCATCTACGGCACCCATACTTCGCCGGCGCCGGGCGCGAGCGTGCGCGGGCCCGCCGAGGCGGTCGCGCCGGTGAGGAGCTCGAGGCCGCCGGGGCCGTCCACGGTCCGGTCGATGTCGCCGAGGTTGAGGAGGACCGTCGCCCCGCCCGCGACCGTCCAGGTGGTGGGCACCTCGTCGTCGGGGACCCCCGCCTCCATCAACGGCCCGGCGTCGAAGCCGGAGACGAACGCGAGGGGATCCGCCGGCGCCGTCGTGGCGCCGGCCAGCGCGACCACGTCGGGATCGAGCGCGGCGGCGAGCCGTTCGGCGTCCAGCACGGCGAAGGCGTCGCCCAGGAGCCACACGCCCCCGGATGCGACGTTGGCGGCGACGGCGCCGTTGGCCTCGCCGCTGGAGAACGGCGCGCGCAGGAGCAGGTTGTCGGCGTCGTTCCACCACCACACGCCGTTGGCGAACGCGCGTGCGGCGGTGCTGCGCGCCTGCCATCGCAGGTAGGCGCGGCGCGGGTCGGGATCGACGTCGAACGCGATGTCCGCGCCCGACCGCCACGAGTCGGCGTGTCCGACGGTCGGCAGCATCGGCGCGCCGCAGGCGAGGAACCAGGTGTCCTCGCCCATCGCGTCACGCAGGAGGGTCATCCCGACCTGGTAGGCCTCGGCGCCGGTGACGTCGGCGTAGCGCACCCCCTCCACCGCCCCCGCGTACAGGAAGTCGAGCTTCAGGTAGGTCCACCCGTCGGCGACCTTGGTGGCGATCTGCGCGCGGAGCCACGCCGCGGCGTCGGGGTGGGTCACGTCCAGGATCGCGTAGTCGTTGCCGGAGAGCCGGCCGTGGGAGAGCTCCTCGCCCTCCCGATCCCGCACCCACCAGTCGGGGTGGGCCGCGTACGTGTCGGTCGAGCGCGCCACGTAGAAGGGGGCCATCCACAGCCCGGGCACCATCCCGTGTCCCGCGATCTCCGCGGCGAAGCCGGCGCTCCCCGACGGGAACTGGTCGTTGGTCTCCCACTGGCCCCAGGCCACCTCCCAGCCGTCGTCCACCTGGAAGACCTCGACGGGCGCGAGCGTGTCGTCCAGGTTCGCGGCCGCGACCAGGTTCTCGCGCAGGTCGGCCTCGGTGGCAGCTCCGTAGTATTGGTACCAGTCGGACCAGCCCACCCAGGCGTCGCGGGTGGGCGCGCGGCCCGGCACGGTCTCCGCCCATGCCGTCCAGAGCCCGTGGGCATCGTCGCCCATGCCGATCCACAGCGGATCGAGCGTGACGGACTCCCCCGCCGCGAGCGGGATGCGCTCCCCGCGCGTGCCGTAGACGGCCCAGGCGCGCGTCTCGGAGAAGGCGACGTAGAACTTGGTGTGCGCCGCGCCGACGGCGCCCACGAGCAGGGCGTCGCCGTCCGGCTCGCCCACGAGCCCCGCCCACCAGGACGTGCCGGCCGTCTCCGCCGCGATCGTCTCGACGTCGCCGTCTCCGGCGACCGTGGGCACCCCGTCCACCAGCGCGGGCGCCTCGATGTCGGTCACCCCCGCCCACGACCAGGACTGGTACCCCTGCCGCCAGAGCACGGCCTCCCCGCCGCCCAGCGCCCAGGTGCCGTCGAACACGACCCCCTCGAGCACGCCGCCCTCGGGCCCGGCGGTCACCGTCACCGCGTAGGTGTCGCCGCTGGTCGCGACGGCGAGGTCGAGCGTGCCCTCGCCCATCGCCACGCCGGTGAGGGAGAGGGCGCCGTGCCCCTCCCAGTCGAAGCCGAGCGTCGCACCGTCGGCGCTCCGCACCGGGCCCGCGGCGGGCGGGGGCGGCTCGCACCCACAGAGCTGCAAGGAGACGAGGGCCGCCAGGGAGAATCGCATCCGGGGAGTCTATCGGTCGGGGAGCAGGACGGGGGGAGCGGTGCTCGCGAGGGCGCGCGCGCTTGCCGGCTCCGTCGCGTGCGATAGCTGCGAATCGCCGTAGGAGCCTACATGTCTCGCCGTCTCGTCGCTCTCAGCCTGCCGTTCCTGGCGCTCGTTGCCATGGCAGCGCGCAAGCCCGACGACCCGAAGCACGAGAACCACTTCAAGTCGGCGGGTCCCCCCACGGGTGACGTCGTGTCGTTCGCCCTCGTGAATGCCCACGCCCAGTCGGAGTTCGTGCTCATCGACACGAAGATCACCAACACGACGGGCGACCAGCTCCTGCTGCTGAAGAAGAACGAGGCCGTCCTCGTGCTCCCGCAGGGCCCGATGCCGGTGAAGTCCGGCGGCCTCTTCGGCGGCCCCATGCTCATCCCGCCGAACGACACCCGCTCGCACACCTGGAAGGTCGATGGCGAGTCCGGCTTCCACGTCGAGAGCGTGACGCTCCAGCCCAAGGGCTTCTACGTCGGCTCCAACACCGGCACGCCGCTCCGGGCACCCGAGTTCCAGCTCCCCGCGTCCGTGAACGACTTCACGACCGGGCCGTTCTCCTGCAAGCTCAACGACGTGAAGCAGGAGACCAAGACGACCGCCGCCGCCTTCGCGTGCACCTACAACGGCAAGGGCGTCGGCATCGTCGAGCCGAAGAAGATCGGCGTGCGCGAGCCCGGCGGCAAGGAGTTCGCGAACGCGGCCCGCAAGGTCCCCCGCGACGTGCTCCTGCCCGGCGACGTCTCGAAGTTCACCGTCGTGTTCGAGATCCCCGCCAGCGTGGTCGACATGCAGTTCGCCACGCTCCAGGTGCTCTTTCGCGACGCGCTCGCCGAGTCGATCCTGACGCCGGTGGCGCTCGCCGACTGGAAGTTCGAGCTCGACGCGGCGAAGACGGCCGAGGTCAACAAGTAGCGCGGGCCCTCGGCGGTCGCGCCGGGCTCACCCGGGGATCGGCCGCAGCTCGCCCTCGCCGTGGATGCCGAGGTACTCCTTCCAGGTGCCCTCGCAGACGTCGGTGTAGGCGCAGCGCTCGCACGCCTTGACGTGGCGCTTGAGGTCGTGGCGCTTGCGCTCCTGCCAGTTGAACCGCGCGCGCCCGCCCTCGACCGTGGCGATGCCCTCGGGGAACCCCTCGGCGCTCAGCGTGCGGATCGAGCAGTCCGTGTCGAGGTCGCGGAACTCCCCGACGTAGCGACGGGCCATCGTGCGCGACGAGACGAGCGTGAGCGGCAGCACGCACAGCGGAAAGCCGCCGAGCGTGAAGGTGCGCTTGTACTTGTACTCGTTGAGCAGGATCGCCTTCACGACGTACGGCACCACCTCGGTGTAGGTCGGGATGAGCGAGGTCTCGGTCTCGGCGTAGCCCTCGGCGCGCACGAAGTTGGCGCGCACGTCGTCCATGCCCAGCTCGTAGAAGAACTTCAGGATCGCGGGCAGGTGCTTGTAGTTCCAGGCGTTCACGACGACGTTGACCGACACGTTGTCGCGGAGGAAGCCCTCGTCGCGCTTCTTCAGCAGGTAGAGCAGGCCCGACTTCTTCTTCTCGAAGTTGCCCGGCACGCGGGTCAGGGCGTCCTCGAGCGCGGGGGTGTGGCCGTGCATGCTCATCGTCACGCGGGTGAGCCCGGCGTCGAGCACCTTGTCGACGAAGTCGTGGCGGAAGAACTTCGTGCCGTTCGTCGCGAGCGCGATGCGGGTGTAGCCGAGGTCCCGGGCGAAGCGGATGGCGTCGAGGATCCAGGGGTAGGTGGTCGGCTCGCCGCCCAGGAAGCCGATCGAGCGGTTGCCGGCATCGTACCAGCGCTGGATCTCCGCCTGCATGTCGGGGAACGGCATGTACCGGCGCATCTCGGTCGCCGGCAGGCCGTCCAGGCAGAAGACGCACTTGTTGTTGCAGATCTTGCCGACGTTGATCTCGACGTTGCGACGGGTGTCGCGCCAGAGCTCGGCGCCGTCGGCGCGGGTGTCGGGCGCGACGGCGCTGGGCGGGACGCTCGGGCCGGGGGCGGCCGTGCCGTCGTTCATGCGGCCTCCAGGGGGGTGAGCTCGGTGGGGCCGAAGCGATCGAGGTAGGCGCCGAACACGCCGGCGCAGACGCCGGAGTAGGCGCAGGCGCCGCAGGGGTCCGCCTGGCGGCGGCCGCGGTCGGGGGCCCAGTTGTAGAGCCCGTCGAGCGCGACGCTGTCGGGGTGGCGAACCCACTCGACCGTGACGCGGGGGTTCCAGTAGAGGTCGTTGCTCGTCATGCGGACCGAGCCCAGCGCGCACATCGGGACGCCGAAGAAGCGCACGATGGCGGGCGCGGCGGCGCGGACGACCGCGGGGGCGAGCGCGGCGATCTCGTCGAGGCGCACGGGGAGCGTGTCGTAGCGGTCCGCACCCAGGCCCTCGGGGGTGAGGTTCGAGATGATGAGCAAGGCGGCGTCGACATCGTGGGCGAGCGCGGCGGTCTCGACGAGGCGGTGCACGTTCGTGCGGGTGAGCACGCTGTTGATGTAGGGGCGGAACCCCGGCTTCGCGGCCTTGGCGTTGGCGATGGCGCGGGTGACGCGGTCGAAGGAGCCGATACGTCCGGCGCATGCGTCATGTGTCGCGGCGTCGGGGCCGTGCACGGAGAACAGGGCCTCGTCGAGGTAGGGCATCGCGGCCTCGGCGAAGCGAGGGTCCGCGAGGCGGGTGCCGATGGTGCCGATGCTCGTGCGGAGGCCGAGGGCCTTGGCGAGCTTCAACACATCGACGAAGCGCGGGTGGATCGTGGGCTCGCCGCCGGTGAAGTGCACGGACTCGACCCCGCGGGAGGCCTGCTCGCGGAGGATGCGGGTGATGCGCCCGAACGTGACCGGGAAGGGGTTGAATTCCTTCATCCGGTGGTCTTCGGAGCAGAACGTGCACCGCTCGGGGCAGGTGTACGTGATGTGGAGCTCGAGCCGACGCATGCGCTGGCCGTGGGGGCCGATCCACGGGGTCTCGCCGATGGGGGCGGTGTCCGTCATCACGGGTTCCGGGGGCGTTGCGGGGGGCGGAGCCCCCTGCCCCAAGAGAGCGTCGCCGTTGCGGTTCACGCCGCCCCCGACACGCGCGCCGCCGCCGTTCCACGCGCGGTTCTCGCCCGGAAGTACGCGGGGTACAAGCGGTCACACAGGCGGGTGAGGACGCGGTCGACGGCTGCGGTGCTCGCGAGCACGTCGGGCGTGTAGACCTCCGCGAGGAGCGCGGGGACGCGGGCGGCGGCCTCCGCGAGGGCCTCGGCGCTGGGCGGATCGTCGAGGGTGCCGACCACGGTGCGGGGCCCGACGGCCTCGGCGAGCACGAGGTTGGACGGGTGGATGGTGCGGTCGGCGTCGACCACGAAGCCCGTGTTGAAGAAGGGGGTCGGCGCGGAGACGAAGAGGTTGCGGAGGTAGAGGCGCTCGCCCGCGTTCCACGCAGCCTCGAAGTCCGCGGCGATGGCGGAGAAGCTCTGCTCCAACGCCGCGAGCTGGGTGGCGCTCCACGGCAGGTAGTAGCCGGGGAGGAGGTTGAAGCGCCCGATCCCCATCGCCCGGAGCGACCGGAAGTTGGCGGCGGCGCGCGCGGCGGTGGACGGCGCGATGGTCTGTGTCACGACGAACCGCGGCAGGCCGAGGAGCTCGGGGAGCCAGCGCTCGATGGCGGCGAACGACGGGGCCTCGCCGGGGAGCGGGCGACGGAGGCCGTCGTGGTCGCGGGCGGCGCCGTCGATGGAGAGGGTCAACGTGACGCGCGGGTGGGCGCGCAAGAGGTCGAGGATTGCCGGTTCGAAGCGGGTTCCGTTGGTGGAGAGGTAGACCGACACATCCGACACATCCGACACATGTGTCAGCACGGCCTCGACGATGTCGGGCCTGAGCAGGGGCTCGCCGCCGAACAGCTTGATGTCGCCGCCGCCGTAGCGGGCCCGGAAGAGGTCGATGGCGCGGCGGGCGTCGTCCGCGGAGAGGTCGGGGACGCCGTCCTTCACCGTCGGGCAGTAGGCGCAGCGCAGGTTGCAGCGGCGCGTGACCGTCAGGATCAGCGCGGCGCGCCAGCGATCGGCACGCGCGCCCACCCGTTCACCACTGGCCGTGGGAGCCGTGGGAGCCGTGGGACCCATGGGAGCCATGCGAGCCGTGGGACCCGTGCGAGCCATGCGACCCGTGCGAGCCGTGAGACCCGTGCGAGCAGTGCTGCGCGAGGAGGGCCTCGTAGCGGATGGGCTCCAGCCCCTTGCGGTCGAGCGCGTTCGGATCGAGCTCGAGATCGCCAGCGGTCGCGTTGAGCAGCAGCAGGCTTACGGCGATGTCATCCCCCTCCTGCCGCGCGGCGCGGGCCTCCTCGGGCAGCAGGAGCTGCGCCGCGGTCTTGGGGAGGGCGGGGAAGTCGTCGGTGGGGGCCGCCGGCTTGACGCCGGGGAAGCCGGGGCCTGACTTCGAAGGCTTCTCGGGGAGGCTCATGCGGACCCCTCGCTGGAAAAGGGGAGGTTCGGATACGGGACCGTGCCGGGGCGCGAGCGCTGGATGGTCCACCGGCGGAAGATCTTCTCGACGCGTCCGTCGGTGTCCTCGGCGAGGCGCCGGAACAGGTCGGCCTGCTCGCCGTAGAACTCCTGGCACTTGCGCGAGCGCGGGCGCTGGCCGAAGAGATCGCCGTCGAACATGTAGTTGTGGAGCGGCTGGATGCCGCACGTGGGCTTGTAGACGCAGTCCGCGCAGGCGGGCAGGGCGTCCTGGATGCTCGCGACGGCCAGCGCCCGGACCGTCGGGTGCGCCGCGATCTCGGCGTAGCTCGACCCCGAAACGTGCCCCAGCTTGAAGAAGTCGTTCCCCATGTGCGCGACCATGCGGCCTTCGTCACAGGTGTAGATCGACCCGTCGAAGTTGTAGGCGAGCTGGGCGGTGCCCGAGCCGGCGGGGGAGCGGCAGTCGGTGTAGTTGGGGTCGTCCGGGGTGAGCATCTTCGTCAGGAACATCGCCGCCTGGCGCTCCTGGATGAAGGTGCCGGCCTGGTTGAGCTCCAGGATGTAGTCGAGGGTGTCCCGGTAGAAGGTGAGGAACTCCTCCATCGTGTAGCCGATCTGCTTCCACGTGTTCACCGCGAAGCCGAACGGGTTCAGCGGGCGGAGGTGGATGCTCTTGATGCCGCGCTTCACGTACTCGTCGACGATCTCGCGGCCGCGGGAGAGCGAGGCGCGCGTGCAGGTCATCAACGCGTCGACGTGGAAGAGGTTGGGGTCGAGCCCCTTGTCCACCCACGCCGCGTTGAAGCGCTCCATCCAGTCGCTCACCGTCTGGTAGCTCGAGCTCTTGCCGATCCAGCCGCGGTTCTGGTTGTGCAGATCCTCGGGGCCGTCGAGCGAGGTGCAGACCATCACGCCGTTGTCCACGAGGAAGCGCATCTTCTCCTCGTCCATCAGCGTGAGGTTCGTGACGAGGGAGAACAGGAGCTCGCGGTTCTCGTAGCGGTTCTTCTCCAGCGCGTGCTCGACGATGAAGCGGATCGCGGGGAAGTTGGCGGTGGGCTCGCCGCCCTGGAACTCGAAGTTCAGGACGCGGGACGGCGTGCTGAAGGCGAACTCGACGACCTCGCGCGCGGTGGCGAGCGACATGTCGGTGTCGACGCGGTCCATGTCGGTGCGCGAGGCGTGGCAGTACTTGCAGGCGTGGTTGCAGCGGAGCGTCGTGACCACGATGTGCAGGTGCGGGCCGCTGCCGAGGAAGCCCTTCTTGCGACGGATGCGGCCGGCCATGCGGTCGATGTCGAGCCCCGTCTTGAAGAAGCCCTTCCGCTCCATCTCGGCGCGCTCTTCGCCGTCGATCTTGCCGCGCAGGAACGTGTCGAAGCGCTCGGTGGGCAGGAAGTGGAACTCGCCGCCGTCGTTCGTGAGCAGCACCTTGCCGCCGACGACGCCGTAGCGGAAGAAGCCGACCTCGGGGGCGAGTGCTTTGGGGTCGACGCGCAAGGGGGTCGTGAGCAGGCCGCGGCGGGGCTGGGGTGCGGTCACTTGGCGCCCTCCGCGCGGGCGTCGACGATGGTCTGGAACAGCGCGTGGTTGGCGAACTCGTCGGGCAGGCGCTCGCGCAGGCGATCGGGCACGTCCGCGAAGGTGACGAGCACGTCGGCCTCGGCCTCTACCACCGCGGGGCCGAAGGCGGCGAAGCGCTCCGCCGCGCGGGTCACCGACGCCGTGGCGTAGAGCGAGCGGTGGTAGCGGAGGACGACGGGCTCAGCCATCCGTCTTCTCCCACGGGACGGGGATCTCGAGCGGCTCCATCTCCTCGGCGTCGAGCTCGGCGAGGAGCTTGTCGATGGAGGAGGGGGCGTCGACCGAGAAGAAGGCCTTCGCGAGGATGAACTCGCGGATCTTGGCGTTCGACGCGCCCACGGCCTTGCGGAGCGCCTGGTTGAGGAGCTCGTTGGCGAACTCGCCGGCGAGGGCGTCGAGCGTGGGCTCGTCGGCTTCGCCCTTGGCCTTGAGGACGACGGCCACGCGCTGATCGGCGGGACGGTCGAGGAAGACGTAGCAGCGATCGAGGAAGAGGTAGGCGGCGCCCTGGATGGTGTCCAGCGGGTAGAGGGCCTCGTCCACGACGAAGGACACGCGACGCGCGCCCAGCTCGATCTGGAGGCCGTTCGGAGCAGCCTGCTGCGGCTCGGTCATCCCGGCACCAGCCGGGTCGCGGCCTGCGCGAGCGCGGCTTCGTGGCGCCAGAGGCGCTCGTCATGGGGCTGGAGGACGGCGAGGGCGTCGAGGTCGCGCTCCTCGTTCTCCTCGACGATGGCCGCGAGGCGACGCACGGCCCGGCCGAGGGACTCCTCCATCGGGGAGTCGCCGTTGCCGCCGTCCATCACGATGAAGTCGACGTAGCGGGACGAGGCGGGGCCGCGCGGCGCGCCGTCTCGCAAGGAGAGGTCGACGCGGGCGGCGCGCCCGTCCTCGTGGAGGAGGTTGAGGGTCACCGCGCCGTCCACCGCCGGGTAGAGGCGCGCGACGTGCCAGCCGAGGCCGATCGCGCTGCCGGCCTGGAGCGGGTGGACGAGCCACCACGGGCCCGCGGCGGCGCCGAGGGGGGTGGTGGGGCGCGCGGGGCCCGCGGGAGTGGCCGCCGCGGCGGCACGGGTGCCGATCGCGGTGGTCACGAGCCCGAACACCGCAAGGCGAAGAAAGTCGCGACGGTCTTCCATCTGCCCAGGATAGCACCACCCGGATGTCCGCCGCCTCCGTTCTCGCCGCGTAGGCACGGATCCCGGCGCTTCCCTGCGCCCGGGCACCGCGCCCGCGGACGACCGCGGACGGTTGGAGCCTGCCGTTGCGGCACTATGCGGGATCCGGGCCGCCGGTCCGGCGGGTGCGCGGCCTCGGCGTGAACCAGCCCAACTGGGATTGGCGCAGGATGGCTCGCGCGCGGTGGGGTTGCGCGCGCGGGTGGGACGTGGGTGGCGCCGTAGGCCGGCCCCGTCAGTAGGCCGGGATCACGTAGACCTTGCCGCCGTCCGTGGCGGCCTCGTCGTTGCCGGTGGCCGCCGCCGCGAAGTCCAACGTGCCGTCGGCGTCGAGGTCGTAGAGCGAGCTCAGCGTCGTGCCGAAGAGGTCGCCCGTGGCCGCGCCCGTCCAGCTCCCGTACTGGTCGTCGGGGAGGATCCACGTGCCCGCCGCCATCCCGCCCTCGAAGAGGTAGACCACGCCCTCGGCGCTCGAGCCCGCGGTGGGGGCGCCGGCGAGGAGGTCGTTGGTGCCGTCCCCGGTGACGTCGCCGATGGAGAGGGCGGTGCCGAGCGCACCGTCGCCGGTGAGGAACCAGGTCGCGGTGGTGCTCGTCTCGCTGCCGGAGAGCGTGCCGCCCGCGTAGACGAGCACCGCGCCGAGGCCGCCGTCGTAGCCGGGGAGGCCGACCGCGAGGTCCACGATGCCGTCGGCGTCGAGGTCGCCCAGGACGAGCGAGCCGGGGGTCGAGCCGAGCTGGCTGTTGTCGGAGGGGCCGGTGATCACGGCGGTGTCGAGGCCGCTGATCGTCGTGCCGGCCGTGGCGCCGCTGCCACGGGTGCTCGCGCCCGCCACGATCCAGCAGGTGCCGGCGTCCGTGCCGCCGTCGTCGTCGTCGGGGGAGCAGCTGATGAGGTCGTCGTAGCCGTCTCCCGTCACGTCGCCGATGGCGGAGGCGTGGCCGAGGTGGTCGGTGGAGGCGGGGCCGCGGGCGTAGAAGCTGGCGTCCTCCTCGTAGATGTCGTCGGTCGTGTAGTCGTCGTCGTAGAAGGCGACGTAGATGCGGCCGCGGGTGTCCTCTTCGCCGGGGGCGCCCACGGCGAGGTCCGGGTTGCCGTCCCCGTTGAAGTCGCCGGTGGCGACGCTGTAGCCGAGGTTGCCGCTCTCCGTGTCGGCGTAGATCCCGCCCGTGGCGAGGGTGCTCCCGAACGCGTTGCCGCTCTCGCCGTCGACGTCGAAGACGTACACCCGGCCCACGTCGTCCGCGTCGTTGTCGTTGAGGTAGGCGGCGACCGCGAGCTCGTGCACGCCGTCGCCGTCGGGATCGCCGAGGTCGACCATCGCGGAGCCGAAGGCATCGTTGGTGGCGCTGCCGTAGAGGCGCAGGTACCCGTCGATGAAGTTGGCGGGGTCGTCCAGGCTGTCGACGTCGTGGAACGCGATCGCGCCCGACTCCGGGTACGAGCTGTTGTAGCTGCGGCCCGGCGCGCAGACGATGAGCTCGCCGTTGCCGTCGCCGTCGATGTCCTCGAGCGCGAGCACCCCGCCGCTCCCGACGGCGTCGTCGCTGCTGGTGCCGTACACGCTCCAGTCGCTGCGGTCCTCGGCGAGCATGGGGTCCTGGATGCCGTCGCAGTCGTTGTCCACGCCGTCGGCGTCCACCTCGGTGGCGCCCGGGTTGGCGGTGGCGTCGGCGTCGTCGCAGTCGTCGGGGGAGGACGTGTACCCGGCGGGTTCGGCGCAGTTCACGACCTCGGCGGTGGAGTCGCCGTAGCCGTCGGCGTCGGCGTCGAGGTACCAGGCGTAGGTCTCCAGGCCGTTGTCGGCGACGGTGTCGCAGTCCTGGTCGAGGCCGTCGCAGATCTCGGCGGCGCCCGGGTACGTCGTGGCCGTCACGTCGTCGCAGTCGGAGGCATCCGCGACGGAGCCGGCGGGTGCCTCGCAGGCGTCCGTCCCGGCGGTCGCGTCCCCGAAGCCGTCGCCGTCGGTGTCGGCGTAGAATGTCGTCGTGACGCCGTTGTCCACGACCTCGTCGCAGTCCTGGTCGACACCGTCGCAGGCCTCCGCGGCGGCGGGGGAGATGGCGGCGTCGAGGTCGTCGCAGTCGTCGCCCATGGCGAAGCCGTCGCCGTCCTGGTCCTGGTCGTCGTTGCCCGCGCAGTCCTGGTCCACGCCGTCGTACCAGGCGTCCGCGGCGCCGGGGAACACGGTGGCGTCGGTGTCGTCGCAGTCCGTGCCGTTGTGCGCGGCGTCGTCCACGCCGTCGCCGTCCTGGTCGAGGTCGGACGCGCCGTCACAATCCTGGTCGACGCCGTCGTACCAGACCTCCGCGGCGCCGGGGTGCACCGCGGGGTCGCCGTCGTTGCAGTCGTCCGTGCTGTAGCCGTCGCTGTCGGCGTCGTCGTTCGGGTCGGTGTCGGGAACGGTGTCGCCGGTGTCGTCGGAGCCGGTCTCGATCGCCGAGTCGTCGGCGGGGACGGTCACGGGGGTGCAGCCGGCGAGGACGAGGAGGGCCAGGAGAGCGCGTGTCATGTCAGTCCGAATTCGCGCGAGTATGACACATGCTCCCTGGCCTACCCCACTCGGCGCTACGCGAGGATGAGCTCCGTCACCGCGCCGCGCTTCGAGGCGTCGCAGTTGATGGCGCGGTTCGCCGCCACCGGCGTGCGCTGGAAGCCGTCGGCGTAGAGCTCGTGGACGGCGGGCGCCGACGAGTTCGAGAGGATCACGTGGACCCCGCTCGCCTTGAGCGCCCGCGCCGTGTCGCGGAGGCGCGCCTGCTCGGCCATCCCGAAGCCCCCCGCGGTGTAGGCGGTGAAGCTCGAGGTGGCGGACAGGGGGACGTAAGGGGGGTCGAAGTAGACGAAGTCGCCCGGCTCGGCGCGCGTGAGCACCATGCCGAAGTCCTCGACGTGCAGCTCGGTGTCGGCGAGCGCCGCGGAGGCGAGGCGGAGCACGTCGGCGTCGCAGATCGTCGGGTTGGTGTACGAGCCGAACGGCACGTTGAACCGGTTGTTGCGGTTCACGCGGTAGAGCCCGTTGAAGCCGGTCCGGTTCAGGTAGATGAACCAGGCGGCGACCTCGGCGTCGCTCCGCTCGTCGACGGCGTCCTCGCGCAGCCGCTCGAAGAAGCCGCGGTCGTGCGGGTAGGCGCGCAAGAGCCCGATGACGTCCTCCACGTGATCGCGGACGCCCCGCCACGTGCGGATGAGGCGGGCGTTGGTGTCGGAGAGCGCGGCGCGGGCCGGCCGCAGGTGGAAGAACAGCGCGCCACCGCCGACAAACGGTTCGTGGTAGCGCCCGAACCGCGGAGGGGTGTGGGGGAGGAGCGCGGGGAGGAGTTGCCGCTTGCCGCCCACCCACTTCAGGAAGGGGCGGGGGTGCGGGATCGAGGTTGAACCGTCGGCCATGCGGTACAGCCTGATCCCGGACTGTTGGCATGTCAACAACGATCTTCGGATGATCGGCGCCGATCCGCCAGATCCGGCGTTTGCCGATCCTTTGTGTCAGCCGGCTTCGAGCCGCACGGCGCCGCGGCGGGCCATCCATCCGACGCGCGCGACGAGGAGCATGGCCACGGTGAAGAGACCGACCGCGAGGCCCGCGAAGATCCCCGGCGCGCCCCAGCCGGCGCGGAAGGCGAGCCACCATCCGAGCGGGATGCCGAGGGCCCAGTACCCGAGGAGGTTCGCGAGGGCGGGCAGGCGCAGGTCGCCGGCGCCGCGGAGCACGCCGAAGGCGACCACCTGGAGCCCGTCGAAGAGCTGGAAGGCGGCCGCGATGGGGAGGAGGGTGACCACGACGCCGATGACCGCGGGATCCGCGGTGTAGGCGCGCGCGAGGAGGTCGGGGAAGAGGCCGAACGCGAGGGCGGAGCCCCCCATGATGGCGCCGCCGAGGATCAGGCAGATCCGGCCCGCGAACGCCCAGGGGAGGCCGGCGCCGATGAGGTTGCCGACGCGCGTGGCGGCGGCGGCGCCGATGCCCATCGGGATCATGAACGAGAGGGTCGCGAGGTTCAGCACGACCGCGTTGGCCGCGACGGCGGTGGGGCCGAGCCAGCCCATCATCAGGCCGGCGAGGTGGAACGCCCACGCCTCCATCGCCATCTGCACGCCGAGCGGCAGGCCGATGGCGAACAGCGCCAGGAGCGCCGGGCCGGAGAGCGCGTTGCGCCAGCCGACGAGGTAGGGCGCGAGGGCCTCGCGGCTCCACCAGACCGTCAGCCCCGCGAGGACGTACTGGCTCGCGGCGGTCGCGAGCGCGGCGCCGTACGGGCCGAGGTCGAAGCCGTAGATGAGCACGGCGTCGCCGATGAGGTTGAGCACGTTGGCGACGATGATCGCCTTGGTGACGGGGCGGTTGAGGCCGAGGGCCTGGAGCGCCTGGCGGACGGCGCTGAACACCATCATCCCGGGCACGCCCCAGGCGGCGGTGCGGCACCAGGTGCCGGCGTCCGCGAGGAGCACCTCGGGCTGGCCGAGGAGGCGGAGGCCGGGCTCGGCGAGGGACTGGAGGGCCATGAGGACCGGGGCCATGAGCAGCGCCATCACGACGCCACGGACGATGCCGTGGCCCACGGCCTCGTGGTCGCGCGCGCCGTACGCCTGGGCGATCACGGGATCGAGGGCGCGGAGGACGCCGAGCGCCACGACGGCGAGGCCGAAGTACCAGGAGGTGCCGAGCGCGACGGCGGCCATCGGCGCGGCGCCGAGGTGGCCGACCATGAGGGTGTCCACCACGGACATTCCCATGAGGCCCAGCATGCCGAGGCTCACCGGCCACGCGAGGCCCCACACCTCGCCGATCTCGGCGCGGACGGTGTCGTGGTGCGGGATCGGCCGGTGCATGGGAGGGCGCCTCCCGTGGCCCGGAATCCCGGCGACGTCAAGGAAAAGAAGCCGGTCGCGACGCACCGGCCTCGTCCGAGCATCGCGGGGGTGGCGCTCGCGGGACGAGCGGCGTACGTCTGCGGCCGCGGAGGTTTCGGGGATGGAAGCAGGCTCGAGCGGCGCTCCCGACCCGCACCCTGCCTACGGCAGCCTGGCCCCGGTGGGCGAGTGGCTCCTCGCGGAGGGGCGCTTCCTGCCGCGGCTGGAGGACGTGTTCGGCGGCCTCGTGGACCAGGTGCAGGCGACCGGCTTGCCGCTCCTCCGGTGCGGCCTCCACGTCGCGATCCTCCACCCTCAGCTCGTCGCGCTGTCCGTGCACTGGTGGCAAGGCCGCGGCGTGTCCGTCGTGGAGCGGCGCCGCTACGCCGGCTGGGAGAACGCCGGCTACCTGGACAGCCCGCTCGCGGTCGTGAGCGCGGGCCTCGGCACCGTGCGGCGGCGGCTCGTCGGGACCAACGCGCCGGGGGACTTCCCCATCCTGGCGGAGCTCGCGGAGAGCGGGGGCACCGACTACTACGTGATGCCGCTCATCTTCGGGGATCGCGCCGTGGGCGCCGCGCTCTCGTGGTGCACCGACCGCCCCGGCGGCTTCGCCGACCGCGACCTCGCCGCGCTCGACGCCATCGGCCCGCTGCTCGCCACGTTGTGCGAACTGCGCGTGCTCCGGGGGCTCGCGAGCACGATCCTCGACACGTACATCGGCCGCACGGCCGGCCAGCGGGTCCTGGCGGGCACCATCGTGCGCGGGAGCGGCGAGCGGCTCGACGCCGTGGTCTGGTACTGCGATCTGCGCGGCTTCACCGCGCGCGCCGAGGCGGGTCCGCCCGAGTCCGTCATCGCGCTGCTCAACGCCTACTTCGAGACGATGGCCGGCGCGGTGCAGCGCCACGGCGGCGAGGTCCTGAAGTTCATCGGAGACGGCATGCTCGCGATCTTCCCGATCACGAGCGGCGCCTCCGCCGAGGCCGCGTGCCACCGGGCCCTGCTGGCGGCGCGGACGGCGCGGGACGAGATGTCGGCGCTCGACCGCGAGGTGCAGGCCAACGGCGGCGCGCCGGTCGGCTACGGCATCGCGCTGCACGTGGGCGAGGTGACCTACGGCAACATCGGCGCCCCGGACCGTCTCGACTTCACGGTCATCGGGCCTGCGGTGAACCAGGCCGCGCGGGTCGAGGGGCTCTGCCAGGCGCTCGGGCAGCCCGTGCTGACGACCACGGCGGTCGCCCAGCACGCGGGGGACGGCGTCGAGCCGCTGGGGCGGTTCCTGCTCCGCGGGATCGAGGAGCCCCAGCAGCTCTGGGGCCTCTCGCCCGCCTCGTCCAGGCCGTAGTCAGCCGAGCAGGTTCGCGAGGATCTTCGGCCGCCGCCGCTCGACCAGGGGCGCCGCCTGGATCGCGACGCCGAGGAGCACGTCCTCCGACCACGGGCGACCGATGAGCTGGAGCCCGATCGGGAGGTCGGCGGCGTCGTACCCGGCGGGGATGCTGACCGCGGGGAAGCCGAAGAGGTTGGGGGCGTGGGCGAAGCGCATGATCCGGTCGAGGAGCTCCATGTCGGACTCGCCGCCGAGGGCGTCGGCCTGGATCGGGGGCGCGGTGCAGCCGGTGGTGGGGGTCGCGACGAGGTCGACCTGCTCGAACACGGTGCGCCACCCCTCGGCGAGGTGGGCGCGGACCCGCAGTGCCTGCGTGTAGTCGCTGGCGGTGAGCCCGCGCGCGAGGGCGAAGTTCATCGCGGTGTCGGGGCCGTAGGTGGGGGCGGCGTGGGGGAGCTGCGCGGCGGCCATCTCGCCGACGATGAGGACGAGGTGCGCGAGGCGGACGAGGTCGGGGTCCGGGAGGTCGACGCGGACGAGCGTGACGCCGAGGTTCTCGAGGAGGACGTGGCAGGCCTCCACCACGGCGGGGTCGGCGTGCTCGAACCACGCGTCGAGCACGCCCACGCGCAGCTTCGGGGCGTCGCTCGCACGCGCTCCCGGGAGGCGGACACCCGGGTGCCCGAGGCTGCCGGGATCGTGGGCGTCCGCCCCGGCGATGAGCCCGTAGATCGCGGCGACGTCGACCGCGTGGGCCCCGATGGGGCCGACGTGCGCCACGCTCCAGCAGAGCGGGGACGCGCCGTGTTCGCTCACGCGGCCGAACGTGGGCTTCAGCCCCACCATGCCGCAGAGCGCCGCCGGGATGCGGATCGACCCACCGCCGTCCGCGCCGATGGCCACCGGACAGAAGCCGGCCGCCGCCGCCGCCGCCGACCCGCTCGAGGAGCCGCCCGTGGCGCGCCCCGGGTCGTAGGGGTTCCGGGCGGCGCCGTGGTGCGGGTTGATGCCGGTGACGCCGATGCCGAGCTCGTGCATGTTCGTCTTGCCGACGAGCAGGGCCCCGGCGGCGCGCAACCGGGCAACGACGGTGGCGTCCGCGGTGGCCGGCTCCTTGCCGAGGAACCGCGTGCCGACGGTGGTGCCGTAGGGCGACTGGTCCAGCTCGTCCTTCACCGCCACCGGCACCCCTTCGAGCCAGCTCCGGGGCGTGCCCGCGCGGAGCCGGGCCGCGGAGGCCTCGGCCTGGGCGAGCAGATCGGCGCTCTCCATCGCGATGAACGCGCGCAGGGGCTGGTTGCCGCCATCGTGCTCGGTGCGCGCCGCCCGCGCCGCGCGCGCGACCGCGACGGGATCCGCGCGGCCCGAGCGGTAGGCCTCGGCGTAGTCCGCGATGCTCGGGTGGGCGTAGCCGGCGGTGGCGGGGGCCGCCGGGGCGGTGGGGACCTCGTCGGGGGACGGCGCGCCCGCGTCGAGCCACGCGGGCCGGGCCGGGGCGGCGTGGGCGACCGGGGCGGCGCGGAGCCGCGGGATGCCGATCTGCGCCAGGAGCTGGTCGCGGATGACGGCCCCGACGCCCGGGGTGCCGACGAGGGAAGAAAAAGCGCGGAGCGGTAGCCCAGCGAGCCGAGGAGCACGGACGAGGCGGGGGGTGTAGGCCATCGCAGCAGGGTAGATCAACGGGATGGACGCCTCCGCGCAACGTGTCGATTTTCTCGTGCTCGGCGCCGGTGTGGCCGGGCTCATGTTCGCGCTGGAAGCGGCCCGCCACGGGCGCGTCCTCGTCGTGAGCAAGACCGACCGGGAGGAGTCCAACACCCGCTACGCGCAAGGTGGCATCGCGGCGGTGTGGAGCCCGGAGGACCACCTCGAGGCCCACGTCGAGGACACGCTGGTCGCCGGCGCGGGGCTCTGCCGGCGCGAGGCCGTCGAGCAGACCGTGCGCGAAGCCCCCGAGCGCATCCGGGACCTCATCGAGCGCGGCGTGCAATTTTCCCGGCGCGAGCACCACCCCGCCGAGTACGACCTCCATCGGGAGGGCGGCCACAGCAAGCGCCGCATCCTCCACGCGGATGACCTGACCGGCGCCGAGATCGTGCGCGCCCTCCTCGCCGCGGCGGACGCCGAGCCGAACATCGAGATCCTCGAGCACCACCACGCGGTGGACCTCGTGACCCACAACTCGCTCGCGCGGCGCACGGGCGCGGTGCCCGAGGACCCCGATCGGGTCGTCGGCGCCTACCTGCTCGACGCCCACTCGGGAGACGTCCACGCCGTGGCCGCGAAGGTCGTGGCGCTGTGCACCGGCGGCGCGGGGAAGGTGTACCTCTACACGACGAACCCGGACATCGCGTCGGGGGACGGCGTGGCGATGGCGTGGCGCGCGGGCGCCCGGATCGCGAACATGGAGTTCGTCCAGTTCCACCCGACCTGCCTCTACCACCCGCACGCCAAGGGCTTCCTCATCTCGGAGGCCCTGCGCGGCGAGGGCGGCAAGCTGGTGCTGAACACCGGCGAGCGGTTCATGCCGCGCTACGACGAGCGTGGGGAGCTCGCGCCGCGCGACATCGTGGCGCGGGCGATCGACGCCGAGCTCAAGCGCCGTGGCGACGACTGTGTCTACCTCGACATGACGCACCTCGAGCGCGCGGAGCTCCAGCACAAGTTCCCCAACATCTACGCGCGGTGCCTGGAGCTCGGCATCGACATGGCGACGCAGCCCATCCCCGTCGTGCCCGCCGCCCACTACTTCTGCGGGGGCGTCCAGACCGACCTCGCGGCGGAGTCGAGCCTCCGCAACCTCTTCGCCATCGGCGAGTGCGCGTGCACCGGCCTGCACGGGGCCAACCGCCTCGCGTCCAACTCGTTGTTGGAGGCCCTCGTGTTCGCCAAGCACGCGGTCGCGACCGCCGTGGCCCGCCTGCCGGACCTCGGGTCGGACACCGAGATCCCGCCCTGGGATCCCGGCCGCGCCGTGAACAGCGACGAGCAGGTCGTCATCACCCAGACCTGGGACGAGATCCGGCGCTTCATGTGGAACTACGTGGGCATCGTGCGCACGACGCGACGGCTCCTGCGCGCGCGCGCCCGCGTCGAGGCGGTGCAGGAGGAGATCTACGACTACTACTGGGACTTCACGCTGACGGCGCCGCTGTTGGAGTTGCGCAACCTCGCCACCGTCGCGGACCTCGTGATCGAGAGCGCGCTCCGGCGCCGGGAGAGCCGAGGGCTGCACTACACCCTCGACTACCCGGGCGCCGACCCCCGTTGGATTCGCGACACCGTGCTCCGCCGCCGGTTGTGACGACGCCCGGTGGACTCCTCGGTCGCGACCGAGGTTGTCTGCGCCCCGGTGCCTAGTTTCCTCCGGGTGGATCCCGTCGGATCCGGGGGGGAGCGATGTTTCTCTGGATCCTTGCCGCGATGGCGGCCGACTACGAGGTGGTCGAGCTGGGGACGCTCGGCGGCAAGTCCGCCGCGGCCGCCGCCATCAACGAGCGCGGGCAGGTGGCGGGCGTGTCGAGCACGGCGGGGCCGGAGCAGCACGCCTTCCTGTGGGAAGACGGGCAGATGCGGGACCTCGGCACGCTCGGCGGGCGGCATAGCTTCGCCTGGGATCTCAACGAGCGGGGCCAGGTCGTCGGGGGCGCGCAGGACGCCGAGGGGCGGACGCGGGCCGTGTTGTGGTCGGGCGGCCAGGTGCAGGACCTCGGCGTGCTCGAGGGGGGCAACGCCAGCTTCGCCATCGCCATCAACGAGCGCGGGCAGGTGGCGGGCTTCTCGCAGGCGGGCAACGGCGAGACGCACGCGGTCCTGTGGGACGCCGGGAAGGTCATCGACCTCGGCACGCTCGGCGGCAGCTTCAGCTACGCCATCGACGTGAACGAGCAGGGCGCGGTCCTCGCGATGTCGACCACGCCGACGGGCCATCGCGCCTTCGTGTGGCAGGACGGAAACCGGGTGGAGGTCGGCCCCGAGGGCTCGGTGTGGTCCTCCGCGTTCGACATCAACGACCGCGGGCAGGTCGTCGGCAGCGCGCCGCTCGCGGACGAGCAACGGATGGTGGGCTACCGCTGGACCCCGGAGACGGGTGCGGCCGACACGTTCTCCATCGGGGGCGACGTCGTCATCGTCGCGGCCATCAACGAGGCCGGCGACGCCGCGGGCTACGGCACGATCAGCGCGGCGCGCCCGGGGATCATCGAAGCCTCCTTGCGTCCCGACGTGTCGCCCGACTTCCAGGCGATGCTGGTCTCGGAGGGGGAGGAGTCCCCGCCGGAGGTGGCGGTCCACGCGTTCGTGTACCGGGGGGGCGAGGTGCTCGACATCGGCACGCTCGGCGGCGCGCACGCCTCGGCGGTGGACATCAACGAGAGCGGGCACGTCGTGGGATCGAGCGCGCGCGCCGGCGATGGGCGCCCCCGCGCCTACGTGTACCGGGACAACGCGATGATGGAGCTCCCCACGCCGCCGGACACCAGCGCTGGCGCGAGCGACATCAACGACCGCGGGCAGATCGTCGGGTCCTGGTCCTACGAGGGGCGGCGGCGGGCCTTCGTGGCGTCACCTTGCGGCGAGGCGGGCTCCCCGGACTGCTCCGGTTCACGCCGGGCCCGCGAGCCCGGCACGCGCTGATCCGCCGGCCGGTCCTTCGCGGGCGGCGGGGCCGGCTCCTCCGAGGTCGGCGGCTCCGGCCTCGGCAGGACCGTGGTGTCCTCGTCCGAGCGGTGCAGGTCGGGGCGGTCCTTCAGCCAGGGCACGTCGGGCTTGGGCGGCGGAGCGCCGGGCCGGCTGCCTCGACGGTCACGGTCGGACGACATGGGGTTCCCTCGGGGTGCCGAGGGAATCTGGACACGCGGACGGGGCTCGCCACGGGACCGCTAGTGTCCGTGCCCGCAAGTTCCTCGTCACCTCCCGAGAGCCCGTGCACGGACACGTCGGACGCGAAGCGGCCGGGGAGTGGGTGCGCCGCAGGCGCAAGGGGGAGGTCCGCCTCCCCCTCCAGAAAGCGGCTGGGCCGCGACAGCGGCCGGGCGCAACGCGCCCCCTCGAAGGCTCTCGCGCCCTGGCGAGAGACTGGGGCAGCGGCACCAGGCGAGCTTCCCGGCGGCCTGGCTACCCGAGGTTCTTCTCCGCGAACTCCCAGTTCACCAGCTTGTCCAGCCACGCGGTCACGTAGTCGGCGCGGCGGTTCTGGTAGTCGAGGTAGTACGCGTGCTCCCAGACGTCGAGCACGACCAGGGGGGTGAGCCCCATCGGGAGGGGGGTGTCGGCGTTGCCGGTGTCCAGGATCTCGAGCTTGCCCTTGTTGGCCACGAGCCACGCCCAGCCGCTGCCGAAGCGCCCGGTTGCCGCCTTCGAGAAGGCAGCCTTGAAGGCGTCGTATCCGCCGAGGTCGCTCTTGATCCTGTCTCCGAGCCGGCCGCTGGGGGCACCGCCGCCGCCCGGGCGCATGCTCTTCCAGTAGAAGTCGTGGTTCCACGCCTGCCCGACGTTGTTGTAGATCGCGGCCTGGTCGGGCTTCCCCTGGGTCGCCTTCAGGATCTCCGCGATCGGCTGGCTGGCGAGCGGCGAGCCGGCGAGCGCCTTGTTGCCGTTGTCGACGTAGGCCTTGTGGTGCTTTCCGTAGTGGAACGACAGCGTGTTCTGCGAGATCGCCGGCGCGAGCGCGGTGTCCGCGTACGGGAGCGGCGCGAGGGTGAGGGGGCCCGCGGCGGCGGGGTCGGCAGCCAGGACGGAGAACGAGCGGGTCGCGAGGGCGCCGATGGCGGCCCCGGCGAGGGTGCCGGCCAGCATGTCGCGGCGGGAGGGGCGGACTTCAGACATACGGAACTCCAGGTCGGTGCGAATCAACCGCAGCCCCGTCCGGCTCGATCCAGGGGAGCGCGCGGCCCGGCGGGGGCATGGGTCGCGCGCTCATCATCCGGACTAACCGAGGTTCTTCTCGGCGAAGTCCCAGTTCACGAGCTTGTCGAGCCAGGCCGCGACGTAGTCTGCGCGGCGGTTCTGGAAGTCGAGGTAGTAGGCGTGCTCCCACACGTCGATCGTGAGGAGGGGGGTCTGGCCGTGGACGAGCGGGTTCTCGGCGTTCGGGGTCTTGGTGACCTTGAGCTTCCCGCCTTCGGACACGAGCCACGCCCAGCCGCTGCCGAACTGGGTCATCGCGGCGTTGGAGAGCTCGACGCGGAACGCGTCGTAGCCGCCGAAAGAGCTGTTGATGAGCTCCGCCACGCGGCCGGTCGGGGCGCCGCCGCCGCCCGGGCGCATCGAGAGCCAGTAGAAGTCGTGGTTCCAGACCTGGGCGACGTTGTTGAAGATGCCCGTCTTGTCGCTCTTGCCGTAGGTGGCCTTGATGATCTCGCCCATCGGACGGCCCTCGAGCTCCGTGCCGGCGAGGAGCTTGTTGCCGTTGTCCACGTAGGCCTTGTGGTGCTTGCCGTAGTGGAAGGAGAGCGTGTTCTGCGAGATCACCGGGGCGAGCGCGGTGTCGGCGTAGGGGAGGGGGGGGAGGGACAGCGTCGTGACGGTGCTCATGGAGGGCTCCTGAAGTAGGGGTCCGCCAGTCTAAGCACGGGAGAACGCGACGTCATCTGGAGCCGTTCCAAATCCGCGGGCCCGGGGCATCGCGACCCGAGGCGTCAACGTGCGCAGCGGAACCCAATCACCGGGCCGGACTCGGTCCGCTTCACGGCGATGGAGGTGGCGCCGTCGCTCCGCCGCCACGCGGGGCGGTCCCCCGCGACGCGGTACTCGTGCCACGGCTGGGCGCCCGACTCGGTCCAGGTCAGCGGGGCGTCGTCCATCCCCGGGAGCCCGCCGCGGCCGGCACAGTACGCCGCCGCCGCCGCCCAGCTCACGTTGACGACGGCGCCCGCGCCCTTCCCGGCCGGAGGCTCCGCGTTCGACCACCCGGAGAGGTAGGTGCCGTCGGCCTTCCCGGCGGCCCGCGCGCCGTCGCCGGTCCACTCGGGGTGGGTCGTGAGCCACCGGGCGAACGCGGTCACGGTCACGATGCTGCCGGGGCCGGAACGCCGGGCGGACGCGCCGCGGGTGGCGCTCACGGCGGCCGCGGCGGTCGGCGCGGCGGGCGCGACCGGCGCGGGCAGGACCACGTCGGCCGCAAAGGCGCCTGTCCCCGCGGGGACCGTGTGCTCGCCGGCCCAGGAGGCGCAGCCGGGCGTGCAGGTCGCCGCGGAGCCGTCGTTGGCGCACCCGGCGTCCTCCGGCGTGCAGGCGCCCACCCAGACGCGCAGCGGGCGGGGGCCCGGCGCCACGTCGGGGAGGGACACGGTCGTGGCGCTGCCGGAGACGGCCGCGCCGCCGTCCACGCTTGCCTGGAGGAGCGATCCCTCGGGCAGGCCCTGTACCGACACGGTCACGACGCGAGGGGCCGGCGCGGCGAGCGCGAGCGTGTGCGCGAGGGGCTCGTGAGCGCCCTCGATCTGGAGGGGCTCCGCGTGCTGCCCGCACCACGACGGAGCCTGCGGGCCGGTGTCGCATCCCGCGCCGATCGCCGCGCGGAGGTCCTTGGCGCCGGTCGGGACCGCGCGGAACGTGACGCGGCGCCCGTCGACCGCCGCCGGGGCCGCGCCGCCGAGCGTGACGGCCACCGGCACCCCCTCGGCGAGTCCGGTGATCGTCACGACGACGTCCCGCGTGGGGGGCACGACGAGCGCGGTGTAGGCCCAGGCGCCGCCGGCCGCGCAGGCGGCGAGGCCGAGAGCGGCGAGCGCGAGTCGCGGTGCGGAGGATCGGGCCGGGGCGGAGAGGGCGGGGGCCCCTTCGGATTGCGGATGCGCGGGCGGCGGAGGCGCGGGCGGCGTGACGGCGGAGGGTGCGGGGGGACCATCCTCCCTTCCCGGCACCATCGTGAGGCCGGCCACGGCCTGGTCACCCTCGGCGGGATCCGTGTACCAGGTGGGCTCGGAGGACTTCAGCGAGACCGCCGCGGCGTTCAGATCGACCTCGAAGTCGACCGCGGCGAGGCGCTCGACCACGGCCCGCATGTCCGCGAGGCGCGACTCCGGCCAGGGGTTGGTCATGTCACGTACGAGCGCCCGGAGCTTCGCCGGGTGCGCCGGGCCGGGATCGAGCGGCGGGTGGCGCTGCTTCACGCTCATGAGCCGCACGACCTGCTGCTGCATCGTGCCGATGCCGGGCATCGGGAAGGCCTGCCGACCGGTGAGCAGCTCGTAGAAGACGATGCCGGCCGAGTAGATGTCCCACTTCACGGGGTCGAGTCGCTCGGGGTCGAGCCACTCCGGGGGTGCGTAGGAGACCGAGCCGAAGGTCTGGCCAAGCTCCGTGAGCGTCGCGCCGTCGGACTCCGTCGCGATCCCGAAGTCGACGAGCTTCACGCGCCCGCTCGGCTGGATGAGCAGGTTCGAGGGCTTCACGTCGCGGTGGCGAATGCCGCGGGCGTGCAAGTAGGCGAGGGCGTCCGCGACCTGTTTCAGCAGGGGGAGGGCATCCACCGCGGACAACGCGCCGTCCTGCGCGCGGGCCTCCAGGTTGATCCCGTCGATGTACTCCATCTCGAGGTAGGGGAGCTCCAGGTCCATCCGGACGTTGCGCACCTTCACGATGCCCGGGTGGTCGAGGCTGAAGAGGATCTCCGCCTCGCGGATGAAGCGCGCCTTGGACGTGGGGAGGCGGGCGAACGACGCGTCGAGCACCTTCACCGCGGCGAGGATGCGCTTGGCCTCGCGGTTGTGGCAGCGGTAGACGGAGCCCATGCCGCCCTGGCCGAGCGCCCGGTCCACCACCCAGATGTCGATCTCGTCGCCCGGCTGCAAGAAGCCCACGATTCGCGTTCCAGCGCCCGCCCGGGTGGCTCGGGGACGGGCTTTCGGGCATCATAACCCCGTGGTGGAGGGGGAGATGAGCCGCACCGGACGAAACGCGAGCGCGGGTGTGCTCGCCTGGGCGCTCCTCGTGCGGATCCTCGTGCCCGCCCGTGCCGAGGCCGACGCGTTCCACGTGCCGACCGTCGAGCACCCCACCATCGCCGCCGCGCTCGCCGACGCGGTCGCGTGGGACACCATCTTCGTCGACGCCAAGACCTACGGCGGAGAGCTGCCGGTCACGGTCGACGTGGACGTGGACATCCAGTCGCTCGACGGCGCCCCGGTCAGCTACCCGGCCTTCCTCGTGCGCGACGCGACGCTGCGCCTCCAGGACGGCACGGTCGACACATGGTCCTACGTGGAGGGCACCACGACCGGCGGGCTGTTCGTCGGCGACTTCGCCGGGGTCGTCGTGCTGGACGGGACCTTCGAGGGCACCCGCGTCGACCTCTACGGCGGCGGCGGCGCCGGCGTCATCGGGGTGGACAGCATCATCCGCCTGACGGACGCCGAGGTCACCGGCTTCAGCGAGGGCCAAGCCCTGGAGTCGTACGCGTTCCGGGGGGACACGACGCTCGACGTGGCGGACTCCGCGTTCTCCGACAACGGCGTCGGTGCCATCTGGGTGAGCGACGCCGAACCGAGCAGCCACTACGTCACCGTGGACATCTCGGAGACGACGTTCGCCGGCAACCGAACGGGCGAGTACGGCGGGGACCTGTACCTCTACAGCGTCGACAGGGCCACGATCGCCGGGCTGTCGTCGCAGGACGCCGCGGCCGCCACGGGCGGCGGCTCCGTGTTCCTCTACAACACCGACGCCACCTTCACCGGCTGCGCCTTCACCGACAGCGAGGCGCCGAGCGGCGGGGCGCTGTACGCCGTGAACGACACGTCGATCCACACGCTGGCGCTCACGGAGGTGTCGTTCGTCGGGGGGACCGCCACGGATGGGCTCGCCGGCGCCGGCGGGGACGTCGCGATCGGCGGCTACACGTTCGAGGCGAACGGGATCAGCTCGGCGGGCGCCTCCGCCGTCTACGGCGGCTCGTTCTACGTGGCGGGGGGCAGCTTCGTGCTCGCGGACGCCCACGTCTCCTACGGCGTGGCCGACCTCGGGGGCGCCGTGTTCCTCGACACCGTCGAGGGGGCCGAGGTCCGCGACGCCCACTTCTGCGCGAACGTGGCCTCGTACGGCGGTGCCCTGTACGCGGCGTACGGCTCGACGACGGTCGAGACGACGGTCGGCGTCGGCAACGTGACCACCGAGGGCGGCGTCGTGCAGGTGGCCGGCGGCTCGCTCACGGTGGGGGATGCCACCTTCGTCGACAACGAGGTCTCGACCGCGGTGGTCGACGTGGCCGACGCGTACCCCGTCCTGCTCGTCAACACGATCTTCCAGGGCTCCCGCACCGCGCTGGCGTTCGCGGGGGTCACGCTCACCGCCGGCTACAACCTCTACTGGGATCTCGACGTGGCGGGCGCCGGCCACGCGACGTACGGCGCGGACGTGAAGGCGGACCCCCTGTTCGTCGACACCTTCGACCCCGCGGATTGTTCGACCGAGCCCTACCTCCAGGCCGGCTCGCCCGCGCTCGGCACGGGGGACCCCGCGCGCGCGGACCACGACATCGGGGCGTACTCCGCCCAGACCGCCGACCCCGGCCCCGACAACGACGGCGACGGCGTGCCCGACGGGCTCGACTGCGAAGCCGAGGACGCCACGGTCTACCCGGGCGCGTGGGACAACCCCCTCGACGACATCGACCAGGACTGCGACGGAGAGGCCGCGAGCGGCGTCGCGCATGGCGGATGCGGGTGCGCGACCGGGGTGGGCACGGGCGGGGGCGCGGGCCTTGTCGCCGCCCTTGGGCTCCTCGTGGCGGCGCGGCGTCGGGGCCCCATCGCATGATGTTCGTGGGGTTGGTGGGACTGCTGATGCCCGCGTGGGCGCTCGACGGGACGGGTGCAGGCCCGCTGCCCGGCGAGGGCGCGGTGACCGATCCGGTCGTCGTCGTGCACCCGGTGCGCCCGGTGGCCGGGGACGGGACGGTCTCGTTGCTCGTCGAGCTTGCGTCGAGGCCGCTGGTGCTCGCCGTGGAGGACGCCGGCGAGGCGAGCGAGGAGGACGTGATCGGGGGTCTCTTCGGCTTCACGCTCCTCGGCAGCGCGGGGCTCGGCGAGCGCGTGCAGATCGGGCTCGCCATGCCGTTCTGGTTCGGGGCCCGGGGCATCGGCGGGACCGGCCCGGCGCTCGGCGATCTGCGGCTCCAGGCGCCGGTGGCGCTCGTGCGGCCAGGGGGCGGGGGCGCGGGGCTCGGCGTGAGCGTCGTGCCGTGGATCGACGCGCCGACGGGCAACGCCGCGCGCTACCTCGGGCGGGGCGCGTTCGGGGGCGGCGCGCTCGGCGTGGTGGGGTACGGCGGGGGGCCGGTGCGCGCGTCGCTGAACGTGGGGGTCGCGGGCAGCGCGGAGACGCCGGACCTGGGGATCGACGAGCGGCTCCGCTTCACGATGGGTGGGGCGGTCTCCTACCAGCCGGTGGAAGCGCTCGGGTTGACCGCGGAGGTGGACCTCCAGAAGCCGCGCGTGGGTGCGCTCGCGGGGGAGGCCCGGCTCTCCGGGCGCGGGCGCCTCGCGAGCGGGATCGAGCTCTCCGCGGGCGTCGCCACCGCCGTGGCGCGTGGCGCGGGCAGCGCGGCCTGGCGCGTCTACGCGGGGGTGGGCTATCGCTTTGGCAAGCGGACGGCGCCAACCGCCGCGCCGTCGGCCGCCGTCGAGGCGCCCCTCGGTCCGTATGACCTCGCCGTCTCCCTCACCGACGAGGCCGGCCAGCCCCTCGCCGGCGTCACCGTGCGCGCGACCCGTGGCGACGACGTGCGCACGGGCGTGACCTCCGCGACGGGGGAGGGGCGGCTCGCGCTCGAGCCCGGCGAGTGGTCGCTCGTCCTGGAGGCCGAGGGCCGCGAGGTTCAGCGCCGCACGCTGCTCCTCGACGCCGATCGCTTCCGCGCGGCCACCGTCGAGGCGGTCCTCCCCGTGGACGAGCCCGGCGAGGCGCAGCTCGCGCTCCTCTTCACCGACGCCGAGGGCCGCCCCGTCGAGGACGCCCGCGTCGCGGTGGACGGCCGCGCGCGCGGGGTCACCGGGCCCGGCGGCAGCTTTGCCATCGCGGGGCTGACCGCCGGCGAGCGCCAGGTCGCCGTGGAAGCGCCCGGGTTCAACGCGTCGCCCGCGGTCTACGTGCCCGCGACCGCGGATCTCGCCGTGCGCACGGTGGTCCTCGACCGCCCGGCCGGGAGCGTGAAGCTGCGCGTCCGCGGGCCGGAGGGGGTCGTCCCCGATGCGCTCGTGCGCCTCGTCGGCCCCACGGAGAGCTCGACCTCACCCGTCGGTCCCACGGGCGAGCGGGACCTCGTCCTGACGCCCGGCGTGTGGCAGGTGGTCGTGTCGTCGGAGGCCTGGGGCCTCCAGACGCGCGAGGTCGTCATCGAGCGCGAGGCCCGTGAGCTCGTCGTGGTCGACGTCCTGCTGGTCGCGGCCGAGCGGGGCGACGCCTCCCTCGCGCTCCGCGTCATCGACCCGGAGGGCCTGCCGGTGGACGGCGCGGAGGTCTCGCTCGACGGCGTGGCGCTGGGCCGCACGAGCAACGGCGGCACCCTCGCGCTCGACGGGCTGGAGACGGGCCCCCGGCTCCTCGAGGTCCACGGGACGCGGTTTCGCGCGCTCCCCGCCCAGACCATCGAGCTCGTCCCGGGGGGCCGCGACTGGCTCGCGCGGCTGGAGTGGCTGCCGGGCTCGGTCCGGGTGGTGGCGACCGGCCCGGACGGGCCCGTGCCCGACGCCGTCGTCCGGTTCGCGGGGCCGTCCATCCTCGTGCCGGCCGCGCTCGGCCCCGACGGCCGCGGCGACTTCACGCTCCCGGCGGGGGACTGGGTCGCCGCGCTCTCCTCGCCCGCCTACGGCCTCCAGTCTCGCGAGGTGCGCATCGCCGAGGACCAGCGCTCCCTCGTCCTCGTCGAGGTGGTGATGCGCACCGCGGAGGCCGGCGACGCCGCGCTCGTCGTGCGGGTGCGCGATCCCGACGGAGCGCCGGTGGACGGCGCGACGGTGACCGTGGACGGCCTCGTCGTCGGCACCACGTCGACCGGCGGCAGCCTGCGTCTCGAGGGGCTCCAACCCGGCCGGCGCACCGTGCGCGTCAGCGCGGACCTCTGCGAGGACGCCACCTTGCCCGCGGTCGCCCTCGGAGCGGGCGAGAACGAGGCCACCGCGCGGCTCGCGTGGGTGCCCGGCACGGTGCGGGTCCGCGCCCGCGATGCCGACGGCGCTGGCGTCGACGCCCTGACCCGCTTCTACGGCACTGAGGCCCGTCCGCCCGTCCGCCTCGGCCCCGACGGCGAACGCAGCTTCTCGCTCGCGCCCGGCCCGTGGACCGCCGTGGCCTCCTCCGAGACCTACGGCGTCGCGCAGCGCGACCTCGCGGTGGTGCCCGGGGCGGCGGCCACCAACACGGTGGACTTCGCCTTCACGCCGCGCGTGGCGACGGACGCCACCCTGCTCGTCGAGGTCGTGGACCCCGAGGGGAACCCCGTCGCGGGGGCGCGCCTGCGCATGGGCGATCTCGACCACACGCTCGTCGGCGGGGTGATCGTGTTCGACGCGCTCCCGACCGGCACGCGCTCGGGGTCCGTCGAGGCCGAGGGCTACGAGCCGCTCCGGCTCCCCAAGCTCTCGCTCGTGGCCGGGCCCCAGGAGCGCCGCTTCGTCCTCCGGCCGATCCCCCGGCCGGTGCGGGTGGTCGTGCGCGGCCCCGACGGGAAGCCCCTGGCGGCGCAGGTCCGGCTCGTCGGGCGGACGGCGATGGAGCCGATGGCGACCACGGCGGGCGGGACCGCGGAGGCGCGGCTCCTCCCCGGGAGCTGGCAGGTGCTCGTCTCGGCGGAGGGCGTCGGCGCCGAGCGGCAGGACGTGGTCGTGCCGCCCGGAACGTCGCCGCTGACGATCGAGGTGTCGCTCGCGGCGAGCCGGGTCGAGGTGACCGAGACCGCCGTGCTCCTCCGCCAGCAGGTCCGGTTCCGCTTCAACGAGGCCGCGCTCACGCCGGAGTCCTACCGGGTGCTCGACGAGCTCGCCGTCACGCTGCGCACGGACGCGGGCGTCGGGCGCATCGAGGTGCAGGGCCACACCGACGCCGTCGGCAGCGAGGCCTACAACGTCGCGCTCTCCCAGCGCCGCGCGGACGCCGTGCGCGACTACCTCGTGGCGCGTGGGGTCGCGCGGGAGCGGCTGGTGGCGCGGGGCTACGGCACCAGCCGGGCGCAGGCCCCAAACGACGCCGAGGCCGGCCGGTCGCGCAACCGGCGGGTCCAGTTCGAGGTCCTACCCGCGGAGTAGGGTGGGTGGCGTCGCGCGCGAGGCGGCGCGCAGCCAAACCCGCGCGCTCACCGGCCCGGCTACCAGCCGATGCCGGCGACCCGGCGCGCTTCCAGCCGCGCGGTGACGGCGTCGAGCTCGGCCTGGACGTGATCCGCGCGGGCCTTGGCGGCGTCGTCCTGGAGGCGGAGCACCTCCAACGAGCTGGCGAGGCCCACGGAGAGGCGGGTCTGCCCGACCTGGAGCGACTCGTCCGCTAGCTCCTCCCGGGCGCGCGCGGCCTCGGCGACGCGGTCGGCGGCGCGGGCCTGTTCGCGGGCGGTCGTGAGGCCGAGCGAGAGGTCCCGCTGCAGGGCGTCGAGCTGCACGACCTCGATCTGCTGCTCCAGCGCGGCGCGGCGCGCGCGGAGGAAGGGGCCGGCGAGGCCGTCGAACTCCCAGGTGACGCCGAGCGTGAGGGTCCAGTCCGGGAGGGTGCCGAGGGTGGAGTCCGCCGCGATGCTGCCCGTGGGGAAGATCCCGGCGATGGCGGAGGCGTGGCTCCACTTCGCGGCGGCGAGCTCGGCGTCGGCGGCGTCGATCCAGGGCGAGCCCGTCGCCGCGTCGGGCAGGTCGAGCGCCCCCGGCGCGGCCTCCACCGCGCCGACGTCCTGCTGCAAGGCGCGCACGAGGCTCGCGCGGGCGATCGCGACGTCCGCCTCCGACTGCGCCGTCACGGCCTGGGCCTCGAGCAGCCCCAGGCGCGCGGAGCGGCCCGCGAGCTCGCTCTCCAACCCGGCGGTGACCCGCGCGGCGGTGGCCTGCGCGGTCGCCTCGGCGTACCGCTCGCCCTCCTGGGCGGCAGCCAGGCCGGCCTCGGCGGCGATCACCGTGTAGAACAGCGTGGCGGCGGCGTACTGGGCGTCGAGCGTCGTGGCGTCCGAGCTGTGGCCGGCGGCGCGGGCGACGGCGGAGGCGGACCCGGCGTCGAGCCACCGGGTGGGGTCGAGCACGTCGAGGCTCACGCGCAGGCTGTCCGAGTCGGCCGAGGCGCCGCCCGCGATGCGTCGGGACGCCGAAAAACTCGGCGTGGGGCCGAGGCCGGTCCACTCTTCGGCGGCGTCGAGCCGCGCCTGGCGCCACTCCAACTCGGCGACGACGGCGTCCGGGTTGACCTCGGCGGCGCGGCGGACGGCCTCGTCGAGGGTGAGCGCGTGGGCGGCGGAAGCGAGGAGAAACAGGTTCACAGGTGCACCGCTCGAAGTATGGTCGCCGATCCCGGCCCCGGGAATGTCACTCGGCGGTTTCTGTGGACCAACCCATCTCACCCGTGCCATGCGGGCCGGTCACCTGCAGGACGAGGGGGCCGGCGCCGCAGTCCCGGGCGAAACGAACGTTCCAGAGGCTGCTCCACCGTGTGTGGTGCGGGTAGAGCTGAAGGTCAAGTGGCGTGGGCTCGATCTCGGTGACCGACTCGGGGGTGCACGGGCGCCCGTCCGCGAAGAGGCGGAGCCGCCACGGCTCGGCCTCGCCGAAGCCGAAACGGAGGTCGTCCCGGAATTGGGAGTCCGCCGAGAGCACGAACACGTAGGCAACCTCGGCCTCCGCGAGCGAGGCGGCAAGGCGCTCCTCGCGCACGGCCGATTCCAGCAGCATCAGGTGGGCGCGCTGCGCCTCCATGGCGCGGCGGAAGTCCGGGTCGAGCCGCGCGGCTCGGAGGAGCAGCGAGGTCGTCAGGCCGTCCGAGTAGAGGCGCAGCTCGCGGGTCGCGGCGCGCGCGTCCGCGTCGTAGTTGTCCGGCCGAGGCACGTCGGCGAGGATGTGGTCGCCCACGGAAGTGCGGGCGTGACAGCCGACGAGCAGCGCGAAGATCACGCCTCGAGCTCGTGCCGCCGGACCAATCGCGTGAGGGCCAGCCCGCGGGCGGCGAGCGCCTCCTCGGCGCCCTCCTCGCGGTCCACGATGGTGAGGCACTGGACGACCCGAAGCCCCTCGGCCTCGACGCGGTCGACCGCCTGGAGCATCGACGCGCCGGTCGTCGTGGTGTCCTCCACGATGCACACGGGAGTGCCGTTCGGCAGGTTGCCGCGGCCCTCGACGTACTTGCCCGTGCCGTGCCCCTTCGACTCCTTGCGGACGAGGAACGCGTGCACCGGGTGCCCGCGCGACCAGGAGACCGCGGCGGTGGCGGAAGCGATGGGGTCGGCGCCGATGACCATGCCGCCGACGCCGAGCACCTCGGGGTTGAGGGCGTCGAGCACGAGGTTCCCGACCAGCCACGCGCCCTCGGCGTGGAGGGTGGTCTGCTTCCCGTCAACGTAGAAGTCGCTCTCGCGGCCCGATGCGAGGACCACGCGCATGCGACGGTAGGAGAGCTGCTTCAAGAGCTCGATCAGGCGCTCGCGCACGCGGCCTCCTCGCCCAGCCACGTGACCACCTCGTCGATGATCGCGGCCTTGTCCGTTTCGTTGAAGAGCTCGTGGCGGTGCTCCGGGTAGAGCGTCAGCTTCGTGTGGAAGCGCGCCGCGAAGGCCTGGTTGGCCTTGGGGTCGGTGACACGGTCCTGGGGACTGATGTACATCGACATCGGCACGCTCCAGCTCGGGATCTCGTGCACGCGGGCCAGCGCCGCCACCATCTCGGTGTAGAAGCGCGGGGTGCCCGTCTGGAACACGAGCGGATCGGCGAGGTAGGCCTGCCCGACCGAGAGGTCGCGCGAGAGCGCCGTCGGGTCGATCTCGTTCTTCATCGGCAGCGAGGGGATGAGGCGGGAGAGCACCTTGGCCGCCGCGATCTTCCACCCGGGGAGCGCGACCGCCACGCCCAGCAGGGGATTGGACAACGCCAGCCGGCTCGGCTTCAGGCCGGCGTTGGCGATGGCGTCGAGCGCCACGAGGCCGCCCATCGAGTGCGCGAGCAGCGACCACCCGGGGCGCAGCCCGGCGACGGCGGCCACCAGGTCCTCCCGGTAGTCCGACCAGTGCTCGACGTGGCCCCGCTTGCCCCCAGAGTGGCCGTGGCCGCGGACCTCGATGAGCGTCGCGGACCAGCCCGCCGCGGCGAAGGCGGCCCCCACGTGCTCGTAGCGGCCCGCGTGCTCGGCGAGCCCCGGCGCGATCAGCACGTCCCGCGCGCCGTCGCCCCAGTGGGCGAGACGCAGGCGCGTGCCGTCGGCGCTGGTGACGAAGCTAGTCCGCAAAGTAGTTGCCCTTGTTCTCCAGCAGCACCTTCGCCTTGCGCTGCTCCGATTCCATCTCGGGGAGGATGTCGGGGAGGACGGTGGGGGAGGCCGCGAGGACGCCGTTCAGCGCCGCTTCGAAGTCGGCCTTGTTCTGGGTCTTGGTCGCCCAGTTCTCGGCGAACAGCACCCGGTTCCCGAAGAAGTCGGGCTGCGCGGAGATCGCCTTGTCGAAGTACTCCTTCGACTTGGTGAGGTCCTGCCCGGCGAAGCTCGGGAGGGCGGCGTAGAACACGCCCCAGTAGCGATCCGGGCCGCTGTAGTAGTAGGTCGGCTCGAGCTCGCCAACGCGCGTCATATAGGCCTTGACGGTGGGGAGGTGCTTCAACGTGGTCGTGAGGCCGGTGAGCTTGGCCCACTTCCCGAGCGCCGAGGAGGTCCAGTAGAGGCAGGGAACATCGTCCTTCGTGAAGGCGCGCGCCGCGGAGGCCTCGTCCTCGTCGCCCTTGGCGAGGAGGCCGGTGAACTCGGTGTTGATGGCGAGGCACTTCTTGCCCCACTCGATCGAGGTCGACCAGGCGGAGAGCTTGGCGTCCTTCTCGAGCTCGTGGCCGTCCCCGAGGAAGTACCAGCCGCGTACGAGCCGGCCCGCGACCTCGCGGTCCGTCGCGTCCATCGTGTAGACCTGCTCGTACTTCACGAGGGCGGCCTGGAGCTTCGCCTTGTCACCGCGCTCGTTCCAGAGGCCGTCGGCCTCGGCCTTGAGCGCCGACTTCTGATCGGCCGTCGTCGCGGCGGCCGCGGGGGCCTCCACCTGGTAGGTGCCGATCTGCTTGCCGCAGGCAAGGAGGAGGAGAAGGGGAAGTACGCGCATCGGAAGCTCCAAGAGGGGGCCCGCTACTGGGTAGCATGGGGGGCCGGTTTTACGGGGTAGACGCGTACTTGTCAACGGGCTCAGCCGTTGCCCGCGACGACGTTGTGACGGGGGTTGCCCCTCCCGCCGCGTGCGCTCTGCGGTTAGACGCCGCCATGCTGCTCGACGACACCCCCCTGGCGTTGACCTTCGACGACGTGCTCCTCCTTCCGGGGCACAGCACCTTCCTCCCGCGGGAGGTCGACGTGCGCACCCGGCTGTGCCGGGACATCATGCTCAACGTGCCGCTCCTGTCCTCGGCGATGGACACGGTGACCGAGGCGCCGATGGGCATCGCCATGGCGCGTCTCGGCGCCATCGGCATCCTGCACAAGAACCTCTCGCCGGCCGCGCAGGCGCGCGAGGTGCGGAAGGTCAAGAAGGCGATGACCGGGGTGATCCTCGACCCCGTCACGCTCGGGCCGGGCAACTCGCTCCGAGAGGCCCGCACGCTCATGCGCGAGCGCGGCATCAACGGGCTCCCCATCGTCGTCGGCAAGCAGGTGGTGGGCATCCTCACCAACCGGGACCTGCGCTACGAGCGCAACCTGGACCGCCCCGTGGCCGACGCGATGACGAAGGAGGGCCTCGTCACGTGCCCTCCCGGCACCGACCTCGAGACCGCCCGCGACCTGATGCAGGAGCACCGGGTCGAGAAGCTCCTCGTGGTCGACGCAGACGGCACGCTCTCCGGCCTCATCACGTTCAAGGACCTCGAGGCCCACATCCGCCACCCGCTCGCGGCGCGGGACGCCCGGGGCCGCCTGCGCTGCGGGGCCGCGGTCGGCGTGGGCGCGGATCGCGACGAGCGCATCTCGGCGCTGGTCGAGGCCGGCGTGGACCTCATCGTCATCGACACGGCGCACGGGCAGTCCGAGGGCGTGCTGAAGGCCGCCCGGGCCATCCGGTCCACGTGGCCCGACCTCGCCATCATCGTGGGGAACATCGCCACCGCCGAGGCCGCGGAGGCCGTCATCGCGACCGGCGCGGACGCCATCAAGGTCGGCATCGGCCCCGGCTCCATCTGCACGACGCGCGTGGTGGCGGGGGTCGGCGTGCCGCAGCTCACCGCCATCGCCGAGTGCGCCAAGGTCGCGACGAGGCTCGGCATCCCCCTCATCGCGGACGGCGGCATCAAGTACAGCGGGGACGTCGCCAAGGCCTTCGCCGCGGGCGCGGACGCCGTGATGATCGGCTCGTTGTTCGCCGGCACGGACGAGGCCCCCGGTGACCTCGTGCTGTACCAGGGCCGCTCCTACAAGAACTACCGCGGGATGGGCTCCGTCGAGGCCATGAAGGCCGGGAGCTCCGATCGCTACTTCCAGGACGACGCCGGGGATCCCGAGTCGGAGACCCGCAAGCTCGTCCCCGAGGGCATCGTGGGCCGGGTGCCGTACAAGGGCCCCGTGGGCGACACCGTCTACCAGCTCGTCGGCGGGCTGAAGGCCTCGATGGGCTACACCGGCAACGGCACGCTCGCGGACATGAAGGCGAAGGCGCGCTTCGTCCGCATGACGGCGTCGGGCCTGCGCGAGAGCCACGTGCACGACGTGATCATCACGCGGGAGAGTCCGAACTACCGGATGGAATAGCTCGGGCGCGGGTGCACGACGTAAGTGGCTTCGGGGCGTTGCGGGGGCGGAGCCCCCGCCCCAAGAACAACCCGCGGGCTCAGTTCGTGGGGGTGATGACGGTCACCGTGTAGGTGTGCAACAGCGTCGTCTCGTCCCCGATGAGGAAGAACGTGAGCTGGTTGGCCTGCTCGTACTCTTGCGCGGGCAGCACGCCCTCGAGCGTCACGGTGAAGGTGACGGTCTCGCCGCTGCTCACGTCGTAGAACGCCTCGGGGGCGATGTCGGTGACGAACCCCACAGTGTCGTCCGACGCGACGAGCTCGATCTTCTCGTAGTTCATCGCCGCGACGAGCTGCTCGACGGCCCCGACGACGTTCTCGCGGAACTCGGCGCTCGTGCCCGACCACGTGACCACGGCGGGCTCGGGGATGCCGTCACCGTCGAGGTCGGCGTAGGAGCCGGTCTCGGTGGCGAGGTTCTGCATCTGCGTGAAGGTCGACTCGTACGACATCACGTTCACGCCCACGCCGATGAGCTTGGCGTTCAGGGCGTTCGCGGCGTTGACCACGTCGGTGTGGCCCGCCACGTGGCAGGCGCCCGAGGGGGTCGAGAACTCGGAGGTGTCGTCGGCGTCGCGCAGCGGGGCGTCGGTCGCGTAGACGATGATGGGGAGCATGTTCTCGCGGAAGCCGAACCCGCCGATCGTGCCGCCGCCGAGCGTGGAGGCGTCGTTGGCCTCGCCGCCGGTGCCCTCGAAGAGGTCGGTCGCGGAGGCCACGAAGGGCTTCACGTCCGTGTCGACGTTGTAGGTCCCGTTGCAGTTCTGGTCGAAGCCGATGCCCGTGAGGCCCTGGTAGAGCGCCTCCATCGTGCTCTCGGGGGTGTCGTCCCCGTAGTGGATGGCGACCTCCGTGGAGAGGGCGCGCTGGACGGCGCCGATGTCCTCCGTCTGCTGCTGGCGGAGGATGAACGGGAGGTCGGTGCCGCGGGAGCCGTAGGGGGACTCGGCGTAGTCGTCGTAGGTGGCGACGCCGTAGGTCGCGTCGGAGAAGAGGCTGTCGAGGTCCCCGACGATGTTGCGGAACTCGCTTGCCATCGCGAGGGCGAGCCCGGACATCGAGCTGGTCGTGTCGAGCGCGAACGCCACGTCGGCGAGGCCGGCCTCGACCGTGAAGGAGAGGTCGAGCGCGATGGTCTCGTTCGCGGGGACGTCGACCTCCACGCAGTCCCCCACGACCCCCCAACCGGTCTGCGTGGCGACCTTGGCCCCGGAGGGGTCGTTGCTGGTGACCCACACCTGGCTGGTCTGCAGCGCTTCCGAGGAGGCCTCGTAGAGGAGCTGGAGCGGCACCGACCCGCCCGGCTCGATCTCCAACGGGAGCTGCGGCAACGCGGGGAGCCGGTAGCCCTGGTCCTCGCCCATGCCGATGATGCTGTCGATGACGAGGGTGTCGCTGCCGATGTTCGAGAGCGTGAGGGTCTTGCCGGTGAGGCACCCGAAGGGCACGGCACCGAACTCGTAGGGGTCGGGCTCGATGGCGAGCACGGGGAGGAGCCACTGCCCGGTGAGGTCGACCTGGTCCTCGGGGTTCTGCGGATCGTCCCCGAAGATGCGGATCGTCGCGGTGTCCGTGAGGTTGGTCGGCTGGTACATCACGTCGACGGTGAGCGACTCCTGGGGCTGGATCGTGCCGGTCGCGGTGGTCAGGAGCGTAAAACCGGTGGCGCCCTCGACGCGCACCTCGGTGATGTCGAGCGGGATGCCGCCGTCGTTCCGGATGGTGAAGCTGTGGAGGGCGGATTGGCCCGTGCCCAGGCCGCCGAAGTCGAGGAAGCCGGGGTCCACCACCATGACCGGCACGTCGTCATATTTCTCGCGCTTCGTCGTGACCTCGTTGTCGACTTTGCAGGCGGGCAGGAGGAGGACGACGAGGGAGAGGCCGGCGCGGAACATGGGACCTCGTAAGGGCGGTGGCGAGTGCGGTAACCCGCAAAGCGTAGGCCCGAGTGTGGGGGGATGTCCATCGAAGAATCGATGGAACCGGCGAGCGAGGGGGAGCGGGGGCAGCCAGAACACGCGCGTGCGGAATAGGAGGTTCCGCTCCGGAGGTGGAATGGACAAGGTGTTCCCGTCGGCGGCCGAGGCCGTCGCCGACATCCCGAACGGCGCGACGCTCATGGCGGGCGGCTTCGGGCTCTGCGGCATCCCCGAGAACCTCATCCTGGCCCTGCGCGACCGCGGGGTCTCCGGGCTGACGGTCATCTCGAACAACTGCGGGGTCGACGACTTCGGCCTCGGCATCCTCCTCCACACGCGGCAGATCAAGAAGATGATCTCCAGCTACGTCGGCGAGAACAAGGAGTTCGAGCGGCAGTACCTCTCGGGGGAGCTCGAGGTGGAGCTCTGCCCCCAGGGGACCCTCGCCGAGAGGATTCGTGCGGGCGGAGCGGGCATTCCCGCCTTCTTCACCCCCACCGGGTACGGCACGCTCGCGGCGGACGGCAAGGACACCCGTTGGTTCGACGGGCGTCCGTACGTCATGGAACGCGCGCTCCTCGCGGACTTTGCAATCGTGAAGGCGCAAACCGCGGACCGCCTGGGCAACCTGGTCTTCGACAAGACGGCGCGAAACTTCAACCAAATGATGGCGACGGCCGCGCGGGTGACGATCGCGGAGGTCGAGGAGCTCGTGGAGCCCGGCGAGATCGACCCCGACGCCGTCCACGTGCCCGGCATCTACGTCCACCGCGTGCTCGTGGGGCCGCACTACGTGAAGCGCATCGAGCGCCGCACCACCCGGGAGGCCTGAACCATGCCCTTGACACGCGACGCCATCGTTGGTCGCGCCGCCCGGGAGCTCCGCGACGGCTACTACGTGAACCTCGGGATCGGCATCCCGACCCTCGTGGCCAACCACATCCCCGCGGGCATGGACATCGTGCTCCACAGCGAGAACGGCCTGCTCGGCATGGGCCCGTTCCCCACGGAAGCCGAGGTCGATCCCGACCTGATCAATGCCGGGAAGCAGACGGTCACGGCGCTGCCGGGCGCGAGCTACTTCTCGAGCGCCGAGAGCTTCGCGATGATCCGCGGCGGCCACATCGACCTCACGATCCTCGGGGCGATGCAGGTGAGCGCGACGGGGGACCTCGCGAACTGGATGATCCCCGGCAAGATGGTCAAGGGGATGGGCGGCGCGATGGACCTCGTGAGCGGCGCCAAGCGTGTCGTCGTCACGATGGAGCACGTCGCCAAGGGCGAGCCGAAGCTGCTCGAGCAGTGCACCCTCCCGTTGACGGGCCTGCGCTGCGTGCACCTCCTCATCACCGACTACGGCGTGTTCTCCTTCGACGGCGGGCTCACCCTGCGCGAGATCGCGGAGGACCTCACGGTCGAGCAGGTGAAGGCCGCCACCGGGGCCCGCTTCCGCGTCGCGGACGATTTGCTGCGCCTGCCGGTCTAAGCGGCGGCGCCCCCGGGCGAGGGCGCCCGCTGGTGAGACCGCGCCAGCGGTGAGGGGGCCCCCGGGTGAGGGTGCCCCCGGGTGAGGGCGCCCAGAACGAGAGAAGCCCCGCCGGGTGTCCGACGGGGCTTCTTCTTTGCACGCCAGCGGTGGCGTAGCGGGGAGCTACTTCTTGCGGCGGGGGGTCTTGCCCTTGACCGCCTGGCGCAGCACCATGTACGAGCCGTCGGGCCCGGGGACGCCGCCGCGCACGAACACGAGGTTGCGGGCTTCGTCGATGCGGACGATGACCAGGTTCTGCACCGTGGTCTTGCAGCCGCCCATGCGACCCGGCATCTTGACGCCCTTGAACGTCATACCGGGGGTGAGGCGCGTGCCGATCGAGCCGCCGTGCCGGTAGTACTCGTGCACACCGTGGCTGCGCTTGAAGCCGGAGAAGTTGTGGCGCTTGAAGACGCCCGCGAAGCCGCGGCCCTTCGAGTTCCCGGTCACGTCGACCTTCTGCTTGACCGCGAAGAGCGCGGTGATGCCGATCTGGGTGCCGGCGGTGTGCGTGGTGGCGACGGCGTCGCTCACGCGGATCTCGCGCACGATGCGGAAGGGGCGGGCGCCGACCTTGGCGACATGGCCGATCTCGGCCTTGGTGACGCGGGACTCCTTGCGGGACCCGTAGCCGAGCTGGAGGGCCGCGTAGCCGTCCTTCGTGGAGGCCGTCTTGACCTGGATGACGGTGTTCGGCTGGACTTCCAGCACGGTGACCGCGGACACGATGCCCGCCTCGTCAAAGATCTGGGTCATGCCCAGCTTGCGGCCCAGGAGGCCGATCTGCTCGTTCGCCATGGTGATACCTCGCATAGGACGGACACCGGGCGGCCCGAGGCCGGTTCGGTGGACGTCGTACGGTTGTCGGAAGCCCCGCCCGGGAAAGTCCGGGCAGCGGGCCCACGCGACTATCGCAGGGGAGGGGCTTCGGCAAGCGGCGAGCCGCCCGACGGGTCAGATCGCGGCGCCCGACAGCTCGATCACCCAGTCGTTCTCGCTGGGGTCGTTCGAGAGGATGTGCACCACGTTCGCGTCGAAGCCCGCCTGCGCGACCTCCAGACAGGACTCGGTGGCGCGGTAGGAGAGCGTGAAGCTCGCGGTCTGGTAGGGCGTGAGGGTCTCTGCGCTGCCCCAACCGCCGACGGTGAAGCTCCCGCAGGTGGCGAGGGCGTCGTTGTTGACGACCACGCTGCTCACCGTGAGGTCCATGTCGCCGATGTTCTGGATCGTGATCGTGCGGCTGTCGGTGCTGCCGAAGAGCGAGAAGAAGTCGGTGATGGCGTAGGGGTCGGCGCCGGTGTCGACGTCGATGAGGGGGCTGCAGATGTCGCAGAAGTCGACCCCTTCGCCCTCGACCTCGATGTCCACCGTCGGGGAGTCCGGATCGTCGGACTCGATCGTCACGGTGCCCGTGTACGTGGTCTCGGCGCCGGGGGTGAACGACACCTCGAGGAGCTTGTTGGAGCCCGGGGAGAGCACCTGGGGCGGAGAGAGGGTGCCCCCGGTGGTCCACACCCCGGCGCTGGTCACGACGTCGGAGATGAGGACGTCCTCGTCCCCCGTGTTGCTGACCGTGAAGGTGGTGGTGGTCGTGGTGTCGACGTCCACCTGGCCGAAGTTGTAGCGGGTGGGCGTGATGCTGATGTTCCCGACGGGGCCCTCGGGCTCGTCCGGGGCCTCGCCGGTCCCGGTGAGGGGGATGGCGAGGGTGTCCCCGCCGTCCACCGTGACGGAGAGGGTGCCTTCGTAGGGGCCCTCGGTCGCCGGGGCAAAGGTCAGGGTCACGACGGCGTCGGTTTCGACCTGGACCGCGGCGGTGGAGAGCTCGAAGGCGTCTCCATCGAGCTCGAGGGCCACTTCCAGCGGGGTGGCGCCGGTGTTGGTCAGCACGAGGTCCCGCTCGACGGTGCCGCCGAGCTCGACGGTGCCGAAGGCGATGGAGCTCGCGTCGATCTCGAGGCCGCCCACGGTGGAGGAGCCGCCGCCCGTGTCGTCCGCGGCGGCCGGATCGGTGTCGCGGCCGGGGATCGGTTCGAGACCGACGCACGCGACGAGGAGGAGGAGCGAAGCGGTCATGGGCAGCTCCTTTCGTCGCGGACGGATCAGAACGTGTACTTCAGCGACCCCGTGCCGTTGAGGCCCAGATCCCACCCGATCCCGTAGACGATGTCAACGTCGACGCCGATCGAGAAGTGGGAGAGCTTGGTGTAGTACTCGAACGTCGGGCCCGCGAACACGATGGGCTTCGGCGAGTTGTGCAGGCCGGGATCGGCGCCGAACTCGTCGACCACGTCTTCGATGTACGCGTTGGGCTCGATGAGGAGCGGGCTGTAGAGCACGCCGGCGCCGACGCGGGCGCCGATACCGATGCGCCGCACCGGGTAGAACGAGATCTCGTAGTTGGCCTGCAGCGTGTAGGTGCGGAGGTCACCCTCGGTGCAGGGCTCGCTGCCGGTGCCGAGCGTGTAGCAGCCGTAGGCGGCCTGCTCGTACCAGGCGGCGCCGTTGTGCACGCCCTGGCCGATCCCCACTTCCCACGCCATCGACTGCTTCTCGGTGTCGACGAAGTCCTGCCCGATCGCGAGCGTGACGTTCGTGCCGGCATTGACCGAGCGGCTGAAGTTCAGCAGGTAGGAGTTCACGCCGGCGGAGGCCTTGGCGTAGAAGCCACGGTTGATCTCGCGGATCGCGCCGGCGTCTTCCACGCCGCCACCAGAGCTCTTGCTCTTCTTCTTCTTGGAGTCGGAACCTTCCTCGAGGAAGTCTTCCTCTTCTTCGTCCTGGGCATACGCGGCAGAGACGAACAGCGGCGAGGAGAGCAGGGAGGCGGAAAGCGCCAGGACCATCATCAACGACTCCGGCAGAGGGGCGTGCCACAGTAGCACGAGGCGAGGCAAAACGGAAAGCAGGCCCAGTGAGAACCGGGCCTGCGGGAGCGGCTAGCCGGGCGAGAACAGGAACGGGTAGGACACGATGACCAGGCCGTTGCCCTTCGGCGAGGGGAAGCCCATGCGGAGGAAGCGCCCGTTGATGCAGGACTCCACCGCAGGGTTGGCCAGCGTCGAGGCCTTGGTGATCGCCGAGGAGACCGAGCCGTCACCCGCGATGGTGAACTTGACGGTCACCTTCCCGCCGAGCCCCGGATTCTTGGTGAGCTCGCGCTGGTAGCAGTACCGGATCTGGCTCATGCTGCGCTTCACGACCTCGTCGATCTGGGAGCGGTCGAGCCCGCCCATCACGATGCTGGTCTCGGGGGTCGAGATCTTGCCGTCGTCCTTGACCCCGCCGGTGGGGGCGAAGCCGTTCCCGCCGGGGCCCCGCCCGCGCGGGCCGAACCCACCGAGCTCCTGGGCCGTCCCGCCGCCGCCGAACCCGCCTCGGCGGCTCCCGAGCCCGCCGTTGCCGTTCTGGGTCGCCCGCGGCCCGACCAGCCCTCCGATGCCCTCGGAGAGCTCGCCGGGGAGGCCCGCGTCGCCGAGCATCGAGGCGAGGCGCGGGTCGTCGTTCAGGGCGCCCAGTACGCCCGCCTGCTCCGCCGCGTTCTGGTCCTTGTTCGCCTTCGCGAGCGGGGACCGGTCCTTCGCCGCCTTGGAGTCGGGGCGGCCCTTGTCGCCCTCGGGGCCCTTCGGCGCGGCCTTGGGGGCGGCGGCGTCCGCGACGGACGAGGCCATCGGCGGCGGGACCACCATCTGGTCGAGGAGCATCTTCACGAGGCGGTCGGGGTCGTCGACCGCCGACACGCGGGGCGGGGCGGGGATCACGGAGAGCGCGATGCCGAGGAACATCGCGGCAAAGCCGATGAACCCGGCGATGCCCAGCATCGGGTAGTCGATGCCGTCGCCCCCGTAGAGGGGCACCCGCTTGCTGGGGTGCACCGGGCGCGCCACGAAGGTGGTCCCGCCCACGATGACCACGGCGCGGTCCTCGGAGCCCACCGGGATGCGCAGGAGGCCGTCCGACCCGGGGCCCACGAGGGCGGCGAGCGCGGGGATGGAGCGTCGGCCCGAGGGGCCCTCCACGAAACCGTCCCACGCGGGGTGGACGACGCACACCCAGCCGCGTCCCTCGGCCTCGAAGAGAGGGTGGGAGGGCGTGGGGAGCAGGGAGGTCGGGAGGAAGAAGTCCTCCTGCATGCGGGTGCCGCGGAGGGTGCGCACGAGGGTGGCGCCGAGCTGCACGGCGCGCCCTGGGGCGAAGTGCTTCAAGTCCACCACGGCGTCTCCGAACACCTGGGCGACTTCGAGCACCTTCTCCTGGCCGCGGTCGGCGCCGGGATCGGCGTCCGTGGCGCGCAGGAGCACGTCGAGGACGTGGGCGGCGAGGGTGTCGTCCACGGGGCCGGTGGGAGCGGGGTGGAAGACGGCGTCGGACATGAGGACTCCAATCGCCAACGTGATGGCGGCAGCATCGCTCCCCGCAAGATTGCGGAAGGAGGAGACTTTTCGTCTCTTCCTGGTCTGACATCGGCCCCACCCGGAGGTTCGTCAACGACTCGCAATCCAAACGTCAAGGCGCCGTCAGGTGTGTCATCGGTGGGAGCCAATCGGACCGGCGTTGCGACCTGCCACCCGCACGTCGCTCCAGGGCATCGCCGTAGACCGCCCGAGAGCGGCGAACGGCGCCAAAAACGACGAACGGCGCCCGAAGGCGCCGCTCGTTTGGGACCATCCTCCCCCCGGAGGGGGAGGGGACCGCTCGCTACCCGGGCGAGAAGATGAAGGGGTACGACACGATGACGATGCCGCCGCCCTTCGGCTCGGGGAACTGGAACCGCATGAACCGGCCGTTGATGCAGGACTCGACGGCGGGGTTGTTCATCGTGGTGGTCTTGGTGGTCGCGGAGGACACCGTGCCATCCTTGGCGATGACGAACTTCACCGTGATCTTGCCACCCAACGACGGGTTCTTGGTCAGCTCGCGCTGGTAGCAGTACCGGATCTGGCTCATGTTGCGCTTGATGACGGCGTCGATGAGCGACTTGTCGAGGGCGCCGAGGATGATGGGATCGCCACCGACGGTGCCGATGCCACCCTCGCCCTTGGAGCCGAAGTTGCCGCCGCCCGAACCGTAGCCGGAGGCGCCCGACCCACGGCCCTTGGTGCCGAGGCCGCCGAGGCCTTCCGCCGTGCCGCCGCCGCCGAGGCCGGAGCCACGCGCGCCGAGACCGCCGGAGCCGATCTGCGTGCCCTTGTTGCCGATGAGACCGCCGATGCCGTTCATCATGTCGGCGTTGAGGCCGGTCGAGCCGAGGACGCTGTCGAGCGCGGAGTCGTCACGGAGCGCGCCGAGCACGCCCGCGTTCTCCGCGATCTCCTTGTCCAGCTGCTGCTTCTGCATCTGGACCTTGTCGCCCTTCGCCTTGTCCATCTTGGCGTCTTTCTTGCCGACCTTGCCCTCTTCCTTCTTGGCCTTGGCGCCCTCGCCCGCGTCCGGGTTGTCGTCGCGCTTCTTCTCGTCCTTGATCTCCTCCTTCTTCTCGAGGAGGAGCTCGACCATGTGGTCGTCGAGCTTCATCTCGGACGCGTCGGGGGGCGGCATGACCGCGACCGCCACGCCGAACATGAACGTCACGAACGTCATGAACGCGATGATGCCGAGGAACGGGTAGTCGATGTCCGTGCCGAACTTGGAGACGGCCTTCTTGCCCGGGTACGCCTGGTGGGCGACGAAGATCGTGTTCCCGAGGTCGACGACAAGGCGGGCGTCCTCGGGGATCTGCACGGTGATCGTGTTGCCGGACTTCTTGGCCTTGCCGTCCGCCACCAGCTCGGCGAAGGTGCGGCGGGTCTCGCCGATGTCGACGAAGCCGGCCCACTTGTCGCTCGCGTTGCAGACCCACTGGCCGCCGAGGTTCTGGAAGAGCGCGTAGTTGTCGCTCGGGAGAAACTCGACCGGCACGAAGAAGCCGGTGCGGGCGGAGGCGCGCTCGTCCACACCCACGATGGGCAGGGTGGCGCTGCCGACCGACACGGTGCTGCCGGCGCCGAAGTGCTTGATGTCGAGGACGGCGTCCCCGAAGACCTGGGCGACTTCGAGGTTGCGGCCGCGGGAGCGGTCGGAACCGGCGTCGGTCGCCGAGGCGCTGGCGCGCATGACGAACGCCATCACGTCTTCCGTGGGCTCGTCATCGTCCCCGTAGTGCTGGCCCTCGGGCGCCTCGGAGGCGCTGTCGGCGCCGGCGTCGGCCTGGACGGCGGGGGCGTCGACGCGGGTAGCCTCGTCGTCCGCGAAGGCCGCGGAGTCGGTGATCCGCACGACCACGCGCACCGCGCCAAAGCCCAGGGTGTCCCCGTTGGAGAGCACCACGTTGCTCACGGACGCACCGTTGACCTGGGTGCTCTGGTCACCCACGAGGTCGAGGAGCTGGACCGTGCCGTCTTCGTTGACGTTGAGCACGGCGTGCAGGTCCTGCAGCGAAGGGTCCTCGATCCGCAGCATCGCCGCGGGGCCCTTGCCGATGGTCACGCTCTCCGCGGACAGCTCCTCGCGCCGGAGGAAGTCTCCACCGTTGAAGATCTCGAAGGTCAGCACGAGCGAACCGGGGGATGAACCGGCCATAGGAATCCCTTGTGGCCGCAGCAACGGCCCCTGAAGGTTGCACGCCGTTTCCGGAAGACGGAGCGGGCGCTGGACGGGGCGGGAGCCCCTCGGGTGGGTTCTGGAAGGCTGCCGGGAGCTACTTCACTTCGTCGACGGATTGCTCCATCTCGGCGTTGAAGTCCTCACGCAGCTTGATGAGAGGGTTGAAGCTCGCCTTCTTGCGGTCGAGCACCAGCGCGCTCTGGGGCTTGACGAGCTCGCCGTTCACGTCGAGCCCTTCGAAGTCGATCTCGGTCTTCTGCTTGTAGGAGACCTTGCGGCCCTCGGCCTCTTCTTCCTGTGCGAGGGCGACACCAGAGAAGGCGCCACCGATGGCGCCGGCGAGGAGGATGCGAGAGAGGAGAGTACGGGTCATGGAAGGCTCCCGAAGGGGTGGGCGCTGCGGGCACATTCTCGCGTGCCTGCAAGCTTAGGACAATAGGACGTTGCTCGGGTTCCGGTCAAACTTCTGTCTAGCGGATCTTCGCGCGGGGCCCCCACCAGCGGGCGTAAAAACCGAAAGCCCCGCAACGAGCATGCCTCGGTGCGGGGCTCACGGGGAGCGGGGTGCCGACGCTACTGGGGCGCGGGCGCCGGAGGCGTCTCGGGGGCCGGCGCCGGGGCAGGGGCCGCGGCACCAGAGGGCGTGGCGCCGTCCGCGGGGGCCGGAGCCGGAGCTTCGGGCGCCGCGGGGGCCGCCGTGCCACAGGTGGCCTTGGCGAGCTCCAGGTCGGCCTTGGCGCCGTCCACGAAGGTCGTCATGTCGCCGACCATCGCGAGGTCCTTGTCGGCGATGACGGGCTCGGCCTGCTCGATGACCATCTGGGCCATCATGCCGGCTTCGGTCTCGGCGATGCAGGGGTTCTTCAGCGCCTCCTTCATCTCCGCGATGGCCTTGGCCATGGCGTCGAGCTGGTCCTTCTGGCGCTTCTCGCGCGCGACACGCTCTTCTTCCCGGATGCGCTCCACTTCCTTGCGCTTGCGCTCGGTCTCGCGGTCCTGGTCGACCGAGGTCTTCCAGTTGAAGAACTCGTCGGTCGGGGAGAGGGTGCCAGCGGCCTTCTGGTACTCGTCGAGCACCTTCGCGGCCTTGTCGAAGTTCTTCGTGTACTTCTGGTACAGCATCGCCGCGTTGTACGCGAGGGTCCGGTTGGCCGGATCCTTCGCGAGCAGCACGTCGTAGATCTTCGTGGCGCCGTCGTAGTCCTGGACGCCGCGGAGCGCGATGGCGTAGCCCATCTGGGCGTCCGCATTGCCCGGGAACTGCTTCACGACGGCCTCGAAGCAGCCCTTCGCCAGGTTGTAGTCACCCGAGTCCAGGGCGATGTAGCCGAGGTTCAGGTTGGCCTGGGTGTTGCCGGGGTCCACCTTGATCGCGGTCTTGAACTCCTCGATCGCGGCGGCCTCGTTGCCCTTCTGGAGGTAGATGACGCCCATGTTGTTGTAGATGCCGGGGTCGGCGTCGTTCAACGTCTTGGCCTTCTGCGCGCAGAGGAGGCTCATCTCGAAGTTGCCCTGCGCGTAGTAGGCGCGGGACAGGTTCCGGTAGGCGCCGACGTTCTTGGGATCGCGGGCCAGGATCTCCTGGGCCTGCGCGATCGCCTCGTCGTACAGCTTCGCGCCGGTGAGCACGTCCACCAGGTTGGCCCGGGCCTGGAGGTCGGTCGGGTTCTTCTCGATGAAGGCCTTGTAGATCTCCACGGCCTCCGTGCTCTTCCCAGACTGGCTGAGCACGAGCCCGAGGTTGAACAGCGCCGAGTTGTAGGTCGGCTGCAGCTCGAGGGCCTTCCGGTAGGCGGACTCCGCCTTCGCGAGGTCACCCGTGCGCTCGGCACAGTAGCCGGCGTTGTACCAGGCCTTGGCGTAGGCCGGGTCGGCGGTGGTGGCGGCCTCGAACTTCACCAGAGCGGCCGCGTAGTCGACCTTGGCGCCCTTGAGCAACGCCACGCCTTCCGTGAAGGCCTGCTTGGGGTTCACCTGAACGTTCTCCGTCGGATCGGTAACGACGGTCTTTTCGCCGCAGCCCGTGGCCGCCAGGAGGACAAGGATGGGGAGGATGCGCATCGTGTACTCTTAGGGCTCGGATTCGATGGAGCCGGTGAAGGTCGAGGGCGCGGAGTAACGGGGCTCCGGAATCTTCTCGAACAAGCCCGGGAACTCGTCGGGGCGCAGGACGCCGAGGCGACGAGTCGCGTTCGCGGTGTTGTCGTTGTACAGGTTGAGCTCGTAGGACTTCTGGAGCGCCGCCGAGTAGGCCGCGGCCGCCTTCTCGATCTGCGGGTACGCCTTGTCCTCGAGCGCCATCGTGTAGAGCTCCTTCTGGTCCGCCGTGAGGTAGGTCGGGATCCAGGAACCCTTCAGCGACTCGCTGAGGTTCTCGTAGGCGGAGCCGAGGTGCGCGAGGGCCGCGAGGCCCCAGGCACCGGCGCCGGTGCCGATGATGGCGGCGTAGGTCTTCTCGACCTCACCCATGGCCTTGACCTTCGAGACGAGCTGGTCGGTCAGGAGCTTGTCGGTCTGCTTCTGGTTCAGCTTCTTGTCGCCGGGGCCGGAGATCTTCATCGCCATGTACGCCTGGTACTGAGGCTCGGCGAGGATGTACATGATCTGGGCGACGTACTCGACGGAGTTTTCGAACGTGGCGCCGGCCTTCTTCGAAGCCTCGAAGAACGCGATGGTGTCCTTCCAGTGCTGGCCGACCTTGGCGCCCTGGCCGAGCTTCTCCATGAGGAGCCCGTAGTGCAGGCGGGCGTACATGAGCTCGTCGAGCGAGCCCATCGGCACCGGGGCCTGGCCCTTCACGACCGGCTTCGGCGTGTAGAACGCGAGGTAGACCTTCGAGGCCTCCGGCCACTTCTCGTGCTCTTCGTAGATCCGGCCGATGTCGAGCTGGATGCCGTTGAGGTTCGGCTTGTCCGGGAACGCCGTGATGTACTGCTGGTAGTTCTTGACCGCCTGCTCCCACTGACCGAGGGAGTTGCGGAAGAGCGCCGCGGAGAAGAGCGCGTCGCCGGCGTCCTTGTGCGTCTTGTCGAGCGCGTAGAGCTTCTCGTACCAGTTCGCCGCCTCGCCGAAGTTCGCGATGGACTCGTAGTCGAAGCCGATGGCTGCGACCTGGTCCTTGTAGAACTTGGACTTGGGGAACTTGTTGATGAGCTCGTGCCGCACCTTCATCGAGTCGGTGACGTTGCCGAGGTCATGGTAGTAGACGCTGGCGTTGTTGAGCGCGAGGTCCGCGTTCTGCGAAGACGGGAACTCCTGGTAGAAGGCCCAGTAGTCGGCGGCGCCCTGCTTCTTGTCCGAGGTCTTCTTGAAGTTGATCTCGATGAACTTCAGCGAGGAGTTCTCGTAGATGCCGTAGACCTCCTTCTTGAAGGAGTCGGAGCCGAGGCCCGCCTGGTCGTAGTAGAACTTGGAGTTCTTCTTCAGGCTGTCCCAATCCTCGACGAGCGCGAAGCTGTCGAGGATGAGGTTGGCGGCCTGCTCGGCTTCCTTGGACTTGGGGTCCATGGAGATGACGACGTTGAAGCGCTCGGACGCTTCCTTGAACTGGTTCTTGTTGTAGAGGAGGTACGCCGACTTGTAGATGATCTGGCGCGCCTTCGCGTCGGTCGGGAAGAGCTCGCGGAACTGGTCCAGCGCCTTGAGCTGCTTCTGCTCCCAATCGGAGAGGGGGATCGGGTCGGTCTTCTTGCCGGGGTCGGGGCCCCCAGCGGCGCCGGCCTTCGCTTCCCGCTTGATCATCTCCTCGGCCGCGAAGATCGCCGACTCGGCGCAGAAGCGCGAGTGCTGGCCCTTCGTGTCGATGCTGACGACCTTCATGTACTGGTCGTAGGCGGAGTCGAACTTCTTGATCGTGTAGAGGAGCTCGGAGTAGGAGTACCGCACTTCGTAGCTGTACTTGGAGTCCGGGAACTCCTGGATGTACACCTCGTAGGCCTTCTCCGCGAGCGCGTAGGTCTGAGCGGCCTGGGTGCCGGTCTTCAGCTTCTTCGCTTCGTTGTGGTAGTTGATCGCGACGGTCCGCAGACCCTTCTCGATGAACTCCTCGGCGGTCTTGACAGCGTCCTGGTTGGCGGCGTTCGTGCGCGCCCAGGAGCTCTGCTTGCCGTAGTTCTTCAGGAGGCGGTCGATCTCGGCGAGCGTGTCCTCCTTCTTGCCCATCTTCGTGTAGGCCTGGATGATCTCGTTCTGGAAGTCCGGGGCGGCGGGGCCCTGCGGATCCTCGGCGATCAAGCGGCGGTATGTCTGGATGGAGGACTCGAACTTGCCCTGCTCGAAGTAGGTCGCCGCGAGGCGCTTGAGCATGTCGCGGATGAGCTCTTTCTTGCCGAGCTTGTTGAAGTACTCGTAGGCCTCGTCCATCTCGCCGGCGTCGGCGAAGAAGCGGACGAGGTCCTTGAGCGCTTCGTCCTGAAGCTGGAGGGTCTTCATGAGCGGCTTGCCGTCGGCCCCGACTGCGCCCGTGCTCATGGAGTAGGAGACGACGGCCTTCATCTTGTCGATGGCGGTCGGGTAGTCACCCACGTTGTAGTAGCACCACGCGAGCTTGTAGTTCGCGAAGGCGTACTTCTCGTGTTCCTTGTACGCCGCGGCTTTCTGGTAGGCGTTGAGCGCCTTGTAGGCCTCGTTCTTGTCGAACCAGTACTCGCCGATGAGCACGTAGGCGTCGGGAACGAACTTGCTCTCGGGGTAGGTCTTCACGAGCCGCGTGAACTCGGCGTTCGCGGGGTCGGTCTGGCCCGTGTCGGAGAGCGCCTGGCCCAGGTAGAACGTCGCCTCGTCGGCGCGCTGGTACTGGGGGTAGCTGGCGAGGATCTGCTTGTAGAGCTTGATGCTCTTGTCCTGCCAGCCGCGCGACTCCTTGACGTAGTCGGCCTGCTTGACGTTGTCGGTGTTCCCGTTCGGCTTGTTGAACTCTTCGTCCACCGCCTTCTGGAAGATCCCCATCTCCGTCAGGTAGAGCTCGCGGCCCTCCTCGAAGTAGAGGTCCGCGAGGCGGAGCAACATCTCGGCCTTCTGGTCACCGGAGGCCGTCGTGTTGGAGATGATCTCCTTCAACCGGGAGATGGACTCCAACCGCGCCTGGCGGGCCGCGGCGCGGAGCGCCTCGGACTGCTGGGTGGCGGCGTCCACGTCGGTGGCCTTGAGGACACGGCGCTCGGCCTTCTGGTCACGGCTCTGCGCGTACGCCGCCGTGGGCAGGAGGGCTACGTCCAGCGCACCCACTCCGAGGAGCAGGCTCAGCGCAAGACCGACGCGAGGGGAAAACATGCGTTCCATGAATCAGACTCCTTGGCCACAACCAGCGGGGAGGACCGCTGGTCAGGGGCGCGGCGGGGCGCCCAGGAAGAAGGGGAGGGCTACTTGCAGGATCCCTGCTCGGTGTACCGATAGTACCCGAGCTCGTCCTGCCAGAACTCACCGTTGAACGGCCAGTAGATCTTGTTTGCCGACGTGGCGAAGTCGAGCTCGGCGTCCTTCGAGGTGTCGGACAGGTCGGGGGTCGACATCATGTAGTTGAGGATGCCACGCTTGGCGTCGATGACCTCGAACCGGATGATCTCGGCCTGGGTCAACAGATCCCCCACGTAGGTGGTCATGGTGACCATCTCCTGGAGGAGCGCGAGGCCGGCGCGGCGCTTCAGGCGCTCGCGGTCCTCGGCGATGACCTTGTGGAGCTGCTCGCCCACACCGTCCTTCCACTGGGACTTCTGCGTGTCGATCAGGGCCTCTTCGCGGTCCATGATCTCGAGGTGCGTCACGATGCCGGCGAGCTCCTGGTCACGCAGCACGCGCGTGAACAAGGACTTCGGCAGCACGGTGTCCGGCGCCTTGTTCCCGAAGTACCGGTCGTAGGCCTGGTCCGCGAGCTTGCGGCCCTCCTCCGTCGAGTACTGCTTCAGGAAGTCCTTCATCTCCGCGTGCATCGGGCGGTACTGGGCGTCGAAGTCGAGGAGGATCCGGTCGACGTCCTCGTACTCGCAGAGGTTGAAGAACGTCAGCGCGCGGAGGACGGTCGCCTCGGGGACGAACTCGTCCTTGTTGTAGAACGGGCTCTCGAGCGTGAGGAGCTGGCCGAGCGTCAGGTTCAGGTCCGAGAGCATGAAGTTCGCCCACGCGCTCTCGAACAGGCTCTGGGGCCAGTAGCGGGAGTCGCGCGCCACGTACGCGTAGTACGTGTTGGCGTCCTTGAAGTTCTCGATGCTGTAGTAGATGCGGGCGATGTTCATGAGCGAGAGGTCGCGGAGGCGATCCAGCTCCTCGAGCTCCTGCTGCGTCGAGGCGCTGGCCTCGGTGCGGGCCACGTCGGTGAAGGAGCGCACGGCGCTCTTCAGCTTGCCCTGCTTGTTGTAGATGACGCCTTCGAAGTACTTGGAGCGCGTGTAGAGGTCGGACTTGTCCGACACCTGGCCGAAGTACTTGCGGGCGTCCGTCAGCTTGTCCTGCTCGTAGAGGCGCACGCCCAGCAGGTAGTAGAGCTGGTTGCGGGCGGAGCGGGGGAACTCCTCAGGGGGGATCTTCGCCACGATGCGGGCGAGATCCGACTCATCGCCGGTGAACTTGGCGATGCTGACGAGCTTGGGGAGCGCGTACTTGAAGTAGGGGTTGGACGGGCCCTTCTTCAGCACTTCGATGAAGTAGTACTGCGCCGAGTGGTACATCTCGAGGTCGTAGAGCGACCGTGCGAGGTAGTAGAGGATCTTGCTCTCCTTGTCGGGAAACTGATTCTCCTGCAGCATCCGGTGGAGCTCGTAGCTCGCGGTGAGGGGCTTCTTGGCGTTGTACGCCTTGACCGCGCTCTCGAGCGCCTCGGGATCACGCCCTTCGTCCTCGCCGTCGTCCCCACCCTCTTCGGGCAGGTCCTGCAGCGTCTTGCCGGTCTTCTTGGCGCCGATGGCCTCGGTGTTCTCGTAGTCCTCTTCGCCAGCCTTGCCGCCGGCCTTGGACTTCGTGGTCTCACCGCGGACGGGCTCCTCCTCCTCGGCGGGCGCGGCCTTCTGCATCTGCGCCTTGGCGGCGGCGATGACCTCTTCCGGGGCGCCTTCGTTGGTGAGGCAGCGGACGTCGTCCGAGCTGAAGCTGTCCCCGGCGTCCTCGATTGTCTGGACGACGATGGAGGCCGGCACGTTGACGTTCACCATGTTCATGATCTCGTCGCAGCTCAGGGCGTGAGCGGACGGGGACCACAGCAAGGCGAGCGCGAGCGCGGGAGCGAGAGGAAGGAGGTTGGTCTTCATCACTTCATCCCCGGGAAGAAGAAGGACACACTCGCCTGGACGACGAAGTTGTTCTTCATCTCAAGCGTCGTGGAGTTGACGGTTTCGATGTAGGACATGGACTTGCCCTCGACGCGAGCCGCGACGCCTTCGCTGAAGGCTACGCGGGCGCCGCCACCCACGATCGTGGTCGGATGCACCTGGTTCTGCGTGAGGACCGCGGAGTCATCATCGTTCTGGAGGGCGACGAGGTCGTCCGTCGTCGCGGTGACGCCGAGACCGAAGTACCCGAAGATGTCGAACGCGATGATGCTGCGGCCGACGGCGGCCTTGCCATAGATCGGCGAGAACGCGAGTGCCATGCTGCCGTGGGCGGTCAGCTTGGAGATGTCGGGGGAGACGCTGTTCTCAAGCAGAAGCTGCTTGGAGAGGTCCTTCCAGTCGGGATCGTTCTCGCCGCCCTGGCCGAGGATCGGCGCGTAGCCGACCTGCAGCTCGGCCGCGAACACCTCGGTGAGGTGGTAGTCGAACACGCCGCCGATGATGTAGCGGTTGAGGAAGGGATCGTTCGCGACGAAGCCCACGCTCGGACCCACCTCGTAGCGGTGGATCTTCATGAAGTTCTTCTTCTGGATCGTCTTGATGATCCGGCGGCGCTTGTCGTCCTCGCCGGGGAGGCTCGGCGCGGCGTCGGCGGGGGCGCCCTTCTTGACCGAGTCCCGCTCGGACTTCACGGAGTCCTCGGGGGAGTCTTCCTCTGCGGGATCCTCTTCGTCCTGGGCGACGGCGTCCGTCGTCAGGTCCACCGTTGAGACGGTGGTGACGGCGGGCACCTCGGCGGACGGCTCTTCGGCACGAGCGGTGCTGGCGAAGGCGAGCGCGAGCAGCGGGAGGCTGAACATGGACATGTGCGCTCCGACCTTAGAAGTTGAACAACCGCGGCTTCATCCGCGGAATGTAGATGCTGACGCCGGCCGTCGTGAGGAACGTGTTGTAGAGCCGCTTCTCGAGCGGCTCGGGCTGGCCGTTCGGCAGCTTGTTCCCGTAGTCCGGCTGATCCGCGATGTAGAAGGCGCTGCGCGCGTCGATCTTGAGCGCGATGGACTGGGTCAGGAAGAAGTCCAGTCCGATGCCCAGGTTGATCGCGGGGTACGCCTCGGTCGCGGGGCTCTGCGTCGGGATCGCGGGATCCGCGCCCTCGACGTTGGACGCGTAGTCCGGGTTGATGCTCGCGTAGTCCTTCGTGACCAGCATGAGGCCGACACCGGCGGTCCCATACAGGTCGAAGTTCAGCACGCCCTCACCGATGAGGTTGATCTTCCCGTAGACCGGCGCCCAGCGGGCGGAGAAGATCGCTCCGAGCTGGAGCCGGTCGAGCGGCTGGCGGAAGGTCGTGTCGTTGTTGCCCTCGTAGGCGATGCCCACGAGGGTCTGCGTGAGGCCCTTCATGCCCGACGCGCCGGTGTTGGGTGCGTAGAGGAACGCACCTTCAGCCGCGAACGTGTCGCTGAAGTGGTACGCCGCGATGGCGCCACCGTAGATGCTCGTCACGAACGCGTTGTTCGGGACGTAGCCGATCGAAGGGGCGATCTCGAACCGGTTCGCCTTCACGAAGAAACGGTTCTGGATGAGGTTTGGCGGAAGCTTCTTCCCCGTCATCTCCTCCAGCGCCGTTTCGGCGGGATGATCGGCGGCGAGGGCCTCCGGCGCGGCGCCGAGGAGCCCCACGAGTCCGAGGACGACGGACAACTTCGATGTCAGGCTGATTCGTGTCGGGCGGGGGACCGGCAACGTGGTCATACAGGCTTCTCCGATGCTCCAACAGGCGGAAGAGGGCAGGCACCCTCGCGGCCCGGGACTGTAGCACGGTTCCTGCTGTTAGGGAGTAGAAGGTCACGCGAGGCCACATGCTGCTGCTCATCGCCCTTGTCGCCATCGTCTCTGCCTCGCCCGCGGAGCCGATCCTGGTGCCGCCGTCCGCTCCGGTGGAGGAGGGGGATGTCGCGTCTTTCGCCCTGCGGCCCGGCCCCGCGGGTACCGTATTCGTAGATGGGTGCGCGGCGATCGAGCTCGAGCGGCGCGAGGCGGCGGGCTGGGTGCTGGCACCGGGCGCGGTCAAGTGCGACGGGAGCCTCGTTGCGCGTATGTCGACGAAGGACCTCGTGTTCTCCGTCGCGCCGCCGGGCCCCGGCGAGTATCGGGGCGTGGTCGCGTGGGGAACGGGGTGCGTCGAGGGTCGGCCCCTCGCGCTGGCCGCCTGCAAGGCGCACGGGATCGCGCGGACCGCGGCGTTCACCGTTGTTGCCCGGCCCCCCGCCGTTCAGCGGTAGCGCACCGACAGGGAGGTCCACGCCATCCCGCCGCGACGATCCCGAACGACCGCCCAGATCTGGGTGGGGGCTTCCGAGGCGTCCTCCGGCGGGTAGTGGATCGCCTCGAAGTTCGGCCACAAGTCCGTGGTCTGGTCGAACTCGCCGGCTTCCGCGTACCACGCGAGGTAGGGCTCTTCTTCGCGCGACTCCTCGCCGCCGTCGCCGTTGACGAACGTGTACGTCTCGGCGGCATCGTCCGCGAGGGTCACGGTGAGCGTGTATGGCTGGCCCCGATCGAGGGAAACGACGGTTCCCGCCTCGACGACCACGTCATCCACCGACATCGAGGCGATGACGGGGTTGTGGTTGGGCGTGGTGGCCTCGCTGACCGGTACCCGCTTGTAGGCGAGCTCCAACTCGTCCGCCTCCAGGTCGGCACCTTCGGGGATGGCGGTGACGTTGATGAGCGCGGTGAGGCCTTCCGGCCGCTCCTCCGCGGACAGCGTGTCCAACGCATCCGCGGGCACGTTCCAAACCGGTGGGAGGTAGGGTTCCGCGCCGATGAACCCGGCGGCGTAGAGGGCCTCCAGGTCATCGGACGACAGCTCGCCGCTTGGATCGAGCGTCGCGAGGAGGGCTTCGTCGACGACGCAGCCGAAGTCGTCGCCGCCGGTGAGGCACGCGAACCACACGGTCGTGGCAACCTCAACCGTGGGTGACACCACGAGAGAGGTGAAGGTGACGCGATCGCCGGGCCGCGGCTCCGCGGGCTCCGCCGCCACTCCGAGCACGCGCAGGCGGTCGATCCGCCAGCTCTGGGAGAGCTCGGTGGCCGTGCAGCCGAGGAGGGCGAAGATCAGCATCAGAACTGGAACCTCGCCTCGAAACCGGGGCTTGGGATGAAGGGGAGCCCCTGGATGTACGACTTCTCGGTGTAGTCGTAATTGTACAGTTCAAACTCGGGGTTTGTTCCGTGCAGGACGTTCAGGAGGTCGACGTAGAGGTTCAGCTGCCACGCGCGGAAGGTGAACAGCTTGTCAATTCGGCCGCTGACCGCCCAATATGGAGGGAGCCGCTCGGAGTTCGGGGCGCCCGTGGCAAAGGCCTGGTACTGATCCTGGTCCACGTCGTACACACCGAGCGAGTAGGGCGTCGTCGGATTGCCCGTGACGTACTCAGCCTTGGCCGACACCTCGATGTCCCAGGGGAGCTTGTAGCCGGCGGTCCCGACCAGGATGTGGGTCTGGTCGTAGTCGAACGCGTACCACTCCTCGTCGGGCTGATCGCGCCGCTCCGAGCGGGACAACGTGTAGCTCAGCCAGCCGAAGAAACGGTCGACCGGGGCGTGGCGGACCAGCACCTCGAGGCCGTAGGCCCGGCCCACGCCGTTGTTGACGAAGAAGGGGTCCTCGAGCGACTCGAAGTTGGGGTTGCCGACGACCAGGTTGTCGAGGGCCTTGTAGAAGACCTCGGCGTCGATCTGCACGGCGGGGCCGATGTCCTGCTCCCACCCGAGCGAGCCGGAGAGCGAGCGCTCGAAGCCGAGCTCGACGGGGTTGTCGTCGGCGCGGTAGCTCTGGAACGGCTGCGGGGGCTGGTGGTAGATGCCCAGGGAGCCCTTCAGCCGGCCCCCGTCGTATACCGAGAAGCGCCCGGAGAGCCGGGGATCGAACGCGTAGATGTCGTACTCGCCCGGGATGCTGACGAAGTTGAAGCGCAGCCCGGGGGTGAGCAGGAGGCGCTCGGGATCGGCCAGCGGGCGGAGCTCGGCGAGGAGGTAGATGTCGGGGCCCCATCCCGGCTGAACGTCCTCGACGACGTAGGGCTCGCGCTCGGCGAGGGGGTCGGTCTCGGCGAACTGGGCAGGGTCGAAGGGCAGGGTGATCGAGAACGGGGCGATGCCGCCGATGAAGTCGATGCCCGGGACGATCTTCACGTGCTCGTTGGGGGTCCACGGGAGCTCGGCCCGGATCTCGCCCATCCACTGCGTCTGCTCCAACTTCCACGAGTTCCCGAGGCTGAACTGCGCGTAGTCGTTGCCGAAGGACGGGGTGACGTGGAGCGCGAGGGTCTCCGAGAACGTGTGCTCCCACCGCGCGAGGATGCGGTGGGTCGAGTAGGTGGTGCCGAGCTCGCCCTGCCCGTCCTGGTCGCTGCTCTGCGCGAAGCCCGGCGGCGTCGAGACGATGAGCGTGTCCTGGAAGCCGAAGATCAACAGGGAGAATTCGTTCGGACCGTCACCCTGCCACTGGTACTTCGCCTGGTAGTCCCACCATTGGGGACGTGCGACGAAGCCCTCGTCGAGGAAGAGCGGCAGGATGGCGTCGATGTAGGAGCGGCGCGCGGCCACGCCGAAGCCGTGCTGGTCCTTCTTGCCGGCGGTCCCCATCACCAGCACGCCGGAGTCGAGCAGGTCGGTGGACCAGGTGACGTGCGTACGCTCGGGGAACTCGACACGGGTGCGGACGTCGACCACGCCGCCCGTGCTGCGGCCGTACCGGGGGCCGAAACCGCCGGGGAGGTAGTCGACGGCGCCCACGAGGTCGGGGTTGATGACCGACTCGAACCCGCCGAGGTGGTAGATGTAGGGGATCCGGATGCCGTCGACGTAGACGCCCGAGTCCTCGGGGTTCGAGCCGCGGATCACGAGGAAGCCGGTGCCGAACGGGGTGCGCGCGGCGCCCGGGAGGGTTTGCACGACACGGATGGGGTCCCCGAAGGTGCCGGGGACCCGGCGGACCTCCTCCATCGAGATCGTCCGCTTCGAGATCTCGGGGCTCGGCTGGGTGTAGACGCCGAGGACGCCGGAGGTCGTGTAGGACTCGTTCCGGAGCCAGAGCTTGACCGTCGTGAGCTCCGTCTCGCTCACCTGGACCGGCTGCTCCAGCGCCTGGTAGCCGGGGTGGATCACCCGGAGGGTGATCGCGCCCGCGGGGACGCCGCGGATGCTGTAGCGCCCGCTCTCGTCCGTCGTGGCCTCGATGCCGCCGGGCTCGACGCGGACCACGAACCCGGCGAGCGGCCGGCGCGTGCCCATCTCGACGAGCTGGCCGTCGAGGTTGACCGGGAGCTCCTCGGCGGTAGGCGGCGGGAGGTCTTCCGGGACCGCCCCTGCCTGGGACGCGGCGTCGAGCACGAAGCCGTACTCAAACTCCACGACCACGGGCACGGGGCCCGTCGCGTCCTCCGCCGGGGAGAACCGGAAGGTGCGCGCGGCCTCGACGGCGGCGGCCTCCAGCCCCAGGTCGGTGCCGGTGGGGCGCAGCACCTCGACGTTCGTGACCGCGCCCGTGGCGTCGATGTCGATCGCGAGGAGCACCTTGCCTTCGACCTTCGCGGCGCGCGCGGCCTCCGGGTAGGGGGCCTCCACGAACTCGACGAGCGCGGGCTCCTTCAGGAGCGGGGGGAGCTCGTCCACGGGCGCGTCGGTGGGGGCGGGCGGCTCGGCGCGGGCCCACCCCGTCAACGCGAGGGAGAGGAGCAGGACCCGCATCAGTCCTCGCGGACCTGGCAGCTCTCGGGGACCCCGAGCACCGCCACGGCGACGCCGTCGTTCTCGGCCGGCTTCCACTGGGACTTGCGGTAGGCGGCGACGCACGCCTCGTCCGCCCCGTAGCCGAGGCCCTGGACGACCTGGACCCGCGTGACCTTTCCCTTGGCGTCGAGGTCGAGCAGGACCTTGATCAAGCCGTTCAGGCGGGCCTTCTTCGCCTCGTCCGGCACGTCCATCATCGGGCTCCACTGGAGCCGAGGCGCCTTCGTGACGGAGGTGTACGGCCGCGCCTCGAACGGGCCCGTCGCCTCGTTCAGGCTCATCGTGTCCTTGCCGGCCGCGACGCCCGTCGTGTTGCCGGCGCGTACGGCGAGCCCCGTCCCCGCGCCGGGCGTGAACGAGTTCGTGTTGAGCCCCTGGACCTGCCGCACCACGCGCCGGGTCGGTTCCGGCGGCGGCGCGTTGGTCGGAGGGGTGGGCGTCGGGGTGATGTCCTCGAACTTCACGACTTTCGGCTTGGGCTTCGGCGGCTCGGGCTTCGGCGGCTCGGGCTCGATCGGCGGGGGCGGCGGCTTCGTCTCGCTCAGCGCCACCTCGACCCACTCGGAGGCCTTCCTCGCCTGGGCGGGGTTGGTGATGACGAAGATGGCGAGGAGGACGTGAATGCCGATGGAGACCCCCACCGCGGAGGCGCGCACGGCCCGCTGCCAGGCGGGCACGGGACGGTAGGGGGAGAGGCTCACGGCGTGGCGGGGGCCGCGACGGCCGGCGGATCGATGTTGATCGCGAACTTGGCCACGCCTTCCTGCTTCACCACGTCGATGACGTGGGTGACGTCCCCATGCCGGGCGTCCTTGTCGCCCGCGATGAGGCAGACGACGTCGGCCTTCTCGGCCTTGGCCGCGCGGACTGCGGCGCGCAGGCCGTCCTCGGTGACGGGGGCGCCGTCGAGGAACAGGGAGCCGTCCGCCGCGACGGTGATTCCCAGCGACGAGGACTCGACGTTCTCCCCGGTGGCGGCCTCGGGGAGGTTCACCTTGATGGAGGGGGACACGATGTAGGTCGCGGTGACCATGAAGATGATCAGGACGACGAGCACGATGTCCACGAAGGGGACGATGTTGATCTCGGTCATCGGCTCGTCACTGCCGCCGCCGAGCTTCCCGGCCATTACGCGGCCTCGTCGGCCCGGAGGCGAGACAGGACGAGCGAGCCGAGGCTCTCCATGCGCCCCGTCGATTCGCGGACGCGGCGGCTGAAGTAGTTGTAGAGCACGACCGCGGGGATGGCGACGAGGAGGCCCACGGCAGTGGCCACGAGCGCCTCGCTGATGCCTGCCATGACCGCCCCGGCGCTCTCCTCGGTGGAGAGGGCGAGGTCGTTGAAGGCCTTGATGATGCCGAGGACCGTACCGAACAGCCCGATGAACGGGGCGTTCGAGGCGACGGTGCCGACGACGATGAGGCCGCGCTCGAGGCGGAGCTTCTCGAAGGTGAGGGTGCCGGCGAGGGCGTCCTCCGCGGCGTCGGGCGACTTCTTCGCGGCGGTCAGCGCGGCGAGCAGGACCCGCGGCTCGAGGCCCCGCATGCCCGCGAGGCGCTTCTCGAGCTCCTCACGTGCACCACCGCCGAGGTAGCCCCCGATCGCCTCCTCGAAGGAGGCACCCGGCGCGCGATTGAGGGCCATGTAGATCGAGCGCTCGATGGCGACGGCGAACACGAGGACGCTTAGCCCCACCAGCAGCCACAGGACCCAACCCGCCCCGTAGAGGGCCAACTCCAGCATCTTCTGTTCGAGCATTCGCCGCCAACTCCGAGGCCGACGTTCATAACCCGAACCTGCCTCAGTCCGCGCCGAAGAACCGCGTGGGGGCCATACACGTGCTCGCGAACGGGCGCCCCTGGCAGGCCAGGGCGTCGGGACGGACGATCACTTCGTTCGCGCGCTCGATGAGCTCGGCGGGGGATGCCGGTGTGAGCGGGGGCGAGAGGGGGCACCCGCACCCATCGTAGAAGCGGACGGTGCCGACCGGCTGGGATGCGCTCGTGGTCTGGAAGAGCGGGTGGAACCGGTCGTTCAGGAAGGTGGTCACGTCGGGGTCGGCGACCAGGCGGTCGATCGGGCCGCCGGGCCGGTCCACCACCAGGGCGACGGGGCCGCGGACGGGGCCATCCGGCGCACGCCACTCGACCCACGGCGCCGAGGAGCCGCTGGAGGAGGGGATCGGAGGGGGCGTGGGCGGGTCCGCGCATGCGCCGATCAGGAGCGCGAGGCTGAACACCGAGCCTTTGAACACGAACCCTCTACGAGGGGGAGCTGGAGGCGACGGCCGGATTCGAACCGGCGTATGATGGTTTTGCAAACCATTGCCTGACCACTTGGCTACGTCGCCGCTGCGCCAGTCCACTATTGGGCTCGTGGCGCGCGGTCAAGGGCCTCCGCCGACCCAGATGCGCACGGGCGCGCTCCGCACCCCGTCGACCGTGACCGTGAGCTGGTGATCGCCCGCGGCCGGCACCCATCGGGCGGTGTAGGGGGCCGGGCCCGTGGCGACCTCTACGCCGTCGACCGCCCAGACCGCCACGCCGCCCGGGGGAGCCGTGGCGATCAGCGGGATCGCCTGGTCGTCGGGCGCGCGGGCGGGATCGAGCCAGAACGTGGCGCCGTTCTGGGGTGCCGTGACCGAGACCGTGCCGGGGCCCGCTCGGACCGGAAGGCCGGCGCGACCCGCCCACGCGGAGAGGGAGGCGGGGACCCGCAGGCCGTCGGCACCGTGCCAATCGCAGGAGGGCCGGGTCACGGTGGTGGAGAGCCACTCGTCGCGCGTGGCCGGACACGCGGGCCCGCGCGCGAGGCCGGAGAGGGGGCAGATGGCGCGGCGGGCGAGTGTCGCGGGGGCCTCGAACGACTCGACGGGGCGCCCCTCCATGGCGGTCGCCATCACCCGCGCGAGGATGGGGCCGGCGCCGGTCACCCCGCTGATGTCCGTCATCGGGCTGCCGTCGAAGTTGCCGACCCACACGGCGACGGTGACCGCGGGGGTGACCCCGATCGCCCAGTTGTCGCGCCACCCGGTGCTGGTGCCGGTCTTCGCGGCCATCGGGAACGCCGGCTCCAGGACGGAGTCGCGGCCGAAGGCGGGCGCCCGGGCGTCGGGGTCATCGAGGGCGTCCGCCACGAGGAACGCCGCGGCGGGAGACTGGACCCGCACGGGAGGGGTCCGCGGGGCGTCGAGCGTGTAGCGGAGGGGGCGCCAGCGGCCCGCCGACGCGAAGGTGGCGTAGGCGGCGGCGAGCTCGTCGAGGCGCACCTCGGCGCCGCCGAGCGCGAGGGAGAGGCCGTAGTGGGCCGGCCGTTCGTCGAGAGTGGTCAAGCCGAGCCCGACGAGCCGCCGGTGGAGGTCGGCCACCCCCACCTGCTCCGCGAGACGCACCGCGGGCACGTTCAGGCTGCGCGCGAGCGCCGACCGCAATGTCACTGGGCCGGCGCTCCCCTCGTCGTAGTTCTCGGGGTGCCAGCTCCCGTGGGTGGTCGTCCACGTGCCGGGCGAGTCGTCCACGAGGTCGGCGAGCGTGGCGCCCTCCTCGACCGCGAGGCCGTAGAGGAAGGGCTTCAGCGCGCTCCCCGGGCTCCGCGGCGCCAGGACGCCGTCCACCTGGCCGTCAGCGGCCTGCCAGTCGCCGGAGCCGACGTAGGCGAGCACCTCCCGGGTGGGGTTGTGCACGACGATCACGGCGGCGTGGTGCGCGCGGTGGGGGGCGATGTCCGCGAGCACGTCGCGGACGGCGTCCTCCGCCGCGTGCTGGAGGCGGAGATCGAGCGTGGTGCGGATGCGCGGCACGGGGGTGAAGACGCGTCGCACGAGATGCGGGGCCTCCCCCACGGGCGCCGGTGACCTGAGGGTGAGCGGCTCCGCGAGGGCCTCCTCGACGCGCGCGTCGTCGGCGAGCCCCCGCGCGGCGAGGCGACGCAGCACGCCGTCCCGGGCGGCGCGGACGCGGAGCGGAAACCGCAGCGGGTCGAGATCGGCGGGGCGGCGCGGGATGGCGGCGAGCGTGGCCGCCTGGGCGAGCGAGAGCGCGCGGGGCGGTCGGTCGAAGTAGAGGCGGGCGGCGGCGTCGGCGCCGATGGCGGCGTTCCCGTAGTACACGCGCGAGAGGTACTCCGCGAGGATCCGGTCCTTCGGGAGCCAGGCCTCCAGCCGCAGGGCCAGTACCGCCTCCCCTACCTTCCCGCGGAGCCCCGGGCCGCGGGGGACCAGGTTCCTTGCGAGCTGCTGGGTGATCGTCGAGCCCCCCTCCACCACCCGGCTGGCCCGCGCGTTGTGCCACGCGGCACGGGCGCTCCCGATCGGGTCGATCCCGGGGTGGCCGTAGAACCGGTGGTCCTCCGCGGCGAGCGTGGCCCGCACGAGCTCGTCCCCGAACGCGTGCAGCTCGAGCGGCTGTCCGGGCGCGCGCTCGGGGGCGCCGCGGTACGCGAGTCGCACGCCGTTGCGGTCCACGATCTCGGTGCCGCCGCTGGGGGCGAGCAGCTCGGTCGGGAGCGGCCGGAGGACCGCGCCCACCACGAGCAGCGCGGTGAGGACGAGCAGGAAGGTCCGCCGACGGCGCCGAGCCCGGCGCATGGGCGGGCCCCGGACGGCGCGCGGCGGCGCGGGGGACCTGGGCTCCTCCGCGCGTGCATCCAGGGGGGGCACGCCTACCGCGACGCGACCGGGAAGCCGACCACGAACCGCCCGGAGTCGGTGCGGCCGAAGGTGTCCGGCGTGTACATCTGCTCGATCGTCGCGGCGGGGTGCGCGTAGTCGCCAGGGGTCGTGGCGCGCGCGAGGTAGGTCTGTACGTGGATGCCGGCGGGCATGTGGTCCGCGTAGAGCGCCACGCGGTCATCGCGGAGCTCGCGGCGGTTGAACACCCACGAGGAGGTCCACTCGTGGGGGCCGGCCTCGGCGTAGATCCCCGTGTCGACCGGGCGCCACCCGCCGCCGGTGTCCTCCCCGCCCATGGCGTTCACGCTCGTCGCGAAGGTCGTGTCGATGGGTTCGAGGCCCGCGGGCAGCCAGTCCACCAGGGCGACGTTGTACCGGTCGACCGGTGTCACCGCGCGCAACGTGACCCGCACCACCGCCCCCGGGCTCACCTGGGCGCCGCCGCCAGACCCCTCCAGGACCTCGTAGATGCGAGTCAGCGTGAAGCCTTCGTCCCGCGGCGCCAAGGAGGGGAGGGAGTAGGCGAGGCGGCTCTCGTAGTAGAGGCGGCCGCCGGTCCCGTTGAAGGCAAGCTCCCCGGGCTTCAGCCCCACCATCGGCACGAAGGCCGTGGCCTGCCCCCCCTCGCCGAGCGCCTTCTCCACGACCGGCTGCCCGGCGAGCGTCACCCGCGCGGTCACCGCGCCCGTCTCGTAGCGCGCGGTGTAGTCGCGGAGCGCCTGGAGCGCGGCGGCCGTGGTGTAGGTGTTCGCCCACCGGCCCTGCTTCCGCGCGTCCACGAGGTGATGCACGAGCCGGCCGAGCATCGGGTGGGTCGGCGCCGCCTGCATCCACGCGCGGACGAGCGCGGAGGTGCCGAGGTCGTCGCCGTACCAGAGGGCGGTCCAGCGGTCGGTGTCGCGGTCGACGAGGGAGGCGCTCGTGGCCTCGATCTTCAGCGCGGCCTCGAGCGCCTGGGAGAGCTCCCGGGTCCGCGGATCGCCACCGGTGGTCCGGGCGAGGGTCTCCAGGAGCTCCGCCTTGCCGAAGAGCGGCAGCTCGCCGCGATCATCCCAGAGGCGGGCGTTGAAGGCGGGGTCTCCCTGGCCCGAGCGCGCCATCGCCAGCGCGGCGCGCGCCTGGGCGGTTCGCGTCATGTCCGCCGACCACCACCGGGGCACGTGCTCGCCGCCCAGGAACGCCCGCACGAAGGCGGAGAGGCGCTCGATCGCCTTGTCGTCGACCACGTGGCCTGCGGCCTTCGCCTCGGTGAGGATCTCCAACGCGTAGGCCGAGGACGGCCCCGTGGCGTCGTCCCCCGGCCAGTAGGCGTAGCCGCCGCTCGCGGTGCGGAACGAGTCCATCTTCGCGAGCCCCGCCCGCACGATCTCATCGAGCTTCTCGGGCGGCGTCTCGACGCCGGCCTTGGCGCCCAGCGTGCGTGCCAGCAGCGCGACGCGCGTACGGCTCCCCACCTGTTCCAGGCACCCGTGCGGGTACTCCACGAGGTAATCGACCGCGCTCCCCATCCCGACGAGCGCTGACGCGCTCACGTTGACCGTGAGGCCGCCGGCCGTGGGCACGGCGCCCTTCGGCACCGCGACGGCCTCGACGGCGGTGTCGGTCGTCGAGCCGGCGGACGCCACGACCTCCTGCGCAAGCGGGCTGGAGACGGGCACGGAGAGCTCGACGGCGTCGCGGTTGCCGCCCCCATCGGCCTCGAAGCGCAGCTTGACGGCGGTGCCGTCGAAGTCGGAGAGCGCGAACGGCACTTCGAGCGCGCCGTCCCCCGCCACGGTGACCGTGCGGGGAGCGCCCTTGAGCGTCGCCCCGGTGGCGGTCGCGTTCACCGCCACCTGCACGCTGCCGGGGGTGTTGTTGTGCACCACGACGCCCGCGTAGGCGCGATCCCCCTGGCGGAAGAACCGGGGCAGCGCCGGGCGGGCGATGAGGGGGCGGTTGACGCGCACCTCGTGCTCGCCGGAGCCGAACGCGGCCTTGCCGTCATCCACCACGGCCATGATCTTGAAGGTCGTGAGGTTGTCCGGCAGCGTGAACGTGTGGTCGAGCACGCCCTTCGCGTTGGTGCGGAGGTCGGGCTTCCACAGCGGGGTGGTCTCGAACTTCCGACGCGTGTCGCCGTCCGTCATGCCGCCGCCACCGCCGGCGTCGGCGCCCTTCGCCAGGTAGTGCGCGCGGTCGTAGACGGAGATGCGGTTGTCCGCCGTGATCACGCCGAGCGGGCGGGGTTCGTAGAAGGTCGCGTGCTGGTCGGGGGTGGCGTACGCCGTGAGCGACAACACGCCGTAGTCGACCGCCCACAACGTGACCCGCGCGTTGGCGAGGACCTGGCCGTCCCGCTGGGCTTCGAGGTGGATGCGGACCTCGTCCTGGGGCTGGTAGGCCTCGCGGTCCGTGGTGAGGGCGACCGCGACCTTCTGCCCGTCCGCCGCCACCGTGAGCGGCGTCACGCCGTACCAGATGCCGGGCTTCCCGGCGTCCGGGGCGGTGGCGGGCGGGGCCCCTTCGACCGCGAGCACGGTCACGAACGCGTTCGGCATCATCGCCGCGGTGATCGGGACCTCGACCGCCTGGGCCGTGCTGGTCAGCTGGATGACCTGACGGGACCACACCCCTTCACGCTCGACCGTGACCAGCGCGCTCATCCCGGCCTTCGGCGCCTTCACGAGGACCTTCGCGGTGTCGCCCGGGGCGTAGCTGCGCTTGTCCGTCACGAGCTCGAGGGTGCGGGTGTCGCTCCGCGCCCACGACACCTGGCCGCCGAGCACGTAGACACCGGTCTCCGCGAGGGTCTTCGCCCCGTTCGTCCCGGCGCTCTCCGCGCGGATGACGTAGTAGCCGCCGTCCTTGGGCGAGAACGACCACGAGGCCGGCTGCGCCGCCGTCTTGACCGTGCCGGCTCCGACGGGCTCGTCCTTCGGCGTGTTGACCCACCGCCACGTGCCGTCCATCGCCTTCTCGCGGATGACGTCCCAGCTGCGCCGCACGGCGGTGAGCTTCACGGGGCTCCCGATCCGCGCCTCGCCCTTCGGCGTGACCGCGACGACCTGGACGGTGACGGGCTCGCCGACCTTCCCGAGGCCGCTCGGCGCGCGGACGCCGACGTAGGCCTCGGCGACCTGCACGTCGACCGTGGCGCGGTTCGAGAGCTGCTGCCGATCCGTGTCGGTGACGGTGGCCTCGATCGTGTAGGTCCACGGGCGGGTCACGGTGTCGGGAGGGAGCGCCTGCACGATGGGGAAGCGCCCCTCGGCGTCGAGCGTGCCTTCGCCGCTGGACACGCTCTCGTAGCCCGGGCGCTCGGCGCCCTCGGAGAAGTCGGGCATCGGCTCGAAGCTGAATTCCTCCCAGCCGGCCGGCGCGAGCGTCAGCGGCTCCCGGCTGACCGACCACTTCAGCTTCGCGCCCTTCATCGGCGTGCCGAAGAGGTACCGGGCCTCCGCGGTCGCGCCGATCGACCCGCCGGCGAGCGCCTCGGTGGGGGCCTTCACGTCCGCGCGGAACGCCGGGGCCCGGTAGGCGCGCATCGGGATCGACACGTAGGTGCGGTCCTCGCCCTGGCGGACCTCCAGCAGGTGGTCGCCGATGGCGCCCTCCGCGGGGAGCGCGAGGTCGACGGACCAGGCGCCGTGGTCGTCCGCTACGCCCTTGCCCGCCGCGAGTTGCTGGCCGTTGGGGTCACGCAGGTCCCACTCGAGGTCCCGACGTGCCGGCACGGCGAGGCCCTGGAGGGAGGCTGCGCGCAGCGACACCGAGACATGCGCGGTGTCCCCGGGGCGGTACACCCCCCGGTCCGTGAACGAGGCGAAGCGCAGCGAGACCTGCTCGGCGTCGAAGCTCGACCACACGCCGAAGCTCCACCCGTCGAGCCCCTGGTCCCACTGGTGGTTGGTGATCGCGACGTCGTCCCCGCTCTGGACCACCACCCAGAGCGGCTCGCCCCAGGAGGACCAGTCGTTCGGGACGTGCTCCCCCTCGGCGATCGCGAGGCCGTCGCGTCCGGTCTCGCCGGTCCACGTGATCTGGCCGCCGCGCACGACGCGCACGGTCGCGCCCTCGACCGGCGTGCCGTCCGAGAGGCGCGTGACCCAGGCCGTGACACCGTCCGGCGCGAGCTTGATCGTGGTGCCGAGGTCGGTCACCTGGAGGAGCGCGACGGAGGTGGCGGGGTCCCCGTTCCAGTCCCTCACCTCCGGCGAGGTGGTGCGCACGCGCACGAGCCCGTGGCCCTCGGTCGAAAGGAACGGCGCGAGGTCGATCGTGCCGACCTGGACCTTGTTCAGGGCGCCCGTCGGCGTGATGCCGAGCGTGGGGCCGCCCCGCTCGTCTCGCCAGTCGGTCCAGCGCTTCTCCGACAGGACGAGGGCGAGCGGATCGACGGCCTCCACCTCGACGCCCACCGCGCTCACGTTGCGGTAGCGGATCGGGAGCGTGAGCGGGTTGGACGCCGGGTAGACCTGGAAGCCCTCGGGCGCGTCCACCAGCGCGGGGAGGTCCCCCGTGGTGAAGGTCCAGCTCAGGCCCTTCGCGAGCTTCTGCCCGTGGCTGTCGACGATGCCCGGCTCGACCGTGACGGTGTAGCGCGTGCGCGGATCGAAGCGGGTCCAGTAGCTCCAGGTGTCGCTCGTGTAGGTCTCGGCGGGCTTCCAGCCGTCGGGCGGGGTCGGCGAGACGCGGATGTGCTTGTTCACCTCCGCGGCGTCGACCTCCGTGGTGAACTCGATGCGGAGCCCCTCGACCGGGGAGACGCCGGCGCCCTCGGGGAGCCCCGACTTGACCAGGAGCGGCGGGTACGTACGGAAGGGGACGATCTGCTCCGCCACCATGCCGAGCGGACCGTCGGCGCCGCGGAGCCCCACGTCGAGGACGAGCGTGTACCCGGTGTCCGGCACGAGCATGGCCCGTGCGAGCACGATGTCGGGGCGGTTCTGCTTCTCCTCGCCGCGGGCGAGCCGGAGCGGCACGTTTACGCCCGCGTCGGTGCGGAGGTGCACGCTCCCGGCGAGCGCGGCGGGATCCACGGCCTGGTTGAACCGGAGCACGATGGGATCGGCGGGATCCCAGGACGATTCGCCCGCCGTGGGGCGGCTACGCTCGAGCGCCGGGCGCAGCGTGGAGAAGGACCACTCGAGGGGCGCCTCGAGCGCCGTCCCGTCCGCCGCGGCGGTGCCGGCCGGCACCTTGCAGGAATACTCGGTGCCGAGCGGGAAGCGGTTGCCCTCGGGGACGATGACGGCGGTGGAGGTCCCCGCCCAGCGCATGCGGCCCTGGATCTCCGGCGTGCAGCGGATCGGGACCGCGCCGCTCGTGGCGTCGATGGCGTCGAGCGGGACCATCGGGCGGTCGAACACGACCGCGACCTGCGACGGATCGGCCTCCACCCCTTGCGGCGCCACGCCGAGCACCCCGAGCCCGTTCCCGACCGAGTGCGGCGGCGGCCCCAGCTCACCGGCGCGCAGGGGCGGGATGTCGGGCGGAGCATCCACCGTCGCCACCGCGAGGGTGGTGCCCGGGCTGTCCACCACGGACGCGCGCAGCGACGCGAGCTCGTCTTGCTTGAAGAAGGAGCAGCCGGGAAGGAGCAGGGAAAGGAGCATCGACCCACCGTTCGCCAGGCGTGGTGCACGGCGCGTGCCGCCCTGTATTCCACCCCGGCGCCGCGGGGCGGACAGAAAATGACCGCCCCTTTCGTGGCTCGCCCGGGGGCCCGCGGATGGCCGCCGGGAGGCGCGAAGCCGTCCGAAGCCCCCCGTCCGCTCGGTACAGCGGCCTCCGATCGGCCCCCACGGGCGCGCGCGGACGAATCGCGGATTGGTGGAATCCGTGCGACCGATGATAGCGAGGCCCCCGAGATGCTCTCCGCCGTCATCATCACCCGCGACGAAGCCGACCGGATCGAGGACGCGATCCGCTCGGTCGCGTTCGCCGACGAGTGCGTCGTCGTGGACTCGGGCAGCCGGGACGACACGGTCGCGAAGGCGCGGGCGCTCGGGGCGCGGGTGGTGGAGACCGATTGGCCGGGGCACGTCGCGCAGAAGAACCGGGCCCTCGCCGAGGCCCGTGGCGACTGGGTCCTGGCGATCGACGCCGACGAGCGCGTGACCCCCGAGCTGCGTGCGTCCATCGAGGCGGCGCTCCGGGCGCCGGCGGCGGACGGGTTCCGCGTGCCCCGCCGCAACCACTGGCTCGGCCACCGGCTCGCGCACGGCTTCTGGTACCCGGACCGACGCGTGCGGCTCGCGCGTCGTGACCGGGCGCGTTGGGAAGGCGACGATCCGCACGACGTCCTCGGGGTCGACGGCTCCGTGGTCGATCTCGCGGGGGACCTCGACCACCACCCCTACCGCTCCCTGGCCGAGCACCTCTCGACCGTCGACCGGTACAGCGCGATCGCCGCCCGGCGCGGCACCTGGGTGGACATCCTCGTGCGCCCGCCGTGGCACTTCTTCGCCGCCTACGTGCTGCGGCGCGGCTTCCTCGACGGCGCGCCCGGCCTCGTCGTCGCCGCGCTCGGATCGGTCTACACGCTGCTCAAATGGGCGCGGTGGCGGCTGTGAAGTGCCCCCGATGAAGATTGCGCTCGTTCATCGGCGCTTCACGACGCACGGAGGCACCGAGCGTTACCTCGTGGGCTTCGCGCGGTGGCTCGTCGCCGAGGGCCACGACGTGCACGTGCTCTGCAACGAGGTGCGCGCCGACCTCCGCGCCACGCCCGGCGTCCACTTCGAGCACCTCCCGATGCTGCGGCCGGCCAAGCTCCTCTCGCTCTGGGCCTCGGCGTCCCGCGCGCTCGGGCGGGCGTCCTACGACGCCGTGATGGGCTTCGGCCGCACGCCGGGCCACCAGCTCTTCCGTGCCGGCGGGGGCTCGCACGTCGATGCGTTACGACGGATGCACCCGCTGCGACGCTGGATCTCGCCCGAGGACTGGGTGGAGATGCGGATGGACCGCGCGGCCGTGCGCTCGGCGAGGGTGTGCATCGCCAACTCCGCGCTCGGCGCCCGCGGGCTCGTCGAGGACTACGGCGCCACGCGGGTCGAGGTCGTCTACAACGGCGTGGATCTCCAGCGGTTCCGCCCCGACCCCTCCGTGCGCGCCGCCGTCCGGGGCGAGCGCGCCGTGCAGGGGCCGGTCGCATTGTTCCTCGGCACCGGTTTCCAACGAAAGGGCCTCGACGTCGCGATCGCCGCGCTCCCGCCCGGGTGGACGCTCTGGGTGGCGGGAAAGGATCGGCCCTGGAAGGCGCCGGCGTGCGTACGTTTCCTTGGCCCCGCGACCGACCCGGAACGATTGTTGCAGGCAGCGGACGTCATGATCCTCCCCACGCGCTACGACCCCTTCGCCAACGCGTGCCTGGAAGCGCTGGCCACGGGCATCCCCACGCTCACGACGCCGAGCAACGGCGCGGCCGAGGTCCTGCCGCACCCGTGGATGGTCGCCGAGACGGTCGACGCCTTCCGCGACGGGTTGCTCGCGGCGGAGGCCGGCGGCGTCGCGCTCCGGGACACCTGCCGCGCGACGGCCGAGCGCTTCACCACCCACGCGAGCTACACGCGCGCCTTCGCGCTCCTCCAGGAGGCCTCGCGATGAAGCCCCTCATCAGGCGGTTGTTCCTCGGGGGCGTCCTGTCGCTCGGGGCCATGTCGTGCGCGGGCGGTTGGTCCTACCAGGAGCACGTCGTCGCGGACCCGGGCCCGGAGTTCACCCGGGAGTCGATCCAGGCGATCATCGCCCAGGAATCCCCGGTCTACTACCGGGACGGCGCCACGCGGATCGGCGTCTTCTTCGATCTCGAGCACCGCGCGTACGTCCCCTACGCGGAGATCCCGAAGGCCTACGTGAACGCGATCGTGGCGGCGGAGGACGGCGCGTTCTTCGATCACCACGGGGTGAGCCCGAAGCACATCGTGCGGGCCATGTGGCAGAACGCGCGCGCCGGCAGCGTGGTCGCCGGCGGCTCGACGCTCACGCAGCAGACGGCGAAGAACCTCTTCTACCGGCCGGACCGCAGCCTCCGCAGCAAGTGGGGCGAGCTCGTCAACGCGCTCCGGCTGGAGGCCCACTTCTCGAAGGAGGACATCCTCGAGTTCTACGCGAACCAGTTCCACGTCTCGGCGAACGGGCGCGGGCTCGGCATCGCGGCGCGGTACTTCTTCGACAAGGCCGTTTCGGAGCTCTCCGTGAAGGAGTGCGCGTTCATCGCGGGCCTCGTGAAGGCGCCGTCCCGCTACAACCCGTTCGTGGGTGCCACCGAGGAGCGGCGTCAGGCCGCGCGCACGGCCGCCGAGCAGCGTACCGCCTACGTCCTCCGCCGGATGGAGGAGGAGGGCTACCTCACCGCCGGCGAGCGGGGCGCCCTCGTCGCGGAGCCGCTCGTCTTCCGCCGCGGCACGTTCCAGTACGACCGCTCCGTGCTCCTGGACGAGGTGCAGCGCCGCCTGGAGGAGCCAGCCTTCATCGAGCTGTTCGAGCGCCTCGGCATCGACAACCCCTCCACCGCGGGCATCCAGGTCATCACGACGGTGGACGCCACGGTCCAGCGCGAGGCGACCTGGGGGCTCTGGCACCACCTCACCGAGATCGGCCCGATCCTGGAGAAGAGCGGTGCGAGCGCGCTGCGCCTCCCCGAGAAGACGCCCGTCCCCCACGATCCCGACACCGCGCTGCTCGTGCACGGCTTCTACGCGGCGCGCGTCGTCGAGGCCGGCGCGAAGTCCATCCAGCTCGACGTCGGCGGGCATCCCTGCCCCGTGGACGACGAGGGCGTCGATCGCATCGCCGCGGTGCTCACCCGCGCGCGCACCGGCAACGCGACCGCCAAGGCGGACGACACCGCCCGCGCCGCCCTCGTCGAGGCCCTCCCGGCGGGCGCGATCGTGCTCGCCAGCGTCCGCGAGCCGGGCGTCTGCGACCTCGAGCTCCGCCCTCGGCTGCAGGGCGCCGCGGTGGTGCTGGAGGACGGCCAGCTCCGCGCGCTCGTCGGCGGTAACGACAACCGGAACTTCAACCGGGCGTCCTCCGCCGAACGGCAGTTCGGGAGCACCTGGAAGCCCCTGATCTACCTCGCGGCGCTCCAGCTCGGCTGGCTCCCGACCGACGCCCTGGACAACCGCCGCAACGTCTTCCCGTTCCGCGATGTCTGGTACTACCCCCGCCCCGACCACCCGAGCGACGCCTTCGTCACGATGTCGCTCTCCGGCGCGCGGTCCGAGAACCTCTCGAGCGTCTGGCTCCTCGCGCACCTCACCGATCCGCTCAACGCCGAGCAGCTTCGTCGGCTCGCGGGCCTCGTCGGCCTCGCGAAGCGGCCGGACGAGTCGACGGAGGCGTTCAAGGTGCGCATGCGCGACGACGAGGGGCTGCGCGCCTCGCCCGAGCGGTTCGAGGAGCTGGCGTTCACCGAGGCGCGGGGAGACGTCCTCTCCGGCCTCGCGTTCGGCGCTCACCCGGAGGACGTCGCGAACGTGCGCTCCCTGCACCACGGCCACGGCTTCGCGGCCGAGCGTGCGCGGGTCGCCCGGACCGCCTCCTCCCCCGAGCGGACCGCGCGGCTCCAGGCGTTGGGGGGGAACTTCCTCGTCCTCGAGGAGCTGGCCTCCGACTGCGACGACGACTTCACCCTGCTCGCCCAGGATCCGCTCACCGGCGCCCTCGCGTGCGGCGCCGCGCCCGATGACTGGCTCCCGCTGGCCGAAGAGCCCGAGGGGGACGAGGACTTCCTCGTGGCCGGCCGGCTCCACCGTTCGACGCTCCGCGAGCTCCGCGCCGCGGTGGACCGCCACCTCGCCACCTTCGCGGGCCGGGACCCCTGGGATCCCGAGACGTTGCTCTACCACCCGGACTACCGCACGCTCGTGGGCCTCCGCTACGTCACGAAGATGGTCGGCGCCCTCGGGGTCGACGCCGACCTTCCGGACGTGCTCTCGCTCCCGCTCGGCGCTGCCGACCTCACCCTCGCCGACGCCGCGGCGCTCTACCAGGGCATGCTCCGCGGCGAACGCTGGTCGTTCGTCGGCCAGGGCTACGAGGAGGGCGCCGTGCCCGGCCTGCGCTCCACGTTCGACCTCCCCGCGTCCGCGCCCGCCGCCACGCTGGTGGCGGAGATCCGGGACGCGGCGGGGAACGTGCTCTACCGGGCCCGACCGCTCGCCGAGCCGGTCATCGACGCGCGGAGCGGCGAGCTCGTGGGCGACATCCTGCGCAACGTCGTGCGCATCGGGACCGGGCGCCGCGCCGCGGACGCCGTGCGGGTCGCGGAGCTCCCGGTGCCCCTCGCGGGCAAGACGGGCACCACGAACGACTACCGCAACGCCGCGTTCCTGGGCTTCGCGCCGCGCGCGCGGGACGGGGGGTACGCGTGGGGCGACGGCTTCACGGTCGGCGCGTACATCGGCTACGACGACAACACCTCGATGCGCCGCGGGAGCTTCAAGGTGCAGGGCGCCAACGGTGCGCTCCCGGTGTGGATCGCGACCGTGCGGGGCCTGGAGCGCGCGGGGATGCTCGGCGGCGCCGCCGGCACCGAGTACCTCCCGTCGGACGGCCTGGTGCGGGTCCCCGTGGCCGCGGGCACGGGCATGCCGCGGGGCGACGGTGCCGACGGGCCCACCACGCTCGTGACCGCGGGGGCGCCTCCGTCGCGTCGCTTCGCGCCGTTCACCGAGTCTCCCGCCATCGCGGACGCGGTCGCGGGCGGGAGCGCGCCGCCGCCGCTCGCCGAGGGCCCCGGGGCTGACCTCGCGCCCGGCGAGGTGGAGGAGGGGAGCGAAGCCGCGGCCGCCAACGCCGCGGAGCCGAGCGTGTGGGACAGCTTGTGAGCAGCCGCGATAGAGGGCGCACCATGTCGTATCTCCTGTGGATCCCGCTGTTGGTTGGTTGTGCGACGCTGCAGGGGCCCCCGCCGGTCGCCAGCGGCGCCGAGGCGTCTGTCGTCGGCACCCCCGCCGGAGTGCCCCCGGTCAGCTTCGTGCCGCTGGAGGAGCGCGTGAACGTGCTCATCGCGGAGGCGCAGGACACCGACCGGCGCGACCGCCTCATCGCCGCCCGCGACCTGATGCAGACGATGCGCAACAAGGACGCGATCGCGCAGCGCAAGGTCTACGACTACCTCGACCAGGTGCTGAAGATCGAGGAGCGCGCGCGCCCCGCGTCGATCGGGATCGAGCCCATCCGGACGCCCATCCAGGAGGAGACCCTCGGCGGCGCGACCACGAGCCCCCTGCCGCCGCTGTCGACCGCGCCGCTGTCGCCCCCCGCACTCCCCGTGGATCCCACGCCCACGATCGCCCAGGCGCGCGTCGCCCTGTCCGAGGCCCGCTATCTCGACGCGGTCTCCTTGCTCTCCAGCGTGACGACGCCCGAAGCCACCGCCCTGCGCAAGGAGGCCGTCGACGGCTGGGCCCGCGCCGAGCGGGAGCGCGCCGGGCACATGTTCCTGGAGGCGCGCCAGCTCCCCCCCGGCGGCGAGCGCATCGCCTCGCTCCGGGCCGCGCGCACCGCGCTCGCGGCGATCAACGAGCGCTTCCCCGAGAACGCCTACGCGTCCCAGATCGCGGAGAACATCGCGAAGGTGGACGCCGATCTCGCCACCGGCGGAGCACGCCCGTGAACATCGCCCTCGCCACCTGGGCCACGCCGCGCCTCGCGGCCTTCGAAGCCGCGCTGTTCCACACCTTCCCGCACGCCGAGCCCGCGACCCTGCGGGAAGCCTGCCTCTACCCGCTCCAGACCGGCGGCAAGCGTGTCCGGCCGCTGCTGACCCTCGCGGCCTGCGAGGCCGTCGGTGGGGACTGGCGCGTCGCGGTGCCGGCCGCGGTCGCGATCGAGCTGTTGCACACCTATTCGCTCGTCCACGACGACCTCCCCTGCATGGACGACGACGACGAGCGCCGCGGGCGGCCCACCGTCCACGTCAAGTACGGCGAGAACGTGGCGGTGCTCGTCGGCGACGCCCTGCTCACCGAGGCCTTCGCGACCCTCGCGTCGGCTGGCTATCCCCCCGCGCTCGCGACGCGCCTGGTCGGAGAGCTGGCGCGTGCCGGCGGCGCCGGAGGGATGATCGCGGGGCAGGCCATCGACATCGGGATGGACGGCCCCGTGGGCGCGCTCGACCCGCTCGTGCGCCTCCACCGCTTGAAGACGGGCGCGCTGATCCGCTGCGCGGTCCGGATGGGCGGGCTCTGCGGGGGCGCGGTCGATCTCGACGCCCTCGACGCCTACGGCGACGCCGTGGGGCTCGCGTTCCAGGTCCACGACGACGTCCTCGACGCCGACCAGGACGCCGACGCCGACGGGCCGCCGAGCTTCGTCAAGCTCCTCGGCGTCGACGCCACCCGCGCGACCGCCCAAGCCCACGCCGAGCGCGCCGGTACGGCCCTCGCGGGGCTCGCCGGGGCCGACGCCCTGCGGATGCTCGCGCGGTTCACGGTCGAGCGGTCGATCTAGTCGTGGCGCCGCCGGAGACTCGCGGGACGACCGGGCGTGGCGACCGCCTGGACGTGGTGCTCGTGTCGCGCGGCGTCGTCGAGACCCGGCAGCGCGCGCAGGCGTTGATCGCGGCGGGAGAGGTGCTCGTGGACGAGGTGCCGTGCGACAAGCCGGCCACCCGGGTGCGCCCCGAGCAGGCGGTCCGGCTGCGCGCCGCCCCGTTGAAGTACGTGTCGCGCGGCGGGCTCAAGCTCGAGGGCGCGCTCGACGCCTGGCCGGTCGATCCCACGGGGCGCGTCTGCGCGGACCTCGGGGCGTCGACCGGTGGGTTCACCGACTGCCTCCTGCAGCGCGGTGCCGCCCGGATCTACGCGGTGGACGTGGGCTACGGCCAGCTCGCGTGGAAGCTGCGCCAGGATCCGCGCGTGGTGGTCATGGAGCGCACGAACGCGCGGCACCTCACGTCCCTCCCGGAGCCGATCACGCTCCTGGTGGGCGACCTCTCCTTCATCTCCCTCACCCTCATCCTCCCGACGATCCGCCAGCTCCTGGCGCCCGCCGGCGAGGCCGTCGTGCTCGTGAAGCCCCAGTTCGAGGTGGGTCCGGCGGCGGTGGGGAAGGGGGGCCTCGTGAAGGACGACAGCGCGATCGCGGCCGCGCTGGAGACGGTCGCGGGCGTGGCCGCGCGACACGAGCTCGCGCTGCAAGGCTCGATGGAGAGCCCCGTGCTCGGCGCGAAGGCGGGCAACCGCGAGTGGCTGTTCTGGCTCCGCCGGTCGCCCGTGGTATCGTGATCGCTTCGAGGCGACGTACGTGATGAGTCTCCGTCCTGCCCTGCTCCTTCTCCTCGGCCTCGGGGCCTGCTCCTGGGTCGGGGCGGGCGACTTCGAGAAGCGCCTGCTCGAAGTCGACGATGACGCCGACGGCGTGGCCGCGGCGAACGATTGCAACGATCACGACGCCAGCATCTCCCCGGCCGTCATCGAGGTCTGGTACGACGGCATCGATCAGCGCTGCGACGGCGGCGACGACTTCGACGCCGACCTCGATGGGTACGTCCCCACCGAGCACGTCGGCCGCGAGACCGCCGGCGTGCCGGGCTCGGGCGCGCTGCCCGGGAACGACTGCGACGACGCCGAGCCCCTCGTGAGCCCGCAGCAGCCGGACACCTGGTACGACGGAAAGGACCAGGACTGTGACGGCGCGGACGACTACGACCAGGACGCCGACGGCTTCGTGCGCGACGCCGATCTCGGCCTCCCGACCACCTACGTGACCGGCAGCGGCGTGCTCCCCGGCGGCGACTGCGACGACCTGCTCCCGACCGTGGCCCCCGGCGCGCGCGACGATTGGTACGACGGCGTCGACAGCGACTGCGGCGGCGAGGACGACTACGACCAGGACGGGGACCGCTTCATCCCCGACGAGTGGTTCCCCGTCTACGCGCCGACCACCTACGTCTCCGGGAGCGGCAACCTCCCGAACGGTGACTGCGACGACCTCGACGGCGGCATCAACCCGGCCGCCGCGGACGACTGGTACGACGACATCGACAGCGACTGCGCCGGGGACGACGACTTCGACCAGGATCTCGACGGGTTCTCGGATCCGCGCGATCCGCGCGGGGGCGGCGACGACTGCGACGACGGCGACGACTCCATCTTCCCCGGCGGCCTGGAGATCCTCGCCGACACCGACGACTCCGATTGCGACGGCGGCAACGACACCTTCGCGCTGGAGTCCATCTCCGGGTTCGCGTGGGAGGACCCGCACTCGCCGGTATTCGACGAGTCGACCGACCGCGTGTACCTCTCCATCGCCGCGACGCAGATCGACACGGGCTCGACGCTCTACTACGACAGCGCGGTGGCCCTGCTCTGGTTCAACAGCGACGTGAGCGACGGGCGCGACGGGGTCGCCGCGTGGAGCGCGAGCACGACCAACTCGGCGGACTACGTGCTCGGGGCGGGCCAGGGCTTCATCGCGAGCGACGACTACCTCTACGGCGTCGTGAGCCTGGACTACACGGATCACCGCGCCCTCCGGCTCGTGCGCTACGACGTCGACACCGGCTCCCGCTTCGCCGCGAACGCGAACGGCACGGACGGCTACGCCGCGTACGACGACATCTCCATCGCGCTCGACTCCACGGGGGCCCTCCACGCCGTCGCCTGTGACGACGACACCGAGGTGCTCCAGTACGTGCGCGTCCCGTCCACGTTCTCCGGCGGCTTCGCGGCCGACGTGGAGACCGCCGCCGTGGGTGCCGCCGACTGCGCGGTCGACCTCCACTACGGCGAGGCCCACATCTACACCTCCGAGCGCGGCGGCATCTGGGACTACGCGTTCGACGGCGCCTCCGAGGACCCCATCTTCACCGGCGTCGAGCTCACCAGCGCCTACGCGCCGCTCGACCTCGACATCCCGGCGGACTGGACCGACCGCGTGCTCGTCATGGCGGACGCCACCAGCGACGCCGTCGTGCTGCTCGACGCCACCGGCTCCGCGACCTCCATCGTGGCCGGCGTGGTGCCGCTCGAGACCGACGTGTACCAGGATGCCGGCGGCACCTACTACGTCGCGTACACGACCGCGGGCGGCGAGGCCCACCTCGCGTGGGGCACGGCGATGGGCGGCTTCACCACGATCCAGCTCGTCACGCCGTTCGCGGTGGAAGACGTGTCGGTGTGGGTGAGCGGCGGGCACGTGATGTACGGCGCGGTCGGCGCCACCGACGTTGCCGTGGGGATCGCCCAGCTCTAGTCGCCTGGCTACTCGCTGGGCTGGTCCGGCAGCTCCGTCACTCCGGCGCCGCCGTCGTCTCCGAGGATGTAGAGGTCGCGCTGGGTACGCAGGCCCGCGCGGTCCTCCGCGACGATGACGTAGCGGTTGGTGCCGGCGACGACCGGTACGGTGAGATCGAGCTCCGCCTTCCGCCCCGTCACCGCGCGCCACGTGACCTTCTCGCGGTCGTGCTCGAGGAGCGGCGTGGCCCGCGCGCGGTTCATCGTCTCGGGGCCCGCGTAGACGACGACATGGTCGAGCCCGCGGTCGTCCCACGCGCGCACGCGCAAGCGGGTCGTGCCCGTCGGGAGGATGGTGGGCGGCACGTCGACCGTGAGGGTCGGCGCTTCCACGCGAACGGGCGCGCCGCCGCGCGGGATCGCGAGCTCCCACTCGGCGAGGCGCTGCCGCTCGCCGGTGACGGTCACGTCGAGGGGGAGGGTGTCTCCCTGCCACGTGGCGCCGACGCGCACGCGGAGCTCCAGTCGCGCCGAGCCCCGGGCGGCCACGGAGACGTCGTCGCTCACGGCGTCCACCAGCTCGATGCCGTCGACGTCGGGGAAGGCGACCCGCGCCTGGAGCGCCGGGAGGAAGCGTTCGGACCGGTTCTCCACGTCCAGCACGATCCGCAGCTCGCCCACCGTGCCCGAAGGCAGGGCGCGCGCGGTCACGGCGAGGGCCGGGAGCGGCTCGCCGGCGATGGTGACCTCTCGCGGCAAGAGCGGGCGCGGCGCGATGCCGTCGGCCTCCAACGCGACGCCGACGCGATCGGTGCGGGTCGGGAGGCCGCGTTCGAGCGGCACGGTGACGGTGCCGGTGCGGGACACCCCGCGGTCGAGCCGGCCGATGGGGAGGACGAGGTCGTCCCACGTCGGGTTCACCGATTCGAGCCGCAGGGCCGCGCGGTAGAGCGTCGGGCCCCGGTTCGTGACGGTGGCGACGATCTCGGTGGGCTGCCCGGCGGTCGGCGTCGTGGAGAAGCTCCAGCGCACCTCCACCACCGGCTCGGTGTCCAGCGGCGCGGGCGCCGCCGCCCAGTCGATGCCGCGCTCCTTGAAGGCGGCGGCCACCTGGGCGTCTTCCGCCGCGGTGAGCGTGGGCTCCAGTCGCCGGGCCGCGTCGAGGAGGTCCTGGCGCGTCCCGAGGCTCGCGGCGGCCACGATCGTGGCCGCCACCTCCATCGGGCGGTCCTCCCCCGCGGTGTAGCGGAGGATGGGGGTGCCGGGCCGGAGGCGTCGGCGCTCGCGGACCGGCGCGGGGTACCAGGCGTCGCCGTCCTCGAAGCGGACCTGCTCCAGGGCGATGTCCGGCGCGAGCCCGACGTCCGCCACCCGGGTTCCCCCGTCGAGCAGGTACTCCGCCACCGTCAGCTTCAGCTTGATGGCGGGATCGAGCTGGTAGACCTTCTGGACCGTGCCCTTGCCGAACGAGTTGGTCCCCACGAGGATGGCGCGATCGAGGCGGCCGAGCGCCCCGGCGAGGATCTCCGAGCCCGACGCCGTCTGGTGGTCCATCAGCACCGCGATCGGCATCGTGTAGCCGGGGCTCTCGGGGTGGGCCTCCAGCCGCGGCACGAGCCCCTGGACCGGCGCGCCGCCGCGGCCCACCGTGCTCACGATGAGCCCGGCCTGGAGGAACGTGTCCGCCGCCTGCGCCGACTGGATGAGCGAGCCGCCGGTGTTCCCGCGCAGGTCGATGATGAGCCCCTTGTCGAGGCCGCCGCCCTCCGAGAGCTCGGCGAGGGCCTCCATCAGGTAGGTGCGCGTCTGCTCCGAGAAGTGGTTGATGGTGACGACGCCGACCCCGTGCGGGCCACGGGAGGCCTCCACGTTGCGGATCGTCAGCTCCTCGCGCCGGAGGGTGAAGGTGAGCGGCTTTCCCGCCCGCGACACGCCGAGCACCACCGAGGTGCCGACGGGGCCGCGGATGCGATCCGTGGCGTCCCCAGGCACCATGCCGACGGTCGAGACGCCGTCGATCGTCACGAGGCGGTCCGGTGGCTGGAGCCCGCCCCGCTCGGCCGGCCCGCCTGCGACGAGGTCCCGCACGTAGAGGCCGTCGTCACCGAGGGTGATGGTGGCGCCCACCCCGGAGAGCGTGCCGGAGAGCCGCTCGTCGAAGCGCTCGAGGCCGTCCGCGTGGAGCACGACCGAGTGCCGATCGAGCGACTTCACCGCGCCCCGGAGGATCTCCACCCGCAGATCGAGCTCGGGGTCCAGCGGCAGGCCGGAGTCGCGGACGGCGTCCTCAAGCCGGGCGAGCGCCGGGGCGAGCGCGCCGCCGCCGAGCTCGATTGTCGCGGTCCAGTCCCCCTGGCCGTCCCGCAGGGTGACGACGCCCCCCGCGGAGTCGGTGAGGAGCCACTCCACCCGCGTCTCCAATTGATCGGCCGCGCCGGCGAGCATCTGGGCGCCGGAGAGGGTCTCCGGGCGCAGGTAGTGGTCGTCGATGAGCTGTAGCGCCCGATCGTAGAGGGCCTGGTCCCCGGCGAGCGCGGGCGGGGCGAAGAGGGCGAGGAGCGGCAGCATCACGCGACACACAGGGTATATGACGGCGAGAGGGTTGCCGTGGATCGCGTGGCCGTACTGGAGCTGTTGGACGCCGTACGAAACGGCCGGACGGACGTGGAGGTCGCGGTCGAGCGCCTCTCGGTCGCGGCGGTGACGCTCGCCTACGCCACGGTGGACGTGCACCGGGCCTTGCGCACGGGCATCCCCGAGGTGATCTACGCCTCGGGGAAGACCGCCATCCAGATCGTGGGGATCCTGGAGGCCCTGCACGAACGTGGGCAGGACGGCCTCGTCACGCGCATCTCCGCGGAGAAGACGGCGGAGGTCGTGGCGAGCCTCTCCCACCGGGCGCTGCGGTGGTCGGCCGAGGCCCAGGTGCTCGTCTCCCGCGTGAACGCGGCCCCCGAGCTCGTGGGGCGCATCGCCGTGGTGAGCGCCGGCACGAGCGACATCCGTGTGTCCGAGGAGGCCGCGGTCGTCGCCGAGGCGCTCGGAAACCACGTCGTGCGCGTCAACGACGTGGGCGTGGCCGGCATCCACCGGGTGCTCGACCAGATCGAGCTGCTCCGCGGCATGCGCGTCATCATCGTGGTCGCGGGGATGGACGGCGCGCTCCCGGGCGTGGTCGCCGGGCTCGTCCGCGTGCCCGTCATCGCGGTGCCGACGAGCGTCGGCTACGGCGCCAGCTTCGGCGGGGTGGCGGCGCTGCTCACGATGCTCAACGCGTGCTCGCCGGGTGTCACCGTGGTCAACATCGACAATGGGTTCGGTGCCGCCTACCAGGCCTCGCTCATCAACCAGCTCGACCTGGTCCGCTAGGTGGGCCGGATCCTGTTCCTCGACTGTTTCGCGGGCATCGCCGGGGACATGACGGTGGCCGCGCTCGTGCATGCCGGCGCCCCGCTCGACGACGTGCTCGCCGAGGTCCGCGCGCTGCCCGTGTGGGGGTGGACCGCGCGGATCGAGGCCGTCCACCGGGGGGCCTACGCCGCGACGCGCTTCGTGGTCGAGCCGACCGGCACGCCGCCGGCGGAGGGGGAGGGGGATGCGCACGATCACGGGCATGCGCATCACCATGATCACGGGCACGGACATGGGCACACGCACGACGGGGGCGCCGTCGATGCCGATCCGTGGGTGGGCCAGCCGCCGCGCACCTGGCGGACGATCCGCCGCATGCTCGAACAGGCGCGGATCCGGCCGCGGGTGCGCGCCCGATCGCTCGCGACCTTCGCCATCCTCGCCGAGGCCGAGGCGCGCGTGCACGGCACCCCGGTCGAGGACGTGGCGTTCCACGAGGTCGGCGCGGTCGACTCCATCGTGGACATCGTCGCCGCCTGCGCCGCGATGGAGTGCCTGGAGGTGGACGAGATCGTGGCCTCGCCGCTCCCCATGGGCCACGGCCAGGTGCGCACCGCCCACGGGCTCCTCCCGGTGCCGGTCCCGGCCACGGTCGAGGTGCTCCGCGGCTTCCCGGTCGTGCCCTTCCCGTTCGCGGGCGAGCTGGTCACGCCCACGGGTGCGGCGCTCGTGGCGGCCCTCGCCCGCCCCGGCCACATGCCCGCCATGCGGGTCGATTGCGTCGGGTACGGCGCGGGCACCCGCAACCCCTCGACCCACGCGAATGTCGTCCGGGCCGTGCTCGGCCAGGGAGAGGCCGGCGCGGTGGACGAGGTCGTCGAGCTCCGCGCGCAGGTGGACGACCTCACCGGCGAGTCCGTCCCGGGGCTCATCGAGGCGCTCTTCGCCGCGGGCGCGGTGGACGCCTACGTCGCGCCGGTGACGATGAAGAAGGGCCGGCCCGCGCTCGCCATCACGGCGCTCGCCGCCCCTTCGGCGCGGGTCGCGGTGGGGGACGCCCTCATCCGCCACGCCGGGACGCTCGGCTACCGCTGGTCGGTGCACGCGCGGGAGGTCGCCGCCCGCCGCCTCGTCCCGGTGCAGACCCCCTTCGGCACCGTGCGCGTGAAGATCGCCGAGCGGGACGGGCGCGTCGTGCACGCGGCGCCCGAGCACGAGGACTGCGCCGCCCTGGCCCTCGCCGCGGGGGTCCCCGTCGCCCTGGTGCGCGGCGCCGCGCTCGCCGCGTGGTCGACCGCTTCGGGCGGATCCGGGTCGGACGGGGCGGGATAGGCAACCAGATGCCTCTCCCGAACGACCTCTTCGAGCGGCTGGTCTCCGTGGTGCCCTCTCCGGTGATCGTGGCGGACGTGCAGGGGCGCGTCATCCTCTTCAATCCGGGGGCGGTCGCCGTCCTCGGGTACCCGGCGACCGAGGCGTGCGGCCACCTGCACGTGACCGACATCTACCACCACGCCGAGGACGCCCGGCGGGTGCTGCGGCGGCTCCGGGCGCGCGTGGCCGAGGGCGCCACGGGCGACGAGCAGCTCGACGTGACGCTGCGGGCCCGCAACGGCGAGCTCATCCCGGTGCGGCTGACCGCGGCGCTCCTCCGCGACGACCAGGGCGCCGAGATGGCGACCGTCGGGGTGTTCGAGGACCGTCGGGAGCACATCGCGCTCGGGAAGCGGCTGGAGGACGCCGCGGTGCAGGTCGAGGCCGTGGAGCGCCGGGCCGCGGGGATCGCGGCGGTCTCGACGGCCGTCCACGAGATGGCCCAGCCGCTGACGGCGGCGATGGGCAACGTGGAGATGCTCCTGCTCGAGCCGGCCCTCGACGCGCCCGTCCTGGGCCGCTTGCAGCGCACCTACGAGCAGCTCGAGCGGCTGCGCGCCATCGTCACGCGCTTCGCGAAGGTGGGCCGCCGGCACACCCGCGACCTGCCGGAGGGCGGCCGATGACGCTGTCCGCCCCCCTGCGCGTGGTGGCCACGCTGGCGCTCGACGATCGGGACGCCGCCGTGCTCGGCGCGGTGGACGCCCTGTCCGCGCGGCGCCCCTGCGAGGTGACGCTCCTGCATGTCCTCCCGCGCGCGTCGGCGACCGCGGCGGCCGCGGTGGACGCGTGCGTCGCGCGGCTCGGCGTGCCCGCGGCGGCGCGGGTGGTCGTCGGCGCGATCGACGAGGTCGCGCCCGCCGTGCTCGCGGAGGTCGACGCCGGGCTCCTCATCGTCGGTCGCAGCGTCACGGTGGACGGTGCGCCCGCCTGGGGCCCGCACGGGCGCGCGCTCCTCCGCTCGGCGGGGTGCCCGGTGCTCATCGTGCCCCTCGGCGCCTCGCTCGGCTTCGGACGCGCCGCGGTCGGCATGGACCTCTCCCCCTCCGCGCTCGAGACCCTCGCCTTCGTGCGGGGCCTCTACGACGAGGTCGTGGCCGTCGCCGCGCTCGCCCCCGACGACGCCCCCGCCGATCCCGAGGCCGCCGTCGAGGCCATCGAGGCCCACTTCCGGTCGGTCCTCGCCGAGCGCGATCTCCCCGTCCCGCGCCTCATCGCCCGCGCCGGCGGCTCGCCCGCGGACGTGCTCCTCGGCGTTGCCGCCGAGTTCGATCTGCTCGCGGTCGGCTCGCGGGGACTGACCGCGCTCGCGGCCGTGTTCCTCGGGAGCACCGCCGAGCGCCTCGCCGGCCGGAGCCCGCGGCCGGTGCTCGTCGTCCGACGCCGCGGAGAGGCACGGGGCCTGCTCGGAGCGCTGTTCCGCCCATGATGTTCTTCGTGCTCCTCCTCATCGGCCGCGCATCGGCCATCCAGGTCGAGGCGCGTGACGGCCCCTGCCCCGTCGGCATCGGCACCGTGCGGGTCTACGAGAAGATCAGCAGCAACGCCGCGGGTGGATACGACTCGGACCTCGCGTCCTACTCCAGCGGCGGCCAGTGGCGCGCCTACCAGCTCGCCACCTGTTCGGACAACCTGCTCTCGCTCTACGGCTCCGACCTCCTCGAGCTCAACGCCGCCGACCGCCAGAAGGTCGCCGCGGCGCTCCCCGCCGCCGTCACGGGCGTGGCGGACCCCAAGGCGGCGACCCTCTGGGAGCGCTACCGGGTGGCGGCCGCGCTCTACGCCGCGCTCGGCAAGGACGACCGCTTCCTCGGCGGGCTCCTGCTGGAGGCGAGCTGGGCCGCGCGGGACGAGGCCGTGGGCTTCTACGCCGGGCTCGCCGGGCCGGCGCAGGCGCGCGCGCTGCTCGACGCGGGCTGGGAGGAGCTGAAGAAGCCGCTCTCCGTCGCCGACCGGAAGAAGGTGCTCTACAACCTCGCGCGGATCGCGCACCGCGGCGGGTGGGCCGACGAGCGCGACAGCCTGCTCTCGAGCTTCGAGGCCGCCGGGGCGCTGACCCCCGCGGAGGTAGAGGCCATCGCGCGGTTCCGACGCATCACCCGCGAGATCGAGCCCGCCCTCCAGGACGAGGTCATCGCGCACTTCACCGCGGCCCTGCGCGGCGAGCTCTCGCCCGACGAGAAGACCCGGGTGACCTACCAGCTCGCGGACCTCCTGCGACGGCGCGGTCGGGAACGCGAGGCCGCTCCGCTCTACTTCCTCGTGCTCAACGGTCGCGACACCCCGGACCAGCTCCGGGAGATGGCGACCTTCCTCGCCGGCCCGCTGTTGGAGCGGCTGAAGAGCAACGCCGGCGCCGCGTCCGCGCCTGACGCCGGGGCCCCGTCGGGTCGCTGAACGAGGCCCGGCGAGGGGTCGTGACCTCCGGGTGCTTGTCCCCGAACACGGCGTGTGTATCTGCTACTGTCTGCATCCCCCGCGGAGGTTTAGCTATGGGTCTCTGGGACACTCTCTCCACCCACGCCAAGGCGCAATTCCTCGATGTCATCCAGTGGATGGACGACTCGAAGAACACCCTCGTGTACCGCTTCCCGATCTTCAACCAGGCGATCCAGGACGGCGGAAAGCTCGTGGTGCGGGAGGGCCAGGCCGCGGTGTTCGTCGCCGAGGGTCGCCTGTCCGACGTGTTCGGGCCCGGCACCTACGAGCTCTCCACGCGCACGAAGGCCATCACCGGCTTCTTCGAGAGCATCAAGTACGGGCTGAACATGCCCTACAAGGGGGATGTCTACTTCATCTCCACGCGCCAGTTCACGGACCAGAAGTGGGGCACCGCCAACCCGCTCATGCTCCGTGACAAGGACCTGGGTGCGGTGCGCATCCGCGCGTTCGGCGTCTTCGCCTACCGCATCACGGACCCCGCCGCGTTCATCCGCGAGGTCGTCGGCACCGCCGGCCTGTACACGACGGACGAGATCAACGGCCAGCTCAAGCGCAAGCTCGTGAGCGCGCTCGCGGACACGATCGGCGAGTCCAAGATCCCCGCGTTGGACCTGATCTCCCAGTACATGGACCTCGGGGATGCCCTCCGCCAGCGCCTCAACGGCTGGTTCCAGGAGAACTACGGCATCACCCTGACGGACTTCGTGGTGGAGAACATCTCGGTGCCCGCCGAGGTCGAGAAGATGCTCGACAAGCGGTCCTCGATGGCGCTCGTGGGCGACATGAACGCGTACACCCAGTTCCAGGCCGCCAACGCCATGGAGCAGGCCGCGGGCCGTCCCGGTGGCGGCAACCCCATGCTCGACGCCGGCCTCGGCCTCGCCATGGGCAGCGCCATGGGGAACCAGCTTGGGCGCGCCCAGCAGGGCCCGGGCACGTTCAACCCGCACGGCGGCCTCTCCACGCCGCCGCCGCCCCCCCAGGCCGATGTCCGCTACCACTACAACGGCGCGGGCGGCCAGGGCGAGCACACCGCACGCGAGATCGCCGCGTTGGTGCAGCAGAACCGCGGGGGTGTCCACAACGTGTGGGCCGCGGGCTGGCCGGGCTGGAAGGCCTGGACCGAGGTCCCCGAGGTAAGCTCGCTGCTGCCGCCGACCCCCCCGCCGGTGCCGACCGCCGCGGTGTTCCACTACGCCGGCCCGGACGGCGCCTCGGCCACCTTTGGGGCCGCCGACATCGCGCAGCGCGTGAAGGACGATCCCGCCGGCCGCCACCTCGTCTGGAAGGACGGGTTCGCGAGCTGGAAGGACGCCCGCGAGGTGCCCGAGATCGCCGGGCTCCTGGGCGGTGGTCCGCCGCCGCCGCCGCCTCGGTAATCGGCAGGTAGATCCTGGGGCGGGGGGCATGGCCCCCCGCAACGAGCCTGTGAAGCAATCCCCCCCGAGAAGGGAGTCTGTGGAGCAACGGGAGGCCCCGATGGGGCGGTCCGTGGCGCAGTGCGGCCAGGGTGGGCCGGTGGGGCCCCGTCCGGGGGGAACCGGCTCGGGCCCCTGGACGCGGTTCTCTGCGCCACGGGCCGCTCCA
>JAUXTN010000126.1 GCA_030684355.1 Pseudomonadota bacterium
GCGGGAGGCGGCGCGGGAGGCGGCGCGGGCGTGACCCGCGCCGCCCACAAGCACGCTACGCCAGCGGCGCCCAGGCGTGGTCGGGGTAGTAGCGCGCCATCATGCGGTCGACGTAGGCGGTGAGCGTCGGGGAGGCGGCCGCGCGACGCCGGAGCGGCGAGTCGAAGAAGGGCGTGAGCAGCCCCGCGAGCGCGCCGAAGGTGGTGGCGTCGACGCCGACCGGGGTCTCGCCGAACAGGTAGGGCTTGTCCTCGAGGAGCACGGCGAGCGCGTCGAGCGAGCGGCCCCCCAGCTCCACGATTTCGTCGGGCGCGTGCCGGCCGATGCCGACCGACCTCAGGTTGGCCGACACCCGGCCGAGGACATCCTCGCGGAGCTTCGCACGGACCGGATCGGGCGCGCGGTCGAAGAAGTGGGCCGGGCCCTTCTCGAAGTTCTCGGGAAGCATCCAGCGTGCGTGGGTGCACGTCCACCCAAGGTGGTTCTCCACCATGCGCTCGATCGCCCAGGCCTCGGCGCGCTGGCGGGGGTCGAGCCCGGCGTCGAGATCCACGTGGTACTTCCGCTCGAGATGCGCGCGGATGAACGTCGAGTCGGCGATGACCAGGCCGTCGTCCTCAATGAACGGGAGCTGCCCCTTGGGCGACTTGTCCGGGGTGGCCCCCTCCTTCCGATAGGCGAGGCACGCCATGTTGAGTTGGACCTCGGTCTTGGTGACATAGGGGCTGGCCTCGGGGAGGCCGAATTGGGCGCCGCTGCTGTAGAGCGTGATGGGGGCGGTCTGGACGGGGCGGGTCGGTTGGGTCATGAACGTTCTCCGGGAGACGTGAGCCCAATCTACGGACCCCCTGCTGCCAGCGTGGTGGCAGCAGCCTGGCAGCAGCCCGAGAAAGCGGCGGTTACCGGGCTGGCATGCGCCGCGCGGACCGCCTCTTCCAGATCATCCAGATCCTGCGCCGCGGCCGGGCCCCGCACACCGCCGAGGCGATCGCCGCCGAGCTCCAGACCTCGAAGCGCACGGTCTACCGGGACATCGCGGATCTGCTCGCCCAGGACGTGCCGATCCGCGGCGAGGCCGGCGTCGGCTACGTGCTGGAGGGCGGCTACGACCTGCCGCCGCTGATGCTGACGGTCGACGAGATCGAGGTCGCCGTGCTCGGCGCCCAGTGGGTTGCCCGCCGCGCCGACCCGGCGCTCGCGAAGGCCGCGCAGGATCTCATCGCCAAGATCGGCGCCGCCGTGCCCGAGCGCCTCCGCCCCCACGTCCTTGAGCCGGCGAGCGCGGCGCCGCCGGTGTGGAACGCACCGCCCGACGGCCTGGACCTGGCGCGCGTGCGCACGCAGATCCACGCCAGCCGCAAGATCACCCTCCGCTACCGCGACGAGTCCGGGCGCGAGAGCGAGCGGGTCATCTGGCCGGTCACCGTCGGGTACATGGACACCGTGCGGATCCTCGTCGGGTGGTGCGAGCTGCGCCAGGGCTTCCGCCACTTCCGCACGGACCGGGTCACCGGGGCGGAGTTCCACGCCGAGCGGTATCCGGAGGGGCGCGCTGCGCTGCGGGCGGCGTGGCGCAAGACGTTGGGGACCTGACCCGGGGTGCTCCTGTGCGCCAGGGGGACCGGAAGGCGCCGCGGGCGCGCCTGCTCCCGAGGCCGGAGGCCACGCCGTCGTGACAGCCCGCGGCGGTCGGCGTGCGCGCGGCGCGCCGACGGAGGGCGGAGCCCGACCCTGGAGGGCACCCGCCGACGCCCGTCTTCGGGCGGCGGGGCGCCCTACGCCTCCGCCCGCTCCTTCGCGATGGCGGCCTCGACGCGGGCCTTCAGCCCCACGAGATCCTCGTCGGAGGCCCCCTGCCCCGTCACGAACGGCGCCCCGTCCGTCTCCAACTTGAGGCTACCGCGCTCGATCCGCACCGCCCGCACCTTCGCCCACTCGATCCGCGAGCGCTTGGGCCCGATGAGCAGGTTGCGGAGGAGCCGCTCGTCCTCGACCACCAGCTTGCTGGCGATGACACGGATGCGCCGGCTGCCCTTCTGGTTCACGAGCACGAGGAGCCCGACCACGCCGAGGCCGGCGGCCGCTGCGTAGACGCCGGTGTACCCAAACCAGGCCGCGCCGGCGAGGAGGGCGAGCCCGATGCCGATCCAGAGGGGGTCGGGGCGGAGGGTGCAGGAGATCCCGTCGTGCGTGGTCGGCATGGTTACACCTGCACCTTTACAATGCGCTTGATCATCCACGCCCCGACCGCCTGGAGCGTCAACATCACGAAGATGAACACCCACCCAAGCCAGGTGGTCCAGAGCCGGGAGATGAGCTGGGGATCCATCATCCACAGGATGAACGCCAGCACGAACGGCATGAACACGATGATGACACCCTGGGCGATGCCCTGGGCGGTCAGGCTCTGGATGCGGCCCTGCACCTTCTTGCGCTCGCGGATGGTGTGCGCGACGGTGTCGAAGGTCTCCGACAGGTTTCCGCCGGACTGGCGCAGGATGTTGATGCTCGTGACGATGATCTGGATGTCCTCGGTCCCGATGCGCTTCTCGAGCGCGAGCAGGGCGTCCTCCAACGGCACGCCGAGGCGCTGCTCGTTGAGCATGAGCGCGAATTCCTGCGAGATCGGATCGGGCAATTCCTCGCGCACCATGTCCATCGCCTGGAGAAGCGAGAGGCCGGACTTCAAGCCGTTGGACATGAAGGCGAGCGCGTCGAGGAGCTGATCCTCGAAGCGGGCGATGCGGTTGTCCCACATCGTCTCGACCACGTACCGTGGCAGTTGGTAGCCCACCGGGAGGCCGAACGGGCCGACGATCAGGACGCCGATGACCATCACGCGGATGACGTGGTAGCCCCACGGGGTGTAGGGGATGCCAGTGGTGAGGAACCAACCGGCGGTGCCGAACGCCAACACGGAGCCGACGATGGCCGCGACACACCAGCTCGCGGGGATCTGCAGGAACATCCGGTCGAACTGGCCCTGCATCCACCGGACGTAGCCGGAGGTGGCAGCCTCGAAGCGCGCGCCGAACCAGGGTGCGGCGTACCAGCCGACGAACAGCCACGCCGCGACGCCCGCCAGTACGAACACCAGGCGGAACGCGGTGAGGAGGTCCCAGATCTGCGGGAGCATCAGGCCCGACCGCGGGGGATGGGCGCGTTGCCGAGGCCCCCCGTGCCGCCGTGGCCGCCCGGGGCCGGCTGGCCGGTGGGCGGGGGCGCGGCGGCGAAGATGCCACGTGGGAGGTCGATGCCGAGGGCCTCGAGCTTGCTCACGAACTTGGGGACGAACCCCGTGGCCGCGTGCGAACCCATCACCTTCCGGTTGGCATCCAACCCGGTCTGCTTGAAGGTGTAGATGTCCTGCAGCGTGATGGTGTTGGCCTCCATGCCGGTCACCTCCGCCACGGCGATCACCTTGCGCGAGCCGTCGGAGAGGCGGGTCGTCTGCACGATGATGTGGACGGCGCTCGCGATCTGCTCGCGGATGGCGCGGCTCGGGAGGTCGAGGCCGGCGAACATCACGAGGGTCTCCAGGCGCGAGATGGCGTCGCGCGGGGAGTTCGAGTGCACCGTCGTGAGCGAGCCGTCGTGGCCGGTGTTCATCGCCTGGAGCATGTCGAGCGCCTCGGCGCCGCGGCACTCGCCGACGACGATGCGGTCGGGCCGCATGCGCAGGCAGTTCTTCACGAGGTCGCGGATCTTGACCTCGCCGATGCCCTCGATGTTGGGCGGGCGGGACTCCATGCGCACGACGTGGGGCTGTTTGAGCTGGAGCTCCGCGGCGTCCTCGACGGTGACGATGCGCTCGTCCGGCGGGATGAAGCTCGACAACACGTTCAGCAGCGTGGTCTTGCCGGAGCCGGTGCCGCCGGAGATGAGGATGTTGAGCCGCGCCTCGACGCACGCGCGCAGGATGTCGGCGAGCTCGGGCGTGAACGCGCCGAACTTGACGAGATCGGAGACCTTGAAGGGCTCCTTCGCGAACTTTCGGATCGTGATCGAGGGCCCGTCGATCGCGAGCGGCGGGATGACGGCGTTGACGCGGCTCCCGTCGGGGAGGCGGGCGTCGACCATCGGGGACTTCTCGTCCACGCGGCGGCCGAGCGGCTGGACGATGCGCTCGATGACCGCGAGGAGCTGCTGATCGTCGGTGAACGAGAGGTTGGTCTTCGTGAGCTTGCCGCCCATCTCGACGAACACGTTGTCGCGGCCGTTGACCATCACTTCGGTGACGCGGTCATCCGCGAGCAGATCCTCCAGGGGGCCGAGCCCCAGGGCCTCGTCGAGGACCTCCTTCACGATGCGCTGGCGATCGGCGCGGTCGGTGATGGTGCCGCCCTCCTCGTCGAGCACCCGCGAGATCGCGACCTCGGCGCGCTCGCGCAGCACCTTGTCGCGGTCCTGGTTGTTCGCGAGCTCGCGGTCGAGCCGCTTCAGGTCGAGCACCTCGACCAGGCGCTTGTGGATGAGCATCTTCAGCGCCGTGCGCTGGTCGATCTCGCCCTTGCGCGCCCCGCCGCGCCCACCGCGCGACTTCATCCACCCGGCGACCTCCTTGGCCTTGTTGTCGGCCACGAGCTGCCGCCGCGCGTCGGCCACGCCCACGTCCTGGGGCCGCTCGAGCTGGCCGAGCTGGTCGAGCACGCCCTTCTCGACGAGCTGCCGCGCGAGCTCGTCGTAGTGGCGGGTGAGCTTCTCGCGCGGGGCGTCGAGCACGAAGGGGGTGCCGCGGGCCGCGTGGGTGGCGGTGAGGGTGTCGTCCTTCGGGAGCGTCACGAGCACGGGCCGGCCGAGCCGCCCCAGCACGAGCTCCTTGGTGATCGGCCCGCCCGCGTCCAGCCGGTTCACGATGACCTTCACGAGCTGCTGCGGGAACTGGAGCTGCTGGAGCTGGTCGATCGTGCGGCGGGTGGCCTGGAGGACGTTGAAGTCGGGCGTCGTGACGAGGAAGATGCCGCTCGAGCGCTCCATGGCGGCCACACCGAAGGGATCGATGCCGGCGCCGCAGTCCACGATGATGTAGCTGGCGAGCGGCAGGCAGAGCTCGAGCATCTGCTTCACGGCCTCGACCGGCACCTTGTCGGCGGCCTCGGGCGTGGCGGCGAGCGGCAAAAGCCCGAGCCCGGCCGGGTGGGCCGCGATGTAGGGCCCCACCGTCTCCGAGGTGAGCTGGCCCAGGTACGGCGCGAACTCCGCGATGGTCCGCACCTCGGTGAGCCCCAGCAGCGCCGCGCAGTCGCCCGCGCCGGCGCGGTCGAGCTCGATGACGAGCACGCGCTCCCGCGTCTCCTTCAGGAACGACAGCGCGAGGTTGACCGCGAACGTCGTCTTGCCGACGCCGTCGCGCGCCCCCCCGACCGCGATCACCCGGCATCCCGCGGCGGGTGCCATCTACTGCCGGACCTCGAGGAGGTTGAACTTCTCCTGGATCTCGCGGTTCGCGGTCGAGGAGGACTCGTGGATCTGCGGCGTGACGAACACCAGGAACTGCTGCTTCTGCTTCTTGTAGTCCTTGGCGTTGTACAAGCTGAAGATGCCCTCGGACGCCGTGGTCGCGTTCTCGGGGAGCCGGTTGTAGTCCACGCGGTCGCTCACGCGCTGGAGGCCGCCGATGACGATGCTCTCGCCGGCGCGGGCGTACTGCGAGGTCTTGATCTCGGAGGTGTCGATGGCCGGGTAGCCGTTGGTGCCGACCTCGCCGAGGGAGGACACCTCGACGCTGATGTTGAGATCGACCTCGGAGCCCTGGGCGTAGGGGGTCACGTCGAGGGTGATGCCGACGTCCTCGAAGATGACGGTCTGCGACCCGTTCTCGATGAACACGAACGGGACGCGCTGGCCGGAGAAGATGTGGGCGGTGTCCCCGCTCTTGACCGACACGGTCGGGTTCTCGAGCACCCGCGCGTAGCCGCTCCGCCGCGCGCGCTCGAGCCGCGGCAACAGCGAGGTGATCGTGGCGGCCGCGGTGCCCTCGGCGGCGGCGGCGTCGTAGAAGTCGTGGAGGAAGCTGAACTGCAGGCCACCCTGCACCGACAGCGGCGTCCACTCGATGCCCCACGAGGTCACCAGCGACTTCGTCAGCTCGACGAAGTGCACGACCATCACGATCGTCTCCGCGCGGCCGGGGATGCGGTCGACCTCGCGCACCTCCAGGACGTTGACGACGTCGGGGTAGTAGGCGCGCGCGATGGCCTCGGCCCGCTTGCTCGCCATCTCCGAGTGGATCACGCCCTCGAGCATGATCTTCTTGCCGACGAGCCGCACGTTCACGCCGGGGGTGCCGATCTCCTTCTGGATGAGCGACGCGAGCAGGCGCTGGGCGATCGGCGAGAGCGTCACCATCGACTCGATGAGCGGCTCGCGCGTGTCGAGATCCTGGACGCGCTCCAGCTCGTCATCCAGGCTGACCTCGCCCTGGATGTACACGCGATCGTTCATGATCTTGAACGAGAGGCCCTCGATGTCGTCGAGGAGCGCCTGGACGTTCTTCATCACCTTGGCGAGGTTCGCCGGGATGACGGTGATCTCGACCTCGTCCACCCGCGCGCCGCGCGTGTTGTAGATGATGAGGTTCGTCGTGCCGATCTCCCGGCCGGCGACGAGGATCTGGCGGGCCTCCCGCAGCGGCACGACCTTGGCGATGTCGGAGGAGCCGACCGACACGTCCCCGAAGCTGTACGGGATGTCGATCGCCTGCTGCGTATTGAGGACGATGACCTGGTCGGCCACCTCCTCGGCGGCCTGGGTGGTCGGCACGAGGAGGCGCGCGGCGATGGGCGCGGCGGCGGCGAGCGGCGCGAGGAGCGCGAGGGCGACGGCGGCGCGGGGGCCAAAGCGGCCCGAAGCCGGGAGGCGGGGGCTCAATAGCCACCCCCTTCGATGACGCGGTAGCGGGGGCCCGAGCGGTACCGGACCTGCTGGACGATGCCGAGGGTCGAGGCGACGGTGGCGTGGTCGAGCGGCACGGGGTCCCCCGCTTCCCACATCGAGCGGAGGCTGACCGTGAGGTCCCCGATCTGCTGCGCGAGCACGAGCTTCTGGGCCTCGGCGGGGCGCACCGCCACGGTGATCGTGGCGCTCCCGCTCAGGATCTCGGACGGCGCGGGGTCCTCCTGCACGATCGGCTGCCCCTCCGCGGGCATCGTCACGATGTCGCGCGTGGTGATGCGCCCGATGTCGTCGACCACGGAGAGCACCCACACGTCCTGCATGACGGTGATCGTGCGCATGTCCGACTTCTCGCCGTTGCCGAAGTCGAAGGTGCCGAGGATGTCGACGTGGTTGCCCGGGCGGATGTGCCCGCCGACGGCGTTGAACACGGACACGTCGAGCGAGATGGCGCGGAGCCCCTTCTGCACGTAGAGCGCGAGGCCCGCCTGCTCAGCAGTCACCAGCTTGGTCGCGACGATCTGCTCGCCGGCGAGGATGGGGACGGAGCTGATCTGGCCGCGGATCATCTCGGTGGAGACGAGCGCCTTCGGCTGCTGCCAGCGGCGCGGCACCTCGATGAGCTCGACCATGTCCTCGTCGAGCTTCACGTCCTTCAGGATGTCGCGCTTGGCGACGAGCGTCATGAGCGGGGCGGTCTCGAAGAGCAGGTCCTGCTCGCGCTGGTGCACGTAGCGGCACTGCGCGAAGGTCGCGACGAGCGCGACCACCAGGGCGAACAGGAACGCGCGGGGGTTCTTCAAACGGGCCTCGACGGGACGGGGAGCGCGATTCTACGACATCTCGGGCGCGGCCGCAGGCCAGGACGCCGACGGGGCGCCGCGCGCGGCGGGGCAAACGCTACCGCGCGTCGCTGCTCCCGTTCGACGTCCCCGCGCCGAACAACGTGCGCGTGTCGGTGGTGAGGCCGATCACGCCCTCCTGGAAGCCGGGGATGAACGCGTACGCGGCCACGGCGAGCCCGACGACGGCCACGCTGACGAGCAGGAAGTACTCGGTGGTGGCCTGCCCGCGGCGGCGGCGGCGGGGGCTGGGCGCGAGGGTGGCGACGGTGGCGCTCACGGGTTCGCCCCCCAGAGGTTCGGCCAGGGCTGGAGCCGCGCGGCGAGCACGCCGGCGGAGATCACGAGCGCGAAGATCATCTTCGTGGTCACCTCCCGCTCTCCCTTGAGCCAGAAGCGGAAGAAGTTCTTCAGCCGCCCCTTCGCGATGAGCATGGCGAGCCCCACCGGGAAGTTGATGAGCAGGCCGAGCAGGATCGCGCGGAGGATCATCTCCGGACCGACCAGCGCGCCGGCGGCCATCACGAGCTTCACGTCGCCGGGGTGGTAGGCGCCGCCGAACTTCCACAGCACCACGCCCGCCGCGAACGCCGCGAGGAGGCCCAGGGCGCCGTCGTAGAAGTGGGGGGCGAACAAGGGCGCCATCAGGACTCCCGTGACCATCACCGGGAAGGTCAGGACGTTCTTGATCTTGCCGGTCTTCCAGTCGGTCCACATCGCGCCGGCGAGGAGGACGGCGAGGACCACGTCCGGCGGGGTGAAGGGCGCCATCAGGGGTACGGCTTCTGCACGGTGGTGCGGACGTTGTGGAACACGTCGCGCACGCCGTCCCCGAAGGCGACGAAGCCGGCGGCGAGCCCGATCGCGATGACCGAGATGCCGAGCACGTACTCGACGAGCGATTGCCCGCGGCGGGTGCGGCGCGTCACGGGAGCTCGATCCGCGTGGCGACCCACTCGCCGATCGCCCACACGAGGCGCTGGAACTGGTCGTCCCAGATGTACGCGGAGAGGACGAGCGTGAGGACGATGCCCGTCATCACGAGCATCGGCTCCACCGTGGACTGGCCGCGCAGGCTCTCGAAACGTAGGGTCACGACCACGCTCCCAGCAAGGGATGTACCACGGCGGCGCGCCCGCCGACGAGCTCGACGCCGCCCCGATCGGGAGGCCCGGGCGCGCGTCCGGCGGGCGGGGTTGGGGTGCGCGGATCCCGGGGGCGATGGGGCACGGCTGTCGCACGGGCCGCCGCTACTCGCAGCGCAGCCCGTAGTCCTCCGGCACCAGCGAGTGCATCACGGCGTCCAGCGGCTCGTCGTAGATGCGCAGGCGGTTGCGGAGCACGCCCTCGCGCCGCGCGCCGAGCTTCTCCGCCACGCGCAGGCTCGCGGCGTTCGCCACCACCACGATGATCTCCAGGCGTTGCAACCGGAGCGCCTTGAAGCCGAAGATCGCCGCGCTGCGCGCCGCCGCGGTCGCGATCCCCCGCGACCCCGCCGTGGTGCGCACCCAGTAGCCGAGGTTGGCCGTGCGGTGCAGGTCGCTCCGCATGTTCACGCCCACGCCGCCGAGGAGCCGGTCCGCCCGGTCCACGATCGCGAACTCGTGCTTCGAGTTGGCGTCGAACGAGCCGCGCGTGTCGTCGATCCACGCCTCCGCCTCCGCGAGGCTGTAGTCGGCGTGCGCCCAGGGCATCCACGGCGCGAGCTCCGGGATCGATTCGAGCACCGCCTCCACGAACGCCGCGGCTTCGTCGGCGTGGAACGGGCGGATCCCCACGTCTCCGCTCCAGAGCGGAAACAGGGGGTCATCCACCATGGGTGTAGTTCGTGGCGATGCCGTAGAAGTAACCCGCATAGTCCGTCTCGATCCGGAAGAAGTCGGCCGCATACCCCGATCCGTCGACGATCCGGTACACCGACGGGAAGATCCCGCTCACGTTCGCCGTCAGGTAGAAGTCGCCGCTGTCCCCGTCGATGGCGACCTGCGCCGGCGACCACGTGTCGTCCGCCCAGCCCTCGATGAGCACCCAGTCGCCCGCGTCGAGATCGAACTGGTAGACCCCCATCGCGCCGGTCGTCGCGTCCGTGCCCTGCGTGTACCAGCCGCCGCCGTCGCGGTGCGCGCCCGAGGTGGTCATGAGCGTGGGGCTCTCCCAGTCGCCCTTCCGGTGCACGACCAACCCGCCGTCCGGCGTCCACGTGCCGAAGCCGCCGAAGTAGTCGAACAGCCCAACCTGCCCGGTGGCCGGGTCGACCGCCGCCGACACCGCGGCGAACTCGTGCGCCGCGATGTCCTCGAAGTCCACCACCCAGCTGGCCAGCTGGGTCACCGTGCCGTCGGCCGCGACGCCCTCGAGCGAGGTCACCGTCGTGGCGAGCACGATCCCGTCGAGCCCGAAGCCGTCCGGCATCGTCGCGATGCCCCACACGCCGTACTCGTAGACCTCGGTGTCGCTGAAGTCCGCGAGGTCGGTGCACGTCCCGGCCACGTCGACCACGGACACCGCCGCCCCGCCGTTGCTGATCGCCCAGCCCTCGCCGTAGTGGTCGAGCCAGCTCGGCACGCACCCGTTGGAGAGGTTCACGGTGTCGTCGTCGCGGCCGATCGTGTCGAGCACGATGATCGAGCCCGCGCCGTTGTCGTCCACGCGCCCGACGCTGAAGCCCGACCACTCCTCGTCCACGCGCCCGTCGCAGTCGTTGTCGAGCCCGTCGCTGTCGTCCTCCTCGCGGGCGGGCGAGACGCGGATGTTGTCGTCGTCGCAGTCCCCGTCCTCGGGGGTGAAGCCGTCGTCGTCGAGGTCCCCGTCGGTGTCCGCCGTGTCGATCGGCTCGGTGTCGGTGTCCGTGTCCGCGGTGTCGACGGGCTCGTCGGTGTCGGGCTTCTGGAAGCCCGTGTCCAGGGGAGTACAGCCGACGGTCGCGAGCGGGAGGACGAGGAGCAGGAGGGCGGTGCGCATGCGCGCGATTGTAGCCGGGATCCGGACGGGGGCGGTCTGGATGGTCGGGCCCGGGCGCCACGGCGCCCGGGCCCTCGTGCGGGGGTCCACCCCCGCAACGCCCCGGGGATCGCCGGAGTCGGCGTGCGCGAGACTCGCAGCGCCCGGCCCGGCAAGGGCCGGAGGCGACGCAGCCCGCCCCCGGAGGCGGCCGGCAAGGCCGCCGTGAGGGGGTCCACCCCCGCAACGCCCCGGGGATCGGGCATTTCTGAGCCTCCCCCCTCAGGTCGGCCCCGTCGCGGTCCGACGGGTGGGCATGCTCTCGCTCCTCTTCGCCACGCTCCTCGCGCCGGCCGTCGCCGCCGAGGCGCTCCCCGCCGTCGACACCTCGGACCCCTGGGCGCTCCCGCCGCCGCCGCCGCTCGCGTTGCCCGAGGACGGCTCCCGCCCCGGCTGGGCGCGCCAGGCCCCGAACCCCCGCGGCCAGACCGACTTCACCGCGTACACGCTCGAGTGGGGCGAGGTGCGCGTCGGCCTCAACAGCGTCGGCTTCTCCGTGTTCCCCGGCGTCCAGGTGTCGACCCAGCCCGTCCTCGACGCCGTGCGCATGCCGAACATCGCGCTCAAGATGAACCTGCTCCAAATCGGCACCCATTTCGACGGCGCCATCAACGGCTCGCTCGGCCACATGGGCACCGACACGATGCGCGCGGTCTACGTCACGGCGGGCGGCTGCGTGTCCGTGATCGTGACACCGGCGTGGTCGCTCCACGGGGGCGCCCAGTGGATCTACGGCAACGCGGCCGGCCAGCCCGACCTCGACGACACCGCCGAGCGCGTCGCCCCCTACGGCGTCGCCGTCCCCTCCGACGCGACCCTCCACTACCTCGAGGAGCGCCTCGCCTACGTCGTGCGCGCCGAGGCCGTCACGTTGCGTGCGGCCACCGACATCCGCCTCAACCGTCGCGACAGCATCGTGCTCCAGGGCCAGGCGGTGATCTGGGCGTGGACCCGCTACCCCGGCTACGCCGAGCGCTTCGTCACCGAGGACTCCGGCTACCTCCCCCTCGGCGACAGCTACACCGCGAGCATCGCGTGGCAGTTCTCCTGGCGCAACGTCGACCTCCGCGTCGGCGGCGGCGTCTCCTCGGTCCCGGGCGCCTGGCTCCTCAACACGGTCGACCTCGCGTGGCGCTTCGGCGGCACGACCCGCGGGCACCAGGGAAAGCGGCTGAAGGCATGGCGGACGGGCGGGCAGGAGGTGGCAGAGCGGGAGGGGCCGAAGGGGGAGGTGGCGCCGGGGTGACGTGGGGGGTGGTCGGGTTTACACTCCGTGAATCATGAAGACGCCCGCGCCCGACCACCACCCTCGCGTCGACGACCATTTCGTCCGCGAGGACGCGCGCGCCGAGGTCGTCGGGGGGAAGCTGCTCATGTCGCCGCCGGCCGAGGAGCCGCACGCGACGGGCCACTTCTTCGCGGCCCACGTGGTCGGCGCCCACATCGCTGCCGGGTTTCTCGGCGCGATCGACATGCTCACGCGCACGAGCCAGGACTCGGACTTCGCCCCTGCCATCAGCGTCTTCCCCGCCGAGCGCAACCCCGCCACCGGCGGCCGGAAGCTCGAGGAGCTGGCGTTCGAAGTGGCGTCCACCCAGCCGCTCGACTCCGCGGGTGACAAGGCGCGCGAGCTGGTACGCCGTGGCGTTCGCCGGGTGTTCTGCATCGTCGTCCGGCACCGGCGGGTCGTGGAGTGGTCGCAGGACACCGACGCGTGGAGCCCACTCCCGGACAGCGCTTCCATCGACGACCCCTGCTTCGTTCGGCCGCTTCCGGTGCGCGCGCTCCTGGACGCCGCGGCCGGCGACGACGCCGTCGTCGCCGCGCTGGCGGCGAAAGGAAGCCCAGCCATTCGCGCCCTCGAGGCCCGAGGCGAGGCCCGAGGCGAGGCCTGCGGCGAGGCCCGCGGCGAGGCCCGCGGAGAGGCCCGCGGAGAGGCCCACGGTCGCATCGTCGCGTTGCTGGCCGTGCTCGGCGCGCGCGGCCTCGTCCCCTCCGACGCCCAGGTGGCGCGGATCCGAAGCGCCGACGTCGCGACCCTCGACCGGTGGCTCCCCCGCGCCGCCCTCGCCCATTCCCTGGCGGACCTGCTCGATCTCGACTGAACATCCGTCCACCTCGGGTGTTAAGCGGGCCGCATGCCTCCCTTCCGCCTCGCCACCGAGATGTCGCCCGCCGGCGATCAGCCCACCGCCATCGCCCAGCTCGTCGCCGGTCTGAAGGCCGGCCTGCCCCACCAGGTGCTCCTCGGTGCCACCGGCACGGGCAAGACCTTCACGATCGCCAACGTGATCCAGGCGTACCAGCGGCCGACGCTGCTGATGGCCCACAACAAGACGCTCGCCGCCCAGCTCTTCGGCGAGATGAAGCAGCTCTTCCCGGACAACGCGGTCGAGTACTTCGTCAGCTACTTCGACTACTACCAGCCCGAGGCCTACGTCCCCTCGTCCGACACGTACATCGAGAAGGACAGCCTCATCAACGAGCACATCGACAAGCTGCGCCACAGCGCCACGCGGTCGCTGCTCGAGCGGAAGGACGTGATCATCGTCGCGTCCGTGTCGTGCATCTACGGCCTCGGATCGCCCGAAGCGTACGACGACATGGTCATCCCCATCGAGGTCGGGGACACCATCCCCCGCCGCAAGCTCCTCTCCCGGCTCGTCGAGCTCCAGTACCAGCGCAACGAGCAGGACCTGCACCGCGGCACGTTCCGCGCCCGGGGGGACGTCATCGAGATCGTCCCCGCCCACGAGAGCGAGCGCGCCTACCGCATCGAGCTCTTCGGGGACGAGGTCGAGGCCCTCTCCGAGATCGACCCGCTCCGGGGGGTGAAGATCAACAAGCTCGACAAGATCTGCATCTACCCGGCGAGCCACTACGTGACGCCGAAGGAGAAGATGCAGCACGCGGTCGAGTCGATCCGCACGGAGCTCCAGGAGCGCCTCGAAGAATTCCGCACGAAGGGCCTGCTCCTCGAGGCCCAGCGGCTGGAGCAGCGCACGGTCTTCGACCTCGAGATGATCGAGCAGCTCGGCTTCTGCAACGGCATCGAGAACTACAGCCGCCACCTCACGCAGCGCCCCGAGGGCATGCCCCCTCCGACGTTGCTGGAGTACTTCCGCGGGGACTGGCTGCTCGTCATCGACGAGAGCCACGTGACCGTCCCGCAGATCGGCGGGATGTACCGGGGGGATCGCGCGCGGAAGGAGACCCTCGTGAAGTACGGGTTCCGGCTCCCGAGCGCGCTGGACAACCGCCCGCTGATGTTCGAGGAGTTCAACCAGCACATCCGGCAGGCGATCTACGTCTCGGCCACCCCGTCGAAGTACGAGCTCGAGCAGGCCATGGGCATCGTGGCGGAGCAGGTCATCCGCCCCACCGGGCTGCTCGACCCCATGATCGAGGTCCGGCCCGCCGCGTCGCAAGTCGACGATCTGCTCGGCGAGCTCCGCGAGACCGTCGCGAAGGGACACCGCGTGCTCGTCACCACGCTCACGAAGCGCATGGCGCAGGAGCTCACCGACTACTACCGGGAGCTCGGCTTGCGGGTGAAGTACCTGCACTCCGACATCGACACCCTCGAGCGCATGCAGATCCTCCGCGAGCTGCGCCTCGGCGAGTTCGACATCCTCGTCGGCATCAACCTGTTGCGCGAGGGCCTCGACCTGCCCGAGGTGGCGCTGGTCGCGGTGCTCGACGCCGACAAGGAGGGCTTCCTGCGCAGCGGCACGTCGCTCATCCAGACCATCGGCCGCGCGGCGCGCAACGTCGAGGGGCGGGTCATCCTGTACGCGGACCGCGTCACCGACAGCATGGAGCTCGCCATGGGCGAGACCGACCGGCGACGGACCAAGCAGATCGCCTACAACGAGCTGCACGGCATCACGCCGAAGACCATCATCAAGAACATGGACAGCCCGCTCGCGGCGCTGCTCGACGCCGACTACGTCAAGGTCCCGAAGGACGCCAAGGAGCTCGCCACGCTCCCCGGCGTGACCATCGAGGCCATCCCGGGCCAGATCCGCCGGCTCCGCGCGGAGATGAAGACCGCCGCGGGCCAGCTCGAGTTCGAGCGTGCCGCGGAGCTCCGCGACCGCATCCGGAAGCTGGAGGAGATGGCGCTGCAGATGGGCGAGATCGGCGGGTAGAGGCGAGGGCTTCGGGCGACCGTCGGTCAGCCCTGGCGCGGCGACACGCGAGCCCGCCCGCTCGTCAATCCGCGCGCCGGCCGTCCTCGCACAGGACCCGCACGTGCAGGTGGTCCTGGTGGTGGGGCGCGTGGCGCAGGATGCCGGTGTTCTCCCACACGGCGCGGGTGCCTTCGACCGGGAAGATGCGCGCGGCCTCTTCATCCGTGAGGAGGCCCGCGCCGAGCACGTACGCCTGGAGGCGGTTGATGTGCCCTCGGTCGAGCAGGATGAAGTGGACGTTCCCGGTGGCGAGCATGGTGCTGATGAGGGTCCACGTGGCCTCGACGTCCAGCTCCGAGGGGGCGAGCGTCGTGAAGCCGCGGGCGTGCTGCCAGCCGCCCTTCTTGTAGATCCCCACGTCCGCGTCGATGCCGCCGCGGTGGGAGAGGTGCCCGGCCAGGTAGCCGCCGCGGGTGGAGGAGATGTCCCCCACCACGAAGGGCGACGCCTGGGGGAGCAGCCAGCTCATGTGGCGGCCGGCCTCGACCAGCAGGTCGATCATCGCCGCGGAGCCCCAGCTGTTGCCGGGCTGGGCGCGCACGTAGAACAGCGGGAGGTCAGGAAGTTGCACCCCTTCCTGGAGGGACTGGTCGGAGCAGGTGGCCCCGGCGCCAGTGTCGTCGATGACGGTCGACATCTCGGTCGCGAGCATCTCACCCTCGAGAGCAGGGCCGTACTCAGCCGCGAACGCCGTCATTGTCACGAGCAACGCAATCGTCAACCGCTCATCCTCCGTTCCAGAACGCGACCTTAGCAATCGCCCCGGACGATGGGAAGCAGCCTGCGAAAGAAATTACGCACCCCTGCGTACCGCCGTTCGCCGAGAACCCCGCTCCGCTCTACCTCAGCGGCGCATTGCTCTTGACGTGTCTTTTCCTGTCGCGGCCCCCGGAAGGGGCTCGATCAGGAGGCCGGCGACCGGGAGTTCGTGAGCGGATGCGGCGATTCCGCCGGAAGCGTCGCAAGCGAATCACACTCGTTGCACACCGCGAGCCGCTCCAAGGCGGCCGTGAGGGGGCCCTCGTCGAGCGCACCCCACCGCCGCTCCACCACCAGCGTCCGCCCCACGCGCCGGCCCTCCAGCCGCCCGACGAGCGCCCCGCCCTGCAGGACCGGGCACACGTAGTAGCCCCAGGTCCGCTCCGCTTCGGGCTTGTAGATCTCCCAGACGTAGTCGAACCCGAAGGCCTCTCGCACGAGCGCGCGGTCCCAGACCAGCGCGTCGAGCGGGCCGAGGATCCGCACGGCGCCATCGTCCCCGGGGGGCGGCGGCGGATCGGGGAGCATCAGGTAGGGCCGCCGGCCCACCCGCGCCTCCACCAGCCGCCCCTCGGCCACCAGGCGCTCGATGGTGCCGTCGGTGCGGGTGTCGGTCAGCATGGACCACGTGGGGCCGCCTGCGCGCGCCAGGAGGCCCGCGGTCCGCACGCGCGCCAGGAGCAGGGTCTCCCCGAAGTCGCCCTCCGGCTGCGCGGTCGCCCACGCGCCCAGCGTGGCCTCCGGCGCGGCGTAGAGGCGGCGCCCGCGCGCGTCGCGCCCGCTCGCCACGATCTCGCAGCGCGTCCAGAGCACCTCCGCGGCGAGCGCGGTCAGGCTCGACGTGCTCTTCCAGCCGCTCCAGTCCATCGCCTCCGTCTCGCCCCGGTGCGTCAGCGCCTGCGCGCTCACCGGGCCGCGCTCCACCACCTCGGCGCGCACGTCGTCGAGCAGGCTCGCGGGGATGCGCTTCATGCGCTCCGAGTGGCGCCACCAGGGCGTCTCCACGGCGCGCCCGCGGTAGTGCGCGAAGTAGCGGGCGTGCAGGAGGCAGCGCTCCTTCGCGAAGTGCTCGAAGCTCGCGCCGCGGGCGTGCCGGTACAGGTCGCCGCGGGCCAGCCCGTCCACGCGCGCGAACGCGACCAGGTCGGCGTTGGTGCCGATGCGATCGATGGGGTCGATCTGCACCACACCGACCCGTTCGAGCAGCGCGGCGACGCCGGCCTTGCCCGCGCCGAGCGACTGGCCGAGCGCGGCGGCGCCAAGGAGGACGGATCGCGCTTCCGCGGCGGAGAGGGTCAGCACCGTAGGGGGCTAACCTTCAACGGCAGGGACGTCCGACCCCCTCCCGCCGCACATCGTGCGGAAGGGGGTCGGCGCGGCCCGCGGGGTCCGGCGCGGCCCGCGGGGGTCGGCGCGGCCGGCGTGCTAGGCGCGGTCCTCGTCGGCGGAGATGACCTCGACGGGGTCGGCGTCGACGGGAGAGGCGTCCACTGGGTCGGCGTCCACCGGGCCCACGTCCGGCAGCGGCGCGACGACCACGATGTCGTCTTCGGCGTAGCCGTTGGACTCGGCGCCCTCGGTGTCCACCGCGGCGTCCTCGAGCACGTCGTCGGGCTCGGCGCCCTCGTCCGCACCCTCGGCACCTTCGGCCAGCTCGGCGCCTTCGGCCAGCTCGGCACCCTCGGCCAGCTCGGCGCCCTCGGCGCCCTCGGCGCCCTCGGCGGCGCTGTCCGCACCTTCCGCACCCTCGCCGGCCCCGCGCGCACCGCGACGACGGCGGCGCTGCGTGGTCTTGCCCGGCTCACGACGCGCCCCGCCCACCGGCGGCGGCACGACCGCGCTGCCCTCGGCGGCGGCCTTCATGACCTCGGTGTACGCGCCGCTCTCGATGAGCGTGCGCACGCGGGCCACGGCCTCCTCGTAGCGGACGCGGGCGGACGAGTCCTTCGGGGAGCGCTCCACCGCGCGCTGGTACTCGGGCAGCGCCGCGAACAGCGAACCCTGCGCCTCCGCAAGCTCTCCGCGCACGAAGAAGGCCTCGTGCGACGCGGGCTCCATGCGAACGGCCTTCTCGAGGAGGCCCGCGGCGTCGGCCCAGGCCTGCCGCCGGATGGCGATGCGGGCGCGGAGCACGAGCGGCAACGAGGCCTTCTCGTCGAGCTTCTGGGCCTTCTTCAGCGCCCAGTCGGCCCGCTCCAGGTCCCCCTCGCGAGCGAGGATCAGGCGGCCCAGGTACACGTGCGCGAGGTAGTTCTTCGCGTCCGCCGCGATGGCCGCGGCGAGCAGCTCGTCCGCCTGGCGCCAGCGCTCCTCGTCTTCCCCGCCGCTCTCCACGATGAGCGCGCCGAGGCGGGCCATGTGCAGGGCGTTGTCGGGATCGAGCCGGCGGGCCTCGCCGAGCGCGGCCTCCGCGAGCTCGTGGTAGGCCGAGCCCTGGCGCAGGTAGATCTCGCCGAGGAGCCCGTAGGTGTCGGGCATCATCGGCTCGAGGTCCATGGCCTCCTTCAGCACGCGCACCGCGTCATCCGCGCGGTTCTGGTCGAGGTAGATGCCCGCGAGGCGGCGCTTGAGGCGCGCGTTCTCGGGGAACACCACGGCGCCGCGCTCGAGCGCACCCGCCGCGCGGCCGCGGCCCGAGGTGCCCTTCAACTGGTGCCAGCTCGCCTCGGTGTGGAACGCCTCGGGGGTCGGCCCGAGGGTCTGGGCGGCGGTGAAGACCTCCTGGATCTGCTCCACGGGGGCCTTCTGGCCGACGCGCAGCTCCGCCTTCAGGAGCTGGAGCTCCGTGTTCGCGGGGTCCTGCTTGAGGACCTCGGCGAGGCGCTGCTCCGCGAGGTCCGGGCGGGCCTTCTTCGAACGGATGAGGCCGCGCACGGACTCGACCACGGGGTCGTTGTCCGGGTACGGGATCCGCATGCGGTTGCGCACGCGGTGGGCCTCGAAGAGGAGCCGGTTGCCTTCCTGCGCGAGCGCGAGCTTCTGCAGGCCCTCGGCCTTCGTGGCGCGGTTCAGGTAGTGGTCCCCGAGGGCCTCGAGCAGGCGGAAGTCGCTGGTCTCGCGGTGGCCGAGCACGCTCACGACGAGCGGGTGCACGTGCCAGGTGCGCTCGCCCGCGCCGTCCGGCAGCTGGTCGAGCAGGCCCTTCGCCTGGAGGGTCAGGCGGACGTTGCGCTGGACCTCGACGATCTCGGCGTCCGCCGAGGTGTACGGCATGCGGAAGTGCGAGAGCATGCCCAGGGCGACACGCTCCTCCTCCGTCAGCGACTCGACCGCCTTCTGGATGCGGCGCCGGATGGGCTCCACGTCGGCGATGGTCTCCATCTGGAAGAAGCGCTTGTTCGCGAGGAGCTCCTCGCGATCGGGGGCCTCGCGCACGGCGATGGCGAACATGCGCGCGGCCAGCGGGTGGCCGTGGATGCGGTTCTGGATGTCCCCGAAGTGGTCGCGCGGGAAGTCCTCGACGCGGTACGCCTCGAAGATCTCGTGCAGCTCGCGGCCCTTCAGCCCGGCGAGCTCCAGGTTGCCGAGGGTCAGGCCCTCGCCTTCGCGGTAGAAGCGCGGGCGGATCGTCGAGAGGAACACGATCCGGGCGCCGCCCTCGGCGAGGAGCAGCGCGCGGAGGAGCAGCTCGTAGCGGCCTTCGCGATGGAACGTGCCGTCGCGACGGAGCACGTGCTCCAGGCGGTCGATGACGAGGACGCGGTCGGCCAGCACGGGGTTGGCGAGCACGGCCACGGCAATCTGCGCGAGCTCGACCGGCGCGGGGCGATTGTTGGGGTCCTTCAGCGCGTCGACGAGGCGCAGGTCCCCGGCGAGCTGGCCCGCCATCGCGATGCGCGCGTAGAGGCTGTCGGCCTCGGAGCCCCAGCCCACGTGGAAGTCGGGCATGCGCACGTAGGAGGTGCCGACGAGGGCCTGCTCCACGAGCCAGCGCTTGCCGACGCCCATGGGCCCGGAGATGACGATGGGGCCGCCCTTGCCGAGCAGCTCGCCGAGCGTGGCGAGCTCCTCTTCACGGCCGACGAACACCGCCCGGGGCGCGCCACCGGCCTTCTTCTTCGGCTCCTCCGCGACGGCCGCGGCCACCGCGACGGGCGCGGGGACGGGCAGGGTGAAGAGGAACTCCTTGGCCCGCTTCTTCTCGTGCTCGAACTTCAGGAGCCGGAGCGCCGTCGGTAGGAGGAACGGGTTGAACGAGCGCGCGACCACCACGAGCCGGGGCTTGTGGGGGGCGGCGGCGACGAACGCCGCGAGCGTGTTCAGCGCGGCACCGTCCGCCGTGTCGGCCTCGAACAGCACGATGACGCCGCTGTCGCGGCTCAGTGCGGGCGCGAGGGCGTCGGCGGACAGGGCGACGGCGGGAGCGAGGATGTCGGTCCCGAGCGCGATGGCAGGAATCGCGGCTCGACGCCGCAATTCTCCAAGCGCCTCGGGGTCCTGCAGCGCACGCGCTCCGAACACGAGTACGCAACGACCTTCCTGGATGGCTACTTCAACGCGGTTCATTTCGACCTTTCTCCCGCTCTTTCCGTCAGGGGCCCGCGCTCTAACGCAGAGGGGTCCCGAGATCGACCCCACATCGCGGATCATCGTGGCTTAGGCGACGCTCGGATAGCCCGGAAACTCCATGCCGGCGATGCGGCCGGTGGTCCGAGCGACGTGCGCGAGCCGTAACAAGTGGAGGTCCCACGGGGAGTCTCCGATGGCAAACACCGGGCGGCGGCCGAAGTGCACCCAGCTCGCACGAACCTTTCCTTCCGCGCAGCTCACGATGCCCTCGACGGTGTCCCCGAGCACGCCGTCCCGCTCCGCGAGGCGCACCCCCCGGACGTGCTGGATGCCGAGCCGGGGCGCGACCGCCTGCCCGAGGACCTCGGCGCTGCCCGTCAGGATCCACACGCGGTGGCGCCGGCCGATCGCCGCCGCCAGCTCGCACACCGCCGCGTTCGGGGCCACGTCGCCCTCGGCGAAGGCCTGATCGACGAGCGTGTCGACCTCCGCCCGCGAGAGCCCCGCGAGCGCGACCGCGGCCGCGACGCACTGGCTCACGGGGTCGAGCGCGACGTAGGCGGCCCAGGGGTCCTCCGTGCCGAGCCAGGCGGTCGCCGCGGCCGGCAGGGGCCCACGCGCGATGAGGCGGCGGAGGGTGGCCTCGCCGATGTCGTGGTGGATGAGGGTGCCGTCGAGGTCGAAGACGGCCTCGCCGGGGGGGAGCGCGTCGAGCGCGTCGAGGATGCCAGTCGTGTCGAAGGTCATGACGAGGAGAATTGTCCCAGCAAGCGTTCGACCTCGAGGTGGGCCGCGGCTTCGGCCTCGGCCTCCAGGCCGGCCTCCTCGAGGTGGGTGATCTCTTCGGCGAGGTGGATGACCGCGGAGTCGATCACGGTGGGATCGACGCGCCCCGCCAGGTCGTCCAACCCCCGGACCGCGGCGGCGACTTCCTCCAAGAGCTGCGCCGGGCCGCCGTCGACGGCGAGATCCTCGGGCTCCGTGTCCACCACGGCGAGGGCCGCGAAGTGGTCCCCCACGAAGGTGAGGTTGTCGGCGAGGCGGTCCATCCGGCCGGCGAGCGCGGCGTAGGCGGACTGCGCCGAGAGCCGCTCCGCGTCGATCTCGGCGTGGTGCTGCGCGTCGATCTCCGCGGAGATCGGCGGCACCGGGACGACGTTGTCGAGGTCCCGCTCGCGCTCCATCACGGTGTCCCGGTAGAACAGCACCGCCGCGGCCGCGGAGTGGTAGGCGGCGGTGGCGCCGACGAGGGCGCCCTTGCGGGTGGTCGGGTCGGGCAGCTTGCCGAGCAGGGGGCGGCGGCGCGCGGTGATCGCGAGGTGCACGCGGAGGAGCAGCACGGCGCGGGTCTTCCAGACGAGGCCCATCACGCGGCGCATGCTCTCGGCGCGCCGATCGAGCATGACCACGTCGGCCTCGTACTTCTTGATGAGGTCCTCGCGGCCGCCCTTCACGCGCACGCCGTCGCGCCGCGCGGCGAGGACCTGGAGCTGCTGCTGGACCGCCCGGTGGCGCTCCGCGAGGCGCTCCTGCAGCTCCGCGAGGCGACGCGGATAGGCGAGCAGGTCGGCGCCCTCTTCGGGGGTCGGCAGGGGCGGGAGCGAGGTGGGAATCCCCAACATGGGCACGCGCCGCACGCCCGGGAGCCGGCGGACCCGGCGCCCCACCCACCCCGCGACATAGCCGCCGCTAAAGGCCGCCGCGCCCAGCAAGATGGCCATCAAGACGAGGGCGATCCCGATCGCCAGAGTCATGGCGGCACGCTAACCGATCGCCGGGGCAAGCCCCCGACGAAACAGCGCAGTCACCTCGGCCGGAACTCGCGCGGGATCGAGCCGCGTGTCCCCCGCGAGCCACGCCTCCACGAGCCGCTCGACCCCGCCCACGATCGCCACCGCGACCACGTGGGTGTCGTGGGGGCGCAGCACGCCGAGGGTGACGGCGTCGTCGAGGATGTCCTCGGTGTGCGCGACGATGGAGGCCGCGCAGGCCCGCACGGCGTCCCCCACGGGGCCCGGGCTCCGCGACTCCGCGAAGTAGAGGCGCACCTCGCCCACGCGCTCGGCGAGCAGCATCGCGAGGCGCAGCCCGAGGGCGGCGTACACCGGGTAGGTGCTCTCGGGGTCCGGGCAGGCGGCGAGCTCCACGCGGGCCTCGGCGAGCGTGGCGCCCATCGGCGCCGAGAACCCCTCCATCAGCGCGGCGAACAAGGCTTCCTTGTCGTGGAAGTACAGGTAGAAGGTGCCGCGGGCGACCCCGGCGTCCGCCGCGATGCGCTCCACGCTGGCGGTCGAATACCCCTCCTCCACGAAGGCGTGTAGGCCGGCGGCGAGCAGCCGCTCGCGCTTGTCCGCCTTGTTCTGTTCGCGACGACCCATCGGTGGGCCTCCTACCACGGCAAAAAAGATGACGAGGCCGTCAATCCTGTTTATGACGGTTCTGTCATTCTGTTCGTCGCCGCGCGACGACCTACGGAGCACCTCATGATCGGCATCCCGCTCGGCCTCGCCGTCTCCAACGCCGCGGAGTGGCTCCTGCACAAGCACGTGCTGCACGGCCAGGGCCGCTCGCCCACGAGCTTCTGGAATTTCCACCTCGACGAGCATCACGTCTCCGCGCTCCGCAACCACGGGCACGACGCCGCCTACGAGGGGTCGCCCTTCCGCTGGAACGCGCAGGGCCGCGAGCTCATCGGCCTGGCGATGCTCGCCGTGCCCGTCGCCGCCCTGTTCCCGGTGGCGCCGTTCTTCGCGGGCACGCTCGTCTACGGCGGCGTCCGCTACTACCGGTGCCACAAGCGCGCGCACCTCGATCCCGCCTGGGCCCGCGCGCACCTGCCGTGGCACTACGATCACCACATGGGCCCCGATCAGGAGGCCAATTGGTGCGTCACCCACCCGTGGTTCGACAACGTGATGGGGACCCGCCGCCCGTACGTGGGCACCGAGGCGGAGGCGCGGGACGAGGCCCGCCGGGCCCTGCTCGACGCCACGCGACGCTCGAGCCCGACCGCGCCATCGCCCCTCCCGACGGCGCGCGCGGTGCCGAGGGCGGCGGAGACGCTTGACGGCTGCGCGGAATCCGTCTAGAGGGGCCCGCCCTTTTGAGGTCTCCATGTCGCGCTTCCTCCCCCTGCTCCTCGTCCTCACCGCCTGTGAGCCGCCCCCCGCCCCCGTCCCCGGCCAGGTCGAGCGCACGGGCGAGGTCCTCCAGGTCGTCAACGGACAGAACGTGACCCAAGGCATGGTCGACGCCACGCTCGCCCAGCTCCCCGCCAACGTGCGGGACCAGGTCATCGCCCGCGGCCAGCTCGACCAGGTCAAGGAGCAGGTCACCATCGGCGAGCTCCTGTACCAAGAGGCGCTCAAGCAGAAGCTGCACGAGAAGCCCGACGTCAAGCAGGGTCTCGCGCTCTCCGCGCGCAACGCCCTCGCGAACGCCCTGCTCGAGGACATCGTCAAGCAGCGCACGACCGACGAGGCCATCAAGACCTGGTACAACGACCACCTCGTGCAGTTCGCCAAGCCGCAGGTCAAGGCCCGCCACATCCTCGTCGCCGACAAGGCCGAGGCGGACAAGATCCTGGCGGACGTGAAGGGGGGGGCGGACTTCTCCAAGCTTGCCGCCGAGAAGAGCACGGACAAGGGCTCGGCCAAGGAGGGCGGGGATCTCGGCTGGTTCGAGAAGACCCGCATGGTGCCCGAGTTCGCGGACGCCGCGTTCGCCGCCACCAAGGGCGAGATCGTCGGCCCCGTGGCCACGAAGTACGGCTTCCACATCATCTCCGTCGACGACAAGCGCGAGGCCGTGCCTGTCGAGGAGGTCTCCGACAAGATCAAGACGCAGCTGCGCAACGACGTGGTCGAGGCGTACATCGAGGAGATCAAGAAGGGCGCCACGATCACGACGCCGACCGCCCCCGCGGGCGGCAGCGCCACCGTCTCGCCCGCCGCCGTGCAGACCGACGGCGCCCCCGCCGCCGCGCCCGCCGCG
>JAUXTN010000027.1 GCA_030684355.1 Pseudomonadota bacterium
CCGGCCCCGGCGGCCCCGGCGGCCCCGGCGGCGGCGGCACCGGTCGCGCCCGGGAAGTAGCGGCGCGGGGCTGGGGCGTCAGGTGGCACCGGGGCAAGCAGGCTCGAGCCCACGCCCCCCCGCGGCCACGGAAGGCCCCCCTTCGCGGAAGGTCCCCCACCGCCGGCCCGCTCGGTCTTTCGATGGGGCAGCGCATCCGGGAGCGGCCCTTCGATGGGGCTGCGCATCCGGGATCGGTCTCTCGCATGGATGGCGCTGCCGGCGAGGCCTCTCGCCAGGTCGCGATCGAGCCATCCACCAGCAAGCGCCGTACAACCAGACGCGCCCCCCAACCGCCTACGCCCCTCCAACCGCCGCCCAAACCCCCGCCGAGCCCCAGCCACACCGCCCCGTCCCGCCCATCATGTTAGACCGTGCGCGCCCGGAGGCACCTTGGCTTTCCTCGACGTCCCCACCTACGCCGACATGCCCGCCCCCACCGAAGACGAGCTTCGGCTCGCCTACGAGGTCGGCAGCCGCAGCCGCAGCGTCGAGGAGCACATCGTCCGGCTCGTGAGCCGCGGCGAGGTGAAGTTCGCCATCTGGGGCCCTGGCGAGGAGATCCACGGCACGGCCACCGCGCTCGCGCTCTCCAAGCTCGTGCCGCTCGAGAAGTTCGGCATGGTGCCGCACTACCGGTCCGGCGCGCTCTGCGCGATGTGGACCCGCCTGCACGGCCACCAGACCTTCACGTTGGAGCTGCTCCGCCAGCAGTTCTCGAAGGACACGGACGCCATGAGCCGCGGCCGGCAGATGGTGTACCACCTCGACATGAAGGAATTCGGCATCCTTCCGGTGCAGTCGCCGGTCGGCATGCAGCTCGGCAAGGCCGCCGGCTACGCGATGGGCTTCAAGGTCAAGGGCGTCAGCGGCGCCCTCACCATGGGCATCGTGGGCGACGGGACGACCGCCGAAGGCGACATGCACGACACGATGACCGCCGCGAGCGTCTGGTCGCTCCCGATGATCGTGATGGTGACCGACAACCGCGTCGCGATCTCGACCACCCCCGAAGAGGGCCGCGGCATCAAGGACTTCCGCGACTACGCGGGCAGCTTCGGCATCGCGAGCATCGCGTGCGACGGCCGCAGCTTCGACGACGTGTACCAGGCCACCTACCGCGCCGCCCGCTACATCACCGAGACCGGCAAGCCCGTGCTCATCCACGTGCACGATCTGCCCCGGTTCAACGGGCACTCCTCCGCGGCGGACGTGACCTACGACCTGACGCAGGAAGACCCCCTCATCCACTTCGGCACCGCGCTCGTGGCCAAGGGCGTGCTCACCCAGCGCGACGTGCTCACGCGCATCAAGGGCGAAGGCCGCGACTTCTTCGCGCACCACGAGCTCGGCAACGTGATGGGCCGCCAGGACGAGGAGGTCCGCGCCATCCTCGACCAGGTGCGCACGGAGCCCGATCCCCCGCCGGCGAGCGTGATGGAGAACATCCGCAAGCCGTTCCCGGAGGTGGTGGAGCCGCCCCAGTCCGGCGCGACGAACATCACGTACGCGGGCGCCATCCGCGCCGCGATCAACAACATCCTGCGCGACATGCCCTCGGCGCTCTGGGGCCAGGACGTGGGCCGGCTCGGCGGCGTCATGACGGCCACCGCGGGCCTGAAGAAGCGCTTCCCGGACCGCATCATCGACGCCCCGCTCAACGAGCCGCTCATCGTCGGCACGGGCTGCGGCGCGGGGCTGCACGACGACTTCGTGTGCCTGCCCGAGATCCAGTTCGGCGACTACTCGCTCAACGCGTTCCACTGGCTCGTGCACATGGGGAACCTCTACTGGTGCACGAACGGCCGGTCGAACTTCGCGACCGTGCTGCGCATGCCGGTCGACCCCTTCGGCGGCGGCGCGGTCTACCACTCGATGAGCCTCGACGGGTACTTCACCCCCATCCCGGGCCTCACGATCGTGATGCCGTCGACCTCGTGGGACGTGTACGGCCTCCTGATGTCCGCCGCGCGGTACAAGGGCCCGGTCGTGGTGCTCGAGCCGAAGTGGATGTACCGCCAGGCGCTCGGCCCGGCGTTCCCCGGCGAGCCGACGGACGCCGAGGGCATCCTCGCGCTCAAGAAGTCGATCATGCGCGGCGAGATCCCCGACATCACCACCGACGTCGCGGTGCCGCTCGGCAAGGCCGTCATCCGCCGGCCGGGCCGGGACGTGACGGTCGTGGCGTGGGGCCGCGCGGTGTGGACGTGCATGAAGGCCGCCGAGACCCTCGCGGGTGAGGGCATCGAGCTCGAGATCATCGACCTCCGCACGCTCGTCCCGCCGGACATGCCGCTCGTGTACGAGAGCGTCGCCCGCACCGGCCGGCTCATCGTCGCGGCCGAGGATCGCTCGTTCGCCGGCTTCGTCCGCGAGATCGAGGGCAACTGTACGGAGCACTTCCCCGGCCTGCCCGCGAAGGCGCTCGGCCAGAAGTACGTGCCCGGCATCGCGCAGTGCCTCGCCCTCGAAGAAGCGACCGTCCTCACGTGGGAAGACGTGCACCGCGCCGCCCACGCCATCGTCGGCGAGCGCGTGCTCGCGGGCACGAGCGTCGAGGTCGCGCCCAGGTACTTCCTGGTGTGATCGTCGTCCGGCGCGCCGCGCCGTCGGATCTGGCGCGGCTGGAGCTGGCCGCCCGGTCCAACCGGTTGTGATCGCGGAGGATCTCTTTGGGGCGGGGGGCAGGCCCCCCGCAACGCCCCCCGCTCGGCGGGGCGCCTACGTGGCCTGCCGCTCCGACGCCCAACCCGGCGTCACCGCCGCCGCCCGCCGCAAATCCCCCGGCACCCGTCCCCCGCCCGGCCCCGCCCGGCCCCGCCCGGCCCCGTCCGCCGCGGCTACGACCGGCAACCGTCGCCCGTCCCGGATAGCATTGGGGCGGAGGTCCGCGCCGCCGACCGGGGTCGGTGCGCGGGAACATCCGCTTTCCCGCCTGTGGGGACGGGCAGGTCCCGGTCGTCCGGCCCTTGACCGTCGCCGGTCGGTGGAAACTCCCCTACGGTCCAGGAGCCGAGGATGAACCAGCTGAAGGGGCAGGGCGCATGAGCTTCGCGGAGATGTTCGAAGAGGGCGGGGTCATGATCTGGCCCATCCTCGTCTGCGGCATCTTCGGCGTGTCGGTCACGCTGGAGCGCCTGTTCTACGTCTTCCTGCGCGCGAGCGTGCACAGCGAGGCGTTCATGACGCGCGTGCAACGCCACGTGCTCGACGGAAACATCGACGCCGCCGTGCGCCTCTGCAGCAGCGAGCCCACCGCGCTCCTGCCGCGCGTGTTGAAGGCCGGCCTCCTGCACGCGCACCGCACCGAGGACGAGATGACGAAGGCCGTCGAGGAGGCCACCCGGGCCAACACGCCGCTCCTCGGCGCGCGCATCCCGTACCTGCCGATGATCGCCAACGCCGCCACGCTGCTCGGCCTGCTCGGCACGATCCAGGGGCTCATCCTCTCGTTCGACGCCGTCGCCGCCGCCTCCGCCGAGACCCGCTCGAGCGAGCTCTCGCACGGCATCGCCGTCGCGATGTACACGACGTTCCTCGGGCTGATGGTCGCGATCCCGGTGCTCGTGTCCCACGGGGTCATCTCGGCGCGCGCGAACCGCACGCTCGACGACATCGATCACTACGGGTTGAAGCTCGTGAACCTGCTCGTGGCCGTGCGGTCGCGCGAGCCCTCCCGTCGCGACGGCGCGCCGCTCGTCCCGGCGCAGGGCTAGCCGTGCGCCGGAAGCGGCTGACGGAGACGGCGGAGCTCGACATCGTGCCGGTGATGAGCCTGATCGTGCACCTGATCCCGATGTTGCTGCTCTGCGTGCGCTTCTCGATGCTCGCGCAGGTCCCGACGAAGGGGCAGATCCTCCCGACGCGCCCCGCCGAGAGCCTCGGGGCCTACGAGGGGCAGCAGGAGAAGGTCGTCTCCGTGCGCGTCTCGTCCCAGGGCTTCGTGGTGGGCGGCCTGGGCGACGCCGAGGCGATCCCGTGCACCGCCACCCCCTGCACCCCCGCCACCTACGACTACGCCTCGCTCAACGCCGCCATGGTCGCGGCCAAGCAGCTCCACCCCACCGAGTCGCGCGTCGTGATCGCGCCGGAGCACGAGATCCCCTACGAGGTGGTCATCCAGGTGATGTCCGCCACCCGCGAGCGCCTCGGCGACCGTCGCCACGCGCCGCTGTTCCCCGACGCGCGCCTCGCCTCCGACGACGCGCCCGGGTCCGCACCCCCGGACGTGCCGTGAGCCGCGATCGCCCCGCCCGGCGCCGGTTCGGCGAGACGCCGACGGTCATGCTCACGTCGATGACCGACATGTTCACCTTGATCCTCATGTTCCTGCTGCACTTCGTCGACCCCTCGATGAGCCCCGACGGGCAGGTCGCGCTCCCGTCGTCCCCGGCGGTCGACGCCCCCGCGGTTGCGATCACCCTCACGATCACGCCCGAGCAGGTGCTCGTGGGCGGCATCGCGGTGTTCTCCCTCGCCGACGGCGCGCACATCCCGGCCGCGGTGGAGCGGGACGGGAAGCGGCTCGTGCAGCTCTCCGCCGCGCTCGAGCGCGCGCGCGCCGCCCCGGGCTCGCCCACCCCCGCGGCGAGCGCCACGCCCGACGACGACGCCCCGCTCCTGCGCGTGGAGTGCGACAAGTCCGTGCCCTACACCGTCGTCGCGGACGCGCTCTACACCGCGGGCCAGGCGGGCTTCGGGCGCTTCCAGCTCGTCGTGGTCAGCAGCGCGGGGGGCGCTCCGGCCGAGCCGCAGTAGGGGTCCGACGAGCGACGCCGCGCACGCGAGCCCAGGGGCGGCCGAATGCGCAGGTTGTTGAGGGACGGGCCCGAAGGGCGCGCCCCCGTCGCGGACGCCGGGGTCGGGTGTCCGGCGGGGTCGGGCCGGGGGCCCTCCGTCGGCCCGCTGCGCGCGGGCCGACCGACGCGGGCGGTGCGCGGTGCGGTGCCTTCGGCCGGGGCGGTCGCGCGCCCGCGTCGCCCTCTGGCCCCCCTCGCGCGAAAGGCACGCGGCGAGGGGCGCTCCCCCCGCGTCAGGCCCGGTAGGTGTCCCCGTCGAACACGGCCTCGCCGTCGAGCTCGACGCGCTCCGCCGCGCAGAACACGTCGACGTGGAACCGCGTCTTCCGCTTGCTGAACCCCGCCTTCGGGTAGACCGCGTGCTTGGCGCCGAGCGAGAGGTGCACGCCGCACATGCGCTCGTAGGTGCTCACGTCGTGCACCCGGCGCGCCCGCGTCATCGCGCGGTTGATGCCGAAGCCGAGCTCGCGCACCCACACCGGGCCCTCCTCGGCCGCGATGGCCGCCAGGATGGCGTGGAACGCGGGCGGGGCGTCCACGGCCTCGACCACGCGGCCGCGCACGATGCGCAGCGAGAACGGCACCTCCTGGAAGGTGACCGAGAAGTCATCGGCCCCGAACGCCGCGATCACGACCTCGCCGTTCACCGCTTCGAGGTCCACCGCCTCGGTGAACACCTCGCCGATCGGGAACTGGCCGCCGACGTTGGCGAACCCCGTGTAGTCCCCGACGTTGAGCTTCGCGTCCTCGAACGGCCCCTCGTAGACGAGGGCGCGCTCGGGGTCGCGCCCGGTCACCACGCGGATCGTGCGCGCGGCGTCGATGCGCGCCTTCAGGGCGCCGCCGAGGCCCCGGTAGTAGGCGGGATCGTAGGCGAGGGCGTCCACGTAGATGGGCAGCTCCGCCTCGCGCATGCGGCCGACGTGGGGGTGCTCGATCACCGCGAGGCCGCGCCGGAAGAGCTCGAGGCGGAAGCGGAAGTCGCCCATGTCGAAGCGCGTGGACTGCACCAGCACCACCAGGCTGCCGGGCGGGAGCGCACCGACGGTGGCCATCATCCCGTCCACGGTCACGGTGGCGAAGTCGACGAGCGCGGCGTGGGGCAGGGCCGCGCCGTACCCCTCCGCCAGGAGGCGGGCGAGCGGCGACTGGCGGTCGTACACGACGAGCGCGCGGGTCGGCGCGGCGTGGCCGAAGGCGTGGCGGACCACGTCGGCGAGGTTCCGGGCGAGGGCGGCTTCCACGCCGCCCGTGTATGTCGGCGGGTCCGCGCGTGCCGCCGGGTTCGCAGGGGGCGGCGGGTGGGGCGCGGGGGGCGGCGGGGG
>JAUXTN010000032.1 GCA_030684355.1 Pseudomonadota bacterium
CTCCCGCGCCTCAACGTCGTCCCGTCGAGGCCGCGCGCGCGCCGGGCTCCCGCGCCGCGCCGTCGTCCCGTCGCGGCCGCGCGCTGGTCTCCCCCACGCTGGGCTCCTGCACGCTGGGCTCCCGCGCCTCACCGTCGTCCCGTCGCGGCCGCGCGCGCGCCGGGTTCACGCGCCTCAACGTCGTCCCGTCGCGGCCGCGACTTCGGCGTGGTCCCATCGCGTCACCCCGCATGTCCGGGCGCGAAGCAGGTGACGTGCGCCGCGAAGTGGCCCTTCGGGGTGTGCGCGGCGCCGGGGCGCTGGTTCACCGCGAGCTGGAGGCGGCCCGGGGCGCCCTCGGGCACGACGCCCTCGGAGCCGAGGAAGAACACGTCGTCGCCGACGCGCCCGACGAGCGCGCCGAGGGGGGCGGCGGGCACGAACGCGTCGACGCCCGCGGTCTCGCCGTTGCCGTCGGCGTCGGCGACCCAGCGCGTCTGGAAGCGCACGAGCCCGGTGCCGCGTACGAACAGGGTGGCCGCGGCGGCGCGCTCCACCCCGGTGTCGACCCAGCCGTCCGCGCCGAGCACGGGCAGGTGCACGTCGGCGGTGGCGATGCGTCGGCCGGCGGCGCCGGTGTCGTCGGCGGTCTCGTCCTGGGCAACCCGTCGCGGCGTGCGGCGCCCCTGCTGGATGAGCGTGATCCCGCCCCAGATGGACAGGCCGATGATCGCCATCCCGGCGAGCAGGAGGAGCACGCCGGAGGTGCTGCCGCACAACGCCACGCACAAGCCGACGATCGCCAGGATGCCACCGACCGCGCAGCCGATGGCGAGCACGACGATGCCGAGGGCGATGGCGGCACCGCGGGAGAGGCCGCCGCCCTGGCCTTCGGGGAGCTCCAGCTCGTCGGCGCCGCCGTCGTCCTCGATCGGCTCGGCCGCCCAGCGCGCGCGGCCGACCGCCACCTGGCGGAGCAGCACGGGGTCACGGATTTCGAAGGCGGCGGTGCCCTCGCCGCGGGCCTCGAGCTCCGCGGCCACCCGCTCGGCCTTCTGGATGCGGCTGAGGCCCCGGCGGACCCGGCGCAGGAGGGCGCCGCGCTCGGTCGCCTGCTCCACCTCGGCGAGCGTGGAGTCGAGCACCCGCTGCCGCGAGGTCGTGGTCGGCCAGTCCCGCACGCTCATGCGGACGCCGCGCAGGCCGGCGCGCAGGTGGGTCTCCCGCTCCGGGCTGTCGTCGGTCAGGAAGTGCTCGAGAAGCTCGCGGCACCGGAACGTCGCGAGGCCCACCGCGGCCGCAGCGTCGCGAATGAGTCGCTGCACGCCGGGGTGGGCCTGGTCCTCGAGCGGCATCTGCTCGATGTCCTTGATCGTGGAGAGCGCCGCGAGGCCCGACGCGAGCGCATGGATGTGCGGGGTGACGACGCGGTCGGCCGCCGCGGGCCGGTCGTCGTAGACCGAGTCCAGGTACTCCTGCCGGACCACCGCCTCGTGGCTGCGCAGCGCGCGGAGCTGGTCGTGGATGCGGCTCGAGCCGCGGTCGGGGCCGGCGAGGGCCTCGGTCGGGACGAGGGCGGCGGCGCCGACGGCGGCGCCCTGGAGGAAGGTGCGGCGGGAGGTGGGCATGGGGGCTCCGGGGCGGCGGGGATCTTGGCATGGAAGGGTGCGGGTGCGTAGGTCCCGTTGCAGCGTGGCGCGGCGGGGCGCGGTTGGGGGTCGGCGGAGCGGGCGGCCGTGGAGGCGAGGCGGGCGCGCCCCGTTGGCACCTCGGCGCCTCGGCGCCTCGGCGGAGCGGGCGGCCGTGGAGGCGGGGCGGGCGCGCGACAGCGGTCCCCTACGCGAACGCGGGCAGCACGAACAGCGCGAACGTGCAGCCCGTGCCGATCGCCCAGAGCGTCGTGCGCAAGAGGTGGATGTCCGCGATGTAGGCGCCGATGTAGCCCGTGCGCGCCACCACGTGGGCGACCGCGAGGAGGGCGCTCCACTGCGGATCCGCCTGCCCCACGTGGCTCACCAGCACCGCGCACGCGAACGCGGGGAAGCTCTCGAACCCGTTCAGGTGCGCGGCGAGCGCCCGCCGGCCCCAACCGGAGAGCTTCGCCTGCTGATCGCGCGGGTGGCGGTTGTTGTAGCCCTCGGGCTGTTTCGCCTGCGCCATGCCCACGGGGACCTTCGACAAGAACAGCAGGGCGAACGCGACGGCGACACTCGTGAACGGGACGGTCATGGGCGGGCTCCGGGGGCGGCCATCCTACTCCGGGCAGTGCGCCGCGGTGTCGCCGACCGCGGAGCCGCTCATCGCCTCGCAGTGGCAATCGCGGCAGTAGCCGCTCTGGACACTCCCCGCACAGAGGAGCGGCTCCTCCGGCTGCGCGCACGGGTAGGTGCCGAGGAGGCCCGCCAGAAACCCCTGTGCCGCCTCGACATGCGCTCCGTTGACGGCGAGGTCCGCGCACTGCGTCGCGTCGCTGACGACGCGGCAGTCCGCCGTGTACACGCAGTCGTCGTGCTCGGCCTTCCAGGTGTCCCGCGCGGCGTCGTAGGCGTCGGCGTCGTCGCTCCGGGCGTCGTCGGTGCAGTCCGCGGGGCCGGTGTCGGTGGCGAGCGGGGACGCGTCGCAGGCCAGGACCAGGAAGAGGAGTGCCATGGTCCACCATACGTCGGTCTGCCCGGGGCGCCTCGGCTCCCTGCGGTCGCCGCCGCCCTCCTCCAGGGTCGCGCTTCGCGCTCCGTCCTCCCCGGGGTCGGACCGGCCGCGCGGCGCGGCCGCCTTCCGTCCGGCTGGCGCGGCGTGATCGTGCGGCCCCCCGGTCGTCTGTCACCTTGCCGTGGGCGGGGCACCGGGGGCGGATCGCGCGGCGACTGGGCGGTCCGGGGGCGCTCGCTGTCCTGTCCCCCCGGGGCTCGGGGCGGCGGCGCGGGGGCCTCGCTGTTCCCCCGGGGCTCGGGGCGGCGGCGTGGGGGCCTTGCTGTCCCCCCGGGGCTCGGGGCGGCGGCGCGAGACGCGTCGTAAGCGCAGGCCCCTCGAAGGACGGTTTCCGTGGAGCGCAGGCCCATGGAAGGACCGAGCCGGCCCTGATCTTCGGATCATGAGCAATGCTCTGGGTGCGCCACCATCGAAAACAGGCGTTTGTCCTTCGCCCCGGCCTGCACGGTGCCCTCCGACGCGGAGGCCTTGAGGACCGCGGTCCTGCGGGGGTCCTTCGGGGCGGCTGCGCGGCGCCAGACGGTCTATCGACGCGCCTCCGCCGGACCGGGCGTCGGGATCCCGGCCGCGTCGCGCGCCGATCGGCTCGAAGCGTCCGAACGTAAGTGCGGGCCGCGCGACGGACAATCCATTTCACTCGGCATGCGGGAACACTGTGTAGTTCCACTCTCCGTGGAAGTCCCAGCGCTCGATGACCACGTCGTCCAACTCCTCGTCGCTCACCCGGATGCCCTTCTCGTAGGTGCCCTCGTCCAGCTCACACTGAATCGTGAGCCCAGTCTGGCTCCGCGTGCTGCCGATCAGCTGCACGATCGTCTCGTACGAGACGAGGGCCCGACCTCGCCAGTTCATGGTGATGAGGCTGAACATTCGGTGCTCGATCTTGTTCCACTTGCTCGTTCCCGGCGGGAAGTGCATGACGGTGATCGCGAGACCGGTCTCGTCGGCGAGGCGCTGGAGGCACTGGCGCCAGAGACGAACGCGGTACCCGTTGCTCCCGCCGCAGTCCGCCGTGATCAGGAGGGACTTCGCGTTGGGGTACGCCTGCTTTCCCATGGTCGTCCACCAACGCCGGATCGTCGCCGTGGAGAACTCCGCGGTGTCGCCGGACACGCCGACGCTCACCCAGCCGGTGTTCCGCGCAAGGTCGTACACCCCATACGGAACGGCCTTCGGGACTCCGTTCGGGAAGTCGTAGGTCAACACCCGGGGTCCCGCGCCCTCGGGGTGCCACTCCCGCCCGCGGTTCAGGTAGTCGCCGACCAGCTCCTTCTTCTTGGTGTCGACCGAGATCACGGGCTGGTGGTCCTCGATGAACTCCTCCGTCGCCGTGTTGATGGCGGCGAATTGCGCGTCGCGATCGGCGTGGTCCTTCCCCTCCAGTGTCTTCCGCGCGCCTTGCAGGGTGAAGCCCTGCTGTTTGAGGAGGCGGGCGACCGTATCCGGACTCGTCGCGTGCCCGGCGCTCGTCAACTCGGCCGCCAGCTTCGCCGTGCTCCTGGAGGACCATCGGAGTGGCGACTCAGGGTCGCCGCGGGTCGCTGGCTCCAGAAGCGCGTTGAGCGCGGGCACGAGCCCCGGGTCCCGTTCCGTGAGGCGTTTCGGCCCGCCACCCGGCATCCTCTGGCGTCCCTCTGGTGGCGCGAGGTGTTCGAGGTCGTTGAGCTCCTCCATCCCTCGGTAGATCGTTCCCTTCGACAGTCCGGTCGCCCGCGCGACGGCTTCGGCGCCACCGAAGCCGAACGCGAGGGCCTCGTTCGCGGCGAAGAGACGACGGCCGCGCTCATCGAGTGTAGGCGCGATGCGGGCGAAGCGCTCGCGCACCGCCTGCTCTTCATCGGGGTACCGGCTGGCCATGACGAGAGCAGAGCACGCCGCCGCCGAACGGGGTGCCGTCGACCCCGACGTCATGCACCCATACTCCAGCGTACCTGAGCTTCGCCGATCAATTTCGGCAGATGGGCGATTCTTAGCGAGGCGGCGCGGCCGTCGGTTCGCGGTGGCGCGCGACCCGAGCTGTCTGTTGTGCGGCGGGCCCTAAGCACGCAGCCGACCCCACCTGGAGGTCCCTGTGTGGGCCGTGGGACACTGAGCGCGCCCCCGGTGCGAGCTACCCGGCCGGGGCCTTCCAGTTCCACGGCAGCAGTTCGTCCACGGTGACACCCGGCACGTTCACCC
>JAUXTN010000038.1 GCA_030684355.1 Pseudomonadota bacterium
AGAGCATCCCCGACGTGGGGGGCGGTGCCCCGCATGTCGGGATGCAGGGCGGTTGCCGCCGGGCGACCCGCCGTCAGGCGCGGCGCATGGCGGCAGACCGCCGCGGCAGGCGCCTGGAGGGCGCGCGGGCGCGTCAGCGACCGCGCGGTTCGGCGCCCCGCCCCGCGACGCGGCAGCGAAGCGTAGCGAAGCGAAAGCCACCGCCCGCGCGCAAGCCGGGCGGTGGATCGTACGGGGGCGGACGCGCCAACGGAGGCGCCCCCGGCGCCGAACCCCGGAATGGGGCCGACGGCGGGCGTCCTCGCCCGCCGGGCCGCCCGGATGCTCTCCCTCCGCGGGAGCTACGCCTGCTTCGCTGCCGCCGCGTTCGACCGGATGAGGTTGAGCGCGCTACCCGCCTTGAACCACTCGAACTGGTCGGGCGACTGGGTGGTCTTGACCGCGACGCGCTCGACCGTGCCGTCGGAATGCGTGAGCACCAGCGTCGGCGACTTGCCCTGGGGGATGCCGGCGATGCCCTCGATGGCGACGCGATCGTCCTCGCGCACCTTCGCGTAGTCCGCGGGGTCCGCGAACGTGAGCGGGAGCAGGCCCTGCTTCTTCAGGTTGGTCTCGTGGATGCGGGCGAAGCTGCGCGCGACGACCGCGCGGGCGCCCATCAGGCGGGGCTCCATCGCGGCGTGCTCGCGGGAGCTGCCCTCGCCGTAGTTCTCGTCGCCGATGGCCACCCAGCCCTGGCCCGCGGCGCGGTAGCGCTTGGCGAGGTCGGGGTAGGCGACGCTCGCCTCGCCGGAGACCTGGTCCTTCCCCTTGCCCATCTCGCCGGTGAAGGCGTTGTTGGCGGTGAGGAAGAGGTTGCCCGAGATGTTGGTGAGGTGGCCGCGGTACTTCAGCCACGGCCCGGCCGCGGAGATGTGGTCCGTCGTGCACTTGCCCTTGGCCTTCAAGAGGACCACGAGCCCGCCGATGTCCTGGCCGTCCCACGCCGCGAACGGGGTGAGGCGCTCGAGGCGGTCGGAGGTGGGCGCGATCGCCACGTCGGTGCTCTTGCCGGCCTCAGAGGGGGCGATGAAGCCGTCGAAGCCGGGGACGAAGCCGCGCGTCGGGAGCTCTTCGGCCTCGGGGGCGACGAACTTGAAGGTGACGCCGTCCCGCGTGATCGTGTCGGTCAGGGGGTTGAAGCGGAGATCGCCCGCGAAGGCGAGGGCGGTCACGATCTCGGGGCTGCCGATGAACGAGAGGGTCTCGGTGTTGCCGTCGTTGCGGGCAGGGAAGTTGCGGTTGAACGACGAGACGATCGAGTTGGACTCGCCCTTCTTGATGTCGTCTCGCTTCCACTGGCCGATGCAGGGGCCGCACGCGTTCGCGAGCACGGTGCCGCCGATGTCGTTGAGGGCGGCCATCTGCCCGTCGCGCTGGATCGTCGCGTAGATCTGGTCCGACCCCGGCGAGATGAGGAAGGGCGTGGCGATCTTGAGGCCGGCGGCGGCGGCCTGGCGGGCGAGGTGCGCGCTGCGGCCGATGTCCTCGTAGGACGAGTTGGTGCACGAGCCGATGAGCGCGCTCGAGATGTGGGCGGGGTAGCCCTCCTTCTCGACGGCGGCGCGCATCTCGGAGATGGGGCGCGCGAGGTCGGGGGTGTGGGGCCCGACGAGGTGGGGCTCGAGCGTGTCGAGGTCGATCTCGACGACGCGGTCGAAGTAGCGGGCGGGGTCGGCCTCGACCTCGGGGTCCGCGCGGAGGGAGGCGGCGTTGGCGTCACACAGGTCGGCCTCGGCGCCGCGGGTGGTGGCGCGCAGGTACGTCGCCATGCGGGAGTCGTAGGGGAAGACCGAGGTGGTCGCGCCGAGCTCGGCGCCCATGTTGCAGATCGTCGCCTTGCCGGTGCACGAGAGGCTCTCGGTGCCGGGGCCGAAGTACTCGATGATCGCGTTGGTGCCGCCCTTCACCGTGAGCATCCCCGCGAGCTTGAGGATCACGTCCTTCGGGGAGGTCCAGCCGTTGAGCTTGCCGGTGAGCTTGACGCCGATCACCTTGGGGCAGAGGACCTCCCAGGCGAGGCCGACCATCGCGTCCACCGCGTCGGCGCCGCCGACGCCCACCGCCAGCATGCCGAGGCCGCCGGCGTTCGGCGTGTGGCTGTCCGTGCCGATCATCAGCGTGCCGGGCAGCGCGTAGTTCTCGAGGATGACCTGGTGGATGATGCCCGCGCCGGGCTTCCAGAAGCCGATGCCGTAGCGCTGCGACACGGTGCGCAGGAACTCGTAGACCTCGAAGTTCTCGGAGAGCGCGACCTTCATGTCCTCGCCGGCGCCGACGTGGGCGCGGATGAGGTGGTCGCAGTGCACGGTCGAGGGGACCGCGGTGGTGTCCTTGCCCGCGAGCATGAACTGGAGGAGCGCCATCTGCGCCGTGGCATCCTGCATCGCGACGCGGTCGGGGTTCAGGTCCAGGAAGGACTTGCCGCGCACGAACTCGGCCTTCTCGGGGTCGGCGAGGTGGGCGAAGAGGATCTTCTCCGCGAGCGTGATCGCGCGGCCGAGGCGACGGCGGGCGATGGCGTGGCGCGCGGGGAAGGTGGCGTAGAGGGCCTTCGCGGCGGACAGCTCGGGGGTGACGCCCTCTTCGGCGGAGGAGGCAGGCGTGGTCATCGGGACTCCTGAAAGGCGCCCCATCTATGCCGCCGGGGTGCACGGGGCCATGCTCGCCGCGCGGTGGTGGGCAGGCGGTGGGTCCGCGCGGATTCGACCGGACGCGTGGGGTAGGATGGACGGAAGAAGGGGCGCTCGTGCTCGGTCTGCTCGGGGCGATGGCGGGGTTCCTGGGATGCGCGCCGGCGACGGACGGGCGGGTCGCGCCCGAGCGGCCCGAGCCGGTCACCGTCGTGGCACCCCCGGGCGCCGCGGCCGCCTCCGCCCCCGGGGGAGATCCGGCCGAGGCCGACCTGTTGGGGCTGGCGGGCGACGCCGTGTTCGCCCCGGGCGGGCTCGGGATGCGCGGGGAGGGGCCGCAGAACGGGGGGCCGTCGTACGGTCCCGGCCTCGCGGACATCCCGCCGGGCGGCCTCGGCCATGGGGCCGGCGGCGCGGACGACTCGCCCGCGAGCCAGCTCTCCCGGCAGTGGGGCCATTGGGGCAAGGCGGACCCCGATGCCGAGCACCTCGGCGCGAACGTCTGGGTGGAGATCGAGGCCGCGCCGGCGGGTGCCGACGCCCCCGCGATGCTCACCGTGGCACGCTCGTACCGGCGGCAGCTCGAGCGCTGCTACGCCCTGGAGAACGGTGACGCGCGCGAGGACGAGGCCCGCGTCGCGGTCTCCCTCCGGACGAACGGCACGGGCGAGACGGCGGAGGTGTCCGCGGCGACCTTGAGCGAGCCGGTGCGCGTCTGCATCGCGTCGCAGTTCCGACGGATGCCCTTCTCGCCGCCGCCCGGCGGGTCCGGCGTCGCGACCTTCCGCCTGCGGATGGCCGTGCGCACCTGCGACTCGTGCAACTGACGCTCCTGCTGGCGCTCCTCGGCTGCACCGGCCCCGCCCCGGGCGGCGCCGCCGACCGCCTCGCCTTCCGTGACCTCGACTGCGCGCGGATCGTAGACGGGGCGCTGCGCGACGAGTGCGTGGTCTACGCCGTCCGAGCGGCGCCGGAGACCGCGGACGCGGCGTGCGCGACCGTCGTGTCCGACGTGATGCGCGAGGAATGCTGGTTCACGGCGGTGGACGCCCGGGAGCTCACGGGGGACGACGCCATGCGCGCGTGCGGGCGCACCGGGCGGTTCGTGGCGCCCTGCCACGCGAACGCGATCTCGCGGGAGGTCTCCCGCCTGCCGCCGATGAACGAGGCTGCGCTCACGACGGAGGTGCAGCGCATCCTCGCGGTGTACCACCGGCCGCCGCGCGAGGTGGGCGAGATCGTGCGCCGGCGGATCGCGGCGGTGGGGGAGGGGGCCTCGGAGGGGCTGGGGGTCGAGCCAGCCGGTTTCGAGCCGGCCGGTGTGGAGTCGGCCGGTGTGGAGCCGGCCGGTGCGGAGCCCCGGGCCGTCGCGCCCGACTAGGCGACGTCCTCGACCGTGATCCGCGCGTTCGTCCGCCCGTTCCACTCGTTGAGGCCCACCGTCCCGAGCACCGCGCGCGCCCCGGACAAGAGCTCGCGCTGGTCGGCGCCGCCCCACCACACGGCGTCGGCGCCGTCGATCTGGAAGAAGATGTGGCGGTCCTTCACGACGCGGATGCCCGTGATCGCGCCCTCCACCACGATGCGCGCGGAGGGGTTGCCCTTGCCGCAGGGCTCCAGCCGCTCGAGCTCCTCGAGGAGCGCGAGGGTGATGGCCGCGCCGGAGGTCGTGGCGTCGACGGCCTCGACGGGCACGAGGTCCTCGGCGCCCGCGTTGGCGTCGACCCAGGCGGCGAGGCGCGTGGCCAGCTCGGGGAGCTTCTCGGCGGGGACGGTGAAGCCGGCGGCGGCGGCGTGTCCGCCGTAGCGCACGAGGAGGTCGGCCACGGCGTCGAGCGCGCGCACGGCGTGGACCGCGGGGACGGAGCGGATGCTGCCCGTCGCGACGCTGCCGAGCACGGCCACCACCGCGGCGGGGCGGTGCACGCGGTCCCGCACCTTGCTCGCCACGATGCCGACGACGCCACGGTGCCAGCCCTCCTCCTCGGGCCCCCACACGACCACGAACCCGGGGGTCGGGTCGGGGATGCGGGCCATGGCGGCCGCGGCGAGGTCCTCCTGGATGCCCTGGCGCTCGCGGTTGAGCCCGTCGAGCGCGTGGGCCTGGGCCTTGGCGGACGCGGGATCGCGCTCGCGCAGGAGCCGCACGACGGCGTTGGCGTCCTTCAGGCGGCCGGCGGCGTTGATGCGGGGGCCGATGCGGAAGCCGAGCGCGCCGGCGTCGAGCTTGCCGGGGGCCGCGCCGGCGACCTCGAGGAGGGCGGCGAGGCCCGGCCCGTGGCGATCGGCGTTGAGCGCCCGGAGCCCGCGCGCGACGATGCCGCGGTTCTCGGGGGTGGAGAGATCGACCACGTCGGCGACGGTGCCGATGGCGGCGAGCTTGAAGAGCGAGCGGAGGACGTCGTCGCGGCGCGGATCGTCGGCGAGCAGCGCGGTCGCGAGCTTCAGGGACACGCCGCACGCGGCGAGCGCCTTGTTGGGGTAGGGGCAGCCGGCCTGGGGCGGGCAGACGACCGCGTAGGCGTCGGCGGGCACGGACTCGCCGGAGGGGAGGTGGTGGTCGACCACGATGACGTCGAGGCCCGCGGCGCGCGCCTGCGACACCGTGGCGTGGTCACGCACGCCGATGTCGGCGGTGACGAGCAGGTTCACCCCGTCGGCTGCCGCCGTCTCGACCGCGAGCGCCGAGAGCCCGTAGCCCTCGCGGAAGCGGTCGGGCACGTGGTAGCTCACGACGGCACGGCTCCCCGCGGCGTGGATGCGGCGGTCGAGCGCGGCGTGCAGGATGAGGCAGGAGGTCGTGCCGTCCACGTCGTAGTCCGTCACGAGGCGGATGTGCTCGGAGTTCGCGACGGCGCGCTCGATCCGCTCGACGGCCCGGGGGAGGCCGAGGAGCACGAACGGGTCGTGGAGCGGGCCCTCCAGCGGCATCAGGAACGCGGTGGCACTGCCGACGTCGTGCCCGCGGGCGGCGAGGACGCGCGCGGTCAGGGGGAGGAGCCCGAGGGTGGCACGTAGCGCCTCGATGACGGGGGGGGCCGCCGGGGTGAGCTCCCAGCGGCGGCCGGTGCGCGAGGTCCACATCCGCTCGCCTCTACCGCCCGCGGTCGCGTCAGGCCAACCGCATCCGTCAGCCCGCGAAGGCGATCCACGCGACGCCGACACCCAGCATCAACCCGGCCACCCCCGCGACGAGCGTGGCCGTGCCGAACGCGAGCCACTTCAGGCCGCCGCGTGCGGGCTCGGCACGGGCCTCGTCCGCGTGCTCGACGGTCACCGAGGTGGCGACGCGCTCGGGGGTGGCCCCCACGGGCGCGCCCATCCGCAAGGTGAGGACGTGGCGCCGCCGCTCGCCGCTCCACTCCGCGACGATCTCCACGCGGGCGTGCCCGTGGGCGTCCACGCTGCCGGCGCGCACCTCGACGATGCGGCCGCCGTCGGCGGTGACCCACCCCTCGAGCGGCGCGCCGAGCACGGCATCCGCGGCTGGGGGTACGAGGCCGCGCACGGGCGTCGCCTCGCCGAAGAGCCCGGGGGAGGGGTAGACCGCGCCGCGCGGATCGCCGACGAGCCCGTTGAGGCCCCCGGCGGGGACCGGGCGGGCGACCGGATCGCGGGGGACCGGGAGCTCGTCGAAGGGGCCGTCCATCGGGTCGATGGGCTCGGGGGGCGTCACGTCCTCGCTGCGCACCACGAGGTCGGCGAGCACGGCGTCGACGTGGCCGGCGTGGAGGTGGCCCCGGGCCTGGGACCCGCGCGCGGCGGCGTCCTCCGCGGGCCGCACGGCGCGGATGGCGTCCATCTGGTCGCGTACGACCTGGCGCTCGTCCTCCGGCGCGGCGCGCTCGACGGCGGTGAGCGCCACGGCGGTGTTCTGCCCCGAGAGGTTCTCGCGGATGCGCTGCCCGGCGATGTCGGTGACCCGGCGCAACGTGTCGAGCACGCCGCGCCCCTGCGCCGCGACGGCCTCGATGACCGGCACGCCGAAGGGGTTGAGCTCGGCGGTCATGGCGTCGATCGACATGGCATCGGGCACGTCGCGCTTGTTGAGCTGGAGCACGAGCGGGATGCTGGAGAGGTCGAGGCCGTGCGCGCGGAGGTTGTCCTCGAGGTCGACGAGGGCCTCGAGGTTGGCGGCGGCGCGGTCGGGGGTCGAGTCGGCGACGAACACGACGGCGTCCGCGCCCTGGAGCACCACGCGGCGCGTCTCCTTGTAGTAGACCTGTCCGGGCACCGTGAAGAGCTTGAAGCGCGCGGTGAACCCGGCGATCTCACCGAGGCGCAGCGGCACGTAGTCGAAGAAGAGCGTCCGGTCCTGCTCAGTGCGCAAGGAGTGCAGCTCGCCGCGCTGGGCCGGGGGCACGAGGCGGTGCAGGACCTCGACGTTCGTCGTCTTGCCGGAGAGTGCCGGTCCGTAGAAGACGATCTTCACTTCGATTTCGCGTCGCGCGAAGTTGATCAGCGCCATCGGCGGGGGCTCCCGGGGCCAGCGGACGCGAATCATACAGGATCCGCGCCGGGGCTGTTGTCGTCGGGGGCCCAGCGGCGTCCACCGGGGGCCGCCGCCCGGGGTCCGGAGCGTTAAGCGCGTTCGCCTTCGTCGCCCTTTCCCAGGCTCCTCATGCACCCGCTCATCCCGTACTTCGAGCCCTACGCCTTCGACGTGGGTCCCGTCGCCATCCACGGCTTCGGCATCCTCGTCGCCATCGGCTTCCTGCTCGGCGGGAACCTCGCGCAGAAGAAGGCCGCCCAGTTCACCGGCGATCCGCGCGCGGCGGAGCGCGTCAACCGCCTCGTCGGCTGGCTCGTCATCGGCACCTTCATCGGCGGTCACCTGGGCGACGTGCTGCTCTACCGCCCGCACGAGCTCGCGAAGGACCCGATGCTGCTCTTCCGCGTGTGGGAGGGGCTCTCCAGCTTCGGCGGCTTCGCGGTGTGCGTGCCGCTCTGCATCTGGTTCTTCCGCAAGGAGAAGGTCAACGTCTGGCCGTACCTCGACGCGCTGGCGATCGCCTTTTCGCTCGGCTGGTTCTTCGGACGCATGGGCTGTTTCTCGGCGCACGACCACCCCGGCGCGCAGACCAACTTCTGGCTCGGCGTCTACGGCATGTGCCCCGGCGGCAACCCGACGATCGCGTGCCACGATCTCGGCCTCTACGAGGCCCTCTGGTCCGGCGGGGTGTTCCTCCTCTTCACCGTGCTCGACCGCAAGCCCCGCTTCCACGGCTTCTACGTGGCCTGGATCGCGGCGCTCTACGGCCCCTTCCGCTTCTTCCTCGACTTCTCGCGCTCCTCCCCGGTGGACGTGCGCTACGGCGGCCTCACCCCGGCGCAGTACGGCAGCATCCTCGTGACCTTCCTGGGCCTCTGGATGCTCCGCCAGCGCTCGCAGGTGGCGGTGGCGAAGGCGGCCTAGGACGTCGGCAGCGGGGTCAGTGCTCGATCCCGCTGTTGAGCTCGAACCCGGTGATCGTGTCGAGCGAGCCGGACGCCGGCTCGTAGAAGCTCAGCCGCCCGAGATCGTGCTCCTGGCTCACCCACGCGGTGTTCCCGGCCGGGAGCACCCCCATGTGCACGGGCACGCTGGGGAGCGGGACCTCGTCGTAGAGCAGGCTCTCGAAGTTGAGGACCTCCAGGTACTTCAGCCCGTCGAGGACGAAGAAGCCCCACTTCCCGTCGTCCGAGGTGGCGAAGCTCGTCGGCTCGGCGTCGAGCACCAGCGGGTTCGTGCGGAAGTCGTCGAGGTCCACGAGGGTCAGCGCGAACTCCCCGAAGAACGGGCTCGTGGCGTCGGCGTCCTCGGCGTCCTCCTCGGTGTGGAAGACGAGCAGCGAGCCGCCCGTGGGGCTCACGCCCATCGACGCGACGGGCTTCACGAGGCTCCGCTCGGTCACGGTGCCGCTGGCGATGTCCCACACGCCGTACGTCGTGAGGAGCGACGCGTTTGTGTAGAGCAGCGCGGTGCCGTCGTCCGCGAAGAGCACGGAGCCGTAGGGGCTCGCCATGGGGGTGATCTCGGGCCGGGCCCACGGGTCGCGGGCCGCGAGCGTCCACACCTCGCGCGCGCCGCGGGACACGATGGCCACGCGCTCGCCGTCGGGGGAGAGGTCCATGTCGGTGGGGTTCTCGCCGATGGGCACGCGATCGACGGCCCCGGCGACGAGGTCCACCACGACGAGCTCGGTGGCGCCGAACTGCCGGACGAACGCGAAGGCGCCGTCGGGGGAGAGCTCGACCTCTTCCGCGACCGGCGCGTTCAGGGCGTCCTCCTCGATGGGGATGAAGCGCGGTTCGAGGACGTCCGCGGTGAGATCGACGATCGCGAGCGAGGCATCGCTCACGATCACGGCGAGCGCTCCGTCCACGCTCCACTTGACGGCGTGCGGGTTGAAGCCCACCGCCATGGGCGTGTGCGTGCCGGTGGCGAGATTGACGACGCTCACCTCGTTGAACGAGAGCACGCCGTCGGCGGGGTCCTCGCTCTCGACGTCGGGGTCGTACCAGGCCATCGCCCAGCGGCCGTCGTCGGAGAGCGCTAGCCGGTTCAGGTTCGGGCGCACGCCGACGTTGCGCACCTCCATCGTCGGGGCGTCGATGATGCTGACGTCGTCGGTGCCCTCGTTGAGCGTGACGGCGTGCGTGTAGTCGGTGGCGGTCGCGACGACGGAGGGGGTCTCGCCCACCTCCGCGGTCAGGGCCGCGAGCGAGGGCACGGACACGCGGGTGACGGTGTCGCGCGCCGGGTTGGCGATGAACACGTAGGCGTCGGTCGCGGCGGGCGCGAGGCGCAGGAAGTCGTCCTCCTCCTCGGGGGGCGCTTCACCGTCGTCGCCGGTGTCGGCGGGGGGCGCGGCGCCCCAGCCGCCCGTGTCGGCGGAGGACTCGTTGTCGGTGAAACTGAGTCCGCTGTCCCTGCACCCTACGAGGGCGAGCGCGACGAGGAGCCCGGGGGCGCGGGCCATCCAGACCGGGGCGGGCGCGGCGCGGCGCATCAGAACCGCACGCCGACGCCCGTGCGCCCCGCGAAGCCCGAGAACTGCACCGTCCCGAGGTCCTTCAGGGCCAGGGGGGCCATCCAGCCGTAGCCGAGCTCGACGTAGGGCGCGATCGCGACCTTGCCGCGCACCTTGATGATGAAGTCGAGGCCGCCGCCCGCGAGGAAGCCGCCGGTGAGCCCGGCGCGCTGGACCTGGGTGAGGTTCTCGTCGTCGCCGGAGTCGTCGTCGAGGCGCGCGAGGCCGCGCATGCCGACGAGCTGCGCCGTCACGTAGGGGTGCAGCCACTTGAAGACCTTCACGTCGGCCTTCGAGCCGACCGAGAACTGGTCCGTGTACAGGGCCGTCTCGAAGGAGCTGCCGCCGCCGTAGTAGTCCTCCTCGTCGTAGGTCTCGTCCTCGGCGCCCGGCACGTCCACCGTGGCGCCGTTGGCGGCGTGCTGCCACCCGGCGATGATCGCGACGTTCGGGTGGACGGCGAAGCCGGCGCGGAGGCCGACGGAGCCGAGCGCGTTGTCGTTGGAGAAGAGGTCCCAGGCGGGGTCAGGGGCGCCGAGCCAGCCGACCTCGAAGGAGAGCTCGTTGGTGGCGGCGGCGGCGGGCAGCGCGAGCGCGCAGAGCAGGGAAAGCATGGTTACTCCTCCACGTTGCGACGCGGGAGCGCCGGGCGTTCGAGCAGGCCGACGGCGGCGAAGCCGGCGGCGGTGTTCATCGACTCGGTGGTCGCGTCGACGAAGGTGACGAGGCCGAGCGGGTTGGGGTGGCTGACGACGAAGAGGCCGTCGGGCATGGCGTCGATGCCGACGGGGCTCTCCTCGAGGCGGATCTCGTTCGAGGTGCCGGCGGCGATGTCGATCTTCTGGAGGGTGTCGACGCCCTCCATCAGCACGAGGGCGTAGTCGGCCGTGCCGTCCGTCGTGAGCGCGAAGCCGACCGGGTCGCCTTCGAGGAGCAGGGCGACGGGGTCTCGGGGCGTGTCGCCGAGGTCGAAGAGGCCGAGCCCGTGGTACTGGTCGTAGAAGCCGGACACGTCGTTTCCGGCGGCGGACTCGGTGTCCATCGTCGCGACGGCCCACGCCGCGCTCTCCGTGATGCGCAGCTCCATCACCGGGTTCTCGGCGAGCTCCTCGTCGAGGGTCTCCGCCTCGGTGTCGAAGACGTACACGTCGTGCGCGGTGCCCCGGTCGTTGTAGAGGACGAAGCGGCCGTCGTCGCCGGCGATGCGCGTGCAGGGCTCGTCGAGGTCGAAGCTCTCGACCTCGAAGAGCTCGTGCTCCAGCACGTCGAGCGTGGCGCGGTTGCTGTAGACGACGAGGGTGCGGTTCGTGACGGGGTCGACGATGAGGTCGGCGGGGACGCCGTCGAGCTCGACGATGTCGATGCTCTCGTTGGTGAGGTCGAGCACGTAGAGCTCGGCCTGCCCGGAGACGCTCACGAGCGCGTAGTCCGTGTCGCCGCTCTCGTTGGAGATGAGCACGGCGTTGTCGGGATCGACCTGCTGGTCGACATCGAGCGTGAGCGGGTAGACGACGGTGCGGGTCCAGGCGTCGGCGCCGACGAGCGAGACGACCGCCACCCGGCTGCGCGAGAGCACGAGGGCCTTGCTGCCGTCGGCGCTGAAGAGGACGTTCTCGGGGGCGAACCCGACCGGGACCGAGTGGGCCTCGCCGGACGCGATGTCGACGAACACGGCCTCGGTGAGGTTGAGCACGCCGGAGATGTCGATGTCGACGCCCGCGGAGAAGTCGAGGTAGGCGACCGCCAGCGAGCCGGCCTCGTTGAACGCGAAGGCGTTGTACTGGGCGGGCACGTCCACCGCGTGGACGACGGCGCCGTCGCGGATGATGGCGAGCTCGGAGTCGGTGTCGAGGTCCTCGTTGCGGCACTCGTCGACGTAGACGATCTTCGGATCGTCATCGAGGCACACCGGCCAGGACACGAACGCGAGGACCGTCTCGTCGTCCGGCGCGAGCACCATGCGGTCGGGGGAGGCCCCGCCGAGGTTCACCGTGGCGAAGGAGCCGTCGGGCTTGACCCGCACGAGGTCACCGGCCGCGGGGAGGCGCACGTAGACGCCGTCCGCGGCGGCGAGCACCGCGGGATCCCAGGTGAGGCTCTCGAGGCTGCTGTAGCCGTTGCCGGGGAGGTCCCAGGGGGCGCAGCCGGGGAGGAGCGCCAGGAGGGCGAGGAGGGAGAGGGACTTAGTCATGTTCGATCTCGCTGTTGAGCTCGAAGCCCGTGATGGTGTCGAGCGTGGCGGCGTCGGGGTCGTAGAAGGAGAGGCGGCCGAGGTCGTGGTCCTGGCTCACCCACGCGGTCTGGCTCCCGGGGAGGACCCCGAGGTAGACTGGCGGGCTCTTCAACCCCACCTCCGTGTAGAGGAGGGTGTCGAAGTCGAGCACTTCCAGGAACTTGTTGTCGTCCATCACGAAGAAGCCGTACCGGCCGTCGTCGCTGGTGGAGTAGGACGCCGGCTCCGCGGGGAGCAGCATCGGGTTCTGGCGGAAATCGCCCAGGTCGATGAGCGTCAGCGCCCACTCCCCATTGAAGGGGCTGTCCGGGTCGGCGTCCGCGGCGTCCTCCTCCGTGTGGAAGACGAGGAGCGAGCCGCCGGTCGGGCTCACGCCCATGGTCTTCACCGGCTTGACCAGGCTGTGCTGGGTGATGGCGCCGCCGACGACGTCCCACACGGCGTACGACGCGAGCTGCGAGGCGTTGGTGTAGAGGATCGCCTTGCTGCCGTCGCCCGTGTAGAGGAGCGAGCCGTACGGCGAGTCGAAGGGCACCACCGTCGCCGCCGCGAAGGGGTTCGTCGCGTCGAGGAGCCAGAGCTCCTGCGCCCCGCGCGCCACGATGGCGAGCTGGTTGCCGTCCGGGGAGAGGTCGAGGTCCGTGGGGTTCGCGCCGACGGTCACGCGGTCGACGCCGAGCGTCTCGAGGTCGACGACGACGAGGTCATTGGACCCGAACTGCCGCACGTAGGCGTAGCTGCCGTCGGGAGAGAGCTCGACCTCCTCGGCCTCGGGGGCGTTCACGGGGTCGTCCGCGATGTCGATGAGCACGGGGGCGAGGTTCGCCGCGGTGAGATCGATGAGCGCGAGCGAGGCATCGCTCACGACGAGGGCGAGGGAGCCGTCGGCGCTCCACCGCACCCCGCGGGGGTTGAAGCCCACGGCGAGCGGGGTGTGGGCGGCGCCGTCGAGGCGCACGAAGCTGACTTCGTTGAAGCTCTGCACGCCGCCGTCGCCGCCGCCCTCGTCGAGGTCCGGGTCGTACCAGGCCATCACCCACTCGGCGTCTCCGGAGAGCGCGAGCCGGTTGAAGTTCGGGCGGATGTCGACGTTCGTGACCGCGAGCGTCTCGGCCTCGACGATGCTGACGGAGTCGTCATCCTCGTTGAGCGTGACGGCGCGGCTGTAGTCCGCGGTCGTCTGGATGACCGTGGGGCCCTCGCCGACCTCGGTGGTGAGCACCTCGAGGCTCGGCACCGAGATGCGGGTCACCGTGTTGCGCGTCGGGTTGGCGACGAACACGTAGGCGTCGGTCGCCGAGGGGGCGAGCGCGAGGAAGTCGTCTTCGGTCTCGGGCGGGGTGTCGGCATCCGTGTCGGCGTCCGTGTCGACGTCGGCATCGGCCCAGGAGCCGGAGTCGTCGCGCGCGGCGTCCTCGCCGGGCGAGCCGCTGAGATCGTAGTCGGCGTCGCAGCCCGCGAGGAGCGCCAGGAGCGGAAGAGTGGATCGGAGCATTGGGCTCTCCTGTCGTCGGACGTGTGCATGAAGCGTGCCACATCCCGAGCGGTTCCCGCGCGGGTCGGATGAACCGCTCGCTATGCACGCTCTTCTACGCCAGACGACCCGCCGGCGTGACGGGCGCCCGCGCCCCCGTGACGCGGATGTCGTGGCGGCCCGTGTCGTGGCGGCCCGTGTCGCGAGCGGCGATCAGCGGGCGGGGTTGGCCACGAGGAGCAAGGCGACGATGGACTTGGCATCCGTCATCTCGCCGCGGTGGATGAGCGCGACGGCGTCCGCGAGCGGCATCCGGACGGGCGCGATCACCTCGTCGACATCGAGGTTCGTGGCCACCGTCGCGAGCCCGGTGGCGACGTAGAGGTGGATGACCTCGTCGGTGAACGCGGGGGTCGTGTGGATCGTGGTGAGGTGCGCGAGCGTGCCGACGAGGCCGACCTCCTCGGCGAGCTCGCGGGCCGCGCAGACGGCGGGAGACTCGCCGGGGTCGAGCTTTCCCGCGGGGATCTCCCAGATCGTGCCGCCCGCGGCGTGCCGGTGCTGCCGGATGAGCGTGACCGTCCCGTCGTCGTGCAGCGGGACCACCGCCGACGCGCCGGGGTGGCGGAGGACCGTGAGCTCGACCTCCCGGCCGTTGGGGAGGGTCACGGTCTCGACGCCGTAGTCGCCGATGGAGCTGGTGTGGAGGGAGCGACGCGTCATCCCGGCAGCGTAGCCGGGACGGCCCGTCCGGAGGCGCCCGAAGGCGCCCGCCGACCTATTCCTGCTCGACGAGGGGGTAGACGACGGATCCGCTCACTTCGATGTCGAAGTAGCCGCCGCCGTACTCGTAGGCGTAGGCGTAGGCGATCGTGGTGCCGTCGAAGGCGGCGCCTTCGTCGGAGGCGTACTCCTCGACCCCGCCGTCGGCCTCGCGGTAGAAGTAGACCGCCGCGGCGTCATCGGAGAGCACCACGCCGCGCCAGGTCGTGCCGAGGCTGATCCAGTCACACGCCGAGTCGCGGTCGGGCGTGACCTCGTAGAAGTAGTCGCAGATGCCGCAGAGGTCGTGCAGCGCGTCGTACGTGCTCGTGCCCTCGTCCAGGGCGTCCCCGACCTCGACGACCGTCTCGTCGCACTCGTAGCCGTAGTTGTCGTAGTAGAAGCGGCGCGTGGCGTCCCACACCGAGTAGTCCGGCGCGTAGACGGGCTCGTCCTCGGCGGTGTCGGCCGCGGTGTCGTCCCCGGCCGTGGCGGTGTCGTCCTCCGTCAGCGCCGCGGACGTGTCGTCCGCGAGCTTGATGGAGGCCGTCGAGCAAGCCGACAACAGGGAGAGCGTGAGCAACGTGCGCGTCATGACCATCTCTCGGAAGGCCCGGGGCGGCTTGCCCGCTGGGCTCGTGTTCCGGGTGGTACATGCCACAGGCGACGGCCTGTGCGCAAGTAAATGTGGTGCGGGAGAGGGGACTTGAACCCCTACGGGAGTTACCCCACTAGGTCCTGAGCCTAGCGCGTCTGCCATTCCGCCACCCCCGCGGGTGACTCTTCGGTCGCCCAGCGGATTATGGCGTCGCCGCGTTCTCGTCAAGGCCATCGATGACAACGGACGGCGGAAGTGCGGCGGGCGCAGGAGCCGCGGGAACCAGCGCCGCCGCGTCCAACCGCCAGACCTCCCAGTGGCCGCCCGCGTAGAGCCGAGTGGCGTCGCGGTTGAGCAGCGTGCGCAGCTTCGCCTCGGGGTCGGTGAACTGCGCCCGGAGGACGTCGGGCTTCAGGAAGGGGTAGCTCTTCTTCAGGAAGTGCACGTCGCCGACGAGGAGGTAGCGGACCCCGCCGTTCCGGAGGACCGCGAGCGAGTCGTCGCCGTTCTGCCACACCCAGTAGCGGGTGGGGACGTGGTCCTCGACCGAGCCGAGGATCCAGGGCTGCGGCACGTAGTAGCCCTGCCACGCGAAGAGCATCGCGACGGGGGCGTCCACCGGGACATGCTCGCGGAGGAAGCGCAGCGCCCCCCAGGCCGGCAAGGAGTCGGTCAGGAAGGCGTCGCGGGCCTGGTTGCCGGTCGCCACCGCCATGCGCTCGGCGGTGCGCTCGAAGGCGGGCGCGAGGTTGGCGGGGAGGGACACCGCGAGGAGCAGCCACGCGGGCCAGCGGCGGGGGAGGGCGCCCCCGGCGAGCGCGGCGACGGCGGCCAGCGGGAGGAGGTAGCGCACGATCTGCGCGCCGAGTGCCCAGCCGACGAAGCCGAGGCACGCGACGAAGGCGAGGCGACGCACCGCGCCGTCGCGACGGGCGGCGACCACCGCGGCGGCCGCGAGCGCGGCCCAGAGCAGCGAGACGCGCCCGAGGAAGGCGAAGGAGTCCACCTCGGCGCGCATCAGGAGGTTCCAGGGGAGGAGGACCGTGGAGAGGAGGTCCCGGCCCAACCCGTACTTCTCGGGGTAGACGAACACGAAGTCGCCGCCCGCGGCGCTCCCCGAGGGCCAGCCCGCGAAGGGGAAGAGCGGGTGGAGCCCCTCGTAGAGGTTGCGGGCCCACCACGGCACGACGGGCAGGAGCGTCGCGATCGCGGCGAGGACGACCCGGCGCGGCTGCGCCCCTTCTGGACCGCCGGGCCGGAGGCCGTCCCACGCGGCGACGAGCGCGAGCCCGGCGACCACGGGCGCCGCGGTGTACTTCGCGGCGAGGGCGAAGCCGCACATCCACCCCATCAGCACCCAGCGGCGGGCGAGCATGGCGTCCGCGGCGACGAGGAGCCAGAGGGCCACCACGTGGTTGTTGTAGGCGAGGCCGGCCTCCCGGAGCCAGCTCCACGAGCCGAGCAAGGCGAGCGTAGGCAAGTCGCCCTGGCCCTTGCCGAACCGGGCCTCCGCGAGGGCGCGGACGCCGAGCGCGAGCGCGGCGGTGATGCCGAGGTGCCAGAGGCGGGGCGAGGCTTCGCCGCCGAGCGCGTAGAGCGCGGCGTAGACGAGGTGGACGGGGAGGGGACGGCTGCCCTCGGGGTTGAGGAAGCCGCCGAGCAGGCCGCCGGACTCGACCATCCGCCGCGGCAGGGCGAGGTGGTACGAGAGCTCGTCGGTGTCGGTGGGCGGCGCGAGGGCCTCGACGAGCCCGGGCACGAGGAACACGAGCCCGACGACCCACACGGCGGCGGGGGCGCGGGGGAGGGCGATCCGGGGACGCGCGACCCAGCCGGCGGCGGTCGCGAGCACGACCGTGGCGGCGGCGATGGGCCCGATGGCGCCAGCGAACGCGAACAGGGCCATCCCGGCGCCCTGCACGGCGATGCCCAGGGCCAACGCGGCGAGCCAGCCGGAGGGGGCGTCCAGCGCGTCGGGCGCCGTGGCCCGGAGGATCGCGCCGCCGCCGCCCAGCGCCGCGACGAGCGCGAGGAGCGCGGGGAGCCCACCCCGGGCGAGCGCCTCGACGGCCTCGGGCCGGATCGTGCCGGCCGGATCGAGCCACACGAACGCGAGCGCGAGCGCGATGGCCAGGAGCGCGGCGACCGGGCTCCGTCCCGGTGCGGGAAAGGGCGTGAGCTCGGCGCCCACGTCGACCCTCGCGGCCTCGCTCACGGGGCCTCCGGGCGGAGGCGGATGGCGTCGCCGGTGGGGCTCGTGAGCGTGATCCGGCCGACGGCCACGGGCCCACCGGGCACCCACGCGGCCCCGTCCCAGCGCTCCACGATCCAGCCCGCGGCGGGCCAGTCGAAGGTCCAGCTCACGGGCGCATCCCGATGGGCGCCGCGCCAGCCGCCGGCCACGGTCTGCCCGCCGCCCTCCGCGCGCGGATCGTCGTCGTCGAGGACAAGCTCGGGGACCGTCGCCACCATCGTGCGGTTCGCCTCGCGGAACAGGAGCCACGGGCCCCACCGGTAGGGTGCGCGCTGGTCTCCCGGGCGGTGCAGATCTACACCGTCGGAGCAGCGCACGTCGATGTCGCCGGTGCCTGCGCGGAGCGCCCCGCGGTCCTCCCAGCACGCGACGGGCCCCCAGAGGCCGAGCCCGAAGACGAACCCGGTGTCCGCGGCGTAGACGCGCCGCTCCCCGCGCGCCATGTCCTGCACGTAGACCCCCTCCTCGTCGATCCACGCGAGCCAGCGGTCGTCGCCGGTCACGTGGCGCTCGCTCCGTCCGGTGCGCGCGAGGGGGATCGGCGCGCCCTCGGCACCGCGTGCCCACACGTCCTCGCCGGTCAGGCCACCCTCCTGCACCCAGGCCGCCCAGGGCCAGGCCACCGCGGCGGCGTACCAGGGCAGCGGGGCGGCGTCGGTGCGGTCCCGGGCGCGGTCGGTCAGGGCGAAGGCCTCGACGTGCTCCGCCCACGCGAACACGCCGTGCACGCCGTCGGTCGCGGGCGGCCCCACCACCCCGTCGATCACCCGCGTGAGGTCCGGCACCGGGGAGGGCGCGGGGAGCAGCCACAACCCCGCGCTCGGTCCGAGCAGCGTCCCGTCACCGAGCCCCGGCGCGACGACGCCGTCGGTCAGCGCGACCGTGGCGTTCGTCCCGAGGTGCACGGCGCGATCCACGCGCCCGGTGGGCGAGCAGGCCACCACCCAGGGGCCGGCGAGGGCGGGGTAGCGGTCGTCGCGGCAGGCATCCACGTCTACGTCGGGGAGCGAGCGCGCGATGGGGCGTACCAGGGGCGCGCTGGTGTCCGCGGCGGGCTGCACGTCCAGCGTCAGGGTCACGCCTCCCGCGGAGACCACGAGGGGCCCGACCCGAGCGGGCGTGACGCGGGCCTCGAGCCCCTGGTCGAGGTCAACCCCGGTCCACACGACCTCGGCGGGCCAGTCGCCCCCCCAGGCGGCGAACAGGCGCACGGGCTCGCCCACCGTCGGTCGGAGGTCGGACGCGGCAATTGCAAGGACGGCGGCCGAAGCCGCCGCCAGAGCCTGGGTCACGACCCGAACCTTAGCGCGCCGAGGTGTCCTCGACGCCGCAGCAGCTCACGGTGATCGTGACGGCGTCGCTGACGGAAGCGCCGGTACAGTCGGTGACCGTGAGGTCGAACTCGTACTCGGTCTCCTCGCACTCGGCGGGCTCCACCGCGGTCGCGTCCTCGAGCGTCACGTTGGTGACGAGGCTCGTGGCGTCGGCGATCGTGGCGTCGCTGTTCGAGGTGGTCCAGGCGATGGTCAGCGGGTCGCCGTCGGCGTCCGTGACGGTGGCCGTGGAGCCCAGCGAGTAGGTCATGGTGGCGCAATCTTCGCAGTCGTACGTGTACCCGCTCTCTACGCAGGTCGTGGACCCGCCGTCCAGCGTGGTGTCGGTACCCGCCGTGATCGTGGGGCGCTCGTTGCTGCGCCGCTCGGCGGCCGAGAGCGTCATCAGGTCCGGCGTGGACCAGTTGGTGCCGTCGGTCACCGCGCAGGAGATGACGTACTCGCCCGCCACGTCCGGGTAGAACGTGGGGCGCATCGCCGTGCGGTCGGAGAAGGTCGCGTTGCCGACCGTCGAGCCGGCCGGCTTGGTCTGGACTTCCCACACGTACTGCAGGGGGTCGCCGTCCGGGTCGGCGGAGGCGGAGCAGTCGAGCTGGATGGTCGTGCAGTCCTCGCCGGCGGGCTGGTCGTCGCCGGCGTTCGCCACGGGCGCGTTGTCGTCGCCGAGGGCGGTGACGGTGACGGCGTCCGAAACCGAGCGCGCCAGGCCGTTGTTCACGACGAGGTTCAGCACGTAGACGCCCTTGAGGTCGGGCGTGAAGGTGCCGGACACGGTGTCCGCGCCGGAGATCGTGCTCACCGTGGAGGCGGTGGGCTTGTCCACGACGGTCCACCCGTAGGTGAGGGTCCGGCCCTGGGGATCGTAGCTGAGCGCGCCGTTGAGCGTGACGAGCGTACCCACGTCCGCCACGATGTCCGTGCCCGCGTTCGCGACGGGGACGGTCTCGGGATCCTCGACCGTGACGATCACGTAGTCGGGGTCGGACTCGAGGCCGCCGGCGTCGGTCACGGTGAGCTTGACGACGTAGGTGCCGACGGCGTCCGGCGAGAACGTGGTCGACAGGGCCTCGACCGTGTGGTTCGCGCCGAACGGGGCCTCACGCGTCGTGAGCGAGGAGCCTTCCGGCACGTGGTCGAACGACCAGTGGAACGTGATCACGTCCCCATCCGGATCGCTCGACGCGGCGCCGCTCAACGCAACCGCGGTGTCCGCGCTCTGCGTGATGGCCTCGCCGGCTTCGGCGATGGGCTTGTGATTGACGGCGGCCGGGGTGTCGGTGTCGCCGGAGTTGTCTTTGTCGGTGCCGTCCGTACAAGCCGGGAGCACGGCGAACATCGCCAGAAAGAGAGACGTGCGCATCGGGGGCTCCTAAGGGCTGTACTCGCCGGTGCAGGTGTAGGTGACGTTGACCGAGTCAGTGTCGGTGTCGGCGCAGTCGCTCACGGCGAGGGAGACTTCCCAGGTGCGAACCAGCGACACGTTGTAGGACGAGGCGAAGGCCGGGGTCAGCACTTCCGTGACCGGGGCGTACCGGGACGCGATGGTCAGCTCGCCCGTGGGATCGGTCCACAAGAAGTCGACGTCGTCGCCGTCGACGGGGTCATCGGAGGCGCTGCCGTCGAGCTCGACGTCCTCGGCGGGGCAGTCTTCGCACGTGAAGATGTACGAGGCGGTGTCGCACTCGGTCGTCACGTTGATGGTCTGGTCGGCGCCGGCGTTCGCGATGGGGGCGTTGTTCGCCGACGCGTCCGAGAACGTGTAGCTGACGATGTCGGGCGCCGAGACGTTCGTGCCGTCGCTCACGCGGAGCTCGAACGTGTAGGTGCCGACCACGTCCCAGCGGAACACGGGGTTCGGCAGCTGGGCGTCGTCGAGCGCGCCCGCCGAGCCCGAGGGCGCGGTGAGGAGCGACCAGGCGTAGGTGAGCGGGGCGCCTTCGGGGTCGTAGCTGCCGTAGCCGTCGAGCTCGAAGTTCTGCTCGGTGCAGGGCGAGAGCGCACCGCTGTCCCCGGCGTCCGCGATGGGCGGGGAGTCGGTGGACTCGACCGTGATGCTGCAGAAGTCGGCCGTGGACCAGTTGCTCCCGTCGGTCACCGCGAGGCCGACGACGAAGACGCCGGCGCAGTCCGGGACCACGGAGGGGCTCACCGTGCTCGCGTTGTAGAGGTCCGTCGGGTTGAGCGCGGAGCAGTCGGGGGCCGACGAGACGGTCCACTGGTACTCGAGCGCGGCGCCCTCGGGGTCACTGGAGCCGGACCCGTCGAGATCCACGCGCTCGTTCACCGAGGCGGTGAGGTTCGGGCCGCAGTTGGCCAGCGGCGCGGCGTTGCCCGACGCCACCGTGACCACGATGAAGTCCGCCGCGGAGGTGTCCCCCGTGGAGTCGGCGGCCGTGACGGAGAGCACGTAGGTGCCCACCACGTCCGGCATGAAGGTCGGCGCGGCCGGGTCGGTCAGGTCGAGGTCACCCGTGTCGATCGCGGAGTCGACCGGGGCCGACTCGACGGCCCAGGAGAGGTCGGCTTCCTCGCCCTCGAGGCACACGGTGCCGGTCGCGGTGGGTGCTGCGGCGGTGCCGAGCACGATGGAGAGATCCGCCGAGCCGGCGACGGTCGGCCCGGCGCAGGTCGGCGCCGTGTCATCCGCGTTCGGATCGACCTTGGGGCCGAAGAGGTCGCAACCCGCCAGACCGAGCAGGGGCAGCAGCAGGAGCGCGGAGACGCGGAGGGTTGGAGTCATGCGGCGGGCTCCGGCGGTGGACGGGGGGAGGGCGCCGTGTGAGGCACCCAAGCGGTGAGGTAGTGTACGGATGGGATCGGGTAGCCGTCAACAACATCTTGACAGCATGTGCAGACGAGGCCTGTTTTCTGCGTGTGTCGTGGCGACGGCATTGTTGAGCGGTGCGGCCCGTGGACAGGACTGCTGGCAGCCGGACGCACTGTCTCTCCCCGCCGTCCAGATCGCAAGCACTTCCTTCTCGGCCACCGCGAGCGTCGACGGCGGCACCTCGTACGTCCCGACGTTCCGTGCTGGTGCGAGGGACCGGCTCGTGTCGTCGATCGCCGCGTCCGTACGCTTCGCGCCCGTCGAGCTCCGGGCGAGCTGGGGCTGGCTGGTCGACTCCAGCGTCGCGGGCGGCGTGGTGCACGGCCCCGGGGATCTGCGCCTCGGCACGGTGGTCACGCTCGCGCACCCCGGGAACTTCGACTTCACCGCGGGGTGGGAGGTCAAGCTTCCGAACGCCGCCGACGAGGGCGAGCTCGGCACCGACGAGACGGACATGAGCTTCGGCGCCACCGCGGGCTGGCGGCGGGGGGAGCTGGAGGCCCGGCTCGGCGTCGGCCTCGCCGTGCTCGGCAATCCGCTCCGGTTCGCCAACCAGGACGACGTGCCGATGGCGCGCGCCTCCCTGGGCTGGTCCCGCGGCGGGTGGGCGGTGATCGGGCGCGCCTCGGTGGACGCCCCGACGGCACGCAACCCCATCCGGTCCGAGGGAGACGTCGCGTTGCGGATGGGAAAGCGATGGTTCGGGGTTGTCCATGGCGGGGGCGGGTTCGCGCCTGCGTCCGCGGATTGGCACGCCGGACTGGGCGTCGGCTTCGCGTCGGCCCTTCCCGGCGGCCGGTAGGGTGTTTAGCCATGCCCCGCGTCGACGGGTGGCCCGTCGTGGAGACGAAAATGGCCTTCTTCGACTTTCTGCTCGGCGGTGCCGGTGGCCAAATGAAGCGGCACGCGCGCCGCATCGCGAACCGCGACGCCCAGGCGGAGGACCGCGAGGCGTCCGCCCATTGGCTCGCGGAGAAGGGCACCGAGGAGGCCCTCCTCGCGATGTGCTCCCGGTTCGCGCTCCAGTTGGAGCACGGGCTGAAGGACCGCAAGGAGAAGGACATCGTGTTCGAGCTCCTCGCCGAGCACGGCCCGCGCGGCGCCGCGGTGGCCCGCCGGTGGGCGACCGAGAACCCGAACTTCCACCACGCCGTGCGCCTCGTCGAGCGGATCGAGGGGCCCGAGGCGGCGGTGGGCCTCCTGCTCGACCTGTTGGAGGCCGAGCAGGTCGACCAGGAGTTCAAGCCCGAGAAGAAGCGCAACCTGCTGATCTCGTTGGCCGAACGTCGCAGCGCCAAGATCGTCGAGAGCGCGCAGCGCTTCCTCACCGACTTCGACGAGGGCGTGCGGCACGCCGCCATCGAGGCGCTCGCGGCCCAGGAGGGGGACGCCGCGCTCCCGCACCTCGCCCGCGCCCTCCAGGAGCCCAAGGAGGAGAGCACCCGCATCCGCGGCCGGCTGGTGGAGATCTTCCAGCAGCGGAAGTGGCCGCTCCCTTCGTAGCCCTCCGGCGCTGACGATGGACAGGCCGTGCGCCAACCGGCTCGGCTACTCGACGCCCATCTGGCGGAGGCGTGCCCGGGCGAGCGGTGCGGCCGGGCCGTCCTCGGCGACGCGCAGGTACGCGCGGTAGTGGAACGCCGCCTTCCGGGTGTCGGCGGCGCCGAACGACAGGTTCGCGAGGTTGAGGTGCGCGATCGGGTCGTCCGGGCACACCCGCAACGTGGACGCGTACCGCGCCGCGGCCGCGCCCGGGTTCCCGGCGTCCGCGGCGAGCTTTCCGAGGTTGTTGTGGGCGGCGCACGCGCGCGGGTCCGCGTCGAGCACCTCCTCCCACGCCGCCCGGGCGCCCGCCGGGTCCCCCGACTCGGCCCGCACGATGCCGAGGTTGATTCGCGCGTCGGTGTCGTCGGGATCGAGCGCCGCGGCGCGCGCGTAGGCGGGCTCGGCCTCGCGGAAGCGGCGCGCGAGGCGCAGGGCGTCCCCGTAGCCGTACCAGGCCCGGGCGCTCTCCGGGTAGCGCGCGGCGGCCCCGGCCCAGAGGGTGGTCTCGTCCGCCCACACGCGGTTCCGCGCGACCGTGGCGACGAGCAGCACCGGCACCAGCGCCCAGGCGGGCCGGAACGCGGGGAGCGACGCGACGACCGCGAGGATCAGCGCGTACCCGGCGAGATAGGCGCGGTGCTCGGCCATCGTCTCCACGAGGGGGATCGCGGAGGAGGGGAGGAGCCAGGCGGCCCAGAGTACGAGGGTGAACGCCTGGAGAGCGGCCGTCGACCCGGGCGCCGCCGTGCGGGCCCGCCACACGAGCACGCCGCTGACGCCGAGCCACGCCAGGAGGGCGACGACGCCGAGGGCGCGCGGCACGCCGGGGTGGTCATGGAGGATCGACTGCCCGATCGGCAGGATCCAGAGCCCCAGGTAGCGGGACCACACCTCCGCCTGGCACAGGACCTGGGCGATCGCGGACCGCGGCAGCTCCGGGTCGGGCCAGCCGTACATCCCGAGCCGGAGCGCCGCAGCCGCGGCCCCGGCGGCCCAGAGAACGAGGTGATCGCGCCACCGGGGGGACGGCACGAGCCAGCGGTCCACGGCGAGCAGCGCCACGGGCAGGAGCAGGCCGAGCTCCTTCGTGAGGAGCGCCGCCGCGACGGCCGCGAGGGCGACGCCACGCGTGTGCCGCACGCCGTGGCGGTGGTCGATCCACGCGGTGATGGCCACGAGCCAGGCGGTGGCCTCCAGGGCGTCGGAGCGGCCGGTGATGTAGGTGACGGCGTCGGTCGTGAGCGGGTGGAGCGCCCAGAGGCTCGCGACGAGCGCGGCGCGGGTCGGCGTGACGAGCCGGGAGGCCAGCCGCCACGCCAGGAGCGCGTTGGTGGCGTGGAGCGCGACGGAGAGCACGTGGTAGCCGAACGGATCGAGCCCCCCGAGCCGCCAGTTGAGCGCGTACGTGGCGATGAGGAGGGGGCGGCTCGTGTTGTAGCGGGCGATGGCGCCGATGTCGTCGAGCCAGCGGATGGTCCGGTTGCCGACCACCTCGATGCGATCGTCGTAGGTGAAGGGCGCGTGGAGCGCGGGGATCCACGCCACGACGATGGCGACGACGAGCAGGGCGGCGCCGAGCCAGCGGCGACTCACGCCCGCACCGCGTCGTAGACGCGCTGGTGGGCGGCCGCGACCTCTGCGTAGCCGAGGTGGCGCGCGATGTAGCGGCGGCCGCGCTCCACCATGCCGCGGGCGGCGTCGCGGTCGGACAGCAGCGTCCGGAGCGCGCCCCGCAGGGCCTCCACGTCCCCGCCCGCCACGAGCAGCCCCGCGCCGGCCTCTCCGATGAGCTCGCCGCACCCGCAGTCACCGCCCACGACGACCGGCGCGCCGCACATGAGCCCCTCCAGCGGCACGAGCCCGAACACCTCGTGGGTCGACGGGTAGGCGAGCACGTCGGCATCCACGAGCAGCGCGAGCCGATCCGGCCCCTCGAGCGTCCCCGCGTGAAAAACCCCTCCCGGCACGTCCATCCCGCGGGCCGGCCCGGCGAGCACGAGCCGCGCATCCCCCATCGCCGCGCCCGCGAACGCCCGCACCAGCGTGTCGACGCCCTTCCGCGGCGTGATCTGGCCCAGGTACGCGACGATCGGGGCGTCGCCGAGGCCGTGCGCGGCGCGGAAGGTGCCGCGCGGGGGCAGCTCGTCGAACTCCTCGAGCCAGAGCCCGTTCGGGATGCGCGCCACGCGGTCGCCGTGCACGCCGGCGGCGAGCACCTGGCGCACCTCGGCGCGGCTGGTCGCGATGACGCGATCCGCGCTCGCGGGCACGTGCCCGTCGAACAGGGCGTCCCAGAGCCGCTTGAGCCCGACCTTGCGCTCGATGCGGGGCAGCGTGCCGTGCGGGGTGAGGACCACGGGGAGGCCGGCGGCGCGCGCCCCGCGGAACGCCTGGACGTTGAGCAGGTTCCGATGGGCGTGGAGGTGGACCACGTCGACGTCGGCGAGCGGCGGCGTCCCCATCGGGAGGTAGAGCTGGTGGGACCACGCGAGGCGGTTCGAGGCCACGCGGCTCACGACGACCTCGACGCCGTCGAGGTGGTGGCGGGCCGGCACGGGCGCCCGCCGCGTCGCGTCGTAGACGTCGGTGGTCCACACGCGCACGTCGAGCCCGGCGCGCACCTGGGCCCTCGCGAGCCCGTGCACCGCGCGCGGGATCCCGCCGTAGGCCCAGGTGGGTGGGTAGCAGGGCGTGACGTGCAGGACGCGCATCGGTGTGGCGGTCGCAGGCTACCGCCTCGGCGGCGCGCTTGCACGGCCGCGGGGGAGGGACTACTCTCCGCGGCCGAGAGGCAGCCCATGCGCGCGATCACTCCCCTGCTCGTCCTCGTAGCCGTCCTCGCCACGGGCTGCGGTCCCGACTGCTACAGCTCCTGCGAGAAGATCTTCGGGGACAGCTCCGGCGAGTGCGACATCCAGATCCCCGGCAAGGTCGGGGAATCCGGGCGGCAGGACATGATTTCGCAGTGCGTGTCGCACTGCGAGCGGGCGATGCGCCGTAACGGGGACGTGGGCGATTACACTCCCAACGAGCGCGCCAGCGGCGATGACGACATCTCGCTCGAGAACGAGAAGCAGGCCGCGCTCTGGATGGACTGCGTGGCCGAGACCAGCTGTGACAATCTCAACAGCAACTACTGCGCACCCGTGAAGAACTACCCGTAACGTGCTGCTCTTCCTGCTCCTGACCGCCTGCCAGCCCACTTGTGACCAGGTGTGCGAGAAGCTCGTCGAGTGCGACGATGTCGGCACCGAGCGCATCAGCGCGACCGAGTGCGCGGACCAGTGCAACGAGCAGAAGCTGCTCTACGCGCGCTGGTCCGACACCCAGTTGCGCGAGGCCTTCGACGACGAGCTCGAATGCATCTACGACGCCACGTGCGACGAGGTGGCGGAAGGCGTCTGCTACAACGAGGACGTCTGGTCGTTCTAGGCGCGTTCCGGAGGATCCGGGCCGAGCGCGGAGCCGTTCCCCGACCGCTCCCCGGCCGCGCCCCACGCTGAACGCCAGGCGTTGACGGCCTCCGCGACGTCGCGGGCCCCGAAGATCCCGCCCATGCCGGCCACTCCGAGCGCCCCCGCGGCCCGGCAGAGCGCCACGCGCGTGGGATCGACGCCGCCGAGCGCGACGGCGCCGCCGACCCCCAGCACGCCGACGCCGAGCGGGGGCCGGGTGTCCGTCGGCTTCGACGGCGACCGCCAGATCGGGGAGAGGAGCGCCCAGTCGGCCCCCGCGGCGCACGCCCGGCGGACCTCCTCGGGGGAGTGGGCGCTCACGCTGAAGCCGCGGGCGGGCCCGCGCTCCGAGCCTGACCGGGGATCCCGGACCGAGTCCGCCGAGGCGCATCCGGATGCCGGCGGCACGTCGCTCGCGAAGTGGAGGCGCACGGGCAGCTCGGCGGCCAGGGCGACCGCGCCGGGCATGCGCGCGTGGAGGACGAGCCGATGCGGCCACGCCTCGGCGATCGGGGCGAGGCCGGCGGGGAGCGCGGCTTCCCGGACGATGACGTGGTCGATGCCCGCGGCGAGCGCGGCGCGCACCCTCCCCAGGAGGTCGTCGCCGCCGCAGGTGATGCCGACGATCATGGAGGGTCGGAGGGGCACGGGGGGGGCGTTGCGGGGGGGCTCCGCCCCCCCGCCCCAAGATTCCGAGTCCCCATCAGGAGTTGACGATCCCATCGAGCGGGCTGCTCGCGGACGCGTAGAGCTTCCGGGGGATGCGACCGGCGCCGCGCGCAAGCTCGCCGGCCTCGACCGCGAGCCGCATCGCGCGGGCCATGCGGACGGGGTCCTTCGCGCCGGCGACCGCGGTGTTGAGCAGGACGGCGTCGGCGCCGAGCTCCAGGGCCAGCGCGGCGTCGGAGGCGGTGCCCACCCCGGCGTCCACGATCACGGGCACCTTCGCCTGCTCGACGATGATGCGCAGGTTCGTCGGGTTGCGGATGCCGAGGCCGGAGCCGATCGGCGCGGCGAGCGGCATCACCGCGGCGCAGCCGATCTCGGCGAGGCGCTTGCAGAGCACCGGATCGTCCGAGATGTAGGGCAGGACGATGAAGCCCTCCTTCACGAGCACGCGCGCGGCCTCGAGGGTGCCCTCGGAGCAGGGGAACAGCGTGTCGGGGTCACCGATGACCTCGAGCTTGATCCAGTTGGTGCCGAGGAGCTCGCGGGCGAGGCGCGAGGTCAGGATGGCGTCCTCCGCGGTGTAGCAGCCCGCCGTGTTCGGCAGGAGCTCGATCTTCGTGCGGTCGATGAAGTCGAGGATGTTCTCGCCGCGCGGCGCGGAGAGGTCGACCCGTCGGATGGCGAGGGTGACCATCTGCGTGGCGGCGGCCTCGTGACACGCCCGCATCGTGGCGAAGTCCGGGTACTTGCCGGTGCCGAGGAGGAGGCGGCTCTCGAAGGTGCGGTCGGCGATCTGGAGCATCCGGGCTTCTAACCGATGCCGCGAACCGGGGTCAGTGCGCTGTCCGACCGACCTTCACCGCGACGCCGTCGGCCTCGTACCGCAGCGTCGTCTCCATCGGCCGATCCGCGAACCAGCGCGGCTCCGTCGGGATCATCTGCACCGAAACGGTGTCCGGACCGGTCCACGCGGCGCGGATGCGACCGGTGCCGTGACCGGCCTGGCCGGCGATGTCGACGGCGAAGGCGGAGTCGACCGTGCCCTCGAACGGGCGCCGGAGATCCGGGAGGGCCGGGTGGAAGACGACGTCGGTGATCGGCACGTCCACGCCGACCTGCCACACCTGCGCGCGGTCGAGCTCGCCGTCACGGAAGTGGTAGCGCAAGGAGACGATGGGCCCGTCACGGCGCGCCCAGCCGTCGACGACCGTCCACGCCTCCGTGGCGGCGGTGGGCCACGGCACCGCGCTCCCGGGGCGCACGAGCGTGAAGCCGCCGTCGGCCGCGGGGGTGACCCGGAAGTCCGCGATGGCGAAGCCGCCCTGGGTCTGCGCGAGGAGGATCTTCAGCGGGACCAGGCCCAGGAGCCGCTTCAGGGGCCACTCCTTGCCGCCGATGCGGATGCTGGCCTCGCCGCCGGTGCGGAAGAGGTGGAGGTCGAGGAGCGCGGCGACGGCGGCGCGGCTGTGGCCCATCGTGTTGCCGTTGCGCGGCTTCGAGGGCTCCGTCGGGATGCGGCCGCGGTAGGAGACCTCGACGGGCTCGCCCGCGGGGTTCGTGTAGGCGAAGTGGAGGTCCGCCATCTCCGCCGTGGACTTGTCGGTCACGACGAGCGGCCCGGCGACGCGGGGCGCCGGCACCTCGGGGATCCACGCCTCGATGTCGGGGAGGTCGGCCACGATGCCCTGGTTGCCGTCGGCGTCGGCGTCCTTCGCGAGCCAGAGCGGGCCCGACGGGAGGTCGACACGCGCGTACTCGTGCATGTCCCAGTCGGGGTGGGTGCTCACGAGCACGACGTCGAGCCCGTAGCGGAGGCCCCAGACCTGGAGCGGGAGCACCGGGAAGTCGACCCGCGGGCCGCCGGTGTAGCGGGCGCCGGAGGGCGCGGGGACGTCGAACGCGGCGCGCTCCCGGGGGGAGAGCGCGGGCGGGCCCGGCAACATCTTGGAGAGGCCGCACGCCGTGAGCAGCGGGAGCGCGAGGAGGGCGAGCCCGTCCCGGAGGCGTCCCATCAGAAGATCCACACGACTTCGCCGATCACGTGGTGGGTGACGGGCAGCAGGCTGTCCTGCGGCACGCCCATCTCCCAGGTGGCGCCGGTGCGCACGACCTGGCCGGGGCCGACGTTCCAGCCGAGCCACGCGCCCGCGGCGGGCGACCAGGTGGCGTCCGGGGCGTCGAGCCCCGCCACGGGATCGTAGAACTGGAAGCGCCCCACGACCTCGACGTGGTCGAGCGCCGCGGCGTCGACCGGGAAGGTCCATCCGCCGCTGGCCGAGGCCCCCGAGTAGAAGGTGTCGAGCCGATCCTCGGTGGTTGTCCCGACGATCCCCTCGACCAGCAGGCGCTGGGAGGGCCCGCGCACCTCGACGGTGAGCTCGCCCTGGGCCTGCTCGCCCGAGCCGTCGAGGCCCCTGGCGCCGTAGAGGCCCGAGACGGACACGCTCAAGGCCTCGATGGGGGTCGCCTCGACGCGCCCGACGAAGTCCTTGCCGTTGTTCTGATCGAACGAGGTGCCGCCGCTGCCGTTGAGCACCTGCACGTCGAGCGCCCAGCGCGCGCCGAGCTCGCCGTGCCAGCCGACGCCGAGGTCCTCCGCGCGGATGAGGCCCTGGCGACGCGCGAGGTCGGCCCGGCCCTCCCCGGCGAAGGGGTAGTCGCGCTCGTAGGTCGTGCGCGCACCGAACGCGGGCTCCTGGAGGCCGACGCGGACGCGCTGCCGCAGCCCGTCGGGCTTCCCGAGGTCCGCCTGGAGGTAGATCTCGCGGCCCTGGATCGACCAGCCCTCGGCCCAGTCCTTCACGTCGAACGTGAGGCCGGTGTCGGTGTAGGTGGTCGTGCTGTCGTCCTGCGCGACCTCGACCGCGAGGCGCCCGGAGAACCAGCGGCCGAGCGAAACGTCGAGGATCGGGCGGGCGCGGGACACGTTGAAGCCGGCGCTCGCGGCGCCGTCGACCTTGCCGCCGAGGCGCTCGAGGTTGGCGACGGTGAAGTCGATCCGGACGTCCCCGCCGACGTGGACGAGGGACTTCGGTTCGGCGGGATGCACGTACCGCCCGATGACGCGCTCCTGCTCCGGTTGCGGCGCGACCACGACCGGGGCCGGCGGCGGCGGCGGCGCGATCGTGCCCGGGAGCGGCGGCGGCGTGCCGTTGAGGAGGAGTTGGAGGGAGGGGACCTCGCGCGGATCCGACCAGCCCGGCAGGCCCGGCTTCCAGACGAGGTGGGTGGCCGTCGGCGCGGCACGCACCCGCTCGGCGACCTCTTGCGCGGAGAGCCGCAGGGGCTCTCCCTCTCCCGACGAGTACTGGTAGACGGTCGACCCCTGCGGGGCGAGCCACGCCAGCGCGAGCGTCGGCACCTGGTTCCAGGGCGTCCAGTCGCGCGCGTCGGGCCCGCGGACCTCGTGCAGGCCGGCGGGGGCGAGGCGCACGAGGGCGAGGACCTCGTCCACCGTGTAGTCGCCGGAGGCCTCGGGCCCGCGGTACGCGTACACCACGGGCGCCGGCCCCTCGGACGCGGGGACGGGCGGGGCCGCGTGGGCCGGGGCGGAGAGCGTGGCGAGGGCGAGGATCAACAGCATGGACGCGTCCGTAGGGGCCGGAAGACCCGGGGCCGACCTCTATCGCGCGGACCGAGGCGCAGGGGGCCGCTATTCCGCGAAGAACGGCGACGCGAAGACGCGGTGCTCGGCGTCGCCCTGGAACGCGCGGATGCGGAGGTAGCGAGCTTCGCCGGGGGGGATCGTGAGGCTGGCCTCGGTCGTGACCTGCCCGAAGGCATCCACGACATCGAGCGACCACTCGGTCACCCGCGGGTCCTCGAGCGTGACGGTGAGCGCGAGCGGCATCGCACCGGCCGGCACGTCGTCGCCGGGGAGGTACCGCTCGCCGTTCGCCCCCGTCGCGTAGATCACGAGCCGTTCCGCCGCCCAGGACGCGGCCACGGTGTGGCGGGCCTCGAGGACGTCGAAGAGATCGGCCCGCGTGAAGGTCCCCCCGGTGGTGATCGCGCCGGTGAGCGTGCCGTTCGAGTACTGGTCGTGCCACGGCTGGGGGGAGTCGGGCGCCGCCTGGAGGTCCCGCACCTGCCCGGCCCCGCCGCCGACCCGTCCGGGCTCGTCCATGTGATTGTCGGTGCCACCCACGAACCCGAGCTTGTGGCCCATCTGGAGCATGTACTGGATCGACCCGTCGTCGACGTGGTGCTCGCTGCTGAACCGCCACTCGCACCCCTCGGTGGCGACGCGGGTGTCACATTCGGAGCTGCCGTGCTCGGACGCGATCTCGACGACGCGGTCCCCCTCGACCCAGCTCTCCTCGGCCCCCCAGTCGACCCACGCCGGGCGGTCCTGCGCGACGTGGTGGAAGAAGGCGACCCACCGCGACTCGGCGCAGCCGTCGGTCGTCGGGACGGCCTGGAGCCGGGCCAGGAGCTCCGACGGGAGGACGGCGGGCTCGAGCTCCGAGTAGGCGTAGCGCTCGGCGCCGTAGGTGACGACGCCCTCGGCGTGGCACGACGGGATCCGCCAGCCCGAGCAGCCCTCGACCTCCTCGATCAGCACGGTGCGGTGCGTGTCCTGGAAGCTCCCGCCGGGCTCCGCGTCGCAAGAGGCGGTCCACTCGTAGCCCATGACGCCGAACGCGGAGGTGCCCTCGCTCGCGCGGACGAGGTCCTGCATGCGCGCCCAGATGTCGATGTCGATGCCGTCCTCCGGGCGGAGGTAGCGGGTGAACTCCGCGTGGTCGGTCAGGGCGGCAAAACCGAGGCCGTAGGCGATCGCCCGCGGGAAGGCCTCCTCGGCGGGGAGGTCGGCGTCGGGCATGCAGAGGTTGTCGGGATCCTCGCAGCCGTCATGGGAGAGGTTGGTGTGGTTGTGAAGGTCCCCCCACACGATCTGGGGATCTGCGAGGACGACCGGCGCGGTGTCGTCCCCCTCGGGCTCCTCGGGCGGGAGCTGGAAACGCAGGCAGGCCGCGAGCGGCAGGAGGAGCAACGGTCGCATCGCCGATCCCATAGACCGGAGCGGCCGCGATCGCCACCGGATCGAATGCGTTGACGCGCTTGGGACGCCGCTCTAAGGTGCGTCCCATGCACGGCCGAGCTTCCCTCCTCGTCGGGGCCGCCGCCCTGCTCCTCCCCCTCGCGGTCCTGCCGGCGCTGGGATCGTGTCGCTTCCCGAGCACCGACAAGCCGGCGGACGACACCGCCGCCGACACCGACGCGGACACCGACGTCGACGCGGACACCGACACCGACACCGACGCGGACACCGACGCGGACACCGACACCGACACCACCGGGATCGCGTGGATCAAGGAGCTCGACCGCGACACCCGGACCTACGGCGAGATCGGCGTCGAGATCGTGACCTACTCGATCACCGAGGCCAACCCCACCGGCTACCGCGACGGTGACGGCGGGGATCCCCGCTTCCACGTCATCCGCCCGATCGCCTTCACCGAGCCCGACGCCGCGCACCCCGTGCTGATGTGGCTCCACGGCTCGGCCCAGGGCATCGAGGGGGACGTACAGCTCGGCTCGCGTTGCGGGGTGGAGGGCATCGCCGCCATCGTGAGCGACGCCGTGAACGAGCACCACTTCATCGCGGCGGAGGCCGCCAACCGCGAGTGGATCTGGGTCGTCCCCGAGAACACCTGGTGCGATCTCTGGACCGGCCTCGGCGCGGCGGACCCCGTCGACACCGCCCACCACGGCACCGAGCACGTCCACACCATCCTCGACGCCCTGGAGACCGGCTTCGACGGCCTCCAGGCCGACCCCGCGCGCATCTACGGGTGGGGCACGTCTATCGGCGGCTCCGGCATCGTCGTCGTGTCCGGGCGCGACACGCCTTCGCGGTTCGCCGCCGTCGTGGTCGACAGCGGGCCGATCAACCCGGCGTCCTGGTACAACCTCCCGTCCGAGCAGCCCTACCTCGACCACATCCTCGGCGGCGCCCCCTACGACGACGGTGGCGCGCCCACGGCGTTCTACCCGAACTACGCCCGTGCGGACGGCACGCTCCTGGTCTCGGAGGGCGGCTACCGCGTGCCGATGTTCGCGCTCTACAACGAGTTCGACACGCTCGTGCCGATCCGCCAGAACGACGAGCTCGCCGCGCTGGTCGAGACCCACTACGGCGCCGACGGCGTGCCGTACTTCCACCACGACATCTCCCACCACGCGCCGTCCAACAGCTTCCACGTGCAGACCGGCTACGAGCGCCCGCCGTTCTCCTACACGAACCGGGCCGCCTTCAGCTTCCTCGAAGGCGGCGGCGTCAGCTACTACGAGGCCGAGGACACCTGCCGGGCCGGCGTGTGCACCACCATCGAGGAGTCGGGGGCCGCGGTGCTCGAGTCGATGTCGGCGTACTCGCAGGGCGCGGCCGTGATCCGCGAGGCCGCGGCCGGCGCCGGGACCCTCTACGAGGGCGACGTGCCCGCCACCGTCCCGCGGGACCGCCCCGCCACGATCCTGCCCGTCCTGGCCGGGGAGCAGCTCTCCGACGCCGCGCCCGCCGACGCCGTGGTCACCCTCGAGCTCCTCGCCGACGGCCGGGTCGTGAGCACGCACGTCGTCCAGCGCGGCGACCTCGCCGCCGGCACCGCCGAGACCCACGCGGCCTACTACGCGCAGGTCGGCAACACGACGTGGCTCATCGATCTCGACGGGGACGGGGACGCCGATCCGCTCCCCGACGGGGCCCTGACGGTGCGCGCCACGTTCGCCGGCCTCGGCAAGGTCTGGCTCGACGGGTTCTGGGTCCTGGCGGAGTAGCGAGCGGTTAGATTGGCGCCCGCCCCGGAGTCCGCCGTGTCCGCACCCGTGATCTGCCTCCCGCTCCGCACGCCCATCGGTCGCTTCGGGGGTGGGCTCGCCGAGGTCCGCCCCGACGATCTCGCCGCCCACGTGCTCCGCGCCGTGGTCGACCGCGCGGGCATCGATCCCGCCCTGATCGACGAGGTGTTCCTCGGCTGCGCCAACCAGGCCGGCGAGGACAACCGGAACGTCGCGCGCATGGCCGCGCTCCTCGCGAACCTCCCGCAGACGGTGCCCGGCGTGACGGTCAACCGCCTCTGCGCGTCGGGGTTGGAGGCCGTGAACCAGGCCGCGCGGATGGTGCGCTGCGGGGACGCCGAGGTCGTGCTCGCGGGCGGCGTCGAGGCGATGTCCCGCGCGCCCTACGTGATGCCGCGCGGCAGCAACTTCCCGAAGATGGGGAACCTCACCGCGTTCGACACGTCGCTCGGCTGGCGCTTCCCGAACCCCCGCATGGAGGCCCTGTTCCCGCTCGAGGGCATGGGGGAGACCGCCGAGAACCTCGTCGAGCGCTACGAGATCAGCCGCGCGGATCAGGACGCCTTCGCGGTGGAGTCCCATCGCCGCGCCCTCGCCGCCGACTTCTCCGCCGAGCTCGTGCCCGTGCCCCGGGCGAAGCAGGAGGCCCTCGCCGTGGACGAAGGGCCGCGCGCCGACGCGAGCCTCTTGACCCTCGGCCGCCTGAAGCCCGCGTTCCGCACGGGCGGCACGGTGACCGCCGGCAACTCCTCGACGCTCAACGACGGCGCCGCCGCCATGATCGTGGCCAGCCCCGCGGCCGCCGCGCGCCTGGGCCTCACGCCGGTGGCGCGGATCCTCGGCATGGCGAGCGCGGGCGTGGATCCGCGCGTCATGGGGATCGGCCCGGTCCCCGCGATCCACAAGGTGCTCGCGCGCACCGGCATCGCCCTCGAAGACATCGATCTCTTCGAGCTCAACGAGGCCTTCGCGGCCCAGTCGCTCGCGGTGATGCGCGTGGTCGGGCTCCCGGCGGACAAGGTGAACGTGAAGGGCGGCGCCATCGCGCTGGGCCACCCGCTCGGCAGCAGCGGCGCGCGCATCCTCACCACGCTCGCCTACGGGTTGCGCGAGCGCGGCGGCCGCTACGGCATCGCGTCGTTGTGCGTGGGCGTCGGCCAGGGGGTCGCGACGCTGATCGAGGCGGTGTGATCCGGCGGGCGGTCGCGGTGCCCGAACGGCTGCGCCACAGGAAGCTCGTTCCGGGCGAGCAACCGGGTTAGGACGCCGGGCCTCCGGAGCGAACGATGAGCACAGTCGCGAACCTGGTCACGCGCGAGGACCGAGGCCGCGTCTCGGTCCTCACCCTCAACAACCCGCCGGCGAACGGCTATTCCCACGCCATGCACAAGGCGCTCGACGCCCACGTGCTCGACCTGCGGATGGACAAGGGCACGGACGTCATCGTGCTCCGCGGCGCCGGGGAGCGGTTCTTCTGCGCGGGCGCGGACATCGGCTACCTCCAGTCGCTCGACCCCGAGGACAAGTACGCCTTCTGCCTGCACGCGAACGAGACCCTGCTCCGGCTCGAGAACACGCCGAAGCTCGTCATCGCCGCGCTCAACGGCCACTGCGTCGGCGGCGGGCTCGAGATCGCGCTCGCGTGCGACCTGCGCATCGGCCGGGCGAGCGGGAGCAAGCCCAACCTCGTGGGCTTGCCGGAAGTGACCCTCGGCGTGCTGCCCGGCACCGGCGGCACCCAGCGCCTCACCCGCGTGCTCGGCCGCGCCCGGGCGCTCCAGTGGATGGTCGAGGGCCGCAACGTCTCCGTCGAGGAGGCCCACGCCGTCGGCCTCGTCCACGAGGTGCTCCCCGAGGCGGGCTGGTGGGAGGCCGTACTCGCCTACGCCGCGACCTTCACGCGGCCGGGCCGTTCGTCCGGCGCGGTGGGCCTCATCAAGCGCGCGGTGCTCGGCGGCGCGGATCTGCCGCTCGAGGCCGGCCTCGCGTTGGAGCGGGAGCTCCAGATGCGGCTCTTCACGGCCGCGGACGCGAAGGAGGGGCTCGCCGCCTTCGTCGAGAAGCGTCGGGCGGTGTTCACGGGGGATGCTCATGGGGCGGGGGGTACCCCCGCAACGCCCCCCCAGTCCGCGGCGGCGACCACGCAGCCGTTCGCGCCGACGCCCGCGCCGGGCGGTGTCGCCGGCGGCCGCATCGACATCCCGCGCCCGCCCGAGGCCCCGCCGCGCCGTGAGGCCCCGCGCCCCCTCTCCGCCGTCGGCTCCGTGGGCGCTGGCGCCGTGGGCCCCGGCTCGGCCGGCCCCGCGGCCGAGAACGGCTTCGGCGGCTGGGTGGGCAGCGGCAAGACCGGCGGCCCCTCGTCGCCCGGCCTCGCGGGCGAGAACGGCTCCGGCGGATGGGTCAGCAGCGGGCGCACCGGCGCAACGCCGGGCACCGAGCTGACGCCTCCCGAGCGCCCTCGCGCGGACGACGATCGCGGCCACCTCGACACGCCCCGCGTGGGCGGTCGCAACGACGGCGCGCGCGCCGACGGCAGCGGGCCCCGCACCCCCGAGGAGTTCGCCGGCTTCGAGGACTTCGCTGACTTCGGCCCCGACGAGACCGAGCTCGGCGGCGAGGCATTCGGCACCGGGGGGCGCCCGCATGGCCCCGAGGATCCGCTCCCGGGCCGCATCGATCTGCACCGCACGCGCATCCCCGACGCCGTCCTGAACCTGCTCGGCCGCTCGATCGTGGAGCGCTACCTGGTCCTCCCGGTCAAGCGCACGGAGACGACGCTGCTCGTCGCCATGGCGGACCCCGGCGATCTCGAGGCGCTCGACGCCATCCGCGAGGAGACGGGCCTGGAGGTCCAGGCCGTCCGCGCGCCCGAGCTCGACATCGCCGTCATGGTCGCCCGCTACTACCGCGCCTAGCGCGCGGGCCGGGCGCCGACCCCACTTTTCCACGTCTACCGGAGGTTTCTCGTGAACGACATCCAACGCGTCGGCATCGTCGGCAGCGGCACCATGGGCCACGGCATCGCGCACGTCTCCGCGCTCGCGGGGTGCGACGTGGCGCTCTACGACGTCGACGCCGCGCGGGTCGACGCCGCGCTCGCGAAGGTGAAGGCCAACCTCGACAAGGGCGTGGAGAAGGGCAAGGTCGCCCCCGCCGACCGCGACGCCGCGCTCGCCCGGCTCTCCGGGGCCACGCAGCTCGCCGCGCTCGCCGAGTGCGACATCGTCGTGGAGGCCATCCCCGAGAAGCTCGAGATGAAGCGCCAGCTCTTCGCGGCGCTCGACACGATCGTGCGCCCGGGCGCCATCCTGGCGACGAACACGTCGTCGCTCTCCATCGCCGCGATCGCCGAGGGCGGCCGCGCCCCCAACCGCGTCATCGGCACCCACTTCTTCAACCCCGTGCACATCATGGCGCTGCTCGAGGTCGTCGTGTACGACGGCACCGCCCCGTCCGTGCTCGACGCCGTGCTCCGCTGGGGCACGCGCATCGGCAAGGAGTGCATCACGGTGCGCGACTTCCCGGGGTTCGCGACCTCCCGCCTCGGCGTGTGCCTCGGCATGGAGGCCATCCGCATGGTCGAGCAGGGCGTCGCCTCCGCCGAGGACATCGACAAGGCCATGGTCCTCGGGTACCGCCACCCCGTCGGGCCCCTGCGCCTCACCGACATGGTGGGCCTCGACGTGCGTCTCGCCATCGGGGAGTACCTCGCGAAGGAGCTCGGGAACGCCGCGTTCGAGCCGCCCCCGCTCATGCGCAAGCTCGTCGCGGAAGGGAAGCTCGGGCAGAAGTCGGGGGAGGGGTTCTATCGGTGGTGACGGGGGCGTGATGGGGCCGGCCGTTCGAGCAGGGTAGAGTGACGACGATGTGGCTGCTGCTCGCCTGCGTTGAACGCGCGCCGAAGCCCGACGAGGGCGGGTCGGACACCGATGCGTCGGACACGGGCGTCGCGGACTCGGGGGGCGAGACCGGCGCCGACACCGCCGGCATCGGCGCCGCCTGCATCCCCGAGGTCCCGCTCTGCGAGGGGGCGGGCTGCGCCCTCTCCTTCGACCTCCGGACCGCGCACGTGAGCGGCACGGTGTCGCTCGACGGTGCGGACCTCGCTGAGGAGGACTGGCACGTCGTGTTCGCCGGGCCGACCGCGGGCTGGAAGGTGTCGTCCGACCCCGGTCGGGCGGACGGTTGGGGCGCGACCCACGACGTGGACCTCTTCCTCGTCCCTGCGATCGGCGGCACGTGGTCCGGACAGGTGCCACTCGGCAACTGGGACGTGTACCTCGCGCGCGTCGACCGGACCGGCGTGCTGGAGCGTGTGCCGATCGGGCCCGCCACCCTCGCCGGGGACACCCCGCTCGACCTCGCGGGCACCCGCCAGGCCGTCGACCTCTCGCTCGCCGTCGGGGGGGTCGCGCTGGGCGCGTCGCCGGTCACCGACATGTGGACACTCACGCTCACGGAGGCGGCCACCGGCGCGCGGCGCGTGGTGGAGTCGGGGGAGCCGGACGGGCTCGCGGTGCGCCTTGCGCCCGGGACCTGGGCAGCCGCGCTCGATCTCCACACCTTCGAGCTCGGCGCGGCCGAGGGGGCCTGGGATCTCGGCGTCTTCGTCGTGGCGGAGGACGGCGCCGTCGCCCTCGACGCGGACGCGGTGACCGTGAGCGGCGCCGTGTCCTCAGAGGGGGCGCCCTACTGGGAGGAGGGAGACGGGCAGCCTGAGCTCTGGGCCATCTACCTGCGGGATTCTTTGACCGGGGCCGCCTGGGAGGTGTGGATCAACGACGAGGACACCTGGTCCGCCCGCGTGCCGCCCGGCACGTACGACATCGAGCTGCGCGGGCGCGTGCACACGACCGTGCACGAGGGGGTCGAGCTCGACGCCGACGCCACCGTGGACATCGACGTGCGGGCCCACACCCTCTCCGGGACCGCGGCCTACGCGGGCGTACCCGTTCCGGCGGGGAGCTGGGGCGTGTGGCTGGTACACACCGGCACCGGGGATCTCGTGAACGCCTCCATCTACGGCAGCTCCTGGGCGGCCAACGTCCCCGAGGGCGTCTGGGACATCTGGATGGCATACGCGACCTATGATGTCGAGCCGCACGCGAACGTCCGCGTGGCGAACGGCGTGGTGGTCGCGGCCGACGGCACGCTCGACCTGGACGTCGTGGACTACGCCGTCTCCGGCACCCTGACGTTCTCCGGCGGCGCGCCGCCGAACCGCTGGGGGGACCGCGACTGGGGCCTCACGTTCGAGGACCCCGCCACGGGCACCACCCTGTCCGGGGTCTTCGAGAGCGGCGCGCCCTGGCGCGTGCGGCTCCCGGCCGGCACCTACGACGTGTCGATGTGGTGGTTCGACGAGGCGGCCTACGAGTTCCCGACCACGCGGGCCGCCGAGGGCATCGTCGTGACCGCGGACACCACGCTCGACCTCGCGGTCCATGCCGAGCCCGTGCAGGTCTCCCTCACCCTCGACGGCGCGGCGCTCCCCACGGACGGCAATGCGACGGCGATGTTCCTCGTCTGGGAGGAGGTCGAGACCGGCGCGCGCAACCTCCAACGCTTCACTGCAGGCGACGCGGAGCTCCTCCTCCCGCACGGCGCGTACACGTTCTGGGGGATGGTCGAGGCGCTCGAGGGGGAGGGGACGGAGCATGTCGCGGTGATCGGGACCTGCCTCGTGGTGGAGTGACCCGTTCGTTCTGAATGGCCATTCAGCCCACCCCGGGATGCGCTACATTTCGGCGCTCCGAGGTGCCCGAATGAACCCAGCGACCGCTCAACCCGATGCCTGGATCTTCGACGCCGTGCGTACGCCACGCGGCCGCGGGAAGGAGAACGGCTCGCTCTACGGCGTAAAGCCGCTCGACCTGTTGAGCGCCGCGCTCGTCGCGATCCGTGACCGCAACGGCCTCGACACCTCGCAGGTGGACGACGTGGTCGTCGGCTGCGTGACCCAGGTGGGCGACCAGGGCGCCTGCATCGCGCGGACGGCCGTGCTCACGTCGGGGTACTCGACCGACGCCCCCGGCGTGACCCTGAACCGCTTCTGCGCGTCGGGCCTCGAGGCCGTGAACCACGCGGCGGCGATGGTGGCGTCGGGGTTCCACGAGCTCGTGATCGCGGGCGGCGTGGAGAGCATGTCGCGCGTGAAGATGGGGAGCGACGGCGGGGCGCTCTTCGATCCGCAGGTGATCTTCGACGTGGGCGCGGTGCCGCAGGGCATCAGCGCGGATCTGCTCGCGACGCTCCGCGGCGTGACCCGCGAGCAGGCCGACGCCTTCGCGCTCGAGAGCCAGCGCAAAGCGGTCGCCGCGATGGACGCCGGCGCCTTCCGCCGCAGCGTGATCCCGGTGACGGACCGCAACGGGGAGGTCATCCTCGGGGTGGACGAGTTCCCGCGTCGTGACGCGACGATGGCCGGTCTCACCAAGCTCACGCCGAGCTTCCAGATGATGGGCGAACAGTTCGGGCTCGACGCCCTGACGAAGAAGGTCTACCCCCACCTCGAGCGCATCCGGCACATCCACCACGCCGGCAACTCCAGCGGCATCGTGGACGGCGCCACCGCGATGATCGTGGGGCGGCGGGCCAAGGGCGAGTCCCTCGGCCTCCGCGTGCGGGCGCGCATCCGGGCGGTCGCGGTGGTGGGCGACGAGCCCGTGCTCATGCTCGACGGCCCCGTCCCGGCGACCGAGAAGGCGCTGCGGAAGGCGGGCATGACCATCGGGGACATCGATCTCTTCGAGGTCAACGAGGCCTTCGCGGCGGTGCCGCTCGCGTGGCAGAAGCACTTCAACGTGCCGGACGAGAAGATCAACGTCCACGGCGGCGCCATCGCGCTCGGCCACCCCCTCGGGGCCACCGGCGCCATGCTCCTCGGCACGGTCCTCGACGCCCTCGAGGATCGCGGGCTCTCCACCGGCCTCGTCACCCTCTGCGTGGGCGGCGGGATGGGCATCGCCACCATCATCGAGCGGGTGTGACCATGTACACGATCCAGAACGACGACGGCATCGTCACCCTCACGCTCGCCATGCCGGGCAAGGTCAACAAGATCAACCGGGGCTTCGCGGAGGGCCTGAACGCGGGGCTCGACGAGGCGCTCGCGGTGCCGGGCCGCAAGGGCATCATCCTCGCGTCGGGCCACCGGGACTTCTGCGTGGGCGCCGACCTCGACATGATCTACGCCCTGCGGGACGCCGCCGAGGTCCGCCGCGTGACCGCGGGCCTCAACGCGCTGTTGCGGAAGATGGAGACCTGCGGCGTGCCCGTCGTGGCGGCGCTCACGGGCTCCGCGCTCGGCGGCGGCTGCGAGGTCGCGCTCGCCTGCCATCACCGGGTGGCGCTCGACGCCCCGCACGTCCAGATCGGCGTCCCCGAGGTGAACCTCGGCGTCATCCCCGGCGGCGGCGGGACCCAGCGGCTCCCGCGCCTCATCGGCATCCAGGCGGCGCTCGAGATCATCGCGCAGGCGCAGATCCTCCGCGCGGCCAAGGCGAAGAAGGTCGGCCTCGTCGACGCACTCGCGGAGAGCCCCGAGGCGGTGTTCGCGGCCGCGCGCGCGTGGATCCTCGCCAACCCCGGGGCGAAGCAGCCCTGGGATCGCGGCGGGAAGCCGCCCGGCGTCACCCCCGGCACCGAGGAGGCCCGCAACCTGCTGCTCATCGCGGCGGCGATGCTGGAGAAGAAGACCGCCGGCAACTACCCGGCGGCGGAGGCCGCGGTGCGCGCGGTGTCGGACGGACTGGCCGTGAACTTCGACACCGGCGTGTCCATCGAGGGGCGCCTCTTCGCGGGGCTCGTCGTGTCCGACCAGGCGAAGGACATGATCCGGACGTTCTGGTACCACAAGAACGCGGTGGAGCGGCAGGAGGGCCTCCCCAAGATCGCCGACGCGCGCTTCAAGAAGGTCGCCATCCTCGGCGCCGGCATGATGGGCGCGGGCCTCGGGTTCGTGTGCGCCCAGCGCGGCTACGCGGTCGTGCTCAAGGACATCCGCGAGGAGGCGCTCGTCGGGGCGAAGGCGCATTGCGAGGCCCAGGCCGCCGCGCTGAAGCACCTCCCCGAGGCCGAGCGCGCCGCGATCCTCGCGCGCATCACCTACACGCTCGACCTCCAGGATCTCGTCGGCACCGACCTCGTCATCGAGGCCGTCGTGGAGGACGTGGCGGTCAAGGCCCGGGTGACCGCCGAGGTCGAGGCCCTCCTGGGAGAGGACGCCGTGTTCGCTTCGAACACCTCCGCGATCCCCATCTCGATCCTCGCGAAGGCGTCCAAGCGCCCGGCGAACTTCGTCGGGATGCACTTCTTCTCGCCGGTCGAGAAGATGCCGCTGCTGGAGATCATCGTCGGGAAGGAGACCAGCGACGAGACGTTGGCCCGGGCGCTCGCGTTCGGCAGCCGTATCAAGAAGACGAGCATCGTGGTGAACGACGGCTACGGCTTCTACACGACGCGGCTCTTCGCGAGCTACATCCTGGAAGGGTGCCAGCTCGTGGCCGAGGGGCACGACCCCGTGCTCGTCGAGTGGGCCGGGCGCACCACGGGCATGGTCGTCCCGCCGCTGAAGGAGTTCGACGAGGTGACGCTCACCCTCGGGCTCCACGCGTTCGAGTCGCGCGGCGTCGTCACCGGTAAGAAGCTCGACCTCGCCGGCGTGGAGCTCGTGCGTCGTATGGTCAAGGAGCACGGCCGCACCGGGAAGGCCGGTGGCAAGGGCTTCTACGAGTACGAGGGCGAGCGCCGCATGTGGCCGGGGCTCCGCGAACTCGCGGCCCCGACCCCCGCGAAGACCGGGGTGGCGTACCTCGCGCGCCGGCTGATGCTCATCCAGGCCGCCGAGGTGGCGCGGGCGCTCGACGAGGGGATCGTGCGCAACTGGCGGGACGCGGAGGTCGGGGCCATCTTCGGCGTCGGCTTCGCGCCGAACACCGGCGGGCCGCTCGCGTGGATGGACCGTCAGGGCATCCCGGCGCTGGTCGAAGAGCTCCGGGGGCTCGCGGCCGAGCTTGGCGACCGGTATGCCCCGGCGCCGATCCTCGTGCGCATGGCGGACCGCGGCGAGCGGTTCTTCGCGGAAGGCGCGGCCTCGTAGCGGGCGAGCAGCCGTGTAGCGGCTTGTCATCTCGGCGGGGGCGGGGGCCGCGGGGACGGGGGGCACGGTAGAGGTTGCACTCTACCGGAGCCTCCCTTGAACCTGGACCTTCCGCCCGGGCCGCCGCGCCCGTGGCGTGCGTGGGTGTGGCGGGTGACGCGGGGCGTGTTGACCGCGGTGGCGACGCTCGGCGCGCTCGCAGCGCTCGTGCTGTGGAACGTGCTCGCCTACACGGACGGCCACGAGCACGACGTCACGCCGCGCCAGATCCGGAAGATGGAGGAGGCCCTCGTCGTCTACGCCGCGAAGCACAAGGGGAAGTTCCCCGAGCGCCTCGAGGACGCGGCGAAGTACATGCCCGACGGAGAGGTTCCCCTCGACGCGTGGGGGAACCCGTTCCTCTACGTCACGCCCCGGACGCCGTACGTGATCGTGTCGATGGGCGCCGACGGGAAGCCGGGCGGCGAGGGAGAGGACGCGGACATCCGCTCCGACGCCGCCTGGTAGGTGCTTAGCCGCCCCAGGGGTCCGACGCGGGCGCGGGCGCGGGTGCCGAGGCGGGTTCGGGGGCCGGAGCGGGCGGCGGTGCCGGAGCGGGCGCCGGAGCCGGGGCGGGCGCAGGCGCGGGTGCCGGGGCGGGTGCTTGTTCAGGCGCCGGAACCGGAGCGGGAACAGGCGCCGGTCCCGGCGTCACCTGGGCGGGCGTCGGCGGCGTCGAACCCGCGCCGGCGGGCGCGACGACGGGCCGCTCGACGTTCGCCGGGCCGAGGGGCTTCACCGTGCCGGAGAACGCCTTGATGACGAACTCGACGCGGCGGTTGTTGCCGCGGCCGAGGTCGGTGGAGTTGGTCTCGATGGGCTTGGTCTCGCCGTAGCCGAGGCTCGTGAGGCGCTTCGGCTCGACGCGGCCGACCTTCGCGAGGTGGAGGGCGACGGCGTCCGCGCGGCCCTGCGAGAGCGTCAGGTTGGCGGAGTCCTTCCCGACGCTGTCGGTGTGGCCCGCGACCTCGACCGAGACGATGTCCGGGTTGTCGTTGAGGACCTGCGCGATCTCCTCGAGCAGCGCGTAGGACTGCTTCTTGATCGTCGTCTTTCCGGTGTCGAAGTAGATCTTGTCGAGGATCTCGATCTTGTCGACCGTGACGAAGACCCGCTTCGGGCAGCCGTCCGAGCGGTCGGGGTCGACGCGGGGATCCGCGGGCTCGTCCGGGCACTTGTCGCGGTTGTCGGGCACGCGGTCACTGTCGCGGTCGGGGCAGCCGTTCGTGTTGAGCGGCCCGGCCTCGGTCGGGCAGGCGTCCACCTTGTCGACGAGCGTGTCCCCGTCCTGATCCGGGCAGCCCTTGTTCGCGGCGGTGCCGGCCTCGAGCGGGCACTCGTCGGCGCCGTCCGCGACGCCGTCCTTGTCGTTGTCCGGGTCGGGGCAGCCGTCGGAGTCCTCGAACTGGTCGGGGTCCTCGGCCTCGTTCGGGCAGCCGTCCGCGGTGTCGGCGATGCCGTCGCGGTCGTTGTCGGTGTCGGGGCAGCCGTCGCTGTCCTCGAAGCCGTCCTTGTCCTCGGGGTCGTTCACGCAGGCGTCCACGTCGTCGTAGAGGCCGTCCTCGTCGATGTCGTAGATGGGGGCCTTGCCCGCGGCGCGGTAGGCCACGCCGCCGATGACGCGCACGTCCGGGGCGCCGACGCCGCCGACGAGGCCGGTGCCGAGGCCGAGCATGGCCTGGAGGCCGGAGGGCTTCCCGTAGCGGCCGTAGGCGTGCAATTCGAAGGGGTTGTCGGTCCAGGTGCCGAGGCCGCCGGTCACGTCGACCACGCCGTCGAGCTCGAGTCCTACGGAGAACGCGGGCGAGACCGCGTAGGCGCCGCCGAGGGCGAGGTCGAACCCGGAGCCGAAGGCCTGCCCGCCGAGGTCGGAGCGCTTGTTCGCGCGGAAGCCGACGTTGGCGAGGAAGCTCAACGCGTCGGTCGGGCGGAACCCGGCGGCCGCCATGAGGCCGCCGCCCACGCCGCCGGAGCCCGTGTACGCGGCCGGCTCGCCGGTCGGGAGCGAGAACATCGGGACGACGGCGAGGTCGAGCGGGGCGTCCTCGCCGAGCGGGATCCGGACGACCGCGCGGATCCGCGCGTCACCGCTGGAGATCCCGTTGATGGGCGAGTCCGCGGGGCCGCCGACGTAGGGGTAGAGCGGCAGGTCGAGGCCGAGCCGCACCTTGCCGAGGAGGGTGTACCCGACGGCGATGCGCGTCGCGAACGAGTCGGACACGATCTGCTCGCTCGTGCCGTCGTCGAAGTCCTCGACGAGCGGGGCGTGCGCGTACACGAGGCCGACGCCGCCGTAGAGCGCGCCGGGGAAGCCGAGCGTCGGCGACTCGAGCTGCATCCCGCCCTGGGCGTCGAACGCGGAGGTCGAGAAGGAGAAAGTGTCGATGTCGAGGGCCGACGCGTTCGGCGCGAGCAGGTGGAGCGTCAACAGCAGCATGAAGGATCGCGTGCCTCTAGGCCCGGACAGTACCGGGAGGCCGCCGACCGTGCAAGCGCGCGGGACTTACCGTGGCGTGCCACCCGCCGCGCCGTCCGCTTCCTTCCGCCCCGTGGCCGCGCCCATCACCCGCGTCAGAGCGGCGCCGACAGCTGCGACGATCCGCTGCAGATCGGGCGGGGTCATCACCAGCGGCGGCATCACGACGACGGCATCCCCCAGGCTGCGCACGACGACGCCCTCGTCGCGGCACGCCAGGCTGACGCGATGGGCGAGGCGTACGTCCGTGGGGCCCGGGGAGAGCACGATGGCAGCCATGAGCCCGATCTGGCGGGTCTCCCGCACGGCGGGGTGGGTGAGCGTCGCAAGGGCGTCGCGGAGCGCGGCGATGCGGGGCGCGAGGCCCGCGACGATGGCGTCCTCCTCGAACAGATCGAGGGACGCGAGCGCGGCGGCGCAGGCGAGGGGATTGCCGGTGTAGGTGTGCCCGTGGAAGAGCGTCTTCCACTCGTTGTACGGCCCGCGGAAGGCCGAGAAGACGGCCTCCGTCGTGAGCGTCGCGGCGAGCGGGAGGTAGCCGCCGGTGAGGCCCTTCGCGATGCAGAGGATGTCGGGGCGCACGGCGGTCTGGTCGATGGCGAACATCGTGCCGGTGCGGCCGAACCCCGTGGCGACCTCGTCGGCGACGAGGAGGGCGCCGGCGTCCCGCGCCATGTGGCAGAGGGCCTCGAGGAACGCGGGCGAGTGCGTGCGCATGCCGGCGGCGCCCTGGACGAGCGGCTCGAAGACGAAGGCGGCGATGGTGTCGCCGTGGGCGTGGAAGAGCGCCTCGGCTTCCGCGAGCAGCGCGGCCTCGCCCTCGCCGGCGCGGTCCGGCGCGGGGATGCGCACGGCGTCGAACAGCATGGGCTTGTAGATGCCGTGGAAGAGCGGGATGCCGCCGACGCTCACGGAGCCGATGGTGTCGCCGTGGTAGGCCTCGGTGAGCGCGGCGAAGCGGGTGCGCTGGGTCTGGCCGCGCTGCTGCTGAGCCTGGAACGCCATCTTCAGCGCGACCTCGACCGCGGTGGAGCCCGAGTCGCTGTAGAAGACGCGCGGGAACCCCGTGAGCGTGGCGAGCCGCGCGGCCAGGGCGATGGCGGTGGTGTTGGCGAGGCCGAGCTGCGTCGTGTGCGCGACCCGCTCGAGCTGCGCGCGCACGGCGGCGTCGATGCGGGGGTGGCGGTGGCCGTGCACGTTGCACCAGAGCGAGCTCGTCCCGTCGAGGTAGCGGCGGCCGGCCACGTCGATGAGCTCGACGCCCTCGGCGCGATCGACGATGAGCATGGCCTCCTCGGCCCACTCGTCGTGCTGGGTGAACGGATGCCAGAGGTGGCGGAGGTCGAGGGCCGCCCATTCGGAGGGGGTGCGCATCGCCCGCAGCTAACCTCAGGGGCGCTCCGGCCGGACACGCGGACCGTAGCGCGCCGCGGGGTGGCGGCTTAGTCGGGAGCCCCCGCGCGGAGCCACGTCCGCGCTTCGTCAGGAGCGAATTCATGTCTCTCGTCCCCGTCCACGGCGGTCTCGCGGCCCCGGTCGATCGCATCCTCACCCTGAACCGCAAGAAGGCGCTCGTCGCCGAAGCCGCGGCGCTGCCGCGCATCTCGGTGACCGACGCCGACCTCTCGGTCGTCTACCGCATCGCGGACGGCACGCTCTCGCCGCTCGTGGGCTTCATGGACGAGACGGAGTTCAACCACGTCCTCGACCACAAGCACATCTTCCGCGGCAGCAAGGCCTACGCCTGGACCATCCCGTTCGGCCTCCCGGTGACCGAGGCCGAGGCCGCCTCGCTGACGATCGGCGGGCACGCGGCGCTCCACGACGCGCGCGGCCAGCTCATCGGCACGATCCTCGTGTCGAGCCGCTTCGCGTGGGACAAGCAGCGCTACGTCGAGAAGGTCTACGGCACCGCGCGCCTCGACCACCCGGGCGCCCGCATCGCGACGGACGACACGCGTGGCACGCTCGTCGGCGGCGAGATCTCGGTGCTCCCCGCGAGCCGGCACCCCGAGTATGCCGACCTGCTCCTCTCGCCGCTCCGCACCCGCGCCCTCATCGCGGACCGCAAGTGGGAGGCCGCGCTCGCCTTCCAGACCCGCAATCCGCTCCACCGCGCGCACGAGTACGCGCTCGTGTACGGCGTCGAGACGCTCACCCGCGCCGGCCTCTACGCGGGCGTCGTGCTCAACCCGCTCGTCGGCCAGCTGAAGAACGACGACGTCGACGCCTCCACCCGCGTCCGCACCTACCGCATCCTGCGGGATCAGCGCCTGCTCGGGCAGGGCGACTCGGACCGCGCCCTCTGGGAGTCGGTCGGCTACGAGCTCAATGACGTGTTCGAGCTCGTCTGCCTCGACCAGAAGATGTTCTACGGCGGCCCCGCCGAGGCCGTCATGCACAGCATCTACCGCCAGAACAACGGCTTCTCCCACATCGTCATCGGCCGCAAGCACGCGGACGCCCCGTACGACGACAAGTCGGCCATCTGGGGCGACTTCGACGCGCAGGAGATCTTCGGGAACCTCCGGGGCGAGCTCCAGACCAAGCCCGTCAAGGTCGGCTTCGCGGCCTACTACGAGAGCATGGGCCGGGTGGACCTCACCGAGAACCACCCGGGCGTGGCGCCGTACAGCATCTCCGGGACGAAGCTCCGCGAGCAGCTCGTCAGCGGCGAGCGCCCCGACGACCGCATCATCCGCAGCGAGGTCGCGGGCATCCTGAGCGAGAGCTACCGCAGCCGCGCGTCGTGAGCGTACGGTCGTTCCGGTCGAGCCGCCCATGACCCACGGCGCGTTCGTCTGGCACGACCTGATGTGCACGGACCCCGCCGCCGCGGCGGGGTTCTACGCGGAGCTGTTCGGTTGGACCTGCAAGAACGGGCGCTTCCTCCGCGAGGGAACGCCCGTCGCGGGCATCGTCGCGCTCGACCCGGACCTCGGCTGGCCCTCGCACTGGCTGCCCTATGTGGCGGTCGACGACGTGGACGCCGCGGTGGGGAAGGGGATGGCGCACGGCGGGATGCCCCTGCTCCCGCCCGCGGATGCCCCGGACAGCGCCGCCGGGAGTGGCGGGCGCTTCGCCGTGCTCGCGGACCCCGGCGGAGCCGCGTTCGGACTGGTCCGCGGGAGCGCGCCCGCCGTAGCGACGGGCGTAGGTGCCATCACGTGGGACGAGCTCCTCACCGATGACGACGCCGTGCGGAGCTTCTACGCCCGGGCGCTGGGCTACGCCGTGGGCGTGGCCGACATGGGGCCGCTCGGCGCCGGGTGGGCGCTCAAGGCGGGCGGCGAGGCCCGCGCGTCGATCCTCGCGTCGCCGCTGGCCACCCCGCCGATCTGGGTGGCCTACGTCAGCGTGGCCGACGTCGGCGCCGTGCTCGCCAAGGTGGAGCCGCTCGGCGGCCGCGTGGTGCTCGCGGCCGTGGAGATCGAGGGCGTGGGGACCGTCGCGCTCGTGGAGGATCCCACGGGGGCCATCGTGGGCCTGCTCGGGTAGCGGGACCCGACGCGGCACCGCCGAGCCCCGATTCAGCTCTGGCGGAGCGCCGGTGGACGCCCGTACAGGCGGCCGATCGCCGCGACGAGGCGCTCGGGGTCCATCCCCGTGTCGGGCACGTGCACGAAGACCACCTGCCGCGCCGGGATCAGCGCCCGCCCGACCAGGTAGAGCCACGCGTTGCACACGTAGCGGCCGGCGTCGTCGTCCACGCGCCCGCCCAGCGCCTCGGCGAGGGCCACGGCGTCGAGGTTGCTGTGGACCTCGTCGGGGCCGCCCGGCTCGAGCACGGCGAGGGTCCGATCGTCGACGTCGAGGCCGGCGCCGAGGTTGAAGGCGCGGGTCTCCACGTCGATGGTGGTGGTGCGGCGGTCGACCCCGAGGCCGATGATGGCGATCGGCGCCAGCGCCTCGGCCGCGGCGATCGCGCGCGCGGGACCGCCCCGGAAGCTGACCGGGAGCTCGAGCCCCGTGATGGCGACGCCCGCGACGATCCGCCCGTGGACCGCGCGCGCGATCCGGCCCGAGGGGTTGTCGCTCACGTCGAGGAACGCGCCGAACCCGGTGACGAGCACACGCGTCGAGGGGGCGGCGTCCATGGCGCTTGGTCTATCGCGGCCCGCGGAGGCCGCGAGGCGCTCGAAATCCAACCGAAAGAGGCGCGGTCCGGCCGCGCCGCGGGGAGCCCTCACGGGTTTCCGTGACAGGCCCTGGGTGTCACGGGTGTGTCGAGCGCGGCGCCGGGCCGCGATCGGCCTCGAACGCCCCTTGGCGGCGGGTGCGCATCCTGGCGCGCGGATTGCTCTGGGAGCGCGTGTCCGTGAGGTCTCCGTGCTCGATGTCTCCCTTTCCGTTCCGTCGCGCCCCGCCCGCCGGCCCGCCCGCATCGCGATCCTCGGCGGCGGCTTCAGCGGCGCCGCCCTCGCCGTACACCTCGCGCGCACGGGCGGCGCGAGCGTCACCCTCGTCGAGCCCGACGCCGTCGGGCGGGGCGTGGCCTACGCGGCCGATCCCGCCCACCTCCTGAACGTGCCCGCCGCGAGGATGAGCCTCTACCCCGACGTGCCGGACGACTTCCTGGTGTGGGCCCGCGCGCGGGGCGTCGCCGCCTCGCCGACCACCTTCCTCCCCCGCGCGCTCTACGGCGCCTACGTGTCCGAGACGTTCGGGCGGGTCGCCGCCGGCACCACGCGGGTCGTGCGCGCGCGGGCCGAGACGGTCGACGCCGGGCCCGCGGGGTGGCGCATCCGGCTCGCGGACGGCGGCACCGTCGAGGCCGACGCCGTCGTGCTCGCGACGGGCAACCCGCCGCCAGCCGACCCCCCGGGCCTCGCGGGCATCATCGGGAGCCCGCGCTACGTGGCCGACCCCTGGCGCCGCGACGCGCTCGCGGCCATCGGCGCGGCGGACGCCATCCTGCTCGTCGGCACCGGGCTCACCGCGCTCGACGTGCTCGTCTCCCTGCGCGAGCGTGGCCACCACGGCCCGATCCGCGCGCTCTCGCGCCGCGGGCTGGTCCCGCTGCCGCACCTGGAGGCGGGCGGGCCCCCCGCGGCCGCGCCGGTGACGATCGCGCCGGGCACGTCGCTGGAGGGCCTCGTCCGCCTCGTCCACGCCGCCGGCAAGGCCGCGGTGGCCGACGGGCGCGCCTGGCAGGGCGTCGTCGACGGGCTCCGCGCGGCCACGCCCACGTTGTGGGCGGGGTTCACCGCGGTCGAGCGCCGCCGCTTCCTCCGCCACCTCCGGCCGTACTGGGAGGTGCACCGCCACCGCGCGCCGGACGTGGTGCTGGGCCACGTGCGCGCCCTCCAGGCCGCCGGCGCCCTCGAGATCGTGGCGGGGCGCATCCTGGAGAGCGCCGCCTCGGCGGACGGCGTGGCGGTGACCCTCCGGCGCCGCGGATCGGCCGACCTCGAGCAGGTCCGCGTCGCCCACGTCATCAACACGACCGGCCCCGACACCGACCTCGCGCGCGGCGGTGGGGCGCTCCTCCGCGATCTCCTCTCGCGCGGCGTGGTCCTCCAGGACGCGGACCGGCTGGGCCTCCGCACCTCGACCGACGCGGCGGCGCTCCGCGCGGACGGGACGGTCCACACGGGCCTCTACGTGCTCGGCCAGGCGCGTCGCGCCGATCTCTGGGAGCACACGGCGGTCCCCGACCTGTCCCGGGGTGCGGCCGCGCTCGCGGAGCACCTCTCGGCGCTGACCGTGGCGGTCGCGACGCCCTGATTGCGCCGCTACGGACGGAGCGCGCCGTCCAGCGCCTCGACCAGCCCGTCGATCTGGTCCTCGGTGTGCGCCGCGCTGACCGTGATCCGCACGCGCTCCTGGCCCTGTGGCACCGTCGGCCAGCGGATCCCCGGCGCGAAGTAGCCGCGGTCCAGCAGCGCCTCGGCCACCGCCATCGTGCGCTCGCCGGTCAGGACGGGCACGACGTGGGCGTCCCCGAGGGCCCGGGCGCCGATCTGCCAGAGCCCGACTCGCAGGCGACGGGCGTTGTGCGCGAGGCGCTCGCGTCGTTCGTCGTTCGCGAGGCGCAGCCCGACGAGGGCGGCGCGCGCCACGGGCTCGGGGAGGCCGGTGGTGTAGACGAACGAACGACCGAAGCTCACCAGCAGATCACGAAGCTCGGGCGGCCCGACGACGAAGGCGCCGACGACGCCGAGGGCCTTGCCGAGGGTCCCCATGAGGAAGTCGGGGACGACGCCCTTCGCGAGCGCCGCGCCGCGCCCGCCGGGGCCGAGGCACGCGAAGGTGTGGGCCTCGTCCACCGCGAGCCAGTGGTCGCCGAAGTAGCGGGGGAGGTCGAGGATGTCGCCGTCCATCGAGTAGAGGCCCTCGACGACGGCGAGGCGAGTGCCCGTCGGGATGTCGGGGCGCCCGTGGTCGAGGATGACCTTCTTCGCGCCGGAGAGCCGCACGCCGTCGATGATCGAGGCGTGGTTCAGCGCGTCGGAGGCGACGGTGTCGTCCGGGCCGAGGACGGTCGAGAGCAGCGCGAGGTTCGCGGTGAAGCCGCTCCCGAACAGCGTGGCGGGGCGGCCGTAGAGCGCCCCGATGGCCTCCTCCAGCGCCACGTGCGCGGGCCGGTTGCCGCTGATGAGCCGCGACGCGCCGGCGCCGCTCCCGCGGTACGCCGCCACGATCTCGGGGTGATCCGCGAGGCCGAGGTAGTCGTTCGTGCAGAACAGCGTGACGTCGCGGCCGTCGACCCGGGCGGTGGTGCCGCCGGTGGGCTCGACGAGGCGCAGGCGACGCAGGAGCCCGTCCGCGCGGGCGGCCTCCACTCGTCGGGCGAGGGAGGCGTACCGCTCGTTCACGCGACGCCGTTGCTGTCAGTGCCCTCGACCCGGACCGCGGGGCGCAGGCTCGGGGGGTGCGGCTTGTGCGGCGGCGGCCGGATGACGAGGCCCTCGGCCTCGAGCATCTCGAGGTCCATCTCGGCGGGGCGGCCGGCGGTGGTCAGGTAGTTCCCGAGCATCACGCCGTTGGCGCCGGCGCGGAAGATCTCCGTCTGCCGGTCGCCCAGGTTCACCGCTCGCCCGCCGCACACGATGAGGTCCTTCGTGGGGAGGACGAGGCGGTAGAGCGCGATGATCTTGAGGCAGTCCTCGGCGGTCAGGTCGTGCTTGTCGCCGAGCGGGGTGCCGGGGCGCGGGTTGAGGAAGTTCAGCGGGACGCTGTCGACGTCGAGCTCGCGCAGCTCCATCGCCATCTCGACCCGCTGCTCCCAGCTCTCGCCCAGGCCGAAGATGCCGCCCGAGCACGTGTACATCCCGAGGGACTTCGCGGCCTTGATGGTCTCGACTTCGTCGTCGTAGCTGTGCGTCTGGACGATGTTCGCGTGGAACGACCGGGCGGTCTCCAGGTTGTGGTGCACGCTCTGGAGGCCGGCGGCCTGCAGCTCGGCGAGGCCGTCCTTCGTCATGAGGCCGAGCGACGCGCAGGTCTGCATGCCGGTCTCGGCGCGGATCGTGGCCACGGCTTCCTTGAGCGTGTCCAGCTCCTTGCGGTTCGTCATCGCGCGGCCGCTGGCGACGAGCGAGAACTCCCGCACGCCGTTGTTCCACGCCTCCTTCGCCTCGGAGAGGAGCGTGCCGGCGTCCTTCATCTGGTACTTCGGCGCGTCGGTCGTGTAGTGGGCCGACTGGCTGCAGAAGGAGCAGGCCTCGGCGCAGCGCCCGCTCTTCGCGTTCGAGATGCCGCAGGTGTTGATGAAGTTGCCCTTGTGCTCGTGGCGGACCGCCTGGGCAGTGGCCCAGAGCAGATCGAGCTCGGCGGGGTCGGTCAACGCCAGGATTGCGCGGGCCTCGTCGTCCGAGATGCCCTCGCCGCGCTCGCCACGCGCACGGATGTCGGCCCAGTCCAAACGCATCGGTACTCCGGCAGGCCCGCCCCCTAGCGCGGAGGGGCCTGCGGAGCCAGCGGGTCGACTGCCTTCGGTGAGGTCGGCAGCCGGCCCGCGCGTCAGGACGCCTGGACCTGCAGCTCTACGTCCCGCAGGATCTGCGCGGCCGGCCCGGTGCGGTTGGCGCACAGGCAGCGCTTGTACGACTTCCAGAGCTCCGCCAGGTACGGATCCTCGGCGAGGCGATGCTCGTCGGGGTCGTTGTCGGTGATGGAGAGGTCGGCGTTGCCCAGCGTCCGGCGACGGTGGAGCGTGCGGAGCCCATTGATGAAATGCGCGGACGCCTGCGGCTCCCCGCGGCGGCGAAGCTCCATGAAGACGCGCCAGAGGATGCTCTCCGGCAGAGAAGCGAGGGTGTCGGGAGGCACCTTCAGGAGCCTCACGAGGTCGCGTGTTGGCACTGAGAAGTCGATCTGCGGCACTTCGTTCATACAAACTCCCGGTTTCGGCACGGAAGAGACGACCCACGCATCATACCACGCATGTAAGCGTGTTTGCCTTTCCCACATGCGCCTGGACCGGATCGTAGGGGGATCCAAGACAATCGAAGGGTCGCGTGGCCGCAATCACGACGTAAGAGGCCCGCCCGCCACCCCCGCGTCGCTCGCCGGTTACCTCGGGGGCATGCTCTTCCTGTTCGTCGCGTGTGCCGTCCACCCCCCGGTGGAGACCCCCGCGCTCGTCCTCGCGGCGGGGCCCGTGCGCACCGTGCCGCTGCCGGCGGGAGAGCGCGTCCGGGTGGCCCTCCGCGCGGGCAGCGCCCACGATCCGCCCGGCCGGGAGGGCCTCGCTTGGGTCACGGCCCACGCGATCGCCGCGGCCGCCGGAGCCGAGGTCGAGGTGGGGGCCGAGATCGTGGTCTACGCCGCGCCGCTGGAGAGCGTCCCCGCGCTGGCGCTTGCCCTGGCCGCACCTCCCTCCGCCGAGCGGGTCGCGGCGGCGCGGGAAGCCGCCGTCCAGACCCTCGACGGCCTCGACTGCCGCGCGCTTGCCGAGCGGGTCTGGGACTCGTGGATCTACGCCGGCCACCCCTACGGCCACGCGCCGGAGGGGCGGCGCTCCGTGCTGCCGACCCTCACCGCCACGGAGGTCGCGGCCTTCCAGGAGGTCCGATACGTCCGCAGCGTCGCCGTGGTCGGCGTCCCGACCGGGGCGAGGGTGGACGCCGCGGCGTTCGACACCCTCCCGCCGCGGATGTCGGTCTCGCCGGTGCCCTCGGTGCGCCTGCCGCTCCCCGATGCACGCGTCCTCGTGGTCACCGCGCCGGATCGGCGCTGCCTCGTCGCCGGGCACCCCACGGACGCCCCGTCCGGCGATCTGCGCGCCGCCGACGCCCTCTTCCGTGCGCCGTCCGACGGGCGGGACACCTCGGTCGTGGCCCCGCGCCGCCAGGGCCGGCACCTCGTGACCCTCCCGTTGCCGCCTCACCTCGGCGTGGACGACCGGGTCACCGAGGTGCTCGACGGCGCCTGGCTCCCGCTCTGGGAGGCGAGCCGGGCGTTCGCCCCCGAGGTCGCGCCCTGGCCCGCGGACGCCCTCGCGGAGGAGCTCCTGTCCATGCACCCGTGGCCGTCGCTCGCCCACCCGATCTCTTCGCGCACGGGCGCGCCGGCGGCGGACTTGAGCACGGCGTCAGCGTCCTCCGCGTCTCCCGCGTCCGTGGACGCCGCCCTCGCCGGCTGGCTCACCCCCTCGGACACCCGCGTGGTCGTCGTCTTGCCGCCCGACGACCCCTCTGCCTTCGAATCCCTGGCCGCCGCGGGCGTCCAAGCGGCGATGCCCGCACAGGAGCTACTCCGATGATCCTCGCCCTCCTCCTCGGTTGCACGGACGGCGACTTCTCGGCCTTCGTGCCGCAAGTCAAGTTCCAACGCCTCGATCTCACGGCCATCGACTTCGAGCACATCGACGTAGACTTCGTCTTCGACGTCGAGAACCCGAACCCCATCGAGATCCCGCTCTCGCGCTTCACCTATGCGCTGGGGCTCGAGGGGATCGAGATCCTCGCGGGCGACGACCCCAACGGCCTCCAGTTGAAGGCCGAGGGCACCAGCGAGCTCGCGCTCCCCGTGGGCCTCTACTTCGCCAACATCTTCGACGCGGTGGAGGCCACGCGCGGCCTCGACTACCTGGGCTTCGGCCTCGCGGGGAGCTTCGGCTTCGACACCGACCTCGGCCCCGTCGACATCGCGGTGGCCGAGGAGGGGTCGTTCCCGGCGCTCCGCACGCCGAAGTTCGACCTCGGCCAGCTGCGTATCGAGTCCGCCGACGCATCGGACGTGGAGTTCGGCCTCGACGTCGACCTCGACAACGATCACGGCTCCGCGCTGAACTTCACGAACCTCGACTTCGAGATGAGCTTCGCGGGCGCCCGCGTGGGCGATGGCGCGATGGAGGAGGTCGCGGAGGTGCCCGGCGCGACCTCCAAGACGGTCACCATCCCGTTCGGAGTCGACTACGTGGATGCCATCAATGCGCTCACCGCGGCGGCCTCCGGCGAGAAGCTCCAGGTCGATCTCGCGGCCAACGTCGACGTCGACACGCCGTTCGGCTTGCTCCCGCTCACCGTCGACGAGCGCGGCAACATCGACGTGGCCGACTAGTAGGCCGTTGGGGGGGATTTCGGGTAGCATCCGCGCATGCCCATCTCCGACTCGCTCACGCCCCGCGACATGCGCGGGCGGGCCCCGAATGAAGACGCCCTCGGCCTCGACCGCCTCGCCCGGTCGTTCCTGCGCACCCTCGTCCGCCAGGGCGCGGGGACGGTCGCCCACGTCCAGGGCGCGCCCGGCTCCGGCAAGAGCGAGTTCATGCGGCGCTGCATGCACTACGTGGAGAACGAGCGCGACACCCTCGGCGCCGACGTAGCCCCCGACCTCTTCGGGGTCTCCACCTGGTACAACCCGTGGGCCTACTCCAAGCAGGGCAACCTGCTCGCCGGCCTCGTGGCGACGATCGCCCGCACCGGCACCAACACCGCCAGCCAGATCGACCGGGCGCGCGACATCGTCAGCCAGATGAACCGCATGCGCTTCGACGGCACCGTGCCCGAGAGCGCCGGCTCCGCCCTCACGCCCACCGACGCCGACCCCGTCGACCGCATGCGCCGCGGCCTCGTCATGCTCGTCGACCAGATCCGCCAGGGCCAGCGCGGCCGCCTCGTGGTCTTCGTCGCCGACCTCGATCAGCTCCCGGCCACCGTCCGGCTCGCCTTCCTCGACGGCGTGCGGCTCCTCGTCAGCGGCGGCGCGGACATCGCGATCGTCGTGGCCATGGGGCGCGAATCCGCCGTGGCCTCCGTGCGCTCCCGCGAAGGGGACATCTCCGACATCGCCGCCACCCGCATCCTCGACGAGATGGTCGACTTCACCGTCACCGTCCCCAAGGTCGAGATCCGCCGCATCGGCAGCCTCCTCCGCCGCTACATCGGCGTCCACGAGGTGGTCGTGCGCCGCGCGTTCGGCGACGACTCCCTCAACGCGCTGACCGTGGCGGCCTCCCACCGCCAGCTCGGCATCCCGCGCTTCCTCGAGCGGCTCTCGGCGCGCATCCTCATGCTCTCCGACTTCACGCTCGAGTCCCGCGCCATGCGCGAGCTCTCCGAGGCCCAGTGGGCCTGGGTCGTCCTCTCCGAGCGCTGGCCCGAGTTCCGCCGCTTCATGATCCGCGGGGGCAAGGACCGCTGGCTCCAGCTCAAGCAGGCCGTCGCCGCGATGAACCCCGAGATCAGCTCCCGCCCCGGCGCCCCCGCCGAGATCGTCGACTGGCTCCGCAAGGACCCCCTCCTCGCCGACTACCTCCGCCTCCACGCCGACGGCCTCGACCGCGACAACATGGGGGTCTACTGGGTGGAGGACATGCTGCTCCAGGCGGGGCTGTAGGACTGCGGTAGGGCTACGATCGGCCAGCAAGCTTCGCGATCAGGGTGCCGGGGGTCCAGGGGGCCCGGCCCCCTGGCGGGGCGTTGCGGGGCAGAGCCCCGCCCCAGGAAGCCCGGTAGCCAACCCTCACGCCGCCGTCGAGCCGCGCTGGGGGGGACCCCGAGACGTTCATGCCAGCCCCAAAGGACGCCCCCGGCGGGGCGTCCGACGGGTTGGCAGGCGCAGGTGTGGCGATGCAACGAACGGCGCCGGGGCCCCGGGCGGCCTGCTCTGGGGCCGTCTGGGGTAAAGCGCCGTGGCTCTCGCCGCCAGCCCATGTCCGAGCGCGCCGGGGAGCACGAGGTTGCCGCCCACCCAAGCGCAGCTTAGCTGAATGAGGATTCATTCAGGGAGCTTCCGAATGGCCATCAAGAAGGTCGCCGTCCTAGGGGCTGGCGTGATGGGGCAGGGCATCGCCGCTCACCTCGCCAACGCCGGCATCGACAGCCTGCTCTACGACATCCCCGCCAAGGAGGGCAGCGATCCGCGCGCTGTCGCCAAGGCCGGCATCGCCAACCTGCCGAAGCTGAAGCCCGCCGCGCTCTACCGCGCGGGCGACGTGTCGCGCATCTCGCCCTGCGAGTACGAGGCCGACAAGGCCCGCCTCGCCGAGTGTGACGTGATCATCGAGGTCGTGGCGGAGATCCTCCCGATCAAGAAGAAGGTGTTCGCCTGGGTCGCGGCCAACCGCAAGCCCGGCAGCATCGTGTCGTCGAACACGTCCGGCATCCCCATCGCGGCCATGACCGACGGGTTCCCCGAGGAGCTCAAGCAGCACTTCCTCGTGACCCACTTCTTCAACCCGGTCCGCTACATGCGGCTCCTGGAGCTCGTCTCCGGCCCGGAGACCCTCCCGTCCGTCGTGACCGCGTGGCACGAGTTCGGCGAGCGCGTCCTCGGCAAGGGCATCGTCTACGGCAAGGACACGCCGGCGTTCATCGCGAACCGTATCGGCACGTTCGGCATCTGCTCGATCTTCCGGCGCATGGTCGAGGGTGGCTTCACCGTCGAGCAGGTCGACATGATCTGGGGCAAGCCCACCGGCCGCCCCGCGTCCGCGGTGTTCCGCACCGCCGACCTCGTCGGGCTCGACACCCTCGAGCACGTCATCCAGGGCATCCACGCCGGCTGCCCGGGTGACGAGCGGCGCGACACGTTCGTGGTGCCCGACTTCCTCTCCACGCTCATCGAGCGCAAGGCCCTCGGCGAGAAGTCCGGCGCGGGCTTCTACAAGAAGGTCAAGAAGGACGACGGGACCTCCGAGATCCTCGTGTTCGACTTCGCGAGCCGCGAGTACCGCTCGCAGCAGAAGGTGCGGTACGACAGCCTCGGCGCCGCGCGCAAGGCCGAGACCTCCGCCGAGAGCCTGAAGATCATCCTGAAGGGCACGGACGTCGCGGCGAAGTTCGTGTGGGACGCGACGGCCGACACCCTGATCTACGCCGCGAACCGCGTGGGCGAGATCGCGGACGACGTCGTCAACATCGACCGTGCCATGCGCTGGGGCTTCGGCTGGGAGCTCGGCCCCTTCGAGGCGTGGGACGCGATCGGCGTGCCCGAGTCCGTGGCCCGCATGGAGGCCGAGGGCCGCGTGGTCCCCAAGTGGGTGAAGGACATGCTCGCGAGCGGGCGGACCTCCTTCTACCAGCGCGTGGAGAAGGAGCGGACGTTCTGGGCGGGCGCCATCAAGCGCGTCCCGCAGAGCGAAGGCCAGATCCTCCTCGACGACGTGCGCGCGCGCGGCGGCGAGGTCGAGTCCAACCCCTCGGCGAGCCTGCTCGACCTCGGGGACGGCGTGCTGTGCCTCGAGTTCCACAGCAAGATGAACGCGTTGGATGACCTCATCCTGCCGACGTACGAGAAGGCGCTCGACATGCTCGACGCCGGCAAGTTCGACGCGCTGGTGGTCGGCAACCAGGGCGGCAACGCGTTCTGCGCGGGTGCGAACCTGCTGATGATCCTGATGGGCGCGATGCAGCAGGACTGGGCCACCATCGAGAAGTCGGTGGCCTTCATGCAGAACACGCTCCAGCGCGCGAAGTACAGCGACAAGCCCGTCGTCACCGCGCCCTGGGGCCTGACCCTCGGCGGCGGCGTCGAGGTCACGATGCACTCCGCGGCGACCCAGGCGGCGGGCGAGCTCTACGCCGGCCTCGTCGAGGTGGGCGTGGGCCTCATCCCCGGCGGCGGCGGCTGCAAGGAGCTGCTCGCCCGGTACATGGGCGACATCCCCGCGGGCGTGAACTACGACCCGAACCCCTTCGTGCAGAAGGCGTTCGAGCACGTCGCGATGGCCAAGGTGGCGACCTCCGGCGAGGAGGCCCGCGACGCCGGGTTCCTCCGCGCGACGGACCGCCTCACGCTCGACGCGGACCGCCTCATCGGCGACGCGAAGAACGTGGCCCTCGGCCTCGTCACCGCCGGCTACAAGGCCCCGCGGAAGCGCACGTTCAAGCTCCCCGGCTCGTCCGGGCGCGCGGCGATCGAGCTCTTCCTCTACCAGATGCGGCTCGGCAACTTCGTGACGCCCTACGACATGGTCGTGAGCAAGAAGCTCGCCTACGTCATGACTGGCGGCGACATCCCGTTCGGCGCGGTCCGCACCGAGCAGGACATCCTCGATCTCGAGCGCGAGGCGTTCCTCTCGCTGTGCGGCAACGCCGAGACCATCGCCCGCATCCAGCACATGCTCGAGAAGGGCAAGCCCCTTCGCAACTAGGAGACAACGAACATGGAGAAGCACATGCGTGAAGTCGTCGTCGTCTCCGCGGTCCGCTCCGCGGTCGGCAAGGCCCCCCGTGGGGCGTTGAAGGACACGCGTCCGGACGAGATGCTCGGCCAGGTCCTCAAGGCCGCGCTCGCGCGGGTCCCGAACCTCGATCCCGCCCGCATCGACGACATCGTCATCGGCACGGCGATGCCCGAGGCCGAGCAGGGCATGAACATCGGCCGCATCGCGACGTTCCTCGCCGGGCTGCCGGACACGATCCCGTCGCTCACGATCAACCGGTTCTGCAGCTCGGGGCTCCAGTCCCTGGCGCAGGCGGCCGCGTCGATCACGGCGGGCTGGCAGGACGTGGCCCTCACCGGCGGCGTCGAGAGCATGAGCATCATCCCGATGGGCGGGCAGAAGCCCTCGCCGCACCCGGGGCTGATGGCCACGCGCCCCGAGGCGTACACGCCGATGGGCATCACCGCGGAGATCGTCGCGGAGCGCTTCGGCATCACGCGCGAGCAGCAGGACCAGTTCGCGGTCGCGTCGCACCAGAAGGCGCTCGCCGCCATCAAGAGCGGCCGGTTCGTGGACGAGATCGTGCCCATCAGCACGCGCGTGAACGTCGAGGGCGTCTGGCGCGACATCACGTTCACCACGGACGAGGGGCCGCGCGGCGACACCTCGTTCGAGGGCTTGTCCCGGCTGAAGCCGGCGTTCAAGCAGGGCGGGACGGTCACGGCCGGCAACGCGTCGCAGACGAGCGACGGCGCGTCGGCGACCGTGATCATGGCGCGCGAGATCGCGGAGGAGCTCGGCCTCCCCATCCTCGGCGTGCTCCGCTCGTTCCAGGTCGGCGGCGTGCCGCCGGAGATCATGGGCATCGGCCCGGTGGTCGCGATCCCCAAGGCGCTCGCGAAGGCCGGGATCACGATGGACCAGGTCGATCTGGTCGAGCTCAACGAGGCCTTCGCGGCGCAGAGCCTCTACATCGTGCGCGAGCTCGGCATCGACCCGGCGAAGGTCAACGTCAACGGCGGGGCCATCGCGCTGGGGCACCCGCTCGGGTGCTCCGGGGCGAAGCTGACGGCGACGTTGCTGCACGAGATGCCGCGGCGGAATGCCCGGTATGGGGTGGTGAGCATGTGCATCGGTGGTGGGATGGGGGCGGCCGCCGTCTTCGAACGCGTCTGATAAACGACATTCGGCCGGCCGGTGGCCGGTGGAACGTCGTTTATCAACGTGCTTCCCGACACGCGGGGGACCGCGCGTCGGGGAAGCTTTCGACTGCTGAAGGCCGGCTCTGCCGGCTTTCAGCAGTCGCACCTCAGGAGTCGGGGGATGCGGGAGGGCGGCCGCGGGGAGCTCCGCTCCGCTCCGCGGACCGTCGGTAGTCGCACCGCAGGAGTCGGGGGATGCGGGAGGGGGGGCCGCGGGGAGCTCCGCTCCGCTCCGCGGACCGTCGGTAGTCGCACCTCAGGAGTCGGGGGAGGCGGGAGGGCGGCCGCGGGGAGCTCCGCTCCGCGGATCGTCGGTAGTCGCACCTCAGGAGTCGGGGGAGGCGGGAGGGCGGCCGCGGGGAGCTCCGCTCCGCTCCGCGGACCGTCGGCAGTCGCACCTCAGGAGTCGGGGGATGCGGGAGGGCGGCCGCGGGGAGCTCCGCTCCGCGGACCGTCGGCAGTCGCACCTCAGGAGTCGGGGGATGCGGGAGGGCGCCGACGCGGCGCGCTCCGCTCCGCTCCGCGGACCTTGGACGTGCGGGCGCGCCGCGGTCCGCTCCGCGGACCTTGGACGTGTGCGGCGCGCTCCGCTCCGCTCCGCGGACCTTGGACGTGTGCGGCGCGCCGCGGTCCCCTCCGCGACCCTTGGCCACGGGGTGCGCGTACGGCAGGGAACAACGCGGCCCGCCGGGGGTTTGGGCCGTGCTCTCCCCACCGTCGCAGGGCTCCCAGGCGCGCACACGCGCGATTCTGGGGCTACCCTGGAGGTAGATGATCGCGCTCCTGGCCTCCGTCGTCCTCGCCGCGCCCTGTCCGGCCGAGCCTTCCCTCCGTGACCCGGATGGGGAGGTGACCGTGCTGGCGCAGAACCTGAAGTTCATCATCACGGGCACCCGTCGCAAGGCGCGGGACGAGCTCCTCGCCGGCTACCTGCGCGAGGAGGGCGACAACGTCGACATCCTCCTGCTCTCCGAGGCGCGGATCACCCGCTCCTTCGAGGGCTGGCGGCCCGAATGGTGCTTCTACACCCAGGTCGCGGTCCCAGGCCACGACGGCTACCGCTGGGCGCCGATCGAGTCCGGGCGCCCGCCCGGGGGGCTCGCCATGGGCGTGCGGCAGCGGCCGGACGGGACCGCTCGGAAGGTGAGCGCCGATGCCGGGCGCCGGTACCGCGCGCGGCCCACGTCGTTCGCGGAGGGCGTGCTCGGGCGGGTCTTCGGCTTCCGGAAAGGGTGGGCCGGGCTGGAAATCGACGACACGCACCTCGTGTGGAGCCACACCCAGGCGAGCTACAAGCGCCGCCCGGAGCGGGGCGCGGGCGAGGGGCGGAGCGGGCGGGTCGGACAGTTCGCGGACCTCGCCGATGACCTTGGGCGGCCCGAGCGCGCGACCCTCATCACCGGGGATCTCAACCTCCTGGCGGGCTTCCAGCCGCGTCGGCAGGAAGACGAGCCCCGGGTGACCCGCGCCCGCGCCATCGACGACGACACCGTGGTCCGCTTCCGCGAGCGCACCGGCATCGACCTCGCCTGGCCCTGGAGCCGCTCCGGCGCGCCCCTCGGCGACGGGGAGACCCTCCTCGCGCAGGTCGTCGCCACCGACGCCGCCGCGCCCCTGGGCGCCACCGCGGACCACCTTGCGCCCGCCGAGCCGCTCCCCGTGGTGGCGGCGGTGCTCGCGACGGAGGCCCCGGTGGCCGCCACGTGGCCCGGTGACCGCGGCGCGGTGGAGCGTCCCTCCGGCACCTTCGCGGGCGGCATCGACCGCCGCCGCGAGGACGACACCTGGGACGTCGGCGCCGCCTACGACCGCGTGGGCGTCAATGGCGCGTTCCTCGCGCGCCACCCCGGCACGCGGGTGCGCCGGGTCGAGATCGCGCGCGGATGGATGCGCGTCAGCGACCACTTCGGGCTCGAGATCGCCATCCCGTTCGCCGCGGAGAAGCCCGCCCCGCCCGTGCGCGCGCTCGCGCAGGGCCTGGCGACGCGGAGCGCCTGCCGCTTCAGCGCGCCCACGGGCCCGGGGCGCGTGCGCCTGGTGGCCGGGCGCGGCACCGGCGGGTCGGGTCGGTTCGACCCGCGCTGATCACGCGCGCGGCCGCCTCCGGGTGGAGCGCACGGATTGGAGCCGGGGCAGCTCGGAGGTGGGGACCCGCGCTGGCAGCCAGCCGGCGAACCGCGCCAGGAGCCTGGCGAGGACGGACGGGGCGTCGAGCTGCGCGCGCCACGTGGCGATCCCGACGGCCGCGAGCCCCCAGCCCGCCGGGATGTCCACCACCCAGTGCTGCTTCAACGTGAGGACGCTCACGCAGACGCCCGCCGCCAGGACCCACACCACCGCGCCCCAGCGGCGGTCGGCCGCGGTGGTGACCATCGCGCAGAACGTCGCGTTCGCCACGTGGAGGGACGGGAAGGTGTTGCTCGCGGGGTCCGTGCTGTAGAGCCAGCGCACGAGCGCGGAGGTCAGCGAGGGGTCCATCGGCACGGAGGGACGCGGCGCCGGCACGGGGAAGTAGAGGAAGAACGGCAGCGCGAGCACGGTGAGCATCGACAGGCCCGTGAGCGCGGCACGGAAGGAGCGGGCTTCGCGGATGACGAGCACCGGGATGACGAAGCACGCCCAGTAGCCGGGCAGGTAGACCCAGACGGACTCGGGGACGAAGGGGATCTGCGCGTCGAGCACGTGCTGGAGCGGCGGGGCCTGGGGAGACACCCAGCTGCCGGCCGCCAGGTAGGGCACCGTGACCAGGAGGCCCACCGCCACGGCCTCAGCCGCACGACGGGGCGATGAAAGGACCGTTTGACCATGCGACATGCATCCACTCACGTCGAATCATCACAGATTTGTCACGGCCCAGGCGAGCGGCAAGGACCTGTCACGGGCCCATCGCGGGTTTGCCGTTGCACCCCGTGCCGGTCTGGGACTACGATCCGGCTGATGCGCTCGTTCCTCCTCGTCCTCCCGCTCCTGGTCGGTTGCAAGCCGGCGCCTCCCGACGCCCCGGAGGAGCTCAACGAGCTGGTCGGCTACCTCTACACGAACGTCCCCGGCGAGGATCCCGCGCCGCTGGAGGTGGGGGCGGTGAACCTCGACGTCTGGCTGCAGGAGCGCATCGACGAGACGCTCGTCGGCTACACCGTCGACAACCTCACGCCCGAGTCCATCGAAGCCCTGGGCGAGGGCGAGCGGGACCTCGAGGAGCTCGCTGGCGCCGCCGTGGGCCACGTCAGCGTGTTCCCCACCGAGGAGCTCGTCACGGCGCTGGTGGTAGACGACCCGATGAACATCTACCCGGGCACCTACGTGTCCTTCGAGCGTGAGTTCGACGGGGACCCCGAGTGCTTCGCCTCCGGGGAATGCGACTGGCTGGAGGCCGAGGTCCACGCCTCGTTCGACTACGTGCTCATGCAGGTCCAGACCCACAGCCGGGTGCAGTACCGCTGGATCGACAGCGAGGTCGGCCGCGTCTACGTCGAGCGCACCTGGCTCCGCGAGGCCGCGGTCGTCACCTCGACCTTCATCGAGGTCGACCAGCAGTACTACCTCCGCGTGGTGCTGCCCGACGGCGAGGGGACCCGCAGCATCCAGGCCACGTGGGTCGTCGCGCGCCTCGTCGGGGACATGCCGGAGAACGCCGCCCTCAACCTCCTGATCGACAGCATGTCGAAGCAGGCGGTCAAGCTGGACGAGTACGTAGAGACGCGCTGAGCCGCCCTTGCGCAACGCGCGCGTCTGGCGCACGCTACCGCGCATGTTGCTCATGAGCCTCTCCCTCGCGTCGGCCGAAACGGACACCATCGGCGGCGACGACGTCGAGAACAACGACTCCGCGATGATGAAGCTCGTGGCGATCGAGGTCACCGACGCCGCGGTCGTCACCAACCTGGAGTTCGCGGCCAGTGGGCGCTCCTCCGAGGACTTCGTCCTGGTGCTCTACGTGCTCGGCGACACCGGCTACCGCCTCGCCGACCAGGCCGCCGCCGCCGAGATCACCGGCGGCTGGGCGACCTCCGGGGACGTGACCTGGCTCCTGGAGCCGGGCGAGACCTACGCCCTCGGCGCCTACGTGGGCGACGGCTACAGCTACGCCTACGACGAGGGCCGCAGCGCCTCGCCCTGGTTCGGCGACGTGTTCGAGAGCTACCGCGTCGAAGATCGGGCGGGCGTCCCCGACACCTTCCGGCCCGACGGCGAGGACTACTACTACCTGATGCGCATCACGTCGGAGGACGCCGACGCGGACGACGACGGCGCGCTGGCGGCCGCGTGGGGCGGCACGGATTGCGACGACACGGACCCCTCGGTGGTGACGGCGTCCACGGAGATCCCCTACGACGGCATCGACCAGGACTGCGATGGCGTCGACCTCGTGGACGCGGACGCCGACGGCGTGCCGGCGATCGAGGCGGGCGGGGCCGACTGTGACGACACCACGGGTGCCGTCGCGCCCTCGCGGACCGAGGTGTGCGGCGATGGCGTCGACAACGACTGCTTCAACGGGGACGAGGCCTGTGACACGGGGCTCCCGTTCGACGGGGGCGAGGGCGACGGCGTCGTCATCCGGTCGGGGTGCGGCTGCGCGTCGACCCCCCCGGCGCCCGGCCTCGCTGCCCTCGGTCTCCTCGCGCTCGCCACGCTCCGGCGGCGCGCCCGGCGCTGATCGGCCCGGTGCTGGTCCGCCCGTCGCTGATCGGCCCGGCGCTCCGCCACGGCCCGCGGGGGCGCGCTACTCGCTGCGGGTCGCCCAGTCCGCGAGCAGCACGTCCTCGAGCTCCGACCAGTCGCCGAAGCCGGTCGAGCCGTAGAGCACCGCGCCGTCGGGGTCCACCAGGATGACCGCGGGGTAGCTCATGCCGCTCTCGATGCCGAGGTACTCGGGGAACAGCGCGTAGCCCGCGCCCTTGTCGGCCAGGACCGGCGAAGAGAGCCCGAACTGGTCCGCCCAGGCCTGGAGCACGTCCGGCGCGGCGGGCTTGTTGATGGCCCCGAGCGACTCGTTGAGCAGCGTGATGAGCTCGACGGGGGCGCACTCGGCCTCCATCCGCGCCTTGAACGCCTCGGCACCCTCCGCCATGGCCTGACACGGGCCGCAGTCGGGCGAGGAGGAGTCGACGACGAGGTAGTGGCCGCGGAAGTCCCAGAGGTCGACGGGATCTCCGCACTGGTCGTCGAGGCGCACGTTCGGGAAGATCTCGCCGTCCGCGACGGTCCACGAGGGGTTCGGGCCGCCGGGGCTGTTCTGCGGCCACCCGCACGCGTAGGGCTCGGTGCGCGCGCCGGTCACGTCGGCGAGCATCACGTCCGCCGAGGCGCCGACCGTCAGCTCGCCCGCGGCCGAGAGGATCATGTTCCCGCCGTCATCGAGCGGGCTCTCGTCCTCCCACGCGAGGGCAAAGGTGCTGTCCCCCACGATCGCGCCCACGTCTCCGAGGGACACGTTCTCGCTGCCGGAGCGGAAGGCGTGGGTCGCGCCATCGACGTCCCCGAGGCCGAGGTGCTCGATCCGGTCGGCGTCCGCGCTGGAGATCTGGAGGAAGCAGTCCTCGTAGCCGTCCGTCATCACGGACGTGCCCGTCGTGATCAGCGTGCACTCGGGGCAGAGGTAGCCCTGGTCCCCCACCTCGACCTGGGACGCGTAGACCCGCGTGTACTCGCAGTCGACGTAGCCAGCGGCCTCGGCGTCGGCGTCGAACTGGAGCTGCCAGGTGATGGTGCCGGCGAGGGTCGCGGCCACGCGCGGGGCGTCGCCGGTGTCCCTGGTCTCCGGCGGCAGGGGCTCCTCCGCGCAGGAGGGGCCGGGGTCCCCGGTCTCGTCGGTGTCGGTGTCGGTGTCGCCGGTGTCATCGGTGTCGACAGCGCCGGTGTCGTCGGCACCGACGGTGTCCTCGGTGTCCTTCGGGGCGTCGACGGGCAGGCAGGCGAGGGCGAGGAGGAGCAGCATGGGCCATCCTATCCGTTGGTCGGGGGGGCGCGGGCCGAAAGGCGAGCGCGGACCTACTTCACCGTGCAGCAGTCCCGGAGGCCGGCGATGGTCGACGGGCCGATGCCGGACACGTCGTCGAGGGCGTCGCAGCTCGCGTAGGGGCCGTGGTCGACGCGGTGCTGGAGGATGGCCCCGGCCTTGGACTCCCCGATGCCAGGCAGATCCTGGAGGGCGGTGGCGTCCGCGCTGTTGATGTTCACCGGGCAGCCGCCCGCCGACGCGCTCGGGGGGGCGGAGGCCGCCGCTGCCTTGGGAGTGGTCTCGCCCGTGGCCGCCGCGCCGGTCGTGCTCGCCCCGCCCGCCGCGGGCTTGCCGCCCTTGCCGACCGTCACCTGGTCCCGCAGGCTCGCGAGGGTGGAGGCGCCGATGCCCGGCACGTTGTCGAGGTCGTCCACCGTCGCGAACGGGCCATGCTCGGTCCTGTACTGGATGATGGCCGCCGCCTTGGAGGGGCCGATGCCCGGGAGGGTCTCCAGCTCGGCGGCGTCGGCCGAGTTCACGTCCACCGCGGCGTCGGCCGGGAGCACGAACAGGAAGGCGAGGAGCAGGCAGACGAGGAGCTTGCGCACGGGTACCTCGGAGGCGGAGGGGGGGACCTTAGAGGTCGAAGCTGCCGGGGCCCTGGGGCGTGCGGGCCTTCAGGCGAGCGAGGCGGGCCTTCGCGTCGTCCTCCTCGGACGGCGGCAGCACCACGAAGGCGAGGCGATCGCCCTCCTTCACGCCCGCGGGGAGCTCGGCCAGCGGCACGTCGACCATGCGGCCGGCGATCTCGAGCACGGCGGTCTGGTCCTCGACGCGATCCACGACAATCATGCGGCCTCCGTTCAGGGCGAGCAGCAGCCCGCGGGGCGCTTCCCGCCGGCGAGGGCCTGCTCGCGGGTCTGGTAGCAGACGAGGTTCCCGGGCGAGATCCGGGCGGCATGCCCGCAGCCGGCCTCGTGGAAGACCTCGCTCGAGGCGCTCGACGGGAACGCGCACGCCTGGGCGGGCATATTGTCCACGGCGGCGGGCGTGAGGTCGTGGGCGGGGTGCGCCGCCGCGGCCTGGATGCTCGGCCGGGGCCGGTTGACCTCCGTGGTCAGCGCCACGGCGCCGCTGTTCGGGCGCGTGCGCAGGGTCTCCACCTTGATCTTCTTGCCGTCGGACAGGAGCGTGACCTGTCCGTCGAGATCCGTGCGGTAGAGCGCGGCGCTGGTCCCTTCCAGCCGACCCATCGTCTCTTCGCCGGGATGCCCATAGCGGTTGCCGGTCCCGACGCTGATGACGGCGATGCTCGGCTTCACCGCGGCGAGGAAGGCAGGCGTGGAGGAGTGGTTGCTGCCGTGGTGCGCGACCTTGAGCACGTCGCACTGGCCCAGGCCGGCGGCCACGAGCGCCCGTTCGGTCGGCTCCTCGGAGTCCCCCGTGAAGAGGAAGCAGTCGTCGCCGTGGGTGAGGCGGGCCACCACCGAGTTCGAGTTGAGGTCCGACCGCGTGTCCTTCAGCGGGGTGGCGGGCGGGAAGAGCAGCTCCAGCACGGCGCCGTCATCGAGCTTGAACGACGTGCCGACGATCCCCGTGCGGTAGGGGATCTGCTTCTGCTCGATCCGCGCCATCACGCTCTCGTACGTGCGCGTCGTGTGCGGCAGACCGTTGTCGATGTAGTTCTTGACCGGGAAGGCGTCGAGGACCTCGTCCATCCCGCCGATGTGGTCGGCGTGGGCGTGCGTGCCGATCACGAGGTCGAGCGAGGTGACGCCGAGGCCGGTGAGCAGCTTGGGGAGGTTCACGTCGCCGTCACCGGCGTCGATGAGGATGGTCTTGTTGGCGGGCGTGCGGATGAGGATGGCGTCGCCCTGGCCCACGTCCAGCACGTCCACGCGCACCACCCCCGCCCAGGCCTGGGCGACGGTGCCAAGGAGGAGGAGGAAGAGCGGGAGCAGGCGGATTCTCGGGGCTTAGGGGAGGGCCGAGAACCAGATGGTCCGGGCCGTGTAGTCGTAGCTGGCGACGTACTGGGCGCCGCCGAGCGTCACGGTCTCGTTGTGGTAACCCACGGCCGAGCCAGTGCTTCCCACGGTCTCCAAGGCCCAGGCGCTGCCGCTCTTGCGCGCCACCTTCATGTCGTTGTTGGCGCCGTCGAAGTAGACGATGCCGGGGTCGGAGCCGTTCGCATAGATCGCGGTGTCGGCGCCGACGTGGTCCCCGCTGTCGACGGTCTCGACGTTCCAGGCGCCGTTTGCGCGGCCCTGGGCCAGCTTCAGGTCCTGGTTGGTCACGTCGTGGTAGGCGATGGAGAGGTTCGCGCCGTCCACCAGGAGGTCGGGCCACTGGCCAACGTCGGCGGTGTCGTCCACCAGCTCGAACGAGTAGCCGCCCACGTTCCCGCTCGCGAGGCGCAGGGCACCCCAGGCGCGGTCGTAGAACGCGATGTACTCCGTGCCGTCCGCCGCGATGGCGATGCGCGCGTACTCGCCGGCGTTGCCGCTCACGGAGTCGACCGCGGTGTCGGTGGAGGTGTAGTCGGTGCCCTCGTAGACCGCCGCGGCGGTGAAGGCGGTGCCGTTCCAGCGGGCGACGCGGAGGGCGCCCTTGGCGGCGTCGTAGTGGGCGGCGACGGGGTTGCCCGACGGGTCCAGCGCGACGGAGGCCCAGTAGCCCGAGTCGTAGTTGGGGCCGCCGCCGGTGTCGGCGTTGCCGATGGTCCAGACGCCCGCGGTGTCGCGCGTGGCGTACTTCAGCACGCCGTTGCTGGTGTCCTGGTAGAGCACCCACGCCACGCCGTCGCTCCCGATGGCCATCGAGGCGTACTTGCCCGAGTCCCCGGGGTTGAGGCCGTTCTCGTCGGGGTAGCTGTCGACCTCTTCGATCGCCCAGGTGACCGAGCCGTCGGTCACGGTGCCGATCGCGAACGCGAGGGCGCCGGAGGTGCGGTCGTAGAAGGCGACGGCGGGCCGGCCGTCCGGCATGGCGCGCATGGACAGCCAGGAGCCGACGTCGTGCGGATCCTTGGGGGTGTCATCCCCGATGGGGCCCGGATCATCCGGGGGCGGTTCCTTGGTGCAGCCGTTGCACCCCGGCAGGACGAATGCAACGAGGACGAGCGCGGACACGCGCATTCGGGACTCCCGGGCAGCGCGAACGGTACCATCCCCGCGCCTCTACGTCAACCACGCCGGAAACCTGCGTCCCGACTACGTTGTCGGGGGCGTCTCCCCAGACTGGCCGCCTACAATCCGAGGCGGAAGCTGTTGGAGTAGAGCCAGGGGTAGGTGCGCACCAGGGCGCCCGCCTGGTTGTCGAGGAAGCCGACGAGGTGGTGCGGCACGATGTCGACCCGCACCCGGTACACGCCCGGCTCCGTCACCGCGAAGCTGCCGCAGTCGGTCTGCCACGCGACGCCGTCCTTGAAGACGGTGACGGCGATCTCGGGGTCCGCGCCGTCCCGCGGGCTCGTGGCCGCGAGGGTCGGGCACGTCACGTCGAGCGTGCCGCCGAGCGCGCCGCTGCCGCCCATCTCCGCGGCGCCGTAGCCGACGTGGAAGTCGCTCGGCGTGCCGAGGATCTCGAACGCCACGAACAGGCGGCCCGCGGCGACGGCGGCCTGGGTGTCCTCGGGGCTGTCGCTGTCGACCAGCGCGATGTTGCTGAACCAGCTCATCATGCGGCGGTAGGAGTCGACGCGCTCCCCGTCCGAGAGCAGCGACGGCAGCGTGTTCTCGTGGGCGTCGGTGCCGGCCGTGCCGACGGTGGGGGCGACGCGCGAGAGGGCGTCCCAACGCTCGAGCGAGACGCCCTGCTCCTGGAAGAAGCCGAGGAAGGCGAGGTCGGGCTGGGCGTCGGTGTCGCCGCTTAGGAAGGCGCCCACGGCGTCGATGTAGCCGAAGGAGTCGAGGCCGAGGTCCTCCTCGCGGATCGAGGGGTCGACCATCGCGTGGAGGTTGAAGATCTCGACCCCCGCGAGGCCGTTGGCCTGCCGCTCCAGGAGGGTCTCCAGCGTCTTCCCCTCGGTGTGGGCCTGCAGCACCGTGGCCCCGGCGCCGATCTCCGCCGCGAGGCTCTCGGCGTCGCTGCCGTTGTAGAGGCGGTCGCGCTCCGCGTACGTGTCCGCGACCGGACGGTCGAGCCCGATCGGCATGAGCTCGTCCTCGATGCCGGGGAGGGTGAGCACGCGGTGCCCGTCCGGGCAGAGGATCCGGTTCGCGATGCCATCCACGACCTCGTCCCCCTCGCGGGAGAGCAGGGTGTCCGCGAACTCCTGCTCGGCGGCGTGCGCGGGGTGGTCCGTGATCATCGCGAAGTCCATCGCGTTGGCGCAGAGGCCGTAGCGCAGGTGGGCGAGGCAGTCCTCGTCGGGGACACCGCCCGGCATCGGGTCGCCGTCGCACGCGTCGTGCGAGTAGTGGGAGTGCAGGTGGATGATGCCGCGTCGCCACGCGCGACCGCCCGGCGAGGACTCGGCCAGCGGGGCGCGGGCGGTGGCCCAGGGGACGACCGGGGGCTGGTCGATGCCGCTCGAGTCGGGGGCATTCGGCGGCGCGCCGGTGCAAGCGACGAGGGGCACGAGGAGTAGACGCATGGCAAGCCCGCTCGGGCTGGTATAGCATGGCGCCGATCCGGGGCCCGGCCACCGCGCGGGCGTCCTGCTCCCCCTTCCCAGGAAGACTGTCATGAAGCTCATGCTCCCCGTTGCCGGAATGATCGTCGCCGCTGGCTCCTGTTGCTGCTGCGGCGGGGGCGACATGGAAGAGTTGATGGAGGAGCTCAGCCAGCAGGCCGCCGAGAACGCGGGCACGCCGACCGTGGACGACGGCACGGCCACCGACGATGCCCCCTCCGAAGCACCCTCGGCCCCCAGCGCCGCCTTGGGCGGCACGACCGACGGGCTGTGCGGTCGCTTCAAGTCGGAGGGCATGTCGCTCCCGAGCGGCTTCAGCGTCATCGGCTGCACCACCACCGCCGGCAGCGAGTCGCTCCTCGCGATGGGCAGCACCCCCCCGAAGGACGTCTGCAGCTCCCTGAAGAGCTGGGCGACCGGTTCGGGCTGGAACGTCGAGTCCGAGGTCGACATGTCCGGCACCATCGCCATGTCGCTGAAGAATGCCGGCAACCGCATGTCGCTCTCCTGCACGGACAGCACCGGCCAGACCTCCGTCGCCATCAGCATCACTCCCGGCTAGCCGATTGCCCCGGGGTCGCCGGGGCACTACGCTGGATACTCCTGCTCCCGTAGCTCAGCTGGATAGAGCACAGGTTTCCTAAACCTGGGGTCAGCGGTTCAATTCCGCTCGGGGGCACCATCTCGCCGCGCGAGGCCCGTCGATGATCCCGGACCTCTCCACGCTCGCCGGGCCCACCGGGCGCCTGCTGGCACCGGGCGTCGCGCTCGTCCACGCCGACGCCCGCCGCTGGCTCGCGAGCCTGCCGGATCGCAGCGTCCACGCCGTCGTCACCGATCCGCCCTACGGGCTCGTCGAGTACGAAGAAGCCGACCACGACAAGCTCCGCGGCGGGCGTGGGGGCGTGTGGCGCATCCCGCCGACGCTCGACGGGGTGCAGCGCGCGCCCGTGCCGCGGTTCACGGTGCTCGGGCCGCGCGAGATCGAGGCGCTCCGCGGGTTCTTCGACACGATGGCGTGGGAGTGGCTGCGCGTGCTCGTCCCCGGCGGACACGTGTTCCTCGCGTCGAACCCGCTCCTCTCGACCGGCACCTTCGCGGCGATGGCGCACGCCGGCTTCGAGAAGCGCGGCGAGATCATCCGGCTGGTGACGACGCTGCGCGGGGGCGACCGCCCGAAGGGCGCGCATGCCGAGTTCGCGGACGTGAGCGTGATGCCCCGCGCGGGGTGGGAGCCGTGGGGGCTCTTCCGCAAGCCGCTCGAGGGCACGGTGGCCGAGAACCTGCGGCGCTGGGGCACCGGCGGGCTGCGGCGGCGCTCCGAGGACGAGCCCTTCCGGGACGTGATCCCGTGCGCGCCGGCCCGCGGCCTGGAGCGCACGATCGCGCCCCACCCGTCGCTCAAACCCCAGCGCTTCCTCCGCCAGATCGTGCGCGCCGCGCTCCCCCTCGGGACCGGCATCGTGCTCGACCCGTTCGCCGGGAGCGGCTCCACCCTCGCCGCCGCCGCCGCCCTCGGGGTCTCCGCCCTAGGCGTGGAGCGCGATGCCGCCTACGTCGAGCTCGCGGCCACCGCCGTCCCGCGGCTCGCGGCCCTGCGCGTCCGGTAGCCAGCCCGACCGGACACGCGTGCCGGTAGGGGCTACAACGGCAGGATGCTCCTCCTCCTGCTGGGCTGCACGGGCACGCCCGCCGACGACGCCCCCGCGCCCCTCGACTCGGGCGACACCGCGCCCGACCCCGACGACACCGGGTTGGTCCCCACGACCGTCGGCTCCGTGGGCGACGCCGACGCCGCCCTGGTCGGGGCCGCCGCGGCCGCCGTCGGCAACGCGCTCGCGTTCGCGGGCGACGACGACGGCGATGGCTACGACGCCGCGCTCATCGGCGCGTCCTTCCTGGGGACGACCTGCCTGCTGCGCGGACCCCCGGCCCCCGGCGTCGCGGCCTACGCGGACGCCGACGCCTGCTGGCTCCCGGAGAGCAACCGCGACTACGCGGGCCAGGCGCTCGACGGCGGGCGCGACGTGACCGGAGACGGCGTGCCGGACGTGATCGTGGGCGCCATCGCCAACGACGAGCTCGGCCCCGAGTCCGGCAAGGCCTACGTGCTCGCGGGGCCCCACACGGGCGGCGCGCTCGCGGACGCCACGCTCCAGTTCGTCGGGGAGGCGAAGGGCGACTACGCCGGCACGTCCGTGGCCCTGCTCGGCGACATCGACGGCGACGGCGGCGGGGACCTCCTCGTGGGCTCGCCGTCGAACGTGGGCGGCGGGAGCGGCGCCGGCCGCGCCTACCTCTTCCGCGGCCCGATGGAGCCCGGCTCCTGGAACGTCGACGCGGCCTGGGCCTCCATCACCGGCGAAGGGCCCGCGCTGCTCCACGGCGCGCCCGCCGAGGGCGACGGCGTCGGTAGCGTGGCGTGCGCGGCGGGGGACGTGAACGGCGACGGCCTGGACGACGTGCTCCTCGGCGCGAACGGCAACGAGCTCGGCGGGAACGACGCCGGCGCCGCCGCCCTCTTCCACGGGCCGGTGGGGGAGGGGGATCACCGGCTCGGGGACGCCGACCAGCTCTGGATCGGCGAGGCCGCGCTCCAGTACGTGGGCGACGCCGTGGCCGCGGGCGGGGACCTCGACGGCGACGGCCTCGACGACGTGCTCGTCTCGGGCGGCACCGGCGGGCCGGGCACGGTCTGGATCGTGTCGGGGGCGGGGGTTTCGGGCACGAGCCCCATCGGGGCGGCGGCCGTCCGCTTCGAGGGCGAGACCCTCGGGGACCTCGCGGGGGCCTCCGTCTCCGGCGCGGGCGACACCGACGGGGACGGCGCGCGCGACGTGCTGATCGGCGCCTACGGGCACGACGGCGCCGGGCTCGACGCCGGCGCCGCCTACCTCGTGCGCGGGCCGTTCGCGCCGGGCGTCCACCCGCTCGCGCAGGCGGACCGGGCCTGGTACGGCCGCGATCAGGCCGACGAGGCGGGGCGGGCCGTGGCGGGCGGTGGGGATCTCGACGGGGACGGCCTCGGCGACCTCCTCGTGGGCGCGCCCTACGCGGATCCGGACGAGTTCACCGCGTTCGCGGGGGAGGTCTACGTCTTCCTGGCGCCGTGAGCCCGCGCGCGCCGGCGCAGCCTGGCGAGCCCCACGAGCACCCCGAGCGCCGCCGCGGAGTCGGCCGTACCGGCGCCGCAGCCGCACGCGGGCGCGTCCTCGACCCCCTCGGGCGGGGTGATGATCGTGTCGCACTCGCCGCCGCCGTAGGAGCCCGCGAGCTGCCACGCGGAGAGGAGCGGATCGCACGTGCCGGTCGCGCAGTCGGCGGGCAGGGCCTCCTCCAGGCAGGCGATCGGCAACCAGGTGTGGCCGTCGGTCGTCTGGGACAGGTCGAAGCCGTCCTGCAGGTGGTCGCCGCACGCGTAGCCGACGCCCCCGACGGTGTCTCCGCAGCGCACCGCGGGGACGTCCCCGCTCACCTCGGCCCAGGTGCCGCCGTCGTCCTCGGAGCGCCACGTGCGCGCGCCCTGGGCCGAGCCGAGGAGCAAGGCGCCGTCGAGCGCGAGGAGCCCGGGCGTCGAGTCGGTGTACCAGCCGGTGGCCAGGGTGGAGGCGAAGGTCGCCCCGCCGTCGTCACTCACGAGGAGCTCGGGGGTGTCGGCCTCCGAGCGCGTGCGCCGCCAGACGAGGAGGCGATCCCCGTCCGCGCGGAGGATGCGGGGGTCGGTGTCGCCGTCGGGCCACTCGTGCACGCGGGTCCAGGACACGCCGTCATCCGAGCGCCAGAGCTCGCTGGCCAACGAGTCGACGTAGACGACGGTGACCCAGGCCCGCGCCCCGTCGGCGAGCGCCGACTTGGGGAAGAGACCCGGCGCCATGAGGTCCGTCGCGGCGCAGCCGTCCAGGTCGCACGCCCACACGCCGCCGGCTTCTTCCGCGATGCCGAGGCCGAGCCAGCCCGCGCCGTAGGCCGTCACGACGGGGAAGAACGTGTCCGCGGGCGGGCCCGGCTGGAGCGCCGCGCCGCAATCGGCGCCGACCGTGCGCAGCCCGGTGCGCGTGGCGACGACCGCGGCGCCGGGGCCCGTGGCGAGCACGCCGTAGAGGTCCTGCCCGCCCAGGGACTCCTCGCAGAGCCACTCCCAGGCGTCCCCGCCGTCGGTGGTGTGCGCGAGGCCCCAACCATCGGTCAGGACCCAGACCTCCCGCGGATCGTCGCGCGACACGCTCACGGCGGTGGCGCCGAAGGAGGCGCCGTGGCCGAAGGCGGCCGGGATGAGCATGAACATGTGCGGAGCCCTGCCCGGATCGGCTAACCAAGAGGCAGCGGTGCGGCCCTCCCGGCGGAGGTCGCGCTCGCGACGGAGGCGACGTGCTGGTGGTGTTCCTCGCGCTGGCAGGCTGTAGCGGCGTCGCCGATGACACGGGCGTCGACTGCGTGGGCGTCGAGCCGGTGACCGCCTACGCCGTCGACTGGGCGACCGATCCGGCCCCGGCCCTCGCGGCCGTCGACAGCACCTTCACGCTGAAGGTCCGCGATCAGCGCGGCTGCGCCATCGAGGACCTCCAGCGGGCCCACGAGCGCATCGTCCACACGCTGATCGTGAGCACGGACCTCACCTCGTTCCAGCACCTCCACCAGGAGGACTCCCTCGACCTCACCGCCGAGGATCTCCGCAGCTCCACCTTCCACTTTCCGCTGACGCTGCCCGCCGCCGGCGACTACCGGCTCGTCTTCGACTACGCGCACCAGAACCAGTACCTCACGACGCTCGACTGGATGACCGCAGGCGGCACCCCGGCCCAGGCCGACACCCCCGCGCTCGACTACTCGACCGAGCGCACCGTCGGGGACCTCGTCGTCACCCTGCGCTGGGACATCGAGCCCGCCTCCGGCTACGAGGCCTCCTGGACCGCCCTGGTGCGCACCGCCGACGGCACCGACGTGACCGACCTCGTCCAGTGGCTCGGCGCGGACGGCCACGCCGCTGTCGCGAGCGCGGACCTCGGCTGGGTGAGCCACACCCACGCGTGGTTCCCGGACATGGAGACCGTGGCCCCCGGCCACGACATGCCCCACCTCTACCTCGGCCCGGATCTGCCGTTCCACTACACGTTCCCGAACGCGGGCCCGCACAAGATGTGGCTCCAGTTCGCGCGCGCGGACGCGCCGGACACGCCGTACGTGGCGGACTTCGCGTTCGACGTCGCGCCGTAGTTCAGGGAGGAGGGGACGCTTCCGGGGCCGCGGCGGCGCCCGCGTGACCGCCGTCCACCGACGCACCCTTCGGGGCGCCGGGCCCCCAGTGGCGGGCCGTAGCCGGCCCCGCCTCCAGGGCTGTAGACCGCGGCCCGGCCCTGCTCGAGCCCTAGCTCGCCGTCCTCGCCGGATCGTCCGGCTTCCACGCCGCCGCGGAGTGGGTCGGCGCGTCGAGGGAGCGGGCGTAGTAGGCGAGGATCGGCGCGGCGTCCGCGGAGAGGGCGATCGCGCCGCCGTCGAGCCGGACCAGCTCGCGCCGAACGAGGAGACGGAGGGCGAGATCGACGGTGCGCTCGGCCTCCTCGGCGTTCCCGATGTCGGAGTCGAGCGCCGCGAGGTCGGGGTTGGCGAGGGCGGGGTTCAGCTGGGGGGCGGCGAGGTCGGGATTGGCGCCGGCGAGGCCTCGGAACGCGCGGCCCTGCGCGATGGGGCGGCCCTCGGCGCGGTGCTTCTGGAGCGCGGCGCCGACGTGCTGGCGGAGCGCGCCCTTGTCGCGTGCGCCCCCGAGGAGCGCGACGGCCACGACCGCGACCGGCGTGACGGGCACGGTGGCGCCGACCTCCGCGAGCAGGCGGTCGGCGAGCGCGGCGATGTGGGGCCGCCGCTCGGCGTCGGGGAGGGCGGCGACGGCGGCGGGGTCGGCCACGAGGTCCCCGAGGAACAGCGGGGGGCCGAAGCTGACCGCCGCGTAGCCGTACTTGCGGTGGGAGCGGAGCGCGGCGCGGCCGAAGAACGCGCCGGCGACGACGGGCGCGCGGACCGCGATCTTGCCGAGGGAGGCGAGCTTCTGGACGATGCCGGGCGGGCCCTTCTCGCCGAGGAGGTGGCGATCCTCGAGCACGCGGTCGTAGTTGATGCCGACGGGCACGAACGCGATGCGACGGTCGGGCTCCGTGCGCAGGATGCCGACGAGGTAGTCGAGCAGGCCGATCCGCGGGGGCCGGAGCGCGCCGTCCCGCGAGAGGCCGCCTTCGAGGAAGAACGCGGTGGTGAGGCCGCGGCTCGCCACGAGCTGGAGGTAGCGGGCGAGGACGCGGTGGTAGAGGGGGTCCTTCTCGCCGCGGCGCACGAAGTAGCTGCCGAACGAGCGGAAGAGGCTGTCGAGCGGCCAGACGCGCGCCCACTCGCCGACCGCGTAGGACAGCGCCACCTGGCGGAGCGTCCCCACGGAGAGCACGACGTAGTCAGCGTTGCTGCGGTGGTTGGCCACGTAGACGGTGACCGTGCCGGGCGGGATGGCGGCACGGGCGCGGGCGAGCGCGGCGTCGTCGAACACGGGCTCGTAGCAGACGCGGACGGCGGCGCGGGCGGCGGCGGCGCCGACCTTGTAGTAGGAGAAGAGGTTGAAGTACGGGACGATCTCGTCGAGCCACGCCTCGATGCGCGCGCGGACCTCGTAGAGGGTCTCGCCCGAAGTGGCCGCGCGGTCGGCCGCGAGGCGGTCGATCTCGGGGTCCTGCAGGAGCGTCTGGCGGACCCACACGCGGTCGATGAAGCGGAAGTGCTCCAGTTGCACGCTGTGGCGGCGCAGGAAGTCGCCGATGGAGCGCTGCCAGCGCCGCTTCAGCGCGCGGAACGCGGTGTACCGCGCGGCCTCGTAGAGGCCGATGGCCACGAGGACGGCGCCGATCTGGACGGGGATGCTCATCTGCGGGCATTGAACCCCGCGGGGCCCGCGGAGGCAAGCGGCGCGGAGCGCGGCCGCGTCGCTACAGCAGCGTGCCGACCGGCCGTACGGACAGGACGCGGTCCCCCTTGGCGGGCGCGGCGGCGGCGGCGAGGCGCGCGGCCTCGACGAAGTCCGGGGCCAGGAGCGCCCAGACCCGGCGGCGGCCGCCGGCCTCGACATCGACGCGGTAGACCAGGAGCTCGGAGGGACTCGGCGGAGGTTGCATCGCGCGTGTGTACTCGACGGAGGGCCGGTCGCGCGAGTGGGCGTACGGAGCGGACTACTGCGAGGTTCCGAGGTCGGCACGGTAGGGAGCGAGCTTCTCGCGGAACGCGGGGGTCCACGGGAGCGGCGCGAATGTCACCGGATCGACGCGGACGATGGTGCGCGTGCCGCGCGCGTGGTCGTCGTCGTGGTCCATCGCGAGGACCCGCATGCCGAACGTGAGGCTGGTGCGGCCGAGCTTCTCGACCCAGATGCGCACCCGCACGTCGTTCACGCCGCGCACGGGCCGGAGGTACTCGACCGTGTTGGCGCGGACCATGTGGTACTGGTCGGGGTTGTTGACGGGGTCGATGACGGCGCCCCAGCCCATGTGCCGCCAGAACGAGCCGATCGTGCGCTCGAAGAGCAGCAGGTAGCGCGCGTTGTGAAGGATCTGAAACGCGTCGAGGTCGTCGAAGTAGACGCCCATGACGTTCTCGTGAAATCGCATGCGGCGCTCCCTGGATCCGGTTTCGCACGCGATCTATCGCGGGGCCGACCGGTTTGCAGCGCCGCCGGACGCGGGGTAATCGGCCGCTCGATTGGAGCATCACCATGGCCGAGAAGAAGAAGAGCCCGTCCACCGCCCGTCCTCGCGGCGCCAAGCCCACGACCGTCGCGTCCGCCACCCCCGTCGCGCCCGCGGTCCCCGTGGCCGAGGTCACCGTCGCGGCGGCCGCCCCCGTTGTCGTGAGCGCGCCCGTTGTCGCGACCGCGCCCGTCGCGGTCGCCCCCGCCGTCGTGAGCGCCCCCGCCGTCGCGATTGAGCCCGTCGCGGTCGAGCCGGTCGAGATGCTCGTGGGGATCGAGGTCGACGCCCGGCCCACAATCCACATGCCGCCGCCGCCCCGCGTCGTGACGCACGACATGATCGCCCACCGGGCGAACGAGATCCACCGCACGCGCGGCGGAAGCGCGTTCGACAACTGGATCGAGGCAGAGCGCGAGCTGGGCGCCCACTAGCGAGGCCGGCGCGGCACCCGCACGCCCCGATGGGGGCGCGGGTGCCGGCGCGGCACGCAACCGCCCCGATTGGGGCGCTCGCGCCGCCAAAACGGCGAAGGCCCCCGCCACGCGGCGAGGGCCTTCCCGGAACCCGGGGTACGGAACCCCAGGGTGAGCGCTAGCCCTCGATCTCGTCGAGCTTGCGGCGCAGGCCCTTGCGCTCCTCGCGGAGGTTGGCGGCCTCGGCGGCCTTGATGGCCTCGGTGAGGTGACGCGCGGCCGACGCCTTGTCCCCGCGCTCGATGTCGAGCCCGGCGAGGTTCTCGCTGGCCTGCATGACCTTGCGGAAGTCCTTCGTCTTCTGCGCGTGGGTCAGGGCCTCGCGGAACGAGGTGGTGGCGCTCGTCTTCTCGCCGATGCGCAGGCTCGCGACGCCCATGTGGAACGTGAGCTCGCGGAGGAACGCGACGTCCTCGTTGTTCGCGCGCTCACGGGCCTTCGCGAAGAGCGACAGCGCCTCGGTCGCGTGGCCCAGCTGGAGCTGGAAGTACGCGACGTTGTAGATGTCGAGCGGGACGAAGCGATCGAACTTCAGCTCCTGGGAGAGCTGGAGCGTGCGGCTCGCCATCTGGAGGGCCGACTCGTAGTTGCGGAGCATGCCCTGGGCCTGCGCGAGCAGGGCCACCGTGGCGCGCTCGCGGACCTTGTTCTGCAGGGCCTGCGCGATCTGCGCGACGCGCTGGAGCACGTCGGCGGCCTTGCCGGTCTGCTGGCTCATGAGGAGCGACTCGCCGTAGTGGAAGCCGGCCTCGAGCGCGAGGGGCGCGAGGCCCACCGCACCCGCGAGCTCGTTCGACTTGCGGAAGTGCTCGGAGGCCTCCGGCAGCTTCTTGGCGCGCTTGGCGATGAGGCCGCGGATGAACTCCGCGTTCGCCTGCACCGGCGGCACGTTGGCGGACTCGAGCGCCTGGCGGAGGTGGTCGAGCGACGCGTTCACGTTGCCGTCGGTGAACTCGATCATCGCGAGGTGGTTCTGCACCTCGGCGATCTTCATCTTGTCGTCGAGCGCCGCGTACATCTTCAGGGCGTCCTTCGCGCGGTCGCGAGCCCGGTAGAGGTCCTGGCGGCGGTAGTCGAGGCGGCTGCCGGCGAAGAGGGTCCAGGCCTCCATCGCGCGGTCACCCTTCTCGGCGGCCCAGCCCATCGCCTCGGTGACGAGCTTCTCGGTCGGATCGACCTCGCCCGACTGGACCATGCGGTCCACCAGGTTCATGTAGACCGTGCGGCGCATCGGGTCGGGCCAGGGGACGGCGTCGAAGTACTTGACGCTGTCCTGGGTCATCGCCCAGACGTCCGGACGATCGTTCCCCAGCGCGACGCTGCGGAGGATCATCGCGCGCTGCGGCGCGCCGTGCTCGGCGAACATGCGGAACGTCTTCACGACGAACTCGTAGCCGCGGGGCACCAGGAACTTCTCGAGGAAGCCGGCGACGCGACGGGCGAGGTCGTGATTCTCATCGGACGTGTGCGCGTCGAGGATGGCCTGGCGCCAGATGCCCTTCTTGAACTGGTAGACCCAGGTGCCGAGGCCCTTGCTGAACTGGAGCTCGGTGAGGAGGTCCGGGCAGGCGTCGAGCAGGTCGTCCACGCTGTCGCGATCCAGGCCGTCCATGTCGGCGACGAGGCCCGACGGGAAGGAGAGGCCGAGGAGCGCGGCGAGGAACTGCACGCGGGGGGCGTCCGCGACGCCGACCTGACGGCGCTTGCCTTCCACCGGGGCCTCGGGCTCGTCGACCTCGGAGGCGTCCGGCGCGAGGGGCGCGAGGCTCTGGAGGGTGGCACCCTCGAGGGCGTCGTTCAGGAGGTCACGCTCGACGAGCACGTCGACCAGCTCGGCCACGTAGGCGGGGCGGCCGTGCGTGATCTCGGCGATGCGGCCGGGGGCGGCGGCGGAGAGGTCCTTGCTCGCGAGGTAGGCGCTCACCTCTTCCTCACCCCAGGGGGTCAGGGTGTGGCGGTGGATCTCGCCGGCGCGGCGCTCGAGGAAGTCGAGCAGCGGGGCGGGCATCCAGGCCTTCGCGGCGTCGTTCACCGGCTCGATGCCGAGGATCATGAGGAGCTTGCCGTTGCCCTTGCGGGCCTCGTGCAGGCCCTCGAGCGCCACGAACGTGGACACCGAGTGGCTGTTGAACGCGTTCTGCACGTCCAACACGACGGTCATCTTGCGGGAGATGCCGCTGAGGATCTCGGCGAGGCCGATGACCGGGTTGTCGCGGGGGAGGGTGACCTGGAAGCTCTGCTCGCCCTCGGCGGGCACGCTCTTCTTCAGGCCCTCGATGAACGCCTGGTACCACTGCTGCACGCGCTTGCTGTGCTGCGGCATCTGGGCGTTGAGGATCATCTCGACCTTGCCGCGCAGGACGGGGTCCCGGTACAGCGCGCCGTAGAGGGCCGCGTAGAGGCGGAGGAGGGTGCGGAGGCCGTCCTCTTCGTCGGTGAGGGCCGCGCGGACGACCAGCACGTCCTCATCGGTCGGGAGGTTGCGCACCAGCTCGCCGACCGCCGCGCGCTTGCCGCCGCCGAGGGGGGCCTCGAGGACGACGGTACGGGACTGGCCGCCGCGGGCCGCATCGAGGTGGGCGCGCAGGACGGCGAGGTCCGAGGGGCGGCAGACGAAGAGGGGAGAGGACTCGGCCACGCGGCCTCCGAGCGGACGGGTGAGTAGGAGGAGGTGCCGGGGGGAGCCCGACGGCGGCGCAATGTAGGTCCCGACCGGAGGGGTGTCAACGGGCGGGCACCGATGTGGCGACACGACCGCCCGGCCGACGATGGCCCGCGAACCGAGGGTTCCAACGATGGGTTTCTCCGGCGCCCCGGCGAGTCACCACGGAATCGCCCCAGGCTGGGGCGTGGTGTTATGATGCGCCTCCTCGGAGCCTGCCCGTGCTGCTCGTCCTCTCGCTGCTCGCCTGCTCGAACTCGAAGGTCCCGGAGGACGCGATCTTCTACGACGTCACCGTCACCGCGGAGAACAACGACGACGACGCCCTGGTCGACGAGTGCCACCCCGAGGCGTCCGAGGGCTACCAGGAGAGCTTCCTGTACGCCGTGGCGTATGACGGCTCCAAGGCCACGATCTACATCGGGAACGACGTGTTCGCGCTCGGCACGGTCTCGGGCTGCGACCTGACCTACTCCACCGTCATCATCGGCGAGGAGACGGAGGCCGACGGCCCCGTGAAGTGGCAGCTCACCGGCACGGCGTCGATCGACCCCACCGAGGGGGACGCCTGCGTCGACGGCGACGGGGACTGGGACGGATTCGAGACCTTCGAGATCATCAGCACCGAGAACGAGACCCTCGAGCCGGGCTGCGAGTACGAGACGAAGACCCTCGGCGATTTCTCCTCGTCGGGCGCATGACCGCCGCGCCCCTCGGCGCTGACGCCCTCGGGTCCCTCCGCGCGCTCATCGAGCGCCGGGTCGTCGGGAAGCCCGAAGTGATCGAGCTCGCGCTCGTGTGCGTGCTCGCGGGCGGCCACCTCCTCCTCGAAGACGTGCCCGGCGTCGGCAAGACCACGCTGGGGCTGACCATCGCGCGCGCGCTCGGCGGCCGCTTCAAGCGCGTGCAGTTCACCTCCGACCTGCTCCCGTCCGACATCCTCGGGGCCACGGTGCTGGACCCGCGCTCCGGCACGTTCACGTTCCGCCCCGGCCCGCTCTTCGCGAACGTGGTGCTGGCCGACGAGATCAACCGCACGACGCCGCGCACGCAGTCGGCGCTGCTCGAGGCGATGAACGAGGGCCAGGTCAGCGTGGACGGCGAGACCCTCCCCCTGCCCGACCCCTTCCTCGTCATCGCGACGCAGAACCCGCACGAGTACCAGGGGACCTGGCCGTTGCCGGACTCCCAGCTCGATCGGTTCCTCGTTCGCACCTCGATGGGCTACCCCTCGCGGGAGGCCGAGCGGGCCATCCTCCGGGGCGAAGCGCGCTTCTACGACGACGACCGCCCGATCACCGCGGATGCCCTCGCGGCGCTCCGGGCGGACGTCGCGCGGGTGCGCGTGCACGCGGAGCTCGAGGACTACGTGCTCGACCTCGTGGCGGCAACGCGCGGCTCGCCGGCGCTCGCCCGCGGCGTGTCGACCCGGGGCGCGGAGGCGCTGCTCCGGGCATCGCGGGCCCTGGCGCGGCTGCGGGGGCGGGAATGGGTGGTGCCGGAGGACATCCGGTCCCTGGCGGTGCCGGTGCTCGCGCACCGCGTGCTGCCGCGCGCGGAGACGGGGGACGACGCCGGCGCTGCCGCGATCCGCGGCCTCCTCGCCGGGTTGACGCCGCCGATCTGATGGCCGCCCCCTGGATGGCCTCGATCCGCTCGCCCACGCGCCACTGGAACTCGGTGTGGCCGACCGCCGCGGGCGTCTGGTACCTCCTCGTGCTCGCCGGCCTGACCTTCGGCGCGGTCAACACGGGGAACAACCTCGTCTACGTGGTCCTCGCCGCCCTCCTCGCCGTGCTCGTGGTCAACAACGTGCTCGCCGAGTGGAACCTCCGCGCGCTCATCGTCCGCCGCGCCCTGCCCGCCGAGGTCTTCGCGGGGGAGCCGGCGCCGGGGCGCCTCGTGCTCGAGAACCCGCGCCGCTTCGGGGGCGCGTGGCGGGTGGCGGTCGAGGAGCGCGACGGCGGCCGGGCCCGGGCCCGCTTCGGCTGCGTGGGGCCGGGGCAGAGCGACGAGGAGCCGGCGACGTGGACGTTTCCGGACCGGGGCGTCGTCACCTTCTCGCGGGTGCGCATCGCGTCGCGCTTTCCGTTCGGCCTCATCGTGCGGTGGCGCGAGATCGACGTGCCGGGCGAGCTCCTCGTCTACCCGAAGCCCGAGCGCGGGAACGCCGCGGACGGCGGGGTGGGGCTCGGCGAGGCCGCGGAGGTGCGCGCGAGCCGCGAGGGCGTCGGGGAGCTCGTCGGGATGCGGGCCTACGCGCCGGGGGATCCCGTGCGCCGCATCCACTGGCCGTCGAGCGCGCGATCGGTGACCCCGCTGGTGATCTTGCGGAGCGCGGAGGGCGGCGGCGAGGTCATCGTGCGGTTGGGGCCGGAGGGGGAGGGGGCCATCCGGCGGGCCTGCGGCGAGGTGCTGCTGCACACGCGGCGGGGGGACGCCGTGGGGTTGGAGGTGGGCACCGAGCGGTTCGCCCCGCGGTCGGGGGCCTCCCAACGGCGGCGGCTGCTCACGACGTTGGCGTTGTTGCCGCCCCGCGGCACGCCCCCGGGGCGCGCATGAAGACGGCGGCGCCACGTCGACCGGGTGGCTGGGCCCTCGCGGGGGTCGTCCTGGCGGGCCTCGGGTCCCTCGCGCTGTCCGGCCCGCCCGGCCTCGTGCTCTCCGCGCTCGCGCTCGCCGCGATCCTGGCGCCGCCGCCCCGGCTGCACGCGGGCGTGTGGGTGTGGCTCCACGGCGCGGTCCTCTGCGTCACGGGCGTCACCGCGCTCCTGGGGCCCCCCACCTTCGCCTTCGCGCTCCTCGTGGCGTGGCTCCTCGCGCACCGCACCTGGACCGGGCGGTCGGGCGACGATCTGCGCGTGGCCCTGCTCCTCGCGACGCTGCTCCTGCTCCTCGGCGCGGTCGCCACCGAGTCGATCCTGCTCGCGCCGCTGTTCGTCGTCTACGCGGGCCTCCTGCCGGTCGCGCTCCTGCGCGCGGAGCTCCAGGACACCGGCGAGGCCGCCCCGCGCGCGCTGGAGGCCCTCGTCGGCATGGGGGCGGCGGTGCTCACGGGCGCCCTGTTCGTCGTGCTCCCGCGGCTCGACGGCGGGTACGGAGGCCGCAGCCAGGGCCTCGGCGCGCGCTTCCCGGACGACGTGACGCTGGGGGTCGAGGGGCTCGTGAGCGACGACGGCGCCGAGGTCATGCGCCTCCGCGTCACCGATCCCGAGGGGTTCCCGGTGCCCGGCCCGTTCCACGTGCGCGGGCGGGCGCTCGATCGCTTCGACGGGGCGCGGTGGAGCGTCGGGACGCCCGTGGAGCGCGCGCCCTGGGACGCCACGTGGGACTTGCGCGCGGAGGTCGAGCTGGAGCCCCTCGGCGGGGATCTCCTCTTCGGCCTGCCCGACCTCCTGCGCGTCGAGGGCATCGGGGCCCAGGCGCTGCCCGGGGGCGCGTTCTCGGCGCGGTCCGCCACCCGCGTCGCGAGCTACCGCACGTTCTCCCGGGGGGTGACGCTCGCCGACATCGACACCACCGATGTCGAGCCCTGGTTGCAGCTCCCCGCCGTCGATCCCCGCATGCGCCCCCTCGCGTGGACCGTGGCCGCGGACGAGGCCGATCCCGCCGTCGTCGCCCGCGCCCTGACCGACTGGATCGGCGCCACCTACACCTACGTGGACACCCCGCCGCCCCCCGAGGGCGACCCCCTCGCCTGGTTCCTCTTCGACACGCGCGCCGGGCACTGCGAGTACTTCGCCAGCGCGCTCGTGATCCTGCTCCGCGAGCGGGGCATCCCCGCGCGCCTCGCGACGGGGTTCTACTCCGGCGAGCTCGGGGACGACGGGTACGTCGTCGTCCGGCGCGGGAACGCGCACGCCTGGGTGGAGGTGCGGACCGAGCACGGGTGGGCAACCCTCGACCCCACCCCGGCCAGCGCGCTCCCGGCGGTCGACACCGGCGGCTTCCGCGCCCGGATGGACGCGCTCCTGGCCGCCTGGTACCGCGATGTCGTCGAGTACGACATGAACGCCCAGTTCGCCGCGTACGGCGCCATCGGCCGGCAGGTGCTGTTCTCCGGCGAGGGCGCCCAGAAGAGCCCCATCCGCGCGGGCCTCTTCGGCATGCTGCTCGTCGTGGGCGGCATGATCGCGCTCCTGGTGGCCGTCCGCGCGACGCTCGCCCGGCTCGGGGCCCCCGCCCGCGGCCCCCGCCCCGATGCCCTCGCCCGCCTCTGCGGCGAGGCCCGCGCGGCCGTACGGAGCCGCGGCTGGGCCCTCCCGCCCGAATTGCCCCCCGCCGCCGCCGCGGAGTGGCTCCAGGCCCGCGTGGGGGACGCCGCCGAGCCCTTCTTCCGCCTCGCCGCGCTCACCTACGCCGCCCGGTACGGCGGAGAGGACGCGGGGCCGCGGATCGTAGAGGCCCGTGCGTGCGTGCGCGCGCTCCGCCGCATCCCCCGGCCGAACCAGGTGGTCGCCTCCACGTCGACCAAGGACGCACGCGCCGGTTGACGGCCCGCCCCGTCGGGGGGTAGCTGTCCGCCCGCGTAGGAAGGTCACATGCTCGCCGAGCTCCTCGAACTGCCGCTCGGCGACGTGCTCCGTCGGGCCGCCGCCACCTGGCCCGCGCAGCCCGCGCTCCTCGGCGAGACGCGGAGCCTCACCTGGGCGGAGCTCGACGCCGAGGTCGATCGCGTGGCCGTGGGCTGGGAGGACGCCGGGATGGGCCCCGGTACGGCCATCGCCTTCGTCCTCGACAAGCGTCCGGAGGTCGTCGTCGGCTTCCTCGCCTGCGCGCGCATCGGCGCGATCTTCGTGCCCGTGAACTTCAAGCTCCAGGCCGACCAGGTGGAGGACCAGTTCCGGGTGGCCGGCGTGAGCGCGGTGGTGTGGGAGCCGGGGCACGAGCCCCTCGCGAAGCGGCTCGTACGGTCGGTGCGGTGGTCGATCCGGGTGGACCAGATGGATCCCGGCGCCTCGGAGGCCGGCCGGCGGTCCGCCTTCGTCGCGACCGCGGACACGCCCTGCTACTACAACTACACCAGCGGCTCGACCGGGCGGCCGAAGGGGGCCATCACCACGTCGCGGAACATCGTGGCGAACGCCGTCGCGACCGCCGAGGGGCTCGGGTTCGCCGCGAACGACGTGTACCTCGGCATGTTCTCGGTGTTCGCCCACCCCCACGAGCTGTTCCACCGCTCGATCCTCTACGGCGGCGCCTTCGTCGTGGTGGACTCGCTCTCCCCTCGCCACATCGCGGAGACCATCCAGCGGTTCCGCGTCACGTGGATGATGGCAGTCCCGAGCTTCTACGAGATGCTCCTCGACTTCCAGGATGGCGCCTCCGGTGGCAACAAGCCCGACCTCGGGTCGCTCCGGGTGTTGGAGGCCGGCGGCGCCTACGTCTCCCCCGCCGCGCTGGAGCGGATGGAGCAGTCGTTCACCGCCCGCTTCCTGCCGGTGTGGGGCAGCACGGAGACCACCGGGGTCGGCCTCGGAATGCTGGCCGAGGGGCCGCGGCGGCCGGGCTCTACCGGCAAGCCCATCCCCGGGTACGTGGTGCGGGTCGTCGGGGAGGACGGCCGCGACGTGCCCGTCGGCGAGGTCGGGGAGCTCTGGATCCGCGGGGACGCCGTGGCGCTCGGCTACGTCAACCAGCCGGAGGAGACCGCCGCGCAGTTCCACGACGGGTGGTACGCCACGCGAGACCTCGTCTACACCGACGCCGACGGCTTCGTGTACTTCTCGGGGCGGCGCAGCGAGATGCTGAAGATCGGCGGCATCCGCGTCTTCCCGCTGGAGATCGAGCAGGTCGTGGCCGACCACCCCGAGGTGCGCAACGTGGTCGTCGTCCGCGCCGAGGAACGGCTCCGCGGCGAGATCGCCCGCGCGATCGTGCAGGCGGCGCCGGGCTCCACGCTCACCGTGCGCGCGCTGCAGGCGTGGTGCCGGGCGCGCCTCGCCTCCTACAAGGTGCCACGCGTGGTCGAGTTCTGGCAGGCCATCCCGACGCTCCCGAACGGGAAGGTGGACAAGAAGGCCGTGCTCCTCGTGCCGCTCGACGCCGCGCGGGACGAGCGATGAGCCGCTCGTTCAAGGCGAGCCTGCTCGTCAAGGATCTCGGGGGGTTGTTCCTCTACTACCCGGGCCAGGCGATGGTGAACCGCGTGCCGCGGAAGGCGCTCGTGCGCGCGGCGGGGCTCGGGGGCGGCGTCGTGCGGCGCCTCGGGGACACGGAGATGCGCGACGAGCTCGAGCGCATCTACGCCGGTCGGCCGATGCCGCGCCCGGCGGACGAGATCCTCGCCGACGCCTACCGCCTCACGATGTTCAACGAGCTGGAGGTGCTGACCTACCCGGCGTTGGATCCCGACACGATCGGGGACACCTGCATCGTCGAAGGCCGCGAGCACCTCGACGCGGCGCGGGCTCGCGGCAAGGGCGCCATCGTGCTCATCGGGCACTTCGGCGCCAACCAGATGATCATGCCGGCGCTCGGCCACCTGGGCTACCCCATGAGCCAGCTCTCCGCGCCGCCGCCGGTGTGGGCCGAGATCCTCGCCGAGACCCGCACGACGCCGCTCTGGCGCAAGATCCTCGCGCGCCGGTGGGAGCTGGAGAAGCGCCTCCCGGTCAACCACATCAACGTCTTCCGCTTCCTGCGCCCGGCGTTCGAGTGCCTCGCGCGGAACGAGGTCCTGGGGCTCGCGTTCGACGGCGGCGGCGGCAAGAAGTGGGTGGAGGTCGACTTCCTCGGCCGCCGGGCGAACCTCTCGGTCCAACCCGCGCAGATCTGGAAGAAGACGGGCGCCGCGCTGCTCCCGACCTACGTCATCCGGGAGCCGGGCGAGGCCCGCCACCGGGTCGTGATCACGGAGGAGCTGCCGTGGCAGGGCACGGTGGAGAAGAGCTACCAGGCCTTCGTCGACCGCTTCCAGAGCTGGGTGTACCGCTGGCCGGAGCAATACCTCCACTTCCTCGCGATGCGCCGGAAGGTGCGCGCGACGGACGTGACCCCGTTCTTCCAGGACTATCCGCCGGCGGCGGGGCAGCTCACGCCCGAAGCGGCCGAGGAGCGCTTGAAGCGGGCAGGGGAGTGGCGGGACCTCGGGGAGTAGCGGCGGCCGCGGCGACGTGAGCGCCAGCGCCGCGCGGGCGCCGCAGGACCAACTCCCAGGAAGGGCCCGCTCGCCTGCGCGCGCACGCCCTCGTTCAGCGCGCCCCCGGGCCCCCGGTGTAGCCCCGATCGTTCCGAGAGCCGTCGGGATCGCCCCAGTCGATGTAGCCGGAGGGGCCGTCGCCGTCGTCGGGGCCGCTGTCCACGGCGGGCGAGTCGGCGCCGAGCGTGTAGAGGTCGTCGGTGGGGTCGCCGTCGTCCGTGTAGCGGTCGAACCGCGGGTCCGCGACGAGGTTCTCGCCCGCGTCCGCGCACCGGCCGAGCTCCAGGTCGTCGCCGTCGTTCTCGTACGCGAGGGTGTGGGCGATCTCGACGCCGCGGGCATCCTCGCCGCTGCACGAGACCCCGTTGCGCCCGGCGGACCAGGCGACGACGTTCGAGCCGAGGTACACCGAGGAGTCCCAGCTGGGCCGGAGGTAGAGGCCGCCGCCGTCCCCGCTGGCCTCGTTGCCGACGAGCGTGTTGTTGGCGACCACGAGCGAGACGGCGCTCCCGGAGATCGCGAGCCCCCCGCCCTCGTTGCCGGCACGGTTGCCGACGAGGAGCAGGTTGCGGACGAGGCCCGCGGGGGCTCCGTCCAGCGCGATGGCGCCGCCCTGCCACCCGGCCTGGTTGGCCTGGAAGACGGCGCCGTCGAGGGTGGCGTCCGTGCTGCGTCCGAAGAAGGCGCCGCCGGCGTCGTCGGCGACGTTGTCGGTGAAGGTAGAGCCGTCCACGTCGAGGGTGGTGGTGTCCGTCGCGAGCGCCCCGCCGTCCCCCGCGACGTTGTCGGACCACGTGCTCCCGCGGTCGTGGACGGTCCCTCCGTACGCGTAGACCGCGCCGCCCTCGTCCGCCGCGGTGTTCCCCTCCAGCACGCACCCGTCGAGCGTGAGGGTCCCCCCGTCGAGCGCGATGGCCCCGCCGTTCTCGGCGGAGGTGTTCGACGACAGGCGCACGGCCGTGAGCGTCACCGCGCCGCCCTCGATTTGCACGGCGCCGCCGTCTCCCGTGGCCGGCCGGGCCCCGGCCAGCGTCAGCGTGTCGAGGTCGAGCCGCCCGGTGCCGCCGACGGTGAAGGCGCGGCCGCCGGCGGGCGGGGTGAGCACGACGTCGCCTGCGGTGTCGCCCGCGCCGCGCACGGTGACGGTGCCGCTGTCCCACGACACGGCCGCCGCGTGGGTTCCGGGCAGGAGCACCACGGTTCGGCAGACGACGTCGAGCTGCGCGAGGGCCTGGTCGAGCGTGCCGAAGGGCGTGGCCGCGGTCCCGTCGCCGGTCTCCGCGCCGCTCGCCTCCACCAGCAGCGGGTAGGCCGTGGCGTCGGCGTCGTCGCAGTCCCCGCCGGCGTCGCACGGGGAGTGGCCGTCGCGGTCGTCGTCGCGGTCGTCCGCCACCCCCGAGCAGTCCTCGTCGACGCCGTCGCACGCCTCGGCCGCCCCGGGGTGGACCGAGGTGTCGCCATCGTCACAATCGCCGTCGGCCTCCGAGAAGCCGTCGGCATCGTCGTCCACGGTGTCCGCGGGCTCGGTGTCGCCGGTCTCGCCGGTGTCGCCGGTGTCCCCCGAGTCCACGCTCCCCTGGTCCACCCCCACGGCCACGAGCGGGACCTCCAGCACGGGCCGGTCGGGATCGTCGGAGCGGATCTCCAGCCGCGCCTGCGCCGACCCCGTGACCTCGGGCGCGAACGCGATCTCCACGAGGGAGGTCGCCCCGGCGAACAGGTCCGCGGTGTCCGCGCTCCGCACCGACCACGCCGGGTCCGCGCCGTGCGCGAGCCCGATCCCGTGGATGTCCGCGATGCCGGGCCCCTGGTTGATGATGGTGATCGTCGCCAGGCCCACCTGCCCGATCGCGACCGTGCCTAGATCGAGCGCGCCCGGCGACGCCTCGACGCCGGAGCCGTCCGTCGTGGCGACACACCCGGACAGGAGCAGGAGTTGGAGGAGGCGGGACATGCGCAACCCAATGCAAGCAGGCAGGGAGGTGCCGTTCGTCTGCCTGTGACCTTGGGGTACATAGTGTGGGTCCGTGGCGGCGTCGAACCAACGACGCGGCCGACCGTACGCCCCTCGTTCAGTTGGGGGTGTAAGTGTCGCGTCAGTGTCAGGCTGCGGGCCGGGTCCGGGCCGGGGGAGCGGGGGCGCGACAGCGCAGGCGGCGCGCGCTAGAAGGCGCGCCTGGAGGGTTTCCATGGCTACGCGAATCGACGGAAAGGACGGGCTCCTCTCGCTCAGCGGCACCGCGCTCGGCAGCTCGGAGTGGGCGACGATGACCTACGAGCGCATCGTTGCGTTCGCAGACGCCACCGGGGATCACCAGTGGATCCACGTCGACCGGGAGCGCATCGCGAAGGAGTCGCCCTACGGCGCGCCGATCGCCCACGGTTACCTCACCCTGTCATTGGTGGCCGGGCACTTCTTCGACGTGCTGGAGCTCGCCGGGTTCGCCATGATCATCAACTACGGCGCCAACAAGGTGCGCTTCCCCTCGCCGCTGAAGGAGGGGGATCGCTACCGCCTCTCCCTCACGCTCGGCGAGGTGAAGGAGGCCGGCGCCTGGTACGAGGCGATCTTCCTCGCCACGATCGAGATCGAGGGCGGCAAGAAGCCCGCGTGTGTCGCGGAGTGCGTGTACCGGCTGCAGCCGGCGGCCTAGTCCGGGGCGGCTCGGGGTTCCCGGCGGGCCCGGGGATCCCGGCAGCACGCGGTTCCCGGGGGGCGTTGCGGGGGGCGGCGGAGCCCCCCGCCCCAAGATTTCGCCGCGCTAGAACCGGAGCGCTAGAACTCGTCCTTCTTGATCGCCTTCGTCATGTCCTTGATGTAGGCCGGGACGATGTTGAACCAGTAATTGCGGTAGCCGCTGCCGCCCGGCTTCTCGCACACGCGCTCGGTCGAGATGACGGTCTTCTTGTCGAGCTCGATGAAGGTCGGCCACGCGCAGACCTCCTTGTCGGGCTGGGAGAAGCGGTCCATGATGAAGACCATCGCGACGCCCTTCTTGGTCTTCACCTTGTACTTCTTGACCATCTCCTGGATGATCGTGGCGTTCAGCTCGACGGGCGTGTTCTTCGCGTCGTAGATGGACTCGAAGAAGATGTCGCCCTTGCGCTGGGTCTGGCCGGCCGGGGTGGGCAGGTCGACGACGATCTCGCGCTGCAGCGCCTTCTCGATGTCCTCGACGTACTCGTTCACCGCCATGGCGTTCCAGTCGGCGATGAGCTGGTCCCAGGCGTCCTTCGGCTTCTTGAAGCGGGTCACGACGTCGCCGAGGCCACCGCCCGGGTCCCAGAACACGCGCTCCTCGGGATCCTCGAACGTCTCCGGCGTGAAGATGCGCACGCGGGAGTAGTCGAGGCCCAACCAGACCATGTCGGGGGCGGATTGAAGCTGGCTCGTGAGCTGGCCGGCGGCGGCGTCGGGCGTGACCGCCAGGAGCGCCAGGACCGGGAGGCAGAGGAACCACATGCGGGAGATCTCCAGGCGCCCGGGGGCCGGGCGAATTCGGGGCGCGACGATAGCCCGGCTCGCGGCGACTGGCGACCACCACGCGCGGGCTCCCGCGATGAAGCACAGCCCGCGGGGAACACGGTGGACGGTTCCATTCGTGACATCCCGTCCGACCCGCGATTCGCGCCGACGTCCCTACCTTGGTCCGCGAGGGGAGACACATGCCCGAACAGAAGGTCCTCGAGCGTCCGCCGCAGCACCAGGAGCCGCCCGGCACCGAGTCGGCGATGAAGCCGAAGCCCGTCGCCCGGAGGCAGCGCACCCCGAGCGGGAAGCTCGAGGGCAAGGTCGCCATCGTGACCGGCGGGGACAGCGGCATCGGGCGGGCCGTCTCCATCATGTTCGCCGAGGAGGGCGCCGACGTGGCGGTGGTCTACCGCGAGTCGCATGGCGACGCGGAGGCGACGAAGACGCTCGTCGAGGCCGAGGGGCGGCGGTGCATCCTCGTCGCGGGTGACCTCGGGAACCCCACCTTCGGTCAAGAGGTGGTGGACCGCACGCTCGCGGCCTTCGGGCGTCTCGACGTGCTCGTCAACAACGCGGCGGAGCAGCACGTGGTCGACCGCCCCGAGGACATCCCCACCGAGCAGATCGAGCGCACGTTCCGCAGCAACATCTTCTCCATGTTCTACCTGACGAAGGCGGCGCTCCCCCACATGCAGTGCGGCGCCTCCGTCATCAACACCACCTCGATCACCGCGTGGCGCGGCAGCGAGCACCTGCTCGACTACTCGGCCACCAAGGGCGCGATCGTGTCGTTCACCCGCTCGCTCGCGCGGATGGTCGCGGACCGAGGGATCCGCGTGAACGGCGTGGCGCCGGGCCCCATCGGGAAGGACACCCTGCTCGGGCGCCCGGGCGACCCCGCGGAGGTCGCGCCCTGCTACGTGTTCCTCGCCTCCGAGGACGCCTCCTACATGACGGGGCAGTTCCTGCACCCGAACGGCGGGGAGATCGCGGGGACGTAGGCGCGGCGGTCACAGCGGGCGACCGATCCGGCGCTCAGCCCGTGTCCTCGTCCCCGAGCCGCTCGCGCCGGAAGGAGAAGGTGCGCTCCTCGCCGTCGCGCTCGACCACGAGATCCACGCGGCTGCCCTCGCGGCCCGTGCCGAGGGTGATGAAGGCGTCGTCCGAGAGCCCCGCGGTCGGCTCCCCGTCGATCGCGACGATGATGTCTCCCACCGCGAGCCCGGCCTCCTCGGCGGGGGTGTCCGCGTGCACGAGCGTGATGCGGGCGCCGTCCTCGCGCATGCGGAAGCCGATGCCCATGCCCGCGATGGGGGTGTCGTCGACGATGAGCTCGACGCTCCGAGCGTCGAATGCGGTCACGACGACGGGTGCGCTGCGGCGGGTGAGCAGACCGTCCTGGTAGACCGCGCGCACGGTGCACGTGCCCGACCGCGCGCTGGCGGTGAAGGCGCCGCTCTCGTCCGTGCGGGCGCGGGCGCCGCACACGAACACGCTCGTGTTCGCGACGGGCTCCCCGTCGGGGTTCCGCACCGCCCCCACGACCTCCCAGCCCTCTCCGCCGAGCCGGCAGGTCTCGACGTCGCCGGGCTCGGCTTCGAGGCGGCCGAGCTGCACCGCGGGGGCCCCCTCGCGCTGCCAGTAGAGGGTCCAGCTCCCGGCGGGGACCTGCAGGGAGAGGTCCTCCCCGGAGGAGAGGACGTCCCCCCGGCCCATCGCGACGAGGCTCCCGGGGGTGCCGTCGCCGTCGTACGCGCAGCGGATCGTGGCGGTCTCGGCCCCCTCGCGGACCACGCGGCGCTCCTCGGGCTCGCGCTGGTCCCGGCCCGCCGTCACCCGCGGCAGCTTCCGCCCCCCGAACGAGCGCGTGAAGGGGCTCTTTTCCACCGTCGCGGCGAGCCAGAGGCCGAACGTCAGGGCGAGCACCGTCGCCGCCGCGAGGATCCACACGCGGCGCCGCGGCTTCGAGTCGCCCGGCGCGCTCATGCCCCCGATCGGCGGGCCCGGAGGCGGGCGGCGACGTCCTCGGGGAGCACGCAGCGTCGGAGGCCGAGCGCGGCCAGGATCGAGGGCGGAACACGGAACTCGTTCATCGAGCGCTCACCACCCCGGGACTATAGCGGCTCGACCTCGTAGAGCACCATGCCGGGGTTCTCGCGCTGGGCGTATTGCAGCGGCCAGATGCTCTCGGAGAGGACGACGGGGCGGCCGTGGCGGTCCTGCACGACGTTGTAGTCCCGGCGCGCCATCATCCAGGCGAGGCCCTTGGGGTCTCCCCCGATCCAGCGGGCGAAGCGGAAGGGGCTCGTGTCGAGCACCGCCTTCACGCCGTACTCGGTCTCCAGGCGGGAGAGGAGCACCTCGAACTGGAGCTGGCCGACCGCGCCCAGGTACGGGTCCTGCTCGCCGATCTCGGGCCGGATGAAGAGCTGGATGGCGCCCTCCTGGGAGAGCTGGGTCAGCCCCGCCACGAGGTGCTTGCGCTTGAGGGGGTCCTTCAGCTTCACCCGCGCGAAGTGCTCCGGCGCGAAGCGGGGGATGCCCTCGTAGGCGAGCGGCTCGCCGACGTAGAGGGTGTCCCCGATGCGGAGCTGGCCGGGATCGAAGAGGCCCACGACGTCGCCGGGCCAGGCCTCTTCCACGAGCACGCGCTCCTGGGCCAGGAAGCTGTGCGGCTTGGAGAGGCGGACGGTCTCTCCGGTGCGCTGCACCTTCACGTCCATCCCGCGCTCGAACCGCCCGGACTGCACCCGGAGGAACGCCACGCGGTCGCGGTGGCGCGGGTTCATGTTCGCCTGGATCTTGAAGATGAAGCCCGTGAAGCTCGGATCCTCGGGCATCCGCATCACGCCCGTGCTCGCCCGCGGGCGCGGCCCCGGCGCCATGTCGACCATCGCCTCGAGGAACGGCTGGACGCCGAAGTTCGTCATGGCGGAGCCGAAGAACACGGGGGTCTGCTTGCCGGCGAGGAACTTGTCGCGGTCGTAGGTCTCGCCGGCGCCGTTGAGGAGCTCGAGCTCGTCGATGAGCTGGACCGCGAGCTTCTCCTCGAGGTCCTCGGGGCGGATGCGCTCCTGCTCCACGAGGTCGGTGCCGCGGTTGCCGCCGGTGAAGCGCAGCACGTCCCCCGAGCTCCGCTCGGCGACGCCCACGAACTCCCTGCCGCTGCCGACGGGCCAGTTCACCGCGGCGCACTGGATGCCGAGCGCGGCGCCCACGTCGTCGAGGAGCTGGAGGGGCTCGATGCCCTCGCGGTCGCACTTGTTGATGAGGGTGAGGACGGGGATGCCGCGCATGCGGCACACGTCGAAGAGCTTGCGGGTGCGGTCCTCGACGCCCTTCGCGTTGTCGATGAGCATGACCGCGCAGTCCACCGCCGCGAGCACGCGGTAGGTGTCCTCGGAGAAGTCGGCGTGGCCCGGCGTGTCGAGCAGGTTGAGGCGCTTGCCGCGGTAGTCGAACTGGAGCACCGAGGAGGTGATCGAGATGCCGCGCTCCTTCTCCATCGCCATCCAGTCGGAGACCGCGTGGCGGCTCGCCTTGCGCGACTTGACCGCGCCGGCCATGTGGATGGCGCCCCCGTAGAGGAGGAGCTTCTCCGTGAGGGTCGTCTTGCCGGCGTCCGGGTGGGAGATGATCGCGAAGGTGCGGCGACGCGCAGCTTCGTTGGCGACGGCCTCGGCGGCGGTCGTGGCGGCTGCATCGGCGAGAGAGGTGTCCATGTGGCGCCGGGCTAACCGGTAGAACCCGCCGCCGCGCCCCCGAGTCCGCCATCAGCCGATTAGGGAGGGCGGGATGCGTCCGTCCTTCCGTCCGCTCGCCGGGTTCGGCCTCTTGACCGGCGCCGCCGCGGGCTCCGCTGAGGTCGCGCTGCGTGCCACCCCCCGCCAGGGGCTCGGCGCCGCTGAGGTCGCCACCTGGCTCGCCGCGTCCATCGGGCTCGGCGGGCTCTTCGGCCTCGGCCTCGCTATCGCCGCGTGGCTCATCGGGCGGCGGGCCTACGGCCTCGTCGTCGCCGGCCTCGTGGGGCTCCACGCCGCGGTGAACTACCGCTTCGAGCTCGTCCTCAACGAGTTCGTGCGCGACCCCCGCGTGTGGGGCGGCATCGGCGCGATCCTCGTCGTCTCCCTCCTCCTCGGCCTCGCCGCCGATCGCTGGTTGCACCGGATCCAGCGCCCCCTCCGGCCGCTCCTCGCCGGCGTCCTCCTGGTCGGCGCCGGGCTCTCCTTCGCCCGCGCCCGCGGCGCCGAGGGCCACGACGGCCCGCGTCCCTCCGTGCTCGTCATCAGCCTCGACACCACCCGCGCCGACCACCTCGCCCCCTACGGCCACGCCATCGACACGCCCGTGCTCTCCCGCATCGCGCGGGAAGGCGTCGTCTTCGAAGACGCCATCGCCGCCGCCCCCATCACCGAGCCGAGCCACCTCTCGATGTTCACCGGCGAGCCCCCGCTCGTGACCGGCGTCGTGAGCAACGGGACCAACCTGGGGGACCGCCCCGAGCTCCTCTGGCGGACGCTCCAGGCCGAGGGCTACCTCACCGCCGGCTTCGTGGCGGGCTTCCCGCTCCACGGCAAGTACGGCTGGGGACAGGGGATGGATGTCTACGACGACGACTTCGGCGCGCTCGCCGGCCTCCAGTCGCTCTCGCTCGTGAAGGCGTTCAACCAGGTCGCCTTGAAGGACCACGCGCTGCGCGAGCGCTCCGCCGCCCGCGTGCTGGCCCGGGCCGTGCCCTGGCTCCGCGCGCACCGCGACCGCCAGCTCTTCGCCTTCGTCCACCTCTACGACGCTCACGGCCCCTACGATCAGCCCGCCAACGCCGCGCTCGGCCCCGCCCCGACCGACGGGCCCGCGCTCTCCCTGCCGCCGTACTGGCCCGCGCCGGACCGCCGCATCACCAGCACCGACTGGCTCGCCCGCGCGTACGACAACGAGATCGTCCGGCTCGACGCCGCGGTGGGCGCGCTCCTCGACGCGCTCGGCCCCGCCCTCGACGACACGATCGTCATCGTCACGGCGGACCACGGCGAGAGCCTCACCGAGCACGGCTACCTCTTCGACCACGGCGACAACCTCCACGATCCCTCGCTCCGCGTGCCCCTCCTCGTGCGCTACCCGCCCACCGCGCGCGCCGGCCTCCGCGTGACGTGCCAGGTCGGCGGCATCGACCTGGCGCCGACCGTGCTCGATCTCGTCGGCATCGCCGATCCCGTACGGCGCGAGGGCCTCTCCCGCATGGCCGAGCTCGGCGGCGGGGAGTGTCGCGAGCGGCCGGTGTATTCGAGCACGGTGGCGGGCCGGCTGGTGGCGGATCCGCCGACCGACCATTCGCTCCGCGGCCAGGGGCGCAAGCTCATCGTGCACGAGGGCGGCGGGTCCGAGCTCTACGACCTCGTGGCGGACCCCGGAGAGACCGTGAACCTCGCCCCGAGCGACGTGTCCGAGGGGATGAAGCGCCTGCTCGACGGCCGCATCGCCGGCGCGCCGGTCGAGAGCCCCGACCTGGACGCCGAGACCGCGAACATGCTGAAGACCCTGGGATACATCGAAGAATGACCGACGAGCTGGACTTCCCCGCGCCCCCCGAGCCGGGCGTGCTTCTCCGGGTCGCGACGATCGGCGCGGCCACCGGCGCCCTCGCCGGCGGGCTCGAGGGCCTCGGCCTCGTCCTCCGCGCCAAGATCGTGCTCGGCGCCGGCTCCGCGATGTCGCTCGCGGGCGCCACCGTCGTGATGGGGCTCGGCCTGGGGCTCGTCGTCGGCCTCGTCGCCGGCGCGGTCGCCGCCGCCCCCGGCCGCCGCGTGGCCCATTGGAAGCGGCTCCGCGCCGGGTGCACCCTCACGGTGCTGCTCCTCGCCTTGTTCTTCCTCGTCCCGCTCGCGCGCGAGCTCTGGGTCGTGCAGGAGCGCCGCGCCCCCGCCATGGGGATGATCGCGCTCGCGACCGTCATCGCCTCGACCTTCTGGTTCAACGCCGGCTATTGGTTCCGGCGCGAGAGCATCGGCGCCGGGCCCGTGGTGGGGTGGCGCGTCTACGCGACAGCCGCCGGGTTCGCGCTCGCCCTCCTCGCCGGGCTCTTCGGGGGACCGCCCGACGGCCCCACCCGCGCCGCGCCGGAGAGCGCCCAGAACGTCGTGCTCGTCACGATCGACACCCTGCGCCGCGACCACGTCGGCGCCTACGGGAGCGTCGCGAACACGCCGGTGCTCGACAAGCTCGCCCGCGAGGGCGTGCTCTACGAGGACGCCATCACCCCCGTCCCCGAGACCGCCCCGTCGCACGCCTCGATGCTCACCGGCCGCCACCCGGTCGAGCACAAGGTCATCGCGAACGGCATCCCGTTGAAGAACGGCTACCTCACCGTGACCGAGCAGCTCGGCATCATCGGCTACCGCACCGGGGCCTTCGTCTCGTCGTTCGCCGCGGGCAGCACCACGGGCCTCGACCAGGGCTTCCAGGTCTACGACGACGAGTTCTCGCCCTTCGTGCGCGGCATCGCGCGCGCGCGGGTCGCCCGGCTCCTCCTCCCGATCCTCCTCCGCTTCGGGGACCCCGCGGCGTACCCGTGGCTGCTCGAGCGCGGTGCCCCCGACACCATCGACCGCGCGTTGTCCTGGATCGAAGGGGGCGAGGGCGCGTTCTTCGCGTGGGTGCACCTCTTCGAGCCGCACGCTCCGTACGAGGCCCGCGCGGGCGGCCCGGGGGGCGGCGCCACCGTCGATCACCGCGCCATCCTCGCCCAGGAGCCGGGGTATCCGTACACCGCCGAGGAGGAGGCCGCGCTGCGGGACCTCTACCGCCAGGAGGTCGAGTACACCGATGCCCAGGTGGGCGTGCTCCTCGAGGGGCTACGAGCACGGGGCGCGCTCGAGAACACGCTCGTGCTCGTGGTGGCGGACCACGGCGAGAGCCTCGGCGAGCACGGCATCAAGTTCAACCACCACGGGCTCTACGAGGAGGTCGTGCGCGTGCCGCTCATCGCGTGGACCCCCGCGCCGAGCTGGACCCCCGGCACCCGCGTCGCGCGCCAGGTCAGCGTGATGGACGTGGCGAACACGCTGCTGGAGTTCGCGGGCATCCCCCTCATCGCCGGCACCCAGTCCGTCCCGCTGTTGAGCCTCGCGCGGGGTGCCGACGTCCCGGCGCGGCCGGTGCTCCTCCTCGGCCGCACCACAGCGTCGTTGCGGGACGGCCAGCTCTACGGCGTGCGCGCGCCCACCGGCGCCAAGTACATCGAGGGCGCGGACAGCGCCGAGCTCTACGAGCTCACGACGGACCCCGGCGAGCTCGACGACATCTCCGCGTCCCAGCCCGCCGCGGTGGAGAGCGGGCATGCCAGCGTCACGACGTTGCGCGGCCAGGTCGGCCCGGCCGAGGTGCCCGAGAGCGAGATGTTGAAGGCGCTGGGGTACCACGAGTGAGCCCGCGGCTCTCAGAGCTCCGCTCCGCCGCCCTCGCCTTGCTCTTCTTCGTCGTCTTCGCGATCCTGTTCGCGCCGGACGCCGCCACCGGCGCGGGCGTGTTCTGGCACCACGACCTGCGGCATCACCACTACCCGTGGCGCGCGTGGGCGGCGGGGGTGTGGGCGACCGGCCAGGTGCCGTGGTGGGCCTCGGGCGCCGGCAACGGCTTCCCGCTCCTCGCCGAGGGGGAGGGGGGCTTCCTCTACCCGCCCACGATGCTGCTCTTCACGCTCCTGCCGGATGGCCTCGCGCTCGACTGGAGCGTCCTCGGCCACCAGGTGTGGGCCGCGATGGGCGTGTGGGCGTTCCTGCGCGCCCGCGGCCTCAACCGCGGCGGGGCGATGTCCGCGGCCGCGCCCATCGTCGGGGGCCTCGCGTACGCGTGGTCGGGCTTCCTCGTCTCCCACACCCTCTACCTGGGCATGCAGAACGCCGCCGCGTGGCTCGGCTGGGCGCTCCTCGGGGCCACGCCGGACCGGGACGGGCGTGCGCGGCCGTGGCTCGTGGCCCTCGCGATCGGCATGATGGGGCTCGCCGGGCACCCGCAGATCGCCGCGTTCCTGGGGCTCGGCCTCGCGGTGCACGCCGCGTTCACGCTGCGCGGGCGGGCGCTCCTCGGGTGGGGGGCGGCAGCCGGGGTCGGGGCGCTCATAGCGTCGCCGCAGCTCCTCGCCACGCTCGAGCTCGTGCGCTTCTCGGGTCGCGACGGCGGCGTGGCCGACGCCTTCGCCCACATCGGGGCGATGCCCATCCAGGAGCTCGTGGGCGCGGTGCTCCCGTACGCGTTCGGCTTCGACCGCCCGGTCGACATCGATCAGACGTACTACCACCGCGGGGTCGGCTACTGGGGCGCCGGGGTGAATCATTGGGAGATGTGCTTCTACCTGGGCATCCCGGTGGTCTGCCTCGCCCTCGCGGGCGCGCGGCGTGCCCCGGGCTGGGTGCTCGGGGGCATCGTCGCGACCGTCCTGATGCTCGGCGGCCCCGCATGGGACCTCGTCCGGCTCCTCCCCGGCTTCGACGGCTTCCGCTTCCCCGCCCGCTTCGCGCTCCTCCTCACCGTCGCCGTGGCCGTGCTCGCGGCGCACGGCATCGAGCGCCTCCGCACCGCCCGTCGCCCCGGGCTGATCGCCACCCGCCTCCGCCTCCTCGCCGCGGCCTTCCCGCTCGTGACCGGGCTCGCCTACTTCGGGCTCCACACGTTCGAGGCCCCGATCCTCGCCATCGGAGAGGCCCACTTCTTCGCCCAGACGCAGGGCCAGACCCGCCTCCCGCCGCCGCCGATGTTCGATCCCGGGCCGCTCGCGAAGGCCGCGCTGCCGCCGCCCGAGCTGGAGGATCCCGCGCAGATCCCCGCGAAGGTGCGCCGGATCCTCGCCGACCTGCGCGCCAGCACCGCGCCGACCTCCTCGCGGGTCCTGCTGCCGGTCCTCCTGCTGCTCCTGGCGTCCTTCGCCGTGCGCCGCCCCTGGTTGTGGACCGTGCTCGTGGCCTTCGAGCTCTGGCGCTTCGGCCACGCCTACCACCCGCGCGTCCCCGCCGCGGAGGTCGCCGCGCGCCCCGCTTGGCTCGGCGAGGGCATGACCGAGCTGGGCGGCCCGCGCCTCACCGTGCTCGATCGTCGTATCTCGCCCGCGCTCGACACCGCGCTCGGCACCGCCAGCCTCGGCCTCGTATGGGGCACCAGCGACGTCATCCTCCCGAGCCCGCTCCTCCTCGTCCGCAACGAGGCCATGCTCGCGCTCGCGGGCCTCGACGTCGGGGACCGCGGCCGCCCGAAGGTCGGCCGATACCTGGAGAACATCGGGCTCGCCCGCCGCATGGGCGTACGCTTCATCGCGACGATCCACCAGCTCCCCGGCTTCACCCAGCTCGTGCGCGGCCCCGTCAACGTCTACGTCGATCCCGCGGCGCTGCCCCGGGTGCGCGTCGTGACCTGCGCGCGTGCGGCGAGCTCGGTGGACGACGCCTTCACGCGGGTCGTCTCGGCCGATCCGGTGCGCGAGGTCATCCTCGAGGGCGTGTCGGAGGACGTGGGGTGCGCGGCCGAGGCCGTCGCGTCGGCGGAAACAACGGGCTCAGGGGGCAGGGCCCAGCCCCGCAACGCCCCGCAAGGGGGGCTGCCCGCCCCCCTCGACCCCCCTGGAGCCACGCCCGACGCGGTGCGTGGTGCCGCGGTCGAGCCCCCCGTGGAGGCCCTGGCCACCGTGATCGCCTACGCCGACCAGGAGGTGACCGTCCAGGCCACCGGCCCCGGCACGCTCGTCGTCGCGGACACGTGGTATCCCCGATGGGTCGCGACGGTCGACGGCACGCCCACCGACATCGCGCGCGCCGACGTGAACTTCCGCGGCGTCCGGCTGCCGCCCGGCGCGCACACGGTGGTCTTCCGGTTCGAACCGGGGCCGGCGGGCACCGCCTTGTGGCTCGCCGCGGCGCTCCTCGTCCTGGTCGTGGCCGGGGGCGTCCGCGCGGAGCTGCGGCCGTGAAGCCCCCGGGGTGGCTGGCGCGCACCATCGTCGCCGGGCTCCCCGGCCTGGTCGGGCTCTTCATGGGGAGCATGGCCATCGGCATCCTGGGCCTGAAGGTCGACGGCCCGCCGCTCGTCGGCCTCCTGATCCGCGGCTCGCTCGCGGTGCTCCTCGGCGGCATCGCCGCGTGGCTGCTCGCGGTCGCCGTCCAGGGGGTCCGGGGCCCGGGACGGCGGCGCCCCCGCGTGCCGGCCGTGCTGCTTGCGCGCTGCGCGGGGTGCGGCCTCCCGATCGGCCCGAGCGAAGGCCCGTGCCCGCTCTGCGGCCACCCGGCACCGGGCCGCGAGACCTTGTGGACCGCGAGCCGCGGGCCGGAGGGCGCCGAGCTGGGCGTCCCCGTCGGCATCGGGCTCGTCGGGCTCGGCGTGTTCATGATGACCGCCCCGTTCGTCGACGGCGACCGCCGGGTCTGGGTCGTCGTGGGGTGCCTCGCCCTGGGGCTCCTCATGTCCGGCATGGGGGCGCTGTTCACCTTCGGGGGGCTCTCGCTCGTCTACGAGTGGCTCCTGGGGCGGGGCACGTGGAGCTACCGCGCGGAGATCGACTCGGAGGTGATGTCGAGCGAGGTGACGGTCGAGGCCGAGATCACCCGGGCGGGGCTCAGCGCCAAGGGCCACCTGGAGGAGCGGGACGGCGTCCTCCCCGGGCGGGTCGTGCGCCCCGTGCTCCCGACGCTCTCGGACCCCGAGCGCGCCTTCGTCTCCGCGCTGGCAAGCCTCCACGACACCGGCCGCGTCTGCCTCGCGCGCCTGCGGGTCATCGACTGGCGCCTCGACCCCGCGCGATCGGGGCCGCCCACGTACACCCGCGTGATCACGACGTCGATCGAGGCGCACCTCGTGGGCGAGTCCGACCGCGCGCGCCACCCGCTCGTGCCCTTCCTGCTCCGACCGCGCCCGGTGGCGGCGATCTGGGCGGAGGTGCGGGAGAACCCGGCCGTCCTCCGCCACCTCGCGCACGACTCGGGCGTGGACGAGACCGATCCGGTCGTGCAGGTGCTCGCCCTGGAGGTCGCGGCGCAAGCGGTGCACTGACCGCGTCTACGCGGTCCTGGAGTAACTGCCCGGGCCGGGGTCGACGCGGTTCCGGGTTACCCTGCCGCCGTGGAACGCTTCACCGTCTCCGAGCTCACCGGCGAGATCGCGGCCCTCCTCGGCGGCAGCTTCGACGACATCGAGGTCGAGGGCGAGGTCAGCGGCTTCAAGGCCCATGGCTCCGGCCACTGGTACTTCTGCCTGAAGGACGGGGACGCCGTCCTCAACGCCGCCATGTTCCGCAACGCGAACGCGCGCGTGCGTCGCCCCCCTCGCGATGGCGACCGCATCATCGCCCGCGGCTCGATCGACGTGTACCCGCCCCGCGGCAGCTACTCCCTGGTCGTCCGCGCGATGCAGGCCTCGGGGGACGGCGACCTGCTGCGCCGCCTCGAAGAGCTCCGCGCCCGCCTCGCCGCCGAGGGCCTCTTCGACGCCGCCCGCAAGCGCCCGCTCCCGCCCGTCCCGCGCGCGATCGGCATCGCCACGAGCCCGTCGGGCGCGGCGCTCCACGACATCGTGCGCGTCGTCCGCCAGCGCTTCCCCGCGATGCCGATCTACGTCGCGCCGTGCCGCGTCCAGGGTGAAGGCGCCGGGCTCGACGTCGCGCGCGCCATCGGCCTCCTCAACCGCCACGGCCGCTCCGACGTCCTCATCGTCGGCCGCGGCGGCGGCTCCGCCGAGGACCTGTGGTGCTTCAACGAGGAGGCCGTGGTCCGCGCCATCGTCGCGAGCCGCATCCCGGTCGTGTCCGCCGTCGGCCACGAGGTCGACGTCTCGCTGGCCGACCTCGCCGCGGACGTGCGCGCCGCCACCCCCTCCCACGCCGCGGAGCTCGTGACGCCCGTGCGCGACGAGCTCCTCGCCTTCGTCGACGCCATGTCCGAGCGCCTCCGCCACGCGATGCAGCGCCGCGTCGCCCAGCAGCGTGACCGCGTCTCCCGCGTCCGCCTCCTCCACCCCCGCCAGCGCGTCGAGCGCGGCCGCATGCGGCTCGACGAGCTCGACGAACGGCTGCGCGAGGCTGCGCTCCGCGGCCTCGTCCTCCGCCGGGGTCGGCTCGCGTCCGCCACGCGCCACCTCGAGGTGCTCTCGCCGCTGGCCGTGCTCGTGCGCGGCTACGCCATCGTCACGAAGGACGACATCGCGGTCACCGACGCCGCCGCGCTCGCCCCGGGCGACCACCTCGACGTGCGCCTCGCCCGCGGCGGCTCCGTCGAGGCCGAGGTCCTCCGGGTGCGCCCGGTGGCGCCCGAGTAGCTCCGGGCCGGGGGACTACGCCGGCTCGACCCGCACGTCCGTCTTCACCGACTGCGCGATGAAGCAGTTGTCGTGGGCCTTGTGGTGGAGGTCCGCGAGCATCGCGGCGTCGACGGTCGCCCCCGGCGCGAAGCTCACCTTCGGGCGCAAGACCACGCGCGTGACCGCGAGCCGGCCCTCGGCGTTCTTCTCCAGCCAGCCTTCGGCGGCGTCCTCGTAGCGGTCGACCACGAGCCGCTTCTTCGCGGCGATGGCGAGGAACGTGAGCATGTGGCAGCTCGAGAGGGCGGCGACGAGCTGCTCCTCGGGGTTGACCTTCGCGGGGTCACCGAGGAACGCGGGCGCGGAGGAGGCCGCCACCGCGATGCCGCCGCCGAACGAGATGCGGTGGGTGCGGTCGTAGGTGTCGTAGGCGAAGTCGGGCGTGGTGCGCGACCAGCTGATCGTCGCGGTGTGAGCGGACATGGGGCCTCCGTTTGCGGAGACCCTTCCTATCGCGCCCCTCCGCTCCCGTGGCGCTCCCGTGGCGCTTGCGCGGCGCTTGCGTGGCGCTCCGGACGCGCTCAATCCCCGCGCAGGACCCGCCACGCGGCGTTGATCTGGGCGACCCGGCGCGTCGCCTCCGTGGGGTCGCCCTGGGCGCGGTCGGGGTGCCAGGTCTGCACCAGCCGCAGCCAGGCCGCGCGGACCTCCTCCGGCGGCGTGTCCGCGGTGACGCCGAGCTGGATGCGGGCCGCCGCGCGGGCGTCCTCGTCGGTGTCGGCGTCGAGCTCCCGCCACAGCGCCGCGATGCCGCCGGCGTCGAGCCCCAACGCCCCCGCGAACCCCGCGACCCACGCCTGGGCCGCTCCGCCCGGCCACACGTCCCGCGTGCCGCGCATCGTCCAGAGCACCACCTCGTCGACGGCGTCCCCCTCGACGTGCCGGGCCAGCCGCGCCGCGACCTTCTCCGGCGCGAGCCGCTCCACCTCGGCGTCCCGCAGCTCCCGGAGCCACGCGCGCAGCCACTCGAGCCCGTCCGCATCGAGCGGGTGGGCGGCGGTGAAGCTCTCGCGGATGAAGCGGACGTCGTCCTTCTCCAGCGCCCGACCCCCGGCCCGCGCCGCCGCGACGAGCGCCATCACCACGCGCGCCGGCCCGCTCGAACCGAGGCGTCGCACGGGGGAGGGGAGCGCCACGTCGAAGTCCGCCACGTCCGCGCGGGTCCGGGTCGACTCGACGCGCACGCGCACGGTGCCGGCGAAGGCCGCGTAGGGGAGGAGGAACTCGGGGAGCTCGCAGAGCTCGTCGTCCTCGTCCGGGACGACCGTGGCCGCCGTGCGGATCCGCCCGCCCTCCACGGTCACCTCCACGTCGCGACCGCGGTGGCGCCGCGCGCGCCACACGGGCGTGACGCGCACGCCGGGTCCCGACGGCCCGAACGCATGGTGCCGCCACTGGAGCCGCAACACGACGAGCTCCCGGCCGCGCTCGGCGCCCTCGCCGTCCGCCAGGTAGTGCCCGATCGCCGCGCCCACGCCCGCGCCGAGCGGTCCGCCCACCATCGCGCCGAGCACGCCGCCGAGCACCTTCCCGCTCCAGGCCATCAGCCCGCCTCGCTCCGCACGTGCGCGGAGGGCGTCGCGACCCACTCGGCGCTCCCGTTCGGCGTCTCCCACAGGCGGATGCGCACGACCTCCACCCCCGTGTCGGCGAGGAGCCGTTGCGCGACCGTGGCGAGCTCCTCGGCGAGCGTCTCCGCGGTCGGCGGGCGGTCCATCCAGTACACGGGGCGCCCGTGCGCCTCGTTCGAGGCCGCGATCGCGGCGATGGCCGGATCCGGGTCCCCGCGCATGAGGATGGCGGTGTGGTCCCAGTGGTCGTCGATCCACGTGCCGACGCGGGCCTTCACGACCCCGAAGTCGATGACGCGGCCGCGGTCGTCGAGCTCGGCGAGGCAGGTGATCTCGGCGGCGTAGCGGTGCCCGTGGTACGCGGCGCACTTGCTCTCGTGCCGCGGGATGCGGTGCATCGCGTCCCACTCCAGGCGGCGGGTGCAGGTAAGCAGGTTGCCATCCTTGGCAAGTAAGGGTTGACGCGATTGGAGAGTGCGGCTAACCCGCCGCCATGCACGCCGCACCTACGTCCGACGCCTCCAGCCGCGACCCCTCCACCCGCGAGGGGCTCCCCGATCACGCGAGCCACGTCGACGAGCGCGGGGTCGACATCGACCGGGTCGGCATCCGCGGTCTGTCGTGGCCGATCACCGTGTGGGACCGCAGCAACAAGATGCAGCCCACCATCGCGACGTTCGACGCCACCGTGGCGCTCCCCGCGAGCCAGAAGGGCACGCACATGAGCCGTTTCGTCGAGGTGCTCAACGGCGTCCGCGGCGAGCTCTCGCTGAAGAACCTGCCGGGCGTGCTCGCCGAGATCCAGCGCCGCCTGGGTGCCGACAAGGCCCAGCTCGACGTGCGCTTCCCCTACTTCATGAGCCGCAAGGCGCCGGTCAGCGGCGCCGAGTCGCTGATGGAGTACCGCGCCGCCTTCCACGCCGCGCGCGACGGCGAGCGCTTCGACTTCGTGCTCGAAGTGCGCGTCCCGGTCACGACGCTCTGCCCGTGCTCCAAGGCGGTGAGCGAGCGCGGCGCGCACAACCAGCGCGGCATCGTCACGGTCGAGCTCCGCAGCGACGACTTCGTGTGGATCGAGGACGTCGTCGAGGCCGTCGAGTCCTGCGCGTCGGCCCCGCTCTACGCGCTCTTGAAGCGCGAGGACGAGAAGTTCGTGACCGAGCAGGCCTACGACAACCCGGTCTTCGTCGAGGACCTCCTCCGCGAGGTCACCGTCGCGTTGCGCCCGCGCGCGACGTGGCTCCGCGTCTCCGTCGAGAACGTCGAGTCCATCCACAACCACTCGGCGTGGGCCGTGGTGGAGCACGGCGAGGCCCCGTGCCGCCCTCCCGTGGAGATCGACGGTGAGCTCTTGGGGCGGGGGGGAGCCCCCCGCAACGCCCCCCCCGGATCGATCGAGGCCGACGCGGCCTTCGGTCCCTGGCTCCGCGCCCAGCGGGTCTCGCGTGGCTGGTCGCAGCAGGACCTCGCCGATCGCATCGCCGTCAGTGCGCCGCACCTCTCCAAGGTGGAGTGCTGCGAGCGCTCCCTGCCGGCCACGGCCTACGAGCCGCTCGCGGAGGCCCTCGGCCACGACGCCGACGTCCTGCGGCTCCGCGCGGGGGTGGTGCCCGCGGCGGTGCTCGCCCGCCTGCAGGCGGACCCCGAGGGTGCGCTGCGGTGGGTCGCGGCGCGCTGAACCGCCGCGGACCGAGCCGTCAGTCCGTGCACGCGCACATCGGCGTCACCACGATGCCGATCGCCACGACCTCCCCCTCCGCGATGGGGATGACCGTCACGTCGGTCTCCACGGCGTCCTCGCCCCAGTCGGGCCCGAACACCTCCACGAAGGCGTCGCCGTACCAACCCGCGGGCTCGCAGGTGGACTGGGGCGCTTCCGGTTGCTCGCAGCCGGGGTGGCTGTCCAATTCGCCGGCGGCGTTCACGCGGTGCACCCCCTGGGTGATCGTCGCCTCCAGCGCCTCCGTGGCACCAATTCGGCCCAACTCGCGGTCCGGCGCGTCGGGCACCGGCGCGCTGCCGCTCCCGACCTCGAGGATGGGGAGCCGGCCGCCGGGGAGCGCGGGGCCGTCCTCGGCCGCCACCAGCGTGATGAGCGCGTTGGGTGCAGGCAGGACGGGTTCCACGCCCGTGTCCGGATCCGGGTCGCCCAACGCGCACGCCAGGAGCCAGAGGAGCCCCATCAGCGGCGTCCGACCCGGCGCCGCCCGGCCACCGCGGCCGCGAACAGGAGCCCGGCCAACGCCCCGGGCGCGGTGCCCGGCGTGGCACAACCGCACGCGTTCGCGGTCGTCGGGTCGTCCGTGGCGGGATCTTCGCGGGTGAGATCGGTGTCGCCGGTGTCGTCGGTGGGGTCGCTCTCCTCGGAGCACGTGCCCGGGTCCGCGGCCATCCCGAGGTTGCAGATGGGGAAGATGTCCTCCAGCTCCTCGTTGTACTCGATGAACCGCATCTGGGTCATCTCGTGCATGTTGGTCTGGTACAGCACCAGGTCCTGCGTGGCGGTCTGGGGCGCGTAGCGCATCCGGATGCGCGTGAACCAATAGTAGACCCCCTTGTGGTAGTCGGTCTGGTACCCGATGGTGAACGCGTCGTCGTCGGAGGGGAGGACGCCGGTGCACGGGTCACAGTTGCCGTTGCCCCAGGAGTATTCGGTGATCCAACTCGCGCTGGCCTCGGCGGCGAACGACGCTTCCAACTGGCGCTCGTAGTAGGCGCTGAAGGTCTCCTCGCCCTCCGGTTGCCACATGCAATCGTGGTCGAGCGTGGCCTCCGCATAGTTGGAGATCGCGGTGGCGCCCTTGTCGTAGTCGGAGATCGCGTAGATGCGCAGATCCTGCTCGCCCGGCGAGTTCAGGGTGCCAATCCGGATTGGCAGCCCGAAGGGAGCCGAGTCGTAGCCGAATTGGAGGGGGGAGAGGCGGTCGCCGCTCTCGATCCCGGCGTCCTCGCGGACCTGGGCCGCGAAGAAGTAGGCGCCGCCTTCGATGTACTCGCCGAGGAGCCGCTCGGACGCGTCGGGGACAGCGTAGCCGTTGGTCTGGAGCCAGGTGACGAGGCTGCCCGACTCCGTGGCGGAGAGGATCGTCACGTCGTACTCGCCGACGACGTACTGGGCCTCGACCTCGACTGCACCCGTGTCCGCGGTGTCCCAGTCGCTGTCCACGTCGCTGTCCGCGTCGCTGTCGGTGTCCGTCTCCGCGAAGTCGTCGCAGTCGTAGCGGACCTCGCGCGGGTCCGAGTAGCCGCGCAGCCGGTCGAACACGGTGGGGTCCACCACGTGGATGGCGTCCTCGGGGAGCACCTCCGGCACGGGCACCACCATCGCGAAGCTGCTCGTGTCGCCGATGATGTCGTTGGCGACGGTCAGCGTGGTGCGCGTGCCCTGGCGCACGATGGCGACCTCGCTCGCGGCGTTCTCGGGGGCCTCGCCGTAGCTCGAGACGTAGGTGCCGCAGAAGGCGGCGGCATCCTTGGCGAACAGGAGGGCGATGCCGACGGGGAAGAGAGCGAGGAGGGAACGGCGCACGGGGAACCTCGGGTTCGGCCCATCATGCGGCCCGCACCCGCCCGGCACAACCGCGGCGCTGCACATACCATCCCGCCGCAATGCGCCGGGATGTGCAGAATCGCGAGGGTCACGCCGCGAGCGTCGCTCCCCGGGGGCCACTCACGAGGGTCACTCCGCGACGCACGCGAACGTGTCGAGCGTCCCCATCACGAACGAGCGGCCGCCGATCGACACCTCGGTGTCCGTCACGCGGCGGCGCTCGGTGCGCCGGGCCGCGAGGGTGTCGGGGTCGACCACGGCGATCCACGTGGTCACCGAGGAGCCGCCCACGAACGTGATGGCGCCGAGCTCGATGCCCGCGGCCTGCGCGAGGGTCGCCATCTGGGTGTCGTTCTGCTCCTTCACGGCCGCGGCGGGCAGGCGCGCCTCGAGCCGCAGCTCCACGCAGTCCGGGGCGCCCGCGACCTTGCCGGAGCCGTCGCACATCACGCGGCGCGACGCGCTCCACGTCAGCGCGGTCCCGACGGGGAAGGGGTCCTTCTTCTTGGACGTGCCGAGCTCGGAGGTCCCCACCGCGAGCGTGCGGTCGAGCCAGTGGCCGATGTCGGCATACCAGCTCTCGCGCATCCGCTCGGTGAGGCCCTCGCTCGAGAAGGCGGGCGCCATCGCGCCCCACGCGCGCGCCGCGATCTCCGGAGAGAGCCCCCCCTCGGTGAGGAAGCCCTTGAGGGCCGCCTCGATCGCCGGCTGGTCGACGGGCTCGATCCCCTTCCAGCGGCCGCGCGCGTCCACCAGGAGGCGGGGCAGGATCGGATCGATCCGCGCGAACAAGCTGTCCATGGACGGCGTGCCGGGCGGCGGCGCGGGGTCCGCCGAGAAGGCGAGGACCTCGAGGCTCGCGGCGCCCTGGGCCCACGCCCGGCCGACGGGCTCGATGGTGTAGACGGCGCGCATCTCGAGGTGCTGGGTGGTCGTCTGGGCGCCCTGGCGCTTCTCGCGGTCGCTCGTGCAGCGCAACGTCGTGGTGGGCGCGGCCGTCGGGTCGAAGCGGAGCGTCACGGTGTCGGAGGACGGCGGGGCGGCGAGGGCCGAGGTGGCGAGGGCGAGGAGCAGCGGCAGCGACATCCGAGCAAGGTAGCGCACGAGGTGCCCCGGGCGCTGCCCGGGGAGGTCAGTTCGCGGGGGCGGCCTTCGGGGGCACGACCAGGCCGCTCGCGCGGAGGGCGTCCTCCAGGCCGGGGCGCTCGCGCAGCCACGCGCCGGGGCTCTGCACCGACTCGTCGGCCTCGCCGTAGACCCACTCCGACGTGACCGCGGCCGTCTTGCCGCGGAACACGTGGAGCGACATCGTGTCCTCGCCGAGCGCCGCGGTGAGGAGCCGGTACCGCCCGTCGACGGTGGTCGTCTGGGTCCCCGTGGTGATCGGGATCGACACCATCGCCACGTGCTTCTTGCCCGGCCGGCCTCGCTCGACCTGCCGCTTGCTGCGGTCTTCGAGGTAGACGAACGAGAGCCCCTGCTCGGTCAGGGTCTTCGCGCCGACCGCGGTGTCGTACTCGTAGTACAGGTCGAGCTCGCCCTCGGCGAGGACGATGCCCGCGGCGTGCACCACGGCCCCGTTGGTGACGAGCTCGGCCCGGGCCTCGTCGAGCTGCTTCCGGACGCCCTCGACGCAGGCCTCGACCGTGGGGACGACCCCCTCCGCCACGGCGCAGTCCACCTCGTCGGGCCATGCGTTGTGCAGCTGTTGCACGACGTGCGCGGTCCCCGCCTTCAGGTCGAGGGAGACCGTGGTGGTGGCGCCGTCGTAGCAGCCGGCGAGGAGGGCGAGCACGGGAAGGAGACGCATCATCCCCTTCTATCCGTCCTCTCCGCGACGCGGGACGCCGCCTCCGGGGGGACGGTCCGTTGGGCGGCGGAGCGCGCGCGGAGATAGGACGGGGGCCAACCGGAGAGTAGCGTGCGGGTCCTCGTCACCGGCGGCGCGGGGTACATCGGCAGCGTCGTCGCGGAGCAGCTCGTGGCCCGCGGCGATCGCGTCGTCGTCTACGACAACCTGCTCACCGGCCATCGGCGCGCGGTGCCCCCCGGCGCGCGGCTCGTCGAGGGCGACATCGCCGACAGCGCCACGTTGCGCGCGACCCTGCGTGACGACGGCATCGACGCCGTGGTGCACATGGCCGCCGTCTCGCTCGTGGGCCACTCCGTCAAGGATCCGGCGGCGTACTACCGCAACAACGTCACGGCCGGCCTCGCGATGCTCGACGCCATGCTCGCCGAGGGCGTCCGGCGCATCGTGTTCTCGTCTTCGGCGTCGGTGTACGGCGAGCCCGAGCGGCAGCCGGTGCGGGAGGAGGACGCCACGCGCCCCACGAGCCCGTATGGCGCCACGAAGCTCGCCTTCGAGGACATCCTCCGCTGGTATGACGGCGCCTACGGCCTCCGCTCCGTGTCGCTCCGGTACTTCAACGCCGCGGGCGCCTCCGCGCGGGCGGGCGAGGACCACGAGCCGGAGACCCACCTCATCCCCAAGCTCCTGCGCGTCGCCATCGGGACCGGCGAGCCCATCGCGGTCTACGGGCAGGACTACCCGACGCGGGATGGCACGGGCGTGCGCGACTACGTGCACGTGCTCGACCTCGCGGACGCCCACGTGGCCGCGCTCGACGCCGTGGGTGCCGGCAGCCGCACCTACAACCTCGGCTGCGGGGGCGACGGCTACTCGGTCCAGGAGGTCATCGACACCGCGCGCGCCGTCACCGGGCACCCCATCCCCGTGGCCGTGGGCCCGCGCCGCTCGGGCGATCCCGCCGTGCTCGTCGCCAGCTCCGACCGCATCCGCGCGGAGCTCGGCTGGCGGCCACGCCACCAGGACCTGCACGCCATCGTCGGCTCGGCGTGGACGTGGATCCAGGCGCATCCGCGCGGCTGGGAAGACCGGTAGCGGCGGCGGCGGGCGCGAGGGGCACGGGCGTCAACCCCGCGCTCCCGTCAACCCCGCGCTCCCGTCAGCCGCGGCTCACCAGACGCCGTTCGTGATCTCGAGCTCGTAGTTGGCGCACGAGTAGGCCGAGAGCCGGATGACGTGGATGTAGTAGTCGCTCGAGAGGTCGTCGCACTCGTTGTACGACGCGCTCGCGGCGTCACACGCGCGGGGCTCGGTGGGGATGGAGTGGCCGCCGTCGCCCACGTCCTGCGCGTAGTACTGGTACTCGGTGTACCCGGAGCCCTCGGGGTCGGACGAGGAGCCCGAGCCGCAGTCCAGGTAGGACTCGGTGCAGCCGCCGTCGTAGACGACGAACGCGTAGTCGCCCGAGCCGTCCACCAGCTCGACGTGGAAGTTGTAGTAGTTGATCCCCGAGGTAGCGGTGTCGCTCGTCTCGACGAGGTACCAGTCGTCGTCGCCCGTGGCGATGATGTTGCCGACGACCGAGAGCGTGGTGGTGCCGGCGTCCGAGAGGGCCGACCAGTCGATGACGGGGTTCGTGCAGGTGTCGCCGTAGCCGGCGCTGTCCTCGTACTCGTCCCACGGATCGCAGGCCTCGGTCCCCACGGTGTTGGAGACGCCGCTCGTGTTGCCCTCGGAGTCCGTGGCGGTCGCGTAGAAGCTGTACGTCAGGGCGCGGGTGAGGGTCTCGGAGAAACTGAACCCGCCCGCGGCGTTGGCGGTGGTCGTGTCGGTCCCGCTGCCGGAGCTCGTCGTCCAGTACAAGGTCACCGTGGCGAACGCCTCGGAAGTGCCGACGATCGTGACGGTGTCCTCGTTGCGGAACGTGTCGATGGCGGTGAGCACCGGGGCGTCGGGCGCGGTGTAGTCGTTCACCTCGACGGTGTCGGTCCCGGCCGTGCCGTCGGCGGTGCCGTCGTTCGGGGTGATGTTGCACACCCAGATGTCGGCGTTGCTCGTGTCGCTCGCGCTCACGTTCGCGGTGGTCGTCGCGCTCGGGGTGCCGTTGTTCGTCCAGGCGTAGCTGTACGTGATGGCGTCGCCGTCGGCGTCGGTGCTGTTCGCCACGATGCTGCACTGGAGGGCGTCATCGTCCTCCGGGTACTCGGGGGTGATCGCGACGGTCGGCGCGGTGGGCGTGCTGTTCTGGATCTCGCGCACGCCGGAGGTGACCGCGCTGCCGGCGCTCGAGCCGTCCCACGGGATGACGGTGACCGTGAGGTCGTCACCCTTCGAGAAGTACGTGCCGGCGAGCGTCACGTCGGTGGCCCCCGCGATGTCCGAGCCGTTGAGCGCCCACTGGTAGCGATAGGCCTCGGGGTCTCCGTCGGAGTCCGAGTAGCCGGACGGCACGGCGGTGAGCGTGTCGTTCGTGTACGCGGTGCTCGGGGAGATGGTCACCGAGGAGACGGTGGGCGCGGCGTTGCCGATGACGATGTCGTCGCTGCCGAGGGGGCCGGTGTCGAACCCGTCGGAGGGCGTGGCCTCGACCTCCCACACGTCGCCCCGCGCGGTGTCGGCGGCGGGCACGGTGTCCCCGGCGTGCGTGGTGGGCGCGCCGTTCCGGTACCAGGCGTAGGTGTAGGTGATGGCGTCGCCGTTGGGATCGGGCGCGTCGGTCACGATGGTGGCGCGGAGGGTGTCGTCGGCACCCGCGGGATCGGGGGTGATCTGCACCACGGGCGCGCCCGGGGGGCCGTTGACGAAGAGCGTCAGGCGGTCGACACCGGTGTTGCCGTCGGAGTCGGTGATGTTGAGCGAGATCGAGTGCGTGCCGACGGAGAGGGTGTCCGTGGCGAACTCGACGTCCCCCGAGGAGGCGGCGCTGTCGTCGTTGAGGACGCCGTCGAGGTCGCTCTCCCACGAGACGGTGAGCGCGGAGGGGGCGTCCTCGATGTCCGCCACCGTGGCCGAGAAGAGCACGATGTCGCCGTCGTTCACGCGGTCGCCCGTGGACGGCGTGAGGATCTCGACCTCGGGGGCGTTGCCGGCCTCGACCACGAGCTCGATCGTCGCGAAGGCGGTCTGCCCGGCGGGGTCGGTCGCGGTGATGTCGACCGTCGCGGTGCCGGCCTCGAAGGTGTGCTCGCAGGACGAGAGCCCGGTCACGTCGAACACCGCGGTGTCGCAGACCTGCCCGCCGTTCACCGCCCAGAGGACGTTGATGAGGTGGAGCTCGTCCTCGTAGGACTCGTCGATTACGCGACCGGTCATCACGACCGGCACGTTGGCGTCGACGATGGTGCCGTCACGCGGGTTCTCGATCGCGACGACGGGCGGGTCGACGTACTTCGAGACGTTCACGTCGTTGCACGCGGCGAGGACGAGAAGAAGGGGGAGCGCGCGGATGGGACACCTCTGGCGCGGCGTGTGCGGCCTCGCCAGTATAGCGGGCCTCGTGCGGTTCTTGGGCTTCCTCGTCGTCGCGCTCGCGTTTGGGGCTCCTCCGGAGGGGGGCGCGGGGGCGTTGGCGAGCACCGGGGAGGCGCTCGGCGCCGCCGTCGTCACCGGGGTGGAGGCGCACCCGGAGTACGAGCGCTACGCGATCCGTCAGCCGGATGGCCGGGTCGCGGTGGCGGAATTGACCACTGGCGCGGGCGGGCTCTGCGACGCGGGGGGGCTGACCATCTTCCCGCGCGCCGACCTCTCGGGCGTGAACGAGACCGTCGGGATGGCCGAGCTGTGCGCGCGCCTCGAGGCGCGGAAACCCTCGCTCCGCGCGCGCATCGGCCCCGACGCGGGCGAGGGGAGCGGCGCACGCCAGCCGGGGGACGCCGGGCCCGACGGGGAGCCGCCCGCCGAGGGGGCCCCGGGGCCGTCGCGCGCGCCGGGGGCGCGAGAGGTCGTCGGCCCCCCGAGGGTCACGCCCATCCACCTAGCGCTGATGCTCCTGGCGGCGTTGGCGCTCCCCCGCGTGCGGGTCGATCGGATGCTCGCCGGCGTGACGTTGGCGGCGCTCGCGGCGCGCGTGTGGGCGTCTCCGTGGGGCATCGGGAACGGGAACCTCGCCGGCTACGAGAAGCTCGTCCTCGCGCGGGGCACCCTCGAGAACCCGCCCTACGGCGAGGGCTGGGGCGCGCTGATGGGCGCGGTGCCGGGGTGGCCGTCGGGCGTCTTCGCGGCGGACCTCGTCTACGCGGTGCTCTCCGTGCCGCTGCTCGCCGCGCTCGTCCGTCGGGAGGCGGGGGCGCGCGCCGGGCTCGCGGCGGGGCTCCTCTTCGCGCTCCTCCCCGCGCACATCGGCGTCTCCGCGACGGAGACGATGCACGTCCCCCTGGTGGCGTTCGAGCTGCTCGCCGTGCTCGCGGCGGGCGCGTTCGCGCGGAGCGGCGAGGCGAGCGTCGGGGTGATCGCGGCGCTCGCGACAGGCGTGGCGGTGCACCTTCGTCCGGACGCGCTGCCGTTCGTCGCGGTGCCCGTGGCGTGGGCGGCGTGGGGCGTGCACTCGGGCGCGGTGCCCTGGCGGCGCGCGCTGCTCCCGGGTGCGGTGCTCGCGGGGCTCGTCGGGTGGCGGGTCGCGACGCTCGGGGGCTCGCCCGGGGCGGGGCTCCTCCAGTTGCCCGGCCTCGACGTGCTGGTCCCCCGCGTCGGGGAGCCGGTGGCGGCGGGCTCCTTCCAGCTCTTCCTGCACGCCGGCTTCACGCCGCCGGTGGCCTGGGGCCTCGCCGCCATCGGCATCGCCGTGCTGCTGCGCGACCGCCACCGCGGGCTCCTGGCGCTGCTCCTGGCGTGGATCGCCGTCACGACGCTCCCGTACTCCGCCAAGGTGTGGCCGCTCGTCGATGCCGTGCGCCTCCAGCTCGCGGGCCAGGCGCCGTGGCTCGCCCTCGCCGGGATCGGCGCCGCGGCGCTGCCGCGCTGGGTGCTGCCCGTCGCGCTCCTGACCTTCTTCGCGTACCTCCCCGTGCGCCCCTGGGTGCAGACGGAGGAGTGGCAGTTCCTGGCGAAGGTCGTCCCCGAGCTGCCGCCGGGCGCGGTCGTCCGCTATGACCCGCGGCCGCAGCGGGCCGCCTCCTTCGCCGCGGTGATGGAGGCCGTGGGCCCCGCGCGCTGGTCACCCGACGCGGGGGACTACCGCTACGTCGGGCTCGACTGCCTCGCGCAGGGGGGCTGCGATACATCTGGATGTGTCGCGTGGCGTGTCACCCGGCTCGAAGGGAAGGTCGACCTCGATCTTGCGCTGACGGACCGGACGATCGGGCTGTGGCGCTGCGACGACGCGATAAGGCCCGCGCCATGAAGTCGCTCCTGGCGCTCGCCGCTTCCCGTCCGGTCGTGGCGTGGTACCTCGGGTACGCCCCGTTCCTCCTGGTGAACACCGCGCTGGTGGCCATCCAGAGCGGGTGGGGCGCCGCGGGGGTGGCCGCGTTCATCAACGCCGCCCTGGCCGCGGTTCCGGTGGCCGCGGTGTGGGCCACCACGGCGCTGCTCGCGCGCGTCGGAGGGCGGCGCTCCTGGGGGACCGAGCGGGCGATCGGCGTCGCGATCGGGCTCCTGGTCACGGCTGCCCTGGGCTCGGCCGTGTTCTGGGGCTTCCGGGAGGAAGGCCCGCGGCCGGGCTCGATCCTGGAGGAGCCCGAACCTGCGCTCTGGATGCAGGTACTGGGGGTGGGCGCGCTGGTGGCCGCCCTGAACCTGCTTCCGCTCGCCTTCGGCGTCGGGCTCGAAGCGGCGGCGCGCCGGCTCACCGCCCCGCGTCGAGCGTCTTGACGAGCTTCTTCGGCGCGATGGCGCGGTAGCTCTCCTCCACCCAGGCGCGGAGCGCCGCGAGATCCGGGTGGTCGACGGGGGCGAATTTCAGGCTCACCCAGCCGCTCTTCCCGAGCCCGTACCCAGTGGGCGTGGCGAAGGGCAGCTCGAGGGTGCGCTCGCCGGAGGTCGGGAGCTTCACGGACAGGCCGAAGCCGCCGCTCGTGTCCTCCACCTTGCCGAGGAACACGAACACCTTCTTGTTCACCTTCACGACCCGCTCCCCCCACGGGAAGTCCTCCGTCGCGCCCGGCAGCGACATCGCGAAGGTCAGGAGGGCGGCGGCGGTGTCGTCGAGGGCGGTCGGCATGGTGGCTCCGGGCGGCGCTCCTAACGGACGTGACGCTACGGTGACGATAGGCGGGCGACATGACCACGCTCCGCCTCGCGCTCCTCTCCCTCCTCGCCGCCTGCTCGGGCACGACCAGCCCCGCCGCGCCCCCGCCGACGGTGGACGTGAAGGAGATCCCGCCGCCCAAGCCGGGGCCGGACACCCCGGGCCCGACGGCCTCGGCGGTCGACACCGGCGCGCGCTACACGCTCGTCGAGCTCCAGGCGGGCGACCACGCCTGCTACGTCGTCGTGAAGGACGCGAGCGGCAAGGAGGAGAACCTCCCCGGCTCGTTCGAGCTCTGCCCCGGCGGCACGGTCGACGCCACGCCCTTCATCGGCAAGTCCGTCACGCTGGAGCGCAACCAGGCGCCCATCGCCGCGGACTCCTGCCAGGGGGACCCCGAGTGCAAGGACACGCAGATGGTCGACCTCGTGGTCGGCCTGAAGCCCGCGCTCTAGTGTCCGTGCCCGCAAGTCCCTCGTCACCACCCGAGAGCCCGTGCCCCCTCGAAGGCTCTCGCGCCCTGGCGAGAGACTTCGGGGCAGCGGCAATAGTCAGCGGACGAGCAGGCTCGTCGGGTCCCCGTCGTCTCCGACGGCCTCGACCGGGCAGCTCTCCAGCGCCGAGCGGAACAGGGCCTCCTCGTCGGTGCGGTGCTCGCGCACGTAGGCCTTACGCGCCTCGTCCCGGCCGAAGATCTCCGGTGATACATCGGTGCATGTATCGCAGCTGATGCAACGCAGGTCGACGAACCAGGGGCCCGCCGCGTTCTTCGGGTGACGACGTTCCGGATCAGCCAAGCCTCGCTCCTTTGACCACCGCCATCCTTGCCACTGCGGCAGAGGGCGCGTGGCTCGCCGACACCGTGCCGGCGCCAGGAGCGCGCAGGCCGTGATCGTCGGGTTGTTCGTCACTGCGCAGGCCCCGCCGGGCCTCGACGCGGGCCACCAGCTCGGGCTCGGGCTCGCGGCGGAGGACGCGCCGCATCACGTCGACCACGCTGCCAGTGAGCGGGAAGAGCTCGGCGGGATCGTAGTGGTAGCCCATGCTGTAGAGGCCGGCGCACACGGGGTCCAACGCGCAGGCGGCGCACGCAGGGGCCTTGCCGTGGAGGAACTGCTTCTGGAGCACGAACCCCTTCTTGTCGAGGAAGCGGATGCAGCGCTCCTCCTCCTTGACGATCTTGCGGGTCTCGGTCGAGCTCTCCGCGAAGTCCGGCATGTAGCAGAGGGGGACCCGCTCCGCGCGGAACGTGCGCCCGGTGGTGGTCAGGTACTCCATCGCCAGCCGCAGGGAGACCTCGAACTCGATGAGCCGCGGGATGACGTCCGGGTGCCGCTCCGCCCGGTTCATGTTGGGGTCCATGTTGTTCCACACGAAGTGGCGCACGTGCGGGTGGCGGTCGCACACCCACATGACGGTCTCGTGCAGGTGGTCGCTGTTGTAGGCGTTGATCACCGTGTTGATGTCGGCGGTGATGCCGATCCGGCCCACGTTGGTCAGCGCGGCGTCGATGAGCGACCAGGACTGCGGGGTCTGCGTGAGGAAGTCGTGCACCTCGGGCCGGCACGAGTGCAGCGAGAGGTGGACGTGGGTGAGCCCGGCCTCCACGAGCTCGGCGAGGAACGCGGGGTCCGCGATGCGCTGGCCGTTGGTGATCATCCGCACGAAGAGCCCGCGCTCGCGGGCGTAGCGGATCGCGGGGAGCAGCAGGGGCGCGATGGTGGGCTCGCCGCCCGTGAGGATGACGCCGTGGTAGTCGCGGGCCACGAGATCGTCGATCATGCCGCGGAGCTCGGCGTCCTCGAGGTCCACGCCGCTCGGCGGGTTCGAGCAGAACCGGCAGTGCTGCTTGCAGTCCCGCGTGAGCTGGAGGTAGCCGAGGTTCGCCACTACGAGCGCCGGCCGGCGTGGAGGTCGATGAAGGGCACGGGCTCGTTGCCGGCGACAGGCACGCGGGGCGTCGGGGGGAGCGGCGGGGCGCCGTCGCGGAGGCGCGGCGACACATCGCTGATACTCGCGAGCCGGCTCACGACGGCCGCCGTGTCGCCTTCGAGCGGCACGAGCTGGCGGAAGCCGTGGGCCCGGATCGATTGGATGTGGGCGCCCTCGCAGAGCGTGTCGGCCGGGCAGGCGCGGCAGCGGGAGGACTTCACCCGATACGTCTCGCCGATGTGTCGGTCCACGAAGGGCTCGATGGCGCGGCGCCCATCGTCGTGGAACAGCGCCGCGTCGAGGATGCGGAGGGGGCGCTGGAGGTTCGCGCCGGGCGCGAGGCACGCGGGCAGGTTCTGGGCGCGGGTGCCGGGCGGCAGGGCCGCGAAGAACGCGCGCCAGTCGGGGTCGAGCGTGGCGGAGAGCTCCGCGGTGGCGCGGGTGGGCGCGTGGAGGATCCACGTCGGCGGGATCGCCGGCATCGCCAGGAGCGCGGCGCACATCCCCTTGTCGAGGTGGACCTCGACCTCGGTGGTCACGCCGGCGAGCTGGGCGAGGTGCTCCGGCTGCGTCGCGACGATCCGGGAGCCGGGCGGGAGCGATACATCCGGGGTGTATCGAACCGCGCGCAGGTAGAGCGGACCGGCGGGATCGGCAGGAAGGTCCGACACGCCCAGGAGCTCGGCGCCGCCAGGCAGGGCTGCGGTGGCGGGGGGGCGTTGCGGGGGGCCCGCCCCCCGCCCCAGGAGCGTCGAATCCCCGATCCACCACACCTCGAACCGGGCGGCGTTGTGGTCCGCCACGTGCTTGTCCAGCGCCGAACAGAACGGCTCGATGAAGCAGTGGGGGCAGCGCTCGGCATCACGGCAGTCGATGGCGGTGCCCTCGTCGAGGTAGCGGCGGAACTGCGTGCGGCGCCCGCCCACCTCGTCGAGCATCTTGTGGGGGTCCTGGATGAGCTCCTCCATGTCCTCGAGGTGGGAGATGGGGAAGCGGTTCGTCCAGATGTGGAACTGGGAGGAGCGGGCGAGGCGGAACACGCGGCGCAGGGCGTCGCGGTGCTCCTCGGGATCGTAGAAGAGGTCCGCGCGGTTGTCCCAAGCGACCCCTTGCGGGATGACGTGGAGGAGGTCGAACTCCTTGACGCCCACGCGCGCGCAGAGCGCCACGATGGCCTCGAGGTGCTCGACGTTCTGCTTGTTGATGCACACGTCGACGTTCACGATGGGCCGGCCGTCCCGGACCGCGCGCATCATCGCCTTCATCAGGTTGTCGAAGCCGTTCTTCGTGCGCGTGAGCCGATCGTGGAGCGCGGGGGTGTGGCCGTGGAGCGAGAAGGTGATCTCGTCGAGGCCGGCCTCCATCGCGGCGAGGAAGAACGCGCGGTCCGCGAGCTTCTGGCCGTTGGTGACGGTCTGGACCCAGCGGTACCCGACCGACTTGCCGTAGCGGATGGCGTCGTGGAAGCGCGGGTGGATCGAGCCTTCCCCGCCGCTCACGACGAGGCGCGTGGCGTCCTTCTCGTCGCGCCCGCGGCGGATCTCCGTGCAGATGTCGTCGAACGGCATGAAGCGGCCGTCCTGGGCCTCGGCGTCGAGACAGAACACGCACTTGCTGTTGCAGGCGGCCGTGAGGCGCACCCAGTGCTTGCTCTCGTTGGCCACGCGCTCGTGATCGAACGTGCGCGTGCCGGGCGAGAGGGGGGGCGCGTGCGGCGCCGGATCGGCCGGGATCGGCATAAGCGACAACGTAGCATGCGCCCTGCCGCTCCCTACACCTTCCCCGAGCCCGGCGTAGCCTGGCTCTCCCAAGCGCGTGCGCGCTACCTGGTGCGGGCATCCCGCCTCCTGCTGGAGCCCGGCCCCTTGCCGACCTGGCTGGCGGGCGCCTGGGCGGGCGTTCGTGAGCCGCTGGCCGACCTCCTGAAGGCGCGGATGGGCGACTTCCTGGCGGCGGTCGCGCTCCCCCAGGTGGGCGCGCCGCTCTGCGCGGGGCGGCTCGACGAGGCCATCCCGCAGCTCCTCCTCGAGCTCTCGCGTCGGCGCCTGCTCGGCCGCGAGGGGGTGTGGTGGCCGAACGTGGTGCCGCGGCTGCTCTCGGCGCCGCGTGGGGTCGCGCGGAGCTTCGACCCGCCGCTCATCGGGGCGCTCTTCTCCGACGGAGAGGTCGAGATCGCGGCCGGCGTACCGTGGGACGAGGGCGGCGAGCGCGCGTTCCTGCCCTTGCGCGCGGGCGGCTGGCTCGCCTTGGCCGACAACAACCCGCTCGCGCTGATGGAGGCCCACCCCGACAAGTCAGGCAACGCGCTCTCGCTCGGGGGGCGCGGGGCCGAGGAGTGGGTGGTGGCGCTGGACGAGGCGCGGGCGCTCGTCGCGGAGGTGATGCCCGACCTCGCGGCGGAGCACGCGAAGGTGCTCGCGACGGTCGTGCCCGTGGGATTCGAGCCCGAGCGGAGCCTCTCGGCGAGCTACCGCGAGGCCATCGGGGTGGTGTACGTCACCCTCCACCCCAGGGTGGCCATCCTCGCCGAGGCGCTGATCCACGAGGTCCAGCACAACAAGCTGAACCTGCTGTCGTGGAGCGACCCACTGATACACGACGACGGTGTGTTGGTTGTATCACCCGTGCGTCCCGACCCCCGGCCGCTCCTCGGCGTGCTCCTCGCCGTCCACGCCTTCCTGCCGGTGGCGCAGCTCCACATCGAGCTCCTGGCGCGCGAGCACCCCGCTGGCGATCCCGAGCGGCTGCGGCAGGTCATGGCCGCGAACGGCGAAGGCCTCGCGACGCTCGCGGCGGCCCGCCCGACGGTGATCGGGCGCGCCCTGCTCGACGGGATGATCGCGCTCGACGCGTGGCAGCGGACGGTGGCGCCCGTCCGAGCCTGACCTACTCGCCGAGGAAGACGAAGATCGCGCCGATGGACTGCTCCAACCCGGACATCGCACCGATCGCGATGTCGGGGGTGCCCCCGCCGTCGATGTCTCCGGGGCTGGCGACCGAGTAGCCCGCGTAGCCGGACTGCTGGACGCCGGTGAAGACGGACTCCACCTCCGAGAGCGGGTGCGCGCCGGCGCCGATCGGGCCGTACACGAGGTAGCTCATGCCGGCATAGGGCGCGCCGACGCTGCTGTAGGGGGCGCCGAGGAGCAGGTCGTCGGTGCCGTCGCCGTCGACGTCGTCCGCGGGGCCGAGCGCCATGCCCGCGTAGTCGCCGGCCGAGCCGAGCAACGTAGCGCCGCTGCCGAGCACGTTCTCGCCGCTCCAGCGCGTGCTCGATCCGAACTCGACGTACACCTTGCCGGCGCTAAGCCCGGCCTCGCCGTCCTGCGGGGCGCCGACGAGGAGGTCGTCGTAGCCGTCGCCGTCGACGTCCGCGCCGCCGAGCGCGGTGCCCGCCGAGGTGCCGACGGTGTCGCCGGCGAACCACGCATCGGCGTCGCTCAGGTCGAAGCTGCCCGACCGGAAGGGCCCGTAGAGGAGCCCTACGCCGCCGCCGGCGGTGTACGGCGAGCCCACGGCGATCTCGGGGAAGCCGTCGCCGTTCACGTCGAGCTGGCTGGAGACCGCGTAGCCGATCTGGCCGTACGTGCGATCACCGTAGATCCGCACGGCGTCGGTGGAGAGGAGCGCGGTGCCGCGCACCCCGGCGGCGAGGCTCACCATCACGGCGCCGCAGCCCTGGCAGCCCTCGGAGCTGTTCGGGACGCCCACGATGAGGTCGTCCTGGCCGTCCGCGTTCACGTCCCCGCCGGGCGCGAGGGCGGCGCCGGCGTAGCCGTACTCGGTGTCGCCCACGAGGGTGTTGTCGGCGTCGCTGTCGAGGCGGTCGCCCTCCTCGAAGGGCCCGTTGAAGATGTAGACCGTGCCCGCGCCGATGCTGGGGCTGCTCGCGGCGATGTCGGCGTAGCCGTCGCCGTCGACGTCGCCCGCGCCGGTGACGACGGACCCGAATTGGCCGTACTCGACCGAGCCGCGGATGGTCATCCCGGCCACCTCGGCCAGCGTGCTGCGGCCGAGCGGCGGGTCCGCCACGACGTAGACGGCGCCCGAGTAGACGCCGGCGCCGCCGTCGACGTAGCGGGCGCCCACGATGAGGTCGTTGGCGGAGCTCCCGAGGAGATCCCCCCCGGAGGCCAGCCCGCCGCCGTAGCCGATGCCATCCGTGCGGCCGGACGCCTCGAGGACGATGTCCGCGTCCATCGTCGAGGCGGGGTCCTCGAAGGGGTCGGGCGGAGGGGCCGTGTCGGTGTCGGTGTCGGTCGCGGTGTCCGTGTCGGTGTCGGTGTCGGTGTCGGGGAGCCCGGTGTCGTCGCCGGTGTCCGCGTCGGGGAACACGATCTTCACGTCTCCGCAGGCGGGCAGGAGCCCGCACAGGAGGAGCAGGGCGAGGCGCAGGACGGTGGGGGCGTGGAGCGTGGGCAGCGGGAGCATGGGTCCTCGAGTCTCTACCCAGCGGTGCAGCGGGGAGCCGCGATCGATCACGGAATCGATGCGAGGCGCTCCAGGCGGGCGTCGATGTCGGCGGCGCGGCGCGGATCGGCGGCGCGGGCACCGAGGAGGAGGGCACGCGCGCGGGGGGGCTCGGCGCACGCGGCCAGCGCGATGAGCGTGGGGGCGTCGAGCGGGGGGAGCGGCTCGGAGAGCGAGAGCGCGGTGGCGCAGTCGTCGCGGCGGAGCGCGAGGCCCGTTGCGAGGCCGCGGACCTCGTCGCGGCGGAGGGCCTCGTCGCCCGCGAGCCAGGCGGCGGCGGCGGCGGCCTCGTCGTCCCGGCCGAGCCGGGCGAGGGTGCGGATGCGACGGGCGGCGAGCTCGGCGCGGATCGGGCCGTCGTCCGGGTGGAGGCGGAGACCGGCGTCGAGGGCGTCGAGCACGAGGGAGGGGGCCGCGCCGGCGTCGTCGAGGGCCTTGGCGCGGGCCATCATCCCCGAGGCGCGCACCGGCAGGCAGACGATGGACTGGTCGGCGCCGAGGCGGGCCTCGCGGCCGTCGTGGCAGCGCACGGCCACCGTGCCGTGGCGGACGTGCACCGCGGTGCCGAGGGCGTCCCGGGTGACGGTGAAGCCGGTCCCGACCACGGCGGCGGTGCCCTCGGGGGTCTCCACCACGAGGTCCACGCCGCGCTCGGGCACGACCTCGACCACGAGCTCGCCGGACTCCCACGCGATGCGGGGGCGGGCGGGGCCGCCGACGAGCTCGCCGCGGCCGGCGTAGGTGAGGGCGACGTCGCTGCCGACGGGCAGGAGGGTCGGTGTGGAGGAGGTGAGCGCCACGGGCTCGGCGGGCCGCGGCGCGGGGGTGGCCGCCCACACGCCGAACAACGTCAGGGCCGCGCCGGCCGCCACCCCGACGAGGACGAGCGGGGCGCGTCGGACGGGCCGCGCCGGAGCGTCGAGCGTGCGTTCGGCGCGGCGGATCAACCGGGCGGTCGCGAGCTCGGTGGGCTCGCCGGCCTCGGCGGCGGCGCGGAGGGCGTCATCGAAGTCGCTCATCGGCCCTCTCCCGCGTGCAAGGTGAGCGAGTCCGCGGAGAGGCCGTGGCGGCGGGCGAGCTCGCTGAAGCGCACCCGGGCGCGCCGGAGCCGGCTCTTGACGGTGCCCGACGGGAGCCCGAGCAGCACGCTGACAGCGGCGTCGGTCCGCTCCTCCAGGTCACAGAGCACGAGGACCTCGCGCAGCTCACCCGGCATCTCCTCGAGGGCCGCGCGCACCCGGCCGGCACGCTCGTGCCGCTCCGTGATGTGGCCGGGGCCCTCGCGCGGATCGGCGATGTCCCCCATCAACCCCGGCAACCAGCGCCGCACCCACCCGGAGCGCCGGTGGGACACGAGCACCCGGCGCGTGATGCCGAACATCCACGCGTCGAAGCGGTCGGGGTGCACGAGGGAGGGGAGGCGGGCCATGGCGGTCACGAGCACGTCGTGGGCGGCATCCTCGGGGTCGACGTTGGGGCCGCCGAGGTGCGCGCACCACCTGAGCACGATGGGGGCCCAGGCCTCGAAGAGGTCGCGACGGGCCTCGCGATCGCCATCGGCGACGCGCGCGAGGAGCTCGGGACCGGGACGCGAGGAGCGCACGCCGGAGTAGTGCTGCGAGGCGGGAGGATCGATCACGGTATTGCCGTGTGGAGGGTAACCTCGAGCCCAACGCCCACGCCGAGCGGACCCTGGACCAGGGTGGCGTCCCCCTTCGCGAGCGTGGTGGTCACGAGATCGTAGGTGGCCGAGACGCGGGGGGTGAGCTCCAGCCACGGCGTGGCGGACCAGGAGAGCCCCGCGTCGAGGGAGGCGAAGGGGACCAGCGCCGTGTCGACGAGCAGGGCCGCTTCGACGAGGGCGTCGTCGACGAGGTAGCGGCGCACGGAGACGCCGCCACCGAGGCCGAGGGTGGGCGCGAACGCGGCGGGGCGGCGCCAGCGGGCCATGAGCTCGACCTCGACGGGCACGACGCGCTCGGTGCCGCCGAGGGTGTCGAAGCGGCCGGGCGACGCGGTGCGCACGCTCACGCCGACGCGGGCGACGCCGTAGAGGAGCCCCGCGCCGACCTCCACCCCGCCCGCGGTGGAGGCGCCCGCGCGCATGTCGGCGCCGCCGGCGAGCGCGAGCCAGAGCTGGCTCCGCCGGGCGGGTGGGACGGGGGCCAGGGGCGCGGCATCGGGGG
>JAUXTN010000048.1 GCA_030684355.1 Pseudomonadota bacterium
GCGGCGGGGGCGGCTCGGCGCCCCCGCCGGGCACCGCGGCGCGGCCCGGCTCGAGACCCCACCCTCCGCTTCCCCCGCCCCCGCCGGGTTACGGGGTGGCGGCGCTACGGGTGGCCCCCCTCGCGGTTGAGCCGGGCCTGAGATCACACCGTAGAACCTGACCCGGTTCGCACCGGCGGAGGAAAGCGACCATGACCAACGACTCCCGTCCCACCCCCCCTCAGAGCGGCGGCAAGAAGGCCCCCGGCACCCGCCGCGTCACCAGCGGCGAGCTCGGCGTGCCCCACCGCGAGGTCATCCTCACCAACGGCGAGGAGCTGCGCCTCTACGACACGCGCGGGCCGCACCACGAGGGCTCGGGCCCCTTTGATGTGACGAAGGGCCTGCCCCCGCTCCGCGCGCCGTGGATCGCCCGCCGCGCCGCCCTGGCCGCGACCACCGGCGCGCCCGGCGGCGAGAACGTGTCGCAGATGCACTACGCCCGCCGCGGCATCATCACCGAGGAGATGCGGTTCGTCGCCATCCGCGAGAACTGCACCCCGGAGTTCGTGCGCGACGAGATCGCGGTCGGCCGCGCCATCCTCCCCGCGAACATCAACCACCCCGAGAGCGAGCCGATGATCATCGGCCGCAACTTCCTCGTGAAGGTGAACTCCAACATCGGCAACAGCGCGATCGGCTCCTCCATCGAGGAGGAGGTCGAGAAGCTCACGTGGTCGGTCAAGTGGGGCGCCGACACGGTCATGGACCTCTCGACCGGCAAGCAGATCCACGAGACCCGCGAGGCGATCATCCGCAACTCGCCCGTCCCCATCGGCACCGTGCCCATCTACCAGGCGCTCGAGAAGGTGAAGGGCCGCCCCGAGAAGCTCGACATCGAGGTCTTTTTGGAGACCCTCCACGAGCAGGCCGAGCAGGGCGTCGACTACTTCACCATCCACGCCGGCGTGCTCCTCCGCTACATCCCGCTTACCGCGAAGCGCGTGACCGGCATCGTGTCGCGCGGCGGCTCGATCATGGCGAAGTGGTGCCTCGCGCACCACAAGGAGAACTTCCTCTACACGCATTTTGACCGCATCGCGGCGCTGATGAAGAAGTACGACGTGAGCTTCTCCCTCGGCGACGGCCTCCGTCCCGGCTCCATCGCCGACGCCAACGACGCCGCCCAATTCGGCGAGCTCATCACGCTCGGCGAGCTCACCAAGGTCGCGTGGGAGCAGGACGTGCAGGTGATGATCGAGGGGCCCGGCCACGTGCCGATCCACAAGATCAAGGAGAACATGGATCTCCAACTGAAGCACTGTCACGAGGCGCCGTTCTACACGCTGGGGCCGCTCACCACCGACATCGCGCCCGGCTACGACCACATCACGAGCGCCATCGGCGCCGCGATCATCGGCAGCCACGGCACCGCGATGCTCTGCTACGTCACGCCCAAGGAGCACCTGGGGCTCCCGGACAAGGAGGACGTGAAGCAGGGGATGATCGCCTACAAGATCGCCGCGCACGCCGCCGATCTCGCCAAGGGCCACCAGGGCGCCCAGGACCGCGACGACGCGCTCTCCAAGGCGCGCTTCGAGTTCCGCTGGGAGGACCAGTTCAACCTCGCGATGGACCCCGAGATCGCCCGGGAGTACCACGACGCCACGCTCCCCGCGGACGCCGCGAAGACCGCCCACTTCTGCTCGATGTGCGGGCCGAAGTTCTGCTCGATGGAGATCACCCAGCAGGTGCGGGACATGGTCAATTCTGAAGCGGCGGCCTCCGAAGCGGGGGCCGCGGAGGCGGCGGCGCGCGGGATGGACGAGAAGTCCAAAGAGTTCGTGGAGAAGGGGGCGGAGATCTACTCGGCGCCGGCGGAGTAGCGGTGAAGTAGATGCTCGGGCGCGCCCCCGCCCGGGGCGGCGGGGGTCGGGCTCCTTCAGGCTCGGCGCAAGCGCCTCGGTTCGGTCCCGGCGCGGACGCCGGGCCCGGAACCGCGCGGCCCAGGGCGGCCGCGCGCCCGCCGGATCCCTCGCGCAACACCGCGCCGGTGTCCGGCCCTACGCAGTACAGTGACGCAATGCAACGCCCGCCCCGCCACCTCGCCGCGTTCTTCGCCCTCTTCGCCCTCGTCGACGCGGCGTGCACCTCGCCCGCCGACAAGGCGGACGACACGGCGGACGACACGGCGCCCGAGAGCGACACCGACACGCTCCCCGTCGACGCGGACGGCGACGGCTCCGCGGAGCCCGACGACTGCGACGACGACAACGCCGGCATCCACCCCGACGCCGCGGAAGTCTGCGACGCCGTGGACCAGGACTGCGACGGCGAGGTCGACGAGGGCGCGATGGACACGTTCTGGGCCGACGCGGACGGCGACGGCTTCGGCGACAGCGCCGTCGCGACGACGGGGTGCGAGCTGCCCGAGGCGGCCGTCGCCCCCGGCGCGGCCGACTGCGACGACGCCGATGCCGCCGCGTTCCCCGGCGCGCTCGAGGCCTGCGGCGACGGCGTCGATCAGGACTGCGACGGCGCCGACGTCGGGTGCGTCGAGCGCAGCCTCGCGGACGCCGGTTTCATCGCGGGGGACATCGACCTCTACGAGACCGGCGCGCGCCTCCTGGTGGTGCCCGACATGAACGGCGACGGCACCGCCGAGCTCGCGATCGGGGCCTCCCGCACGTTCGACGGGGCCCTCACGACGCAGGTCTCGGCCGGCCCGCTGCCCATCGGGGGCCAGTTCGGCGACGACGAATCCGAGTACGACCTCTGGGCGCACGCCGCCGGGGACCTCGACGGCGACGGCGCCGGCGACCTCTACTTCACGGCCGGCGACGCCTCGGGCGGCGGGTACCTCGTCTCCTCGCTGTTCGACGGGAGCGGCAGTGACGGCGCCCTGATCGTCGACCGGGCGCACGCGGGGGCCGTGGCCGACCTCGACGGGGACGGGCAGGACGATCTGCTGACGACACGGACGTCCGACGGCCCCGACACCGATCTCGGCGCGTTCCTCGGGCCGTTCTCCACCGTCCGGACCTGGGACGACGCCGTGGCGACGTGGTCCGGCCCTTCCTCCGAGACGTTCGCGGAGCACTTCGCCGCGGTGGACCTCGACGGAGACGGCGTCGCCGAGGTGATCGTGACGGAGTCGCCGGACGACGCGGAGCCCGCCGCGCTGGTGTTCGCGGGCCTGTCCGGGGCGCGCAGCGCCGACGACGCCGACGCCCGGCTCTCCACCGAGGGCACGGAGCACCCCTACCTCCGGGTCCAGTGCGCCGGCGACCTCGACGGGGACGGTCTGGAGGACCTCCTGGTCCACAGCGACCGCGTGGAGGGGACCGACGGTCGAGTCTGGCTCTACGGCGGGGCCCCGTCCGGCGACATCGCCCTCGCCGACCTCGGCACCGGCTGGCTCTCCGGCGAGCCCGGCTCGAGCGTGGGGACCGCGGTCACGACGGGCGACCTCGACGCCGACGGCGCGCCCGACCTCGTCGTGTCCGAGCCCGACGCGCCGCTCGGGCGGATCCACCTCGTCTACGGCCCCGTCTCGGTCGGCTGGCACGACCTGTCCGGGGCCGACCTGACCTGGGTGTCCACCGACCTGGTCGAGGACCCCGGCGACGACCTCGCCGTGGGCGACTTCAACGGCGACGGCATGGACGACCTCGTGATCGGCGCGGCGGCTTGGGGTTCGGACCAGGGTGGGGTGTACGTGGTGGCGGGGGCGGTGGGGTGATTGGGCGGGCGGGGGGCGTGGGGGCTCTGGTGGCGAGGGGGCTCTGGTGGCGGGGGG
>JAUXTN010000049.1 GCA_030684355.1 Pseudomonadota bacterium
GCGGCGGCGCCTCGGGATATTTTCGTGTCACTCGGATTGGCAGGCGCCGGGCACCGCGCCCCACGTCGGTCGCCCAAACCCCTCGCTCTACCCGCGCAGGTACAGTGGCACCGCCCGGCGCGGCGCCAGGCCCAACAACACGTCGGCGATGGCCTCCGCGATCGGCAGCCCGGGGTGATCCTGGAGCCAGAAGAACTCGCCCGCGGGGTTGATCTCGAGGAAGACACACCGGCCGTCGGGCGTGAGGATGAAGTCCGCCGCGCCGTAGTCCAGGCCCAGCCGCTCGACCAGCCGCAAGAGGCCCTCCTCCGCGGCGGTGGGCAGCGCGGTGGGCTGCCAGTCCTCCATCAGCCGCTCGCCGTCTCGTCGCCAGTCGTGCTGCGCGCGGGGGGAAGCCTGCGAGTCGATGGAGGCGGCGAACACGCGGTCGCCCACGACGGTCACCCGGAGCTCGCGCGCCTTGGGCAGCCGCTCCTGGAAGGTCATGGGGCACAGGGCGAGCCCGTCGAGGTCCGCGAGGTCCGCCGCGCTCACGGGGTTGGTGAAGACGACGCCCTCGTTCCCCGCGTCGTCGTAGATGGCGAAGGAGTGCATCATCTTGGCGACGAGCGCCCCGTCGCAGCGCGCCGCGAACGCGCGCACCTGCGCGGGGTCGTTGCTGACGAGGGTGCGCGGCACGTCCAGGCCCACCGCGCGCGCGATCTGGAGCTGCAACACCTTGATCTCGGCGCGCTCCACCGCCGCCTTGCCGCCCAGGGTGTAGACCCCGAGCCCGTCGATGAAGCCGAAGAGCACCCGGCGGCTCTCGCCCAGGCAGGCGGCGCGCGTCTGCGCGTCCAGGTCGGCCGGCAGGCGCTTGGCGATCGCCGCGCGGCGGTACCAGACGGCGCTCACGTCCGCGAGGTTCACCTCCATCTCCGGCGCGCGCAGGAGGCCCGGAGCGAGCGGATCCCCCGGGGCGATCGACAGTTGGAGCTCGGTGGGGAACCGATCGGTGTCCACCCGAACCGCGCGC
>JAUXTN010000055.1 GCA_030684355.1 Pseudomonadota bacterium
GCACGCCCTGATGCTCGTGGCCCCGCTGCTGACGCTGCTGCTCGCCGCGCCGCCCGCGCACGCCGGCCCGCTCTCCGCGTTCTTCGAGCTCGGGGTGACCTACTGCGTCGGCGGTTACGACGGCACGCCGCCGCGCAACGCCGACGCCTGCGGCCAGCCCGCCCAGCGCCGGGGGCACGGGGACTGGCACCACCACAACTTCGTGACCGACGGGAAGCAGTGCTGGAGCTGCTGGGACGAGGAGGACAGCACCTGCGACACGTCCTTCCTGTTCCGCAACCCGACGTGGCAGGCGATCGACCCCGAGTCGCCGCGGTGCAAGAACCACCCGAAGGCCGACACCATCTTCCAGCACGTGGTGGACGGGCAGGATCGCGTCGCGCCGACCCCGCCGCCGACCGTGCTGCGCCCGACGATCGACCACGTCTCGCCCGGGCCCTACAGCGTCGACGACACGGTCACCATCCAGGCGAGCGTACGGGACGACCAGGGCGCGGTGCACGCGATCCCGAGCGGCTACTTCGTCGTGGAGGACGGCGTGGGCCCGCCGAAGAACGTCCCCGCGCGCGTCCGGCCCGACGGCACGGTCGTCGCCGACATCGTCCTCCCCGCCTCCGCGTCCCCGCGCATCACCTTCGTCCCGACCGCGCCGACGCTCGGGAAGCACGAGCGCATGGGCGGCCCCACCTCCGCGCCCCTCGCCTTCACCGTCGACGTGTGCGCCTTCCGCGCCCGCGTCCTCGCCCCCGCGGCCGGCGCCGCCCTCGCGAGCGGCCAGCCCACGACCCTGCGCGCGACTCTCTTCGACAAGGCCGACGCCGTGCCGGCGCCCACCCCGAAGGCCTCGTCGCTCACCTTCACCCTGAGCCTCGCCGGCGCCCCCGACGTGACCGTGCCCGCGGACGCCAACCTCCAGGCCACGTGGACGCCCCCGCCCTCCCCCACGCCCCGGACCCTCACGATCCGCGCCGGCGGCACCGCGGACGGGCGCGTGGCCTGCCCGGCCAAGGGGGTCGCCGAGGCGACGGTCAGCGACATCGGCATCGGCTTCGACACCTCCGATCTGCCCGGCGTCTGCTACGTCGGGATGCCCTGCGGCGGGAACGTGAGCCTCGTGCGCCCCGAGAGCGGCGCCGCCCGGCAGCGGGTCGACGCCATCCTCGCGGACCCCGCCACCACCGTCGTGCTCTACGACAACGGCGCGGAGGTCGCCCGGTCGTCCGCGCGTCCCGACGACCGCTACCGCTTCGACGGCGCGTACACGAGCGTCTCCAGCCACTCGTGGCGCCTGGAGATCCTGCCCGCGCCGGTGGGCGGGGTGGCGGCCGCCCCCATCGTGATGCCGCCGGTCGAGGTGCGCGTGCGCCTCCCGCTGAAGGTGGTGCTCGAGGAGCTGCTCGATTTCGGCACCGTCGCGGCGGGCACACCCTGGAGCCAGACCTGCAAGCCGCTCGACATGAGCCGGTCGCAGGCGGCGATGGAGCACGGCTGGGAGCTGGAGGCCGTCGGGAGCGGCGCGTGCAAGGCGCGGCCGGTGTTCGGCTACCAGAACGCCAACGGCGACAACGACAAGATGGACCTCGGCACGGCCCGGCGGGTCGCCGCGCTCGATCCCGCCCACCCGTTCTTCCTCCTCTGCCTCGACGTGCCGAGCTGCGCCGACGACCGCTCGCCGCCCGACGCCGGCCTGCGCGTGATGCCGCTCACCCCCGAATTCGCCGCGGAGCAGAAGACCGTCGCGCTGCGCTGGCAGGTCACCGGCGTGCCCTGGTACCGCTGCCACGCCGCCTGGCTCGGCCCCTCCGCGTTGCTCGCCCTCTCCGGCCTGGTCCTGCTCGGCCTCCTCCGCCCCGCCCGCTTCTCGCCCTCCGCCACGGTGAAGGTCGCCGGCTCCGAGAAGGGCCTGAAGAAGTCGTCCGCGCTCGTCCTGGTCGAGTGCCCCGGCGCCTCGGCGGGCTTCTACCGCGACGCCGCGCTCGGCCTCCACGCCGACGGCGACGTGAACGGCCGCACCCGCAACGCCCTCGTGCGCCTCCGGGCCACGCGGGGCCCCAACCGGTTGATCCTGCTTGCGTCGGTCCCCGTGGAGGTCTACGACCCGCGCACCCGCGCCTGGAAGGACGTCCCGGACGGCCGCACCGGCCACGCCCCCTCGCCGCGCGCGATCTACCGCTGCGGCAGTACGTGCTTCCAGGTGGATCCCGGATGATCCTCGCCCTTTCGACGCTGCTGAGCGCCACCCTCCTCGGCACCGCCCACGCCTCCCCTGGCGTCGAGATGGCGCTCGTCCTCGACACCTCGTGCTCGATGGCCACCGGCGCCCGCGTCGACGGCACGAACCAGGTGCTCCCCCCCAACGATCCCGAGCGCGCCGCGGTCCTCGGCACCCTGGTCGTCGAGGGGCTCGCGCGCGGCTCGACCGACCGGGTCACCGTCATCGGGTTCGGCGCCGACGCCAACGCCGACCCGCCCGTCGTCACCGACGCCGCGGCCATCCGCGCCCTCCCATACAGCGGCGGCACGTTCTTCCGCCGCCCGCTCGAGGAGGCCCGCCGCCGCCTCGAGGCCTCCGACCGCGAGGGCAAGCTCCTGTTGTTCTTCACGGATGGCTCCCCGAGCGACGTGAAGCCCGACGAGTCCCCGCGCATCGCCGGCCTGGACACGAACGACGCCCTGGACACCGTGATCCTCGGGCTCTTCGGCAGCGAGGACGCGCGCCAGCAGGGCGAGATCTTCCTGCGGCCGATGGCGCGCACCCCCGACGCCCTCACCTTCATGAACGACGCGAGCCAGGTGCTCCGCGCGTTCACCAACGGCTACGCGCGGGCGCTCGGCTCCCACCCGGAGGTCGGCACGCTCGCGAGCGGCGCGTCGAAGACCTTCGCGGTGCCCCGCTTCGTGGTCGAGGTCCTCGCGATGACCGCCTCCACCCGGCCCGGCCCCGCCTACACCGCGACGCTCGCCGGGCCGAAGGGGCCCGTGCCGGTGCAGGCCCAGGGCGACAACGGCTGCCCCCGGAGCGTGGCGCTCGGCAACGCCCCTACCATCTGCGACGACCCGCGCCGCCACTACGTCGTCTTCCGCGCGCCGAACGACCCCAACGTCGCGAGCGAGTGGACGCTCGCCGTGCCGTCGGCACCCGGCGACGTCGAGTACGGCGTCATCCTCCGCTACGACCTCGTCCCCTCCCTCGTCATCCCGCCGCGCGCCCAGGTGGGCGACACCGTGCCGATCGAGGCCGAGCTGCTCTTCCGCGGCCAGACCTTCGACGACGCCGCGTTCTTCTCCGCGGACGGCTTCAAGGCGGTCGTGGAGGTCGACGGGCAGCAGATCCCGCTCACCCAGACCGGCGACGGGCACTTCCGCGGCTCGTGGTCCCCGAGCGGCCCCTCGGTGGACGGCCGCCCGGTCCAGGCGCAGGTCCGCTTCACCAACACCTGGCTCGACCTCTCGGCGCGGCGGCCCGTGGCGATCGAGGGGTTCCTCGACCTCACGCTGGCGGTGAACCCCAACCCGCTCGATCTCGGGCGCTGGCGTGGCGAGCGGGGCGGCACCCGGCGCTGCGCCACCCTCGATCTCTCCGGCTCGACGAACGCCGATCGGGTGCCGGTGACCTGCACGCCCAGCGGCTTCGACGCCGCGCTGGTCGCGACGTGCACGCCCGTCCCCGGCTCGGAGGCCACGGTGGGCTCCGGCACCGGGCAGCCCCTGCGGTGGGAGGTGTGCGCCGAGGCCCCGGGGTGCTGCGACGCCGCCGCCGGCACCACCGCGGTGGTCACGCTCATGGGCGCCAACCCCCACTACGCGCCCGGCGCCGTGCGGGTCCCCGTCGGCTACACCGTCGACCCCACGGGGTTCCTGCGCTGCTGGTGGCCGTGGATCGCGGGCGGCGTCGGCACGCTCACCGGCCTCTGGCTGGTCGTCGGCTTCCTCCGCCCCCACGACTTCGATCCCGCCGCCACGGTGCGCATCGCCGGCAGCGAGGCCGGCTTGAAGCGCGGCACGGCGCTGGTCCTGCGCGAGCAGCCGGGCGGGCGGCGCGGCTTCTACCGGGATGGGCGGGCCTGCCTCTCGGGGGACGGCGACTTCCTCCGCAAGCCGGGGCTCGCCATCCTCGTGCTGGAGGCCGGTGCGGGCGGGAGCACCCGGTTCAGGAAGGCGGCCGGCCTGGAGAAGAAGAACCGTCGGACCGGCAAATGGGAGCCGGTCGAGACGGGGGAGCTCACCCTGGGCTACACACCCGGCGTGGTATACCGCGTCGGCAATCTGCACGTGAAGTTCGAGTAGATCCTGCGAGAGTAGAGGGGACGGCATGGGAATCATCGCCAAGGACAAGTTCAAGCCGACGCTGTTCGTCGGTCTCGGCGGGAACGGGGGGAAGATCGTCAACCTCCTCGCCGGCAAGCTCCGCCGCCACCCGAATTGGGATCGCATCGCCGCGATGACCCACTTCATCGCCATCGACACGAACAAGGACGATCTCGACAAGCAGCGGAACGTGCCCGCCGAGAACCGCTTCCTCGTCTCCGCGTTCGACCGCCAGGCCTTCGTGGCCCGCAAGCGCGGCGAGCTGGAGGAGCGCGAGGACACAATGGTGACCCAGTGGATCCCCCGGAGCTACAAGTTCCGCGGGGCCCAGGGCGCCGGCGCCGGCCAGATCCGCATCGAGAGCCGCCTCGGCCTCTACTACAACCTCGAAGACGACAAGCGCGCCCACATCCGCAAGAAGCTCGCGGCGGTGCTCGACGAGGCCACGCGGCGCGACAACCCCTGGCGCGACAACGACGACGCCGTGGTGCAGGTCGTGCTCTACGCGTCCATCGCGGGCGGCACCGGGTCGGGCGGGTTCATCCCGATGGCGTACCTCCTGCGCGACGTCGTGCTCGACAACGGCTGGGGCCGCCCCAACGTCGTCGGCGTGCTGTCGATGCCGACCACCTTCCTCGACAAGGTGAAGCCCGAGCTCCAGGCCGACATCATGGCCAACGGCTACGCGGCGCTCAAGGAGCTGGAATTCCTCACCCGGCAGCTCGGCTACGAGGGCGGCCAGGACCAGATCGAATTCCACTACGACCCAGGCCGCCCCGACCACCGCACGGTCAAGGACCGCCCCTTCAGCCTCACCTACGTCGTCGACCGTCCCGACCGCGTCTCCATCGAGCGCTACGAGCACGCCGTCGCCGACGCCTCGTTCCTCCAGATCTTCTCGCCGCTCCTCGGCGCGCAGGCCGGCGAGTACGACAACTACGACAAGCACCAGAAGAAGCTCGCCAACGGGCACTTCTCCGTGCACTACGCCGCGTTCGGCACGGCGATCCTCCACCTCCCGCGTCGCGACATCGTGAAGTACGCCGGGCTGCGCTACGTCGCCCGCGCCTTCCGCGACTACCTGTGCTTCGGCGGGGACGATCCGCAGTTCCGCGTCAACTACGGGGACCCCACCTTCGAGCAGCAGGATCGCGCGGTCAAGGACCGCCAGATCGACGACAAGTTCCTGGCCTACGTCGCGTGGCGCGCCCAGGACGAGGAGCGCTCCAACATCAAGGGCGTCTTCTCGGCGATCCAGGCGCAGACCGCGAAGGACGCCCGGAGCATCCCCGTCGCGTTCAAGGCGAAGCTGGGGACCATCTACGAGCGCCTCACCGAGCTCATCGCGATCAACGACATCGAGCCGCAGATGATCAGCCCGGGCAACCCCTCGATCGAGCGGCCGATCGCGAACCTCCGCAAGGACTTCGCCGAGTCGCAGACGAAGGTGCGCGGCTACCTCGAGGCGCAGGTGGCGGACCTCACGAACGGCCGCACGTTCGGGGGCTTCTTCAACGAGATGGAGGTGAACCCCATCTCCCAACGCTATTTCCTCATCCAACTGTTGCGCGAGGCGTTCATCGCGCCGAGCGAGGACGAGGAGGAGGGCTTCCTGAAGGAGGAGGCCGGCGGGCGGCGGGACATCGACGGGCAGGCCGTGCAGGACGAGAAGGCGCGCCTCCAAGCGGACCTCGGCACGCACGCGAACCCGGGCTTCTTCACCAAGCTGGTCGACCGCGAGAACGCGGCCTTCCGCGCGGCCAAGCAGCGCGCGATCGGCTTCTACCAGGACCTCGCCCAGGAGCACCGCGAGGACCTGAAGCGGATGTTCTGGCGCACGTTCGAGGCGAAGCTGCGCGAGGTCGGCGGCACGCTGCTCTCGGCGTTCCGCAACGTGTCCCAGGTGGCCGAGTTCACCGCCCGGGAAACCGAGGCCGCGACCGAGCGCTTCCGCAAGGACCCGGGGGCGGACCCCACCTCCGACGTCGCCCAGTACTACCTCGACGCCGAGGCCCTCCGCGACGACCGGCGCCGCGAGCGGCTCTGGAACGTGTTCTACGCCCACCGCCTCGACCGCGCCTCGCTCTTCGACACCAAGAAGATCTTCGCCGAGGTGACGGCCGCGTTCACCCCCGCGCGCGACGCCGACGGCCGCCTCCGCGAGCGCGACGCCAGCGAGATCGTCGCCGTCGTGAAGGACCGCCTCGGCGCCCAGGCGAACGAGGTCTACGGCCGCGCGCTGGAGGCGATGAACCTCGACCTCGGCTCCGCCCTCGAGCTCGAGCAGCGCTACATCGCGTGCCTCGACGACGGCGTCGACTTCGACGCGATGCGCCGCGAGGGCAAGCTCGACGAGACGATCGCCGCCATCTCGGCCACCCGGGTCGAGCGCGGCCTCGAGGACCGCCTGAAGCGGGTCACCGACGACTGCGTGCTCCTCGCCCAGATGGACCACACCAAGCGCGGCGACACCACCGTGCGCCCGGCGGACGTGTTCCTCGCCGGCCTGCACTCCCGCTTCGCGACGGACGAGGCCGGCGCCCTCGGCAGCATCCTCCGCCGCGTCGCGAACGGCGTGACGTTGCTGCCCGACTGGGACGAGCGCGATGCCCTGGTGCTCTACCGCGCGCAGCTCGGCGTCCCGATCTACTGGTTCAAGAACGTCGCGAGCGTGCTCTACCCGGCCTACAAGAAGGTCCGCGACGACAAGACCCGCTCCTACCCGCTGCACATCGAGGCCGCGTGGGAGTCCGATCCGGGCCTGCCCGACCTCGATCCGTTGGAGATCCGGCGGGCCGAGGAGCGGCGCACGCAGGAAGACGAGGCGCGGCGCCAGCGGGACGAGCGCGCCCTCCGGGTGCGGGCGTTCACCCTGGTGAACCTCTTCGGGGGCATCCTCGAGGAGGACGGCGTCCTGTCGTGGTCCTCGTCCGGCGCGCGCGGCGTGCTCGGCAAGGAGCGCGCGGCGGCGTTCGGCGGCTACGAGTCGCTCAAGCCCGGCCTTCGCGGCGACATCGAGGAGGAGGCCGTGCGCCAGTGGGGCCAGCTCCGGGTCGACACCGGCGGCCGCACCCGGCTCCGCGCCGAGCTCGGCGCCTTGCAGGAGCGCTTGAAGCGCGCATACGGCAAGGCGAACGCGGAGGGCCGCGACGGCGAGATCCGCTTCATCGAGGAGGAACGGGAGGCCGCGCGCGGGCTCGAGTCCGAGGTGAGCGGCTAGTGTCCCCCCGCCTGTCCCCTCGCCGACGTGAGATTGGGAGCCCCTGATGGCGAACCCGACCGTGCTCCTGGGCGTCGGCCCGTTCGGCGAGAGCGTGCTCCAGCGCATCGAGTCGTCGCTCTCCGGGGACGACGCGCTGATCTGCCGCCTCGCGACCCCCGCGGCCGAGGCCGGCGCGCGGCTCGTGCCCGTGCTGGAGGACCTCCTCCAGGCCGGCCGGTTCGCGACCGAGCAGTCGGAGCGGCGCCTCGATCTCATCGCGTTCGTGCACGTGCTCGCGGGCGGCGACGACGATCTCATCGTCTTCACCGAGCAGGTCACCCGCGTCGTCCACGACCGCTACCGCGTCATGTTCGACCTCTCGCGCCCCCCCGAGCAGCGCAACGCGGGGCTCCACCTCGTCATCGTGCTGCCCCCGCTCGGCGACACCGACGTGGCCCGTCGCGCGCTCGACCGCGTCTACAAGCTCGAGCGCTGGGCCGCCGGGCTCGACCCCGCGCGCGGCACGCCGCCGCCGCTCCTCGCGCGCATCTGGCTCCTCTCCCAGATGACCCTGTCCGGGCCGCTCTCGTCGAGCATCGTCCTGGCGAGCTGCGCCGCGTTCGCCGTCGCGCTCGTCGGGTCGGGCCTGCGCCAGAGCGAGCCCGTGAGCCGCCGCCTCGCCCACCTCCCGCCCGGCGAGCCCAAGGTGGCGTTCTTCTCCGTCGCGTCGCTGGACGTGCCCGAGGCCCGCATCCGCGACTACGCCATCCAGCGCGCCGCCTACGATGCGCTCACCACGCTGGTCGCGCGCGTGCAGGCGCGCCCGGTGACCGATCCCGCCGAGGGCCTCGCCGCCGTGCGCAGCCTGGAGCACCAGGAGTGGGTGCGCCCGTTCGAGGACACCTCGGAGGCCGCGGTGCGGGCGCGGGCGCTCGCCGCGTCGCTCGGGGGGGCGGCGATGGGGCTCCCGGACAACGTGCGCGTGGGCCCGTTCGAGGAGGGCGAGCGGATCCGCGAGCGGTACGCCGTGCTCTTCGCGCCGGCCACCCAGGACCGCACGCTCACGGGGGTCGACCAGGGCCAGCTCGAGGCGCTGCTGCGCCACCTCGACAACGAGGAGGCGAAGATCGTGCGCGACCTCCACGGTCGCATCGCGGGCTTGTTCGGCGGGCACCTCCGGCGCGAGTCGTTGAAGCCGCTGCTGGAGATCGAGCTCGGCCTGAAGCAGGTCGCCGCGCAGCTCCGCGACCAGCAGACCCGCGTGGGGCTCCTCGGCGCGGGGCCGGACGGTCCGCCGCCGGATCCGCACCGGGCGGAGCTGGAGGCGGCGGTCGCGGCGCTGCCGGCGCCGGGGCTCGTGCGGACGGGCGCGGCGGCGGTGGGGATCGCGGTGGGCGGGCTGGCGACGGTGGGGCTGACGGGGTGGAGTCACGCGGCGGCGGCGCCGACGCCGAGCACGGGCCCCATGCCTCAGCACCAGATCGCCGCCCCCCCCACGACCGGCACGACCGCGCCGGTGTCCGCGATCGACTGGAGAGAAGAGCTCCCCCCCTGGGCCGCCGGCGCCGCCATCGGCCTGCTCGTCGCCATCGGCTGGGGCTGGCTCGCCGGGAACCTCGTCCGCCAGCGCGTCCGCGCGCTCCTGACCGCGCGGACCCAGGCGCTCCGCGCGATCTGGAGCAAGGGCGGCGGCGGCCGCACGTCCCGCCAGGCGGACGACCAGTTGGAGCTCCGTCGCCACCGCGTCCGCCGCGCCGCGCTGCTCGCCGTGGAGGGCGCGCTCGCCCGCGTCACCGCCATGCAGCTCACCATCGCCGGTGCCCGCGATCGGTCGCGCCAGGCCCTCGTCGCGATGGGCGTGCCCCCCGCCGCGGACGCCGCCCTCGACGACCTCTCCGGCCTCGTCGGCGAGCCCGACCTGCTGCACGGCCCCCTGCTCCCGCCCCGCTACGTGAGCCAGTGGGTCGGCCGTTGCCGCGAGGCGAGCGACCCCGAGGTGTGGGCCTCGCGCCTGCTCACCGCGGCGTGGCCGCCCGACAGCGCCGAGCCCGACGTCCCCTGCGGCGACCCCGCCCCCATCGACGCCGCGAGCCGCGACCAGGTCCGCTCCCTCGGCACGCGCAGCCTCCTCGCCGACGAGCCCGCCCAGGAGGCCGCCGGCCGCGCCATCGCGGACTTCCTCGCCCGCACCGCCGCCGCGCTCGCCCCTCCCGTGACCGCGCGCGATGAGAACGGCGATCCCGTCGGCGGCCTGCGCGCCGGCGAGGCCCTCGCCGTGGCCCCGCGCATCGCCGCGGACCCCATCGAGCGCGCCCTCCGCGACGCCCCCCTCCGCCTCACCCCGCTCTGGACCGACCGGCAGGCCCCCCGCGCCATCTTCCTGCGCACGTGGGAGGGCTACCGCGTGCTCGACGTGGCGCGCGGCGCGGGCACCGTGCCCCCGGGCACGCGCGGCGACAGCGGCGGCGTCCAGCGCGACCCC
>JAUXTN010000059.1 GCA_030684355.1 Pseudomonadota bacterium
GCCCCCCGCGGCGGGCGCCCCCGTGGAGCCGGACGCCAATGCCGGCATGGCCATGCCCGTGCCCGTCACCCCCCACGCCGCCGCCGCCATCGGCCTCCGCACCGTCCCCGCCCGCGCGGGCTCCGCCGCGACCCGCCACCGCGCCCCCGCCTCCGCCACGTTCGACCCCTCGCGCACCCGCCGCGTCACCGTCACCGCGGGCGGCCAGCTCCGAGAGGAGCGCGTTCCCCGCGTCGGCGAGGCGGTGCGCGCCGGCCAGGTGCTCGCGCGCGTGTGGCTCCCCGAGGTACGCGCGGCCTTCGAGGAGCTCCAGATCGCCCGCCCCCTCGGCGAGCCCTGGGCCAGCGCCGCGCGGGGGCGGCTCCTCGCGCTGGGCGTGCCCACCGCGGACATCGACGCCGCCGGCGCCACCGTCCCCGACGTGTTCACCGTGCGCGCGCCGGTGTCCGGCATCGTCGTCTCCCGCCCCGCACGCGAGGGCAGCTGGCTCGGCGCCGGCGGGCTCGTCGCCGAGATCGCCGCGACCGACGCGCGCGTGGTCGAGATGGTCACCGTCGCCCCGCCGCCCGTCGGCACCGCCGTGACGCTCACCGACGGCGCGAACACCTGGACCGCCACCGTCTCCGAGGTCCTCCCCACCGCGGGGCCCGCCGGCCGCAGCGTCCGCCTCCTCCCGCAGCGACTCTCCGGAAGCGACATCGGCGTCGGCCGCCCGCTCACGGCGACGTGGAACGGGAGCGAGACCCAGGGCGTCTGGGTCCCCCGCGGCGCGGTTGTCGACACGGGGACCCGGCAGCTCGTCTTCGTCGCCGGCCCGGACGGCTACACGCCGCGGCCCGTCTCGCTCGGCGTCCGCACCGCCGACGAGGTGCAGGTGACCGCCGGCCTCGCCCCCGGCGAGGAGGTCGTCGCCGCCGGCACGTTCCTCTTCGACTCGGAGACGCAGATGCAGGGCGGCGGGCACGCCGGGCACGTCGCGCCCGAGGAGGGCGGCTGAATGCCGTACGTTCCCCCCGCGTCTCCCTCCGGTCGGGCGGAGGACTCTCGCCCCGCCTTCGGCGTCGCCCGCATCATCGACTGGAGCGGCCGGAACCGCTTCCTCGTGATCCTCGCCTCCCTCCTCGCGACCGCCGCCGGCCTCCTGGCCGCGCTCCGCAGCCCCCTCGACGCCATCCCCGACCTCTCCGATCCCCAGGTCATCGTCTTCTCCGAGTGGATGGGCCGCTCGCCACAGCTCGTCGAGGACCAGGTCACCTACCCGCTCGTGACGGGGCTCCAGGCGCTCCCGGGCGTCAAGGCCGTCCGCGGCTTCACGATGTTCGGCATGTCGTTCACCTACGTGCTGCTCCAGGAGGGCGTGGATCCCTACTGGGCCCGCACGCGCGTGAGCGAGCGGCTCGACGTGCTGAAGCCCCGCCTCCCGCCCGACGTGGAGATCTCGCTCGGCCCGGACGCCTCCGCCGTCGGCTGGGTGTACCAGTACGTCCTCGTCGACCGGAGCGGCCAGCTCTCGGTCGCGGACCTCCGCACGCTGCAGGACTGGACCCTCCGCTTCGCGCTGGAGGGCGTCGACGGCGTCGCCGAGGTCGCGACGTTGGGTGGCTTCGAGAAGCAGTACCAAGCGGTGCTCGACCCGGAGCGCATGCGGGCCGCGGGCGTCACCGTCAATGAGGTCACCGCCTCGCTCGCGCGCAACAACCGCGACGTCGGCGGCCGCGTGCTCGAGGAGGCCGGCCGAGAGCTCTACGTGCAGGGGCGCGGGCTCGTGGAGGACCTCGCGGACCTCGACCGTGTCCACGTCGGGCTCGACGCGCGGGGCACCCCCGTGGCGCTCGGCAGCGTCGCGAGCCTGGAGATCGGCCCCGACATCCGCCGCGGCATCGCGGACCTCGACGGCACGGGCGAGGCCGTGGGCGGGCTCGTCGTCGCGCGGCAGGGCGAGAACGCGCTCGCCGTCATCGACGCGGTCAAGGCGCGGCTCGCGGAGGTCCCCCTCCCCGCCGGCGTCGAGATCGTCCCCGTCTACGACCGCTCCGAGCTCATCCGCGGCTCCGTCGCCACGCTCTTCGAGTCCATCGGCGAGGAGGTGCTGATCATCGCCCTCCTGCTCGGCGTCTTCCTCCTCCACGCGCGCTCGGTACTCGTCCCGATCCTCGTCCTCCCGTGCGCCATCGCCGTCGCGTTCATCCCCATGTATTTCATGGGGTTGACCATCAACATCATGTCGCTCGCCGGCATCATCATCGCGATCGGCGACATGGTCGACGCCGTGGTCCTCCTCGTCGAGAACGCCGCCCGCCGGATCGAGGACCACCCGGACGAGGACCGCACCGAGGTGGTGCTCGCGGCCTCCCGGGAGCTCGGCGGGCCGCTCGTCTCCTCGCTCCTCCTCATCGCGGTGAGCTTCCTGCCCATCTTCGCGCTCGAGGCGCAGGAGGGGCGGCTGTTCACGCCGCTCGCGTACACCAAGACCTTCGCGATGCTCGCCGCCGCGCTGTTCACGCTCACCCTCGCGCCCGCCCTCGCCGTCACGCTCCTGCGCGGGAAGATGCCGCGCGAGGCCGCCAACCCGGTGAACCGCCCGCTCCGGGCCATCTACCGGCCGGTCGTCGGCCTCGCGACCCGCCACCCCTGGCCCTTCATCGCGGCCGCCGGCATCGCCACCGCGCTCACCGTCCCCGTCTACAGCGGGCTCGGCCGCGAGTTCATGCCGCCCTTGTACGAGGGCTCGCTCCTCTACATGCCGATCACGGTGCCCGGCATCTCCGCGGAGCAGGCCCGCACGCTCTTGCAGGCCCAGGATGCCTTCCTGGCGAGCATCCCCGAGGTGGAGCGCGTCCTCGGGAAGTCTGGCCGCGCCGAGACGGCCACGGACCCCGCGCCGCTGTCGATGTTCGAGACGATAATCACCCTCCGGCCGCGCGACGAGTGGCGCCCCGGCGTCACGGTGGACGACATCGTCGCCGAGATGGAGGCCGGGATGGACTACCCCGGCGTCCAGAACGCCTTCACCATGCCGATCAAGGCGCGCGTGGACATGCTCACGACGGGCATCCGCACCCCCGTCGGCGTGAAGGTGCTGGGCGACGACCTCCAGGCCATCAACGACGCCGGCGAGCGCATCGAGGCCGCCCTCCGCGAGGTGCCGGGCACGCGCAGCGTCTACGCCGAGCGCCAGCTCGCGGCCGTGTTCGTAGAGGTGGTGCCCCGCCGCGACGACGTGCTCCGCTACGGCGCCGCCACCGACGACGTGCTCGACGTGGTCGAGATGGGCCTCGGCGGCATGCCCGTGGGGCGCATCTTCGACGGACGGGAGCGCTACTCCCTCATCGCGCGCTTCGGACGCGACTTCCGGGCCGACGAGGCCGGCATCCGCAGCCTCCCCGTGTCGACCGCGCTCGGCGTGGTGCCGCTGGGCGCGCTCGCGGACGTGAACCGGGTCCCCGGCCCCGCGATGCTCGTCGACGAGGGCGGGCGGCTCGCGGGCTACATCTACGTCGACCCCGGTCAGCGCGACCTCGGCGGCTACGTGGACGAGGCCCGCGAGGTCGTCGAGCGCCTCGGCCTCGACCCCTCGCTGCAGATCCAGTGGACCGGCCAGTACGAGTTCCTCGAGCGCGCCCAGGAGCGCCTCGCCTTGATGGTCCCCATCACGGTCGTGCTCGTGTTCCTGCTGGTCTACCTCTCCTTCCGCACCGTCGGGGAGACCAGCATCGTGCTCTTGACCCTGCCGTTCTCCGTGCTCGGCAGCATCTGGTTCCTCGCGGCGGCCGGCTACGATCTCTCGATCGCCTCCTGGGTCGCGATGATCGCGCTCATCGGGGTCGGCGCCGAGGTCGGGATGGTCCTCGCGGTGTACCTCGACCTGGGCGTGAAACGGGCGCTCGAGCGCGGGGAGACCCTCACGCCGGCGCGCCTCGCCGAGGTCGCCGCGGACAGCGCCGCCGGCCGCATGCGCGGCATGGTCCTCGCCATCGCGATGAACCTCTTCGGGCTGCTCCCCGTGCTCTTCAGCCGGGGCGTCGGCTCCGACATGGCGCGGCGCATGGCCGGGCCGATGTTCGGCGGCCTCGTCACGCTCACGTTCATGACCGCGTTCGTGCTGCCCGCGATGTGGGTGCTCTGGCGCACGCGGCAGCTCAGGAAAGGCACGCTCGCGGCCTCGTTGGCGGTGTCGAAGGCGCAAGAAGCATGATGGATGCTTCGTCAACCGAACTCGACAGGAAGGCGCGTAACGATGTGTAACCATCAGTTGCGTCGATGACGATTCGTCTATTTCGGAGAACAGGCATGCCCTCACGGACACGATCGCAAGGATGAACCAGTGGAGTAGCCCCATGAGCCAGCGCCGACGTCCAAACGACGCAACCGCGCCCCATTCGTTACAGCGACGAGGCAACCCACGGAACATCCATGCCGACCGCTCCTGTCATCGCCTTGAGCCTCCTGTTCGCCGCGTGCGAAGGCACCTCTGCCGGCCCGGCGGCCGAACCCGCTCACCCCATGGTGCACAACGCGACGCCGAACGTGACGCCCGAGGCGCCGGGACCCGAAACGGCGTCGTCCGACCGGATGTTCCTCGACATGATGGTGCCGCACCACCAGGGCGCGGTGGACATGGCCCGGATCGCCCTCGAGCGCGCCGAGCACCCTGAGCTCAAGGCCCTCGCCGAGAGCATCATCACCAGCCAGGAGGCCGAGATCGCGACGATGACGGCGTGGCGCAAGGCCTGGTTCGGTAGCGACGCTGCACCGGCGATGGGCGCAGGGATGGAGCACTCCGGCATGTCCGGCCACTCCGGCATGTCCGGAATGATGGACATGTCCAAGTCGATCGAGGCGCTGAAGACCGCCGAACCGTTCGACCTCGCGTTCATCGACGCGATGATCCCGCACCACGAGGGCGCGGTTCACATGGCCGGCATGGCGCGCGGCAAGACCGAACGCGCGGAGATCAAGGACCTCGCCGCCAGCATCACCGTCGCCCAGCAGAAGGAGATCCTCCAGTTGCAGGAGTGGCGCAAGGCTTGGTTCCCGACGGCGCAGGCGGCCGCCCCGGGGATGGCGCACTGACCTCGATGCGCCACCCCAACGGCACGGCGCGTGCATACCGATAATCGTTCCGCCAAAGGCCCCGAATGACCGCTCCCACTCGCCTTCCTGCCGCGCTCGTGCGGGATCCTGTCTGCGGTATGCAGGTTGATCCTACCCGCGCCGCCGCGACCGCCGAGTACGGCGGCACCACATGGCACTTCTGCAGCGCGCGCTGCCACGAGAAGTTCGTCGCCGAGCCCGCGCGCTACGCCCAGACGCCGCCCGCCCGGCACGAGGCACACACCGCAGCGCCCCCAAGCCCGTCGGGCTCCCGCAAATGGACCTGCCCGATGCACCCGCAGATCGTCCGCGACGGCCCCGGGTCGTGCCCGATCTGCGGCATGGCGCTCGAACCCATGGAGGTGACGGCCGAGGAGACGGGCCCCTCGCGGGAGCTCGTGGACATGCAGCGTCGCTTCGTCGGGAGCGCGATCCTGACCGTCCCGGTCCTGCTCCTCGTGATGTCCGAGATGCTCCCCGGGCAGCCCGTCCAGCGGCTCCTTCCCGCCCAGCTCGATGCTTGGATCCAACTTGCCTTGGCAACCCCCGTCGTCCTCTGGGGCGGCTGGCCCTTCTTCGTGCGCGGCGCGGCGTCGGTGAAGAACCGCTCGCCCAACATGTTCACGCTCATCGCGCTCGGGATCGGGGTGGCGTGGGGCTACAGCGTCTTCGCCACGTTGTTCCCCGGCGCGCTCCCCGAAGCCTTCCGGGGCCACCACGGGCGGGTGCCGCTCTACTTCGAAGCCGCCGCGGTCATCACCACGCTCGTGCTCGTCGGGCAGGTGTTGGAGCTCCGCGCGCGCAGCCAGACGAGCGACGCCATCAAGAAGCTCCTCTCGCTGGCCCCGCCGAGCGCCCGCATCGTCCGCGACGACGGGCGTGAGGAGGACGTGCCCGTCGAGCAGGTCCAGGCCGGCGACAAGCTCCGCGTGCGCCCCGGCGAGAAGGTCCCCGTCGACGGCACCGTGCTCGAGGGCGAGAGCCACGTCGACGAGTCGATGGTCACCGGCGAGCCGCTACCGGTGGCGAAGGGCACGGGCGATCGGGTCATCGGCGCCACCGTGAACACCGCCGGCGGCTTCCTCATGCGCGCCGAGCGGGTCGGCCGCGACACCCTCCTCGCGCAGATCGTCCGCATGGTGGGCGAGGCCCAACGCACCCGCGCGCCCATCCAGCGCCTCGCGGACACCGTCTCCGCGTGGTTCGTGCCGCTGGTCATGCTCGTCGCCCTCGCGACGTTCATCGTCTGGGCGCTGATCGGCCCCGAGCCGCGCTTCTCGTACGCGCTCCTCAACGCCGTCGCCGTCCTGATCATCGCGTGTCCGTGCGCGCTCGGCCTCGCGACGCCGATGGCCATCATGGTCGGCACCGGGCGCGGGGCGACCGCGGGCGTGCTCGTCCGCGACGCCGAGGCGCTCGAGACCCTCGAGAAGGTCGACACCCTCGTCATCGACAAGACGGGCACGCTCACCGAGGGGAAGCCGACGCTCGGTGCAGTCGAAGTGGTTTCATGGGGCGGGGGGCAAGCCCCCCGCAACGCCCCCCACAACCCGGTGGACGCGGACACCCTCCTCCGTCTCGTGGCCAGCGTCGAGCGCGGCAGCGAGCACCCCCTGGCCACCGCGATCGTGAAGGGCGCCGAGGCCCGCGGCCTCGCCCTGGCGCCGACGCAGGGCTTCAAGTCGCTCACCGGGCGCGGCGTCGAGGGCCAGGTGGACGGGCGCACCGTGCTCGTCGGCAACGCGCGCTTGATGGAGGAGCGCGGGATCGACGCCACCGCGCTCGTCACGCGTGCCGAGGCGCTCCGCGCGGAGGGCCAGATCGCCATGCTCGTCGCCGTCGACGGGCAGCCCGCCGGCGTCGTGGCGGTCACCGACCCGATCAAGGAGTCCACCCCCGACACCATCCGGATGCTCCGCGAGGAGGGGCTCCGCATCGTCATGCTCACCGGCGACAGCCGCACCACCGCCAATGCGGTCGCGCTCAAGCTCGGCATCGAGGAGGTCGAAGCCGAGGTGCTCCCCGACCAGAAGGCCGAGGTGATCCGCCGCTTGAAGGCCCAGGGCCGCGTCGTGGCGATGGCGGGAGACGGCATCAACGACGCCCCCGCGCTCGCGTCCGCGGACGTCGGCATCGCGATGGGAACGGGCACGGACGTGGCGATGGAGAGCGCCGGTGTCACCCTGGTGAAGGGAGACTTGCGTGGCATCGTCCGCGCCCGCCGCCTCTCGCGCGCGACGATGCGCGGCATCCGCCAGAACCTCGTGTTCGCGTTCGGCTACAACGCGCTCGGCGTGCCGCTCGCGGCGGGGGTGCTCTTCCCGTTCTTCGGCTGGCTCCTCTCCCCGATGATCGCCAGCGCGGCCATGAGCCTAAGCTCGGTGTCGGTCATCGGGAACTCGCTACGGTTGCGGCGGGCGGAGCTCTGACACTGGCCGCCACCGGCGCTCACCCGTGCTTGCGGAGCCGGCGCAGGTACACCACCAGCGCGTCGAGGTCCTCCCGCGGGATCTGCTGCTCGTCGAAGCCGGGCATGACGCCGAACCCCGTGCGCACCTGCGCGCGGATCATGAAGCCGGGGAGCGGCTTGTCGTTCAACGAGAAGCCGAGCCCGCCCTCGCCGAACGGATGGCAGGAATGGCAATTCTGCATGAACACCCGCTCGCCACGCGCGGCCTCGTCGTCCAAGACGAGCGGGCCGGCGATGGGCTCGGTGCGGCGGGCCGAGCACCCGAGGAGGAGCAGGAGCGCGGCCCACCTCATCCTTCCCTCCAGACGCGCCAGAGCACGCCGGTGCCGGGCCGGGGCTGGGCGCCCTGCCGGAGCGTGGTCATGACGCCGAAATCGACGATGTACAAGGAGGTCCCGGCCGGATCGAACCGAACGGCCACCGGCCGCTCGAGGCCGCCCGTGCCCAGGAGCGACGCGGGCCCACGCGTCTTGCCGGAATTGGTGGCGAACTCGTGGATGACACCGGTGGCCACGTCCACGCGGACGACGTTGTAGCCGACGGGGTGGAGCACCTTGCCGACGTTGGGCGCCATGTCGCCGAACACCGCGACGAAGGCCTCGCCCACGTGCCCGAACTGCTCGTTTCGGGCGAAGTCGAGGCCGTCCGCGCTCGAGTGCACCCCGAAGGTGGCGGCCGGCTTGGGTGGCGTGTCCGGGGGTTCCGCGAGCAGCGGCCGCGGCGGCTTCTTGCCCGGGGGGTCGAAGCGCTGCCCGAGCGCCTGCCCGCCCGCGTAGTCGGGCCATCCGTACCAACGCCCGGGCTCGACGCGCCACAACCAATCCCCGTTGCCCCAGACGGGGCGGCTCCCGCGCACGTCGTACCCGTTGTCGGAGACGTAGAGCGTGCCGTCCGGCGTGAAGGCGAGGCCGAAGGGGTTGCGGAAGCCCCAGGCAACCATCTCCAGGCCCCCGCCCTCGAGCGGGACCTTCATCACCGCGCCGCTGCACGGCACCCGGCCCGCGATCACCTGGCCCGCCTCGGTCGGCGTCCCGAACGGGACATAGGCGCCGGTGGTGGACTTCTTCCCGTCGGGCGCGCGGCTCTCGAAGTTCTGCCCGGCCAGCACCACGTCCTCGCAGGGCGTGTCGTGGAAGTCGGGGTGGCGCTCCAACCACCCGAAGCCCCGATTGTCCTCCCCCACGACCGCCGAGTTGGTGGCGGTTCCCTGGCCGAAGTAGAGCCAACCGTCCGGACCGATGGCGGGCCCGTTGGTGTGGTGGTCGCCCAGGCCGGGGAGCCCCTCGACGAGCGGCTCGATGGGGCCGTTCGGGCGCGCGCGCACGATCCGCCCGCCGTCGATCTGCCCGCCCTCGGCGATGTAGAAGGCGCCCTCGTGCCACACGGCGCCCGTCCACGGCGGATTCTCGCCCGAGACCACCGGTCGGAGCCCCCCGCCTGGCAGCACCTCGAGGATGCGCGGCGTGGTGAACACCTCTCCGTAGGCGTACCCCGCCTCGACGACGTAGATGCCACCGGCGTCGTCGAAGGTGACCGCGGTCGGGAACGTGAGCCCCGTGGCCACGACCTCGATCCGGTAGCCCTCCGGCAGGGCGACATCGGCCGCGGCGGCCGTGCGGGGCGCGACGTCGCGCACCTCTCCCCCGCCGTTCGACGGGCGGAGGGCGAAACAGCCGGCCAGCAGGAGCAGCAGCATGGTCTCTCGGGGAGGGTGGTGGATATGCACCCTTCCTTCCGGTACAACTGGGCCTGCCGAGGCCTCGTCGACGGGGCGGGCTGGCGGCGTAATACGACGTGCCTGCCCCTCGACCGGGGTAGGTTCCCGACGAGGCCACCGTGGGCCCCTCGGGACGGCGTGAGTCGATTCACCGCCCAGCGTCGTGCCGATCCATCTCCCGCGACGCGCCGACCGGCACCACGACAGCGAGCGTACATGAACGACCTCACGGATCCGGGTGAGCTGCTGGCCTTCTCGGACGCTCGTGCGGAACAGGCCCCGCTCGACCTGTCGGCGCTGACGCGCCCGGAGCTGGAGGTCGCCGAGGCCCATCTCGACGCGGCCATCGCCGCGATCAAGCAGATCCTCGCGCTGATCCCGGCGGGCACCGACGCGGTCCCACCGTCGGCCTTTATGACCCCGCGCGGCCGGGAGATTCACGCCCGCGACCCGACGCGCTTCGAGCGAACCTCACTCGTCTCGCGTCGCGATCGCCTGAAGGCGGCGACGTACAAGATCATCCGACGCGCAGGAGAGCTGGCGGATCCGGCGTTCCACGCGCGGAACAAGGCGCTCGGCGACCTTCTGCTGGCCGGGCTCAACACCCCCGAGGACCCCGACCACCGCGCCCGGCGCGAGGCGCACGAGCGCAAGCAGGAGTTGCTGGGGCAGGTCTACTACGTGCAGATCGGGAAGCGGCCGCGGGTGGCGCGATCGCTCGCGGAGATCGAGCTCGCCACCGAACTGTCGCCGTGCCCGTCGTGCCGTCAGGCGGCGCTGCGCGGGATCACGGTGACGGGGGCGGGGACCGCATGGACCGCGCACGCCGTCTGTGGCGCCTGTGGCAGCCCTGCGGCGCTCCGATACAGCACGAAGGCCGATCTGGCGACGGGCGCGCCGGACGAGCTCGGGCCCGGGCCCTCCTTCCAGATCATGAAGGCGGAGTTCCTCGCCGAGCTCGAGCGGGTGCGCCCCGACATGGTGCTCGACAGCGCGGCGCGGGCGCGCGCCCGACTCTGCCTGGCGGAGCTGAGCAAGCTCACCGTCGATCCGGCGTGCACGGCCTTCGAGCAGCAGCTCGCCGCGCTCAGGGCCAGGCGAGGCTGACGTGAGTGCCTTCGCGCGCGTGCTCGCGGCGCCGGGCTCGGAGGCCGCCCGACACGCCCTGCTCCACGAATGGAAGTCCGCGGGCGATCCGCGGGCCGTGTTGCTCGAGGACCAACTGGCGCTCCGTGCGCACCGCCTCGGTGGATCGCTCGGGTCGCCCGAGGCCCAGGCGCTGTATCGCAGGGTCAACCTCGGCGTGGCGCGGGCCAGCCGGCCGCTGCCGCGCGAGCTCGCCGGCCTGGTGACCGGCGTGGAGTACAGGCGCGGGCTGGTCGCCGGCGTGACGCTGCCCGGCGAACGGTTCGCGACGGTGGCACCCACGCTGTTCGCCGTTGCACCGGTGCAGCACGTGACCTTCACCGCGCCGCTGGGCGACGTCGCGCAGCTGTTCGCGACCCCAGCGTTCGAGCGGCTCGTCTCGTTGAACATGCACGGGCTCGGGGCGGCGTTCGGCGACGCGGGGGCGGTGGCGATCGCGGGCAGCCCGTACGTCGCCGGGCTGCGCTGGCTCGCGCTCACCGACGACGACATCGGGGAGGCCGGCGTCGAGGCGCTCGCGGCGTCGCCTTACCTGACGACGCTGCGGTACCTCTCGCTGGCAGGCAATCGTGTCGACCCGACGCCCTACGCGTCCGAGTACGAGGGTGTGAACACCACCGGGCGTCCGCCGCTCGCCGTAGCGCTCGAGCAGCGTCACGGGCCGCGCCCCTGGCTGATGGAGCCCGCCGACGCGGACTCCTGGCCACCGGAGCGTGATGATCTGGCGATCACCACCTGAGGTGAGCGAGGATCAGGTCGTGCTCTTTGGTAGCTCGTGCGGCGGCTTCATTGCCCTCGAGCTCCGCCGCTACTCGTCCTTCACTTCGATGATGCTCCCCGTGTACCGCAGGAACGTGAGCATCGCTGGGCCTTCGGCGAGCGTACGCAGACGGGCATTGCGCGTGTTCGCCTGCAGGGTGCGTCCGTCCGCGAGGTCCACGTCGAGGATGTCGGTGGCCTCCTCACCATGCCCCTGCCTGGCGACGACGATGCGCCGCACGGCGGTGACGGTCACCTGTTCGCGACGGAGGCCGCCGAGCAGGTCCGCCAGCGCCGGCAACCCGAAGGCGACGGGGAACAGGGTGCCGACCACCGCGAACAGCAGGGCGTAGAGCGCCGCCGGTCCCCTGATGTACCTGAGCAACGGCAGCGCACCGATCAGGGGGAGGACGACGCACACGAGCACCTTGCTGCCGAGGATGGTGCGCCAGTTGTCCCCCGTCAGGGTCGTCATGTTCGCGATGATGTACAGGATGAGTGGCGAGCACGGGATGCAGGCCACCCAGAGGAACACCAGCCGGTCCAGGGGGTGGGGGGACAGCGGCTGCTTCGCCAGGTCCGCGGCATGCCGATCGAGCAGCGGGCTGTCCATGCGGGGGAGGAAGTGCACGCCGGCGGCCAGCAGGAGCAGGAGCGCGGTGAAGCCGATCGCGAACCCATCGACGCGGCCGGCCTTCATCCAGAAGAGCCCCGGGATGACGACAGCGATGAGCACCATCTGCGGCCAGAAGGGAAGTTCTTTCACGGGCGGCGTCATGGGTGGTGATGGCTCGGCGTCATCTGGTACTTAGTGGGTACCAAGGCTTCCTGGGCAGTGCGACGACATGGACGCCGCCGTGTACCCGGGCGCGGCGACGGGGCGGCTGGTGGCCTACGAGACGTACGTGGCCCCGCGTCCCCGGACGCAGAAACGCCCGCCGGGATTTCTCCGCGGCGGGCGTTGCTTTTTATCTGATGGAGCCGAAGATCGGACTTGAACCGACGACCTGCTGATTACGAATCACACGATCACGCGTTGACCGGCTGATACTGGGTGTTGACAGCGCCCATCGAATACAGTTACTATGGGGATATAAGCGTTGACGAGCGTACGACCGAGGTTGACCCCGCGGTACGACCGGTGTACGACCGCGCCGCGCCGTACGACCGCGGTACGACCGTACGACCGAGCCCCCCGCAGCGAGGAACCCCATGAAGGCCCACATCACGAAGCGCACCGTAGACGCTCTCAAGGTCCCCGAAGGTGCCGACCGCGCGAAGCTGTACGACGACACCCTGACCGGCTTCGGCGTCACCGCGTGGGCCAGCGGCAAGAGGGTGTTCTTCATCGAGTACGGCGGGCGGGGCCAGCAGCGCCGCATGACGCTCGGCGAGTACGGACCCCTGACCGTCGACGCCGCCCGCACGATGGCGCAGATCAAGCTCGGTGAGTTCGTGCAAGGTGTCGATCCCCTTGCCGCTCGGGAGGAGCGCGCGGGTATGCCGACGTTCAGCAAGTGGCGTGACGACTACCTGGAGGGCGTCCGGCGCCGCAAGAAGCAGCCGCGCCATGACGAGCACTACCTGGCCGCGGAGCACGCCGACCGGAAGCACGCCCGGAAGCGCAAGCCGGATGAGGCGCCGCACCCGATCGCCACCGTCGCCGCACGGTGGGCCCGCAAGCCCCTCGATCAGATCAGCCGTGCGGATGTCGAGACTGGGATGCTCGCGGTAGCGGAGCGCGGTCACACGTCGGCCAACCGCTGGCTGGCGGCGGTTCGCGCCTGCTTCGAGCATGCGGTTGAAACCAAGGTCATTCGCGAGAATCCCGCCATGGGGATCAAGCCGTACCGCGAGGCGCCCCCGCGGGCCCGCGTCCTGACCGATGACGAGTTCGGGCGCGTCGTCGCGGCGTTCGACGCGTTGCCGGATCCGTTCGTGCGGGCGGCGTTCGTCCTGCTCATGGACACCGGCGCCCGTAAGTCCGAAGTCCTGGGGGCCCGCTGGGACGACTTCGACCTGGACGGCGGCTTGTGGCGGATCCCCTCTCCCAAGGCCGGCCGGCCGCAGACGATCCCCCTCTCGGAAAGCACCGTGGCCTACCTCGGCACCGTGGATCGGATCGGCCCCTGGTTCAGCCCCGGGCGTGACGCCACGAAGCACCGCGGGGACCTCCGGCGGGCCTGGGACACCGTGCGGGAGGAGGCGGCGCTCGTGGGCGTCACGATCCACGACCTGCGGCGCACGTTCGGCCTGCACGTTGCCAAGCGGGCGGGGCTTCACATCGCGTCGAAGCTCCTCCGACACTCGGACATCCGCGTCACCGAGCGTGTGTATGCGCCGCTCGGGATGGACGACCTGCGCACCGCGGTCACGGGCATGCAGGGGGCGCGGTTGAAGCTGATCGAGGCGAAGTAGCGGGCAGGCTTCGCGCGCGTGGCCGGGCCTGTCTACTTGCACGCTCCTCCCGCCTTGGAGCATCACTTTTTGGACAGTGGCGCGCGCGTGGTAGCCTTCGGAAGCCCGGGATCCTCCCCCTCCCGCCGCGCCACGGGCGACATGCATCAAGATCCGGTAGACCCCCTCTCCCTCGTCGCATGGGTCGCCATCATGGGTTTCGCGCTCTACGGCTACTTTGTCGCAAACGAGCGAACGAACGGACGCCTTGAGTACCTCGGAAAAGCCGTGTTTGGTTTAGCAATATTGCTGTTCCTCGCGCGACTTGCCTATGCCTTTGTCCGACATCGCTTCGGGGGGTAGCGAGAGCATCGTGAGCCTCGAAAGCGCGTTGAGGGTCTCCGCGCGCGGAGGCGTCAGGTCTCAGGGTGACCCCGCGGCGCCTCGCGCGCGCAAGGCGTCAGGAAAGCCAACAAAAGGGTCTCGCGCGCGCGCGCGATCGCTGCGACTCCCGAAACACGGTGCCGGCGGAAAGTCGCCGCTTCCCGCCAGCCCGCGGATGTCCCTCGCGCGCGTGAGGCGTCAGAAACCGGACCCTTCCGGCGACGCATCGGGTAGCATGCGGGAATCGATCCTCCCCTCATATTCGGATTGTGCAGGCTACCGTTTCCATGAGCTCGGTAGGATGGGGACGATTCCGATCGCTGGCCCGACAAGGGTGTTCGTCCTGTGATTCTCGCTCCACGCGGAGAATAGAGATCATCCTCCCCATGCTACCCCCAGCAATTGTTCGGCGTTGATAAGGCTTGACTTCGGGTAGGATGGCCCAAACCGGATCCTCCCGGATCCTCCCCATCCGGTCACTGGATCGGGGCTTCGTCGGCGAACACGCAGGTGTCGCACACCAGGAACCCGTCGCCGTTCTTCCGCCGGCCCCGCGAGCCGCACGTGAGGCACGGGCCGTAGACCGGATCGGCCTTGACGTACCACGCGACCGCGTTGTGTTTCTTGTCGGGAGCTTTGAGCACCTGATACCGGCCGACCTTCCGTCCGCACCAACCACGGAGCGAGCATCCAAGCACGGACGAGTCCAGTTTCGTACCTTTGAAAGCGAAGTCTGCCAGCGATTCACGGAGGAGCTTGCTCTCATCGCTGATATCCTTCTCATTGAGGAGCACCGCCACCTCCGCGGAGGTCATCGGCCTTTCGCCGAAGCACCCCTGCCACGCGGCGAGCGCGCCGGCCCACTCCAGCACCCGCACATCCGCATCCGACTCGTCAGCCCCGACGTAGGGGTCTACGGCGCCCGCCCAAACCAACGCACCGCGGATCAGGTCGCTCCACCCCTTGAAAGCGCCGAATTGCTTGGCAAGCGCTTGTTTCGGTTGCCCCGCAATGAGGTAGGCGCGGAGGATCGTCAATGCGGCGCCGAGATAGCGCGCTCGGTTGGCGCGAACGTGGCCTGTAAGGTCGGGATACTTGAATCCGCTCCGGTGTTCGGGGTGCGGATGGTCCGTGTACAATTCAGACACGATGACCCGCGACGCCATATCCCCTCGGTAGCGCATGCCGTTACCGCTCGCTATGAGGAACGCCCGCATTTCACCAACATGCAAGGTGTTACCGCCCATGATCCGATCCGCCACCCCCGCGCCGTCGTTGGTGGTCACCGCGTCGAGCGCTGCCCCTCCAAACTTGTCCGCCACGTTGTCAAACAACGCGACAGCGGTTCCAGCCATTGACAGCGTCGTCATCACCTTTCGCATTTCAGCGTCGCTCGCGCTGTAGATCATACGGGGGATCCCCCGTCCAAGCGCGATTATCCCAATCACGTCCAGTTTGAGCGTCTTTCCCGTCTTCGGCGTCGCCGCGTTCGACAGTCCGACAGGGCGCGACCCACTGATCAGATTCCCGCCCACTATCGTGAGGATCATCGAGAGCGCCGCGGAGCGGTCGGCCTCGGTGCGGAAAGGGAAGTCCGCGAACGGCTCCTTCAACGTCGTGAGCGCCGCCCGGGCATCCTCGGGGGTCGTCCCGGTCCTCACGGTCAGCGCGGGCGGTAGCTCCAGGTAGACGCCCGTAGCCGCGTCGTAGCCAGACGAGTCAACGACGGAACCGTCCCGGCGCAGCATTGGGGTTGTGACGATCCCTTCGAGCCGACGGAGCGGCAGCACGACGGCAGGGTCAAGCAACGCGTCGATAACCTCTTTCGGCGGGTTGCATGGTACCTCCTCGACTCTCCCGCGCCGTTCCTTGAGCCGATAGAAGGTGGCCGCGTCGCTCAACACGGGCGCAAGTCCGCCCCGCCCGATCTCGCGGATGCTGGGGGCTGGCGGTGCGTCGCCCGGCCTGGCGTCGAGCGGCGGGGCACCGTTCCGGACCACTCGCACGATTCGGCCGCCTCGCTGGTAGATGTCCAGCGCAGCCTGCCCCGCGCGCAGCGCCACCAGCGTCTCGCGCAGCGCCTCCGCGGTGTGTGTGCCGACCAGCACCCGCGGCAACGTGCTGCGATCCGGCCGGCTCGCGTGGTTGGGCCCCGGAGCCCGAGCCGGCTGAAGCCCCGGCATGGCAGGAGCGGGTTCCGGCTCGAACCTCGCGTCGCGCGGCGCGTCCTCGTCGCTGGGCGCAGGGACCCAGTCCCAAAGGTCGTCGAATGGGCCGCGGGCCGCGGTGCCATGATCTGTGGGCATTCAATCACCTTTGGATGCTGCGCCCGCTCCCGGGCAATGGCCCATTTCTGGTCAGGAGCGGGCGGCCGCCTCGCTGGCTGTGCTGGTGAACCGGCGCGTTGCCAGCCACGCGTCGATATCCGCCAATTTGTACCCCACGCGCCCGCCAATCCGAAAATATGCTGGTCCAACACCAGTAATGCGCCACTTACGCAAGGTCTGTGGCTTCAATCCCAGGTGGGCGGCGGCGTCCACGCTTAGGAGCATCGCGACGGGGGCGACGGGGGCAGGGGCAGGCATGGGCGCATCTCCGGACTTCGCGACCACCCCGGGGCGTGGCGGCCGCAGAACGTCACTCGATGGCAAATCATACCCGGCGGACACCCGTGCGTCTACACCCGTCTTACGACGTCAACACACATATTATCGGGCTATTACCTTGCTTTCATTCTTGGGAAGAAGAACGAGACCGCGATTGCAAGACCACCTCCGCGCTGTCTCTCCGGCAATGGGTCGGTTCGAGCGCGGGGGTTGCCAAGTCGAACGGTGACGCGCCCGTACGCGCCTCCACGGGCGGCGTCGCGTCTGGCCGTTCATTCGGCGACGCCGACTGGCCCGGCCCTCGCCTCGCGTCGCCGGCCCCAGGCACCGAGGGGGCGGACATGGCGTGAGCCTCACCGCAATGGGCCCCTGGGACGCGTCTGCTGCGCCCCGGGCGCGCTACCGGTCCAACACCCGAAGAAGCATGCGGACCAGCGCCCGCTCCTCCTCCGTGCGCTTCCTGTACGCCGCGAGGAGGGCAGCCTCGTCATCGCTCACGCTGTCCGGGTGAGCGGCGAACACGAACAGCTCGGAGAGGGGCACGTGGAGGGCCCCCGCCAGCGATGCGGCGGTTGAGATCGTGGGGGAAAGGGCGCCCGTCTCGAAGAGGCTGATGGTAGCGGGCTTCATCTTCAAGAGATCCGCCAGCTTCGCCTGCGTGAGCCCGGCCGCCTCGCGCAACGTTCGGAGACGGTCACCGAGTCGTCGTAGAAGGTCGGGATCCTGGGGATGGCGCGCCATGCGGCTTGTCGCCCACGGATCGATCGAATGCAATCCCGTTATTGATGGTCACCACTTGCAGTAATTAGGGGTATTCCGGTAGATGTGGCGCTAACCGTCGGCGCCCGTGTTCGTTCGGGACGGCGGGTGCTCGCCGCCGATGTCCGCTCTCCCGGAGTCCCCATGATCCCCCTCCTCCTCCTGCTGGCCTCGACGAACGCCCACGCTGCGACCGACAAGACGTGTCCATGGGGCGCCTACCCGGACGTGGTCGTCACCGGCCAGATCGTCTCCGTGGACGAGGTCCCGTACGACATGGGCGTCCCCAACGAACGCGAGACCTTCGAGCGGGCCCTACGCGTTTGCGGGGCCACGGGCGCTACCCGCTACCTGCACAAGTGGCAGGGGGGAGGAGGGGCGGCGCTCATGGCGCTCGGGCTGCTCCTGTTCGCGGGGAGTGCTGCCGGGGTCGGGCCCATCGCGAAGAACAACCCTGACGACTCCGACACCGTCTACCAGGTCCTAGGAACGTTCATCATCGCTGGGCTCATACTCTTCATCATCGGTGCCGTCTCCGGGCCCAACGCGAAACGTAGGATGATCGAAGCGATCGAGAGTATCCACCCAGCGGCGATGAACGATGGTGGCGGCTCCGGGCCAGTCTCGTAGTCCGCGTCTCGCCGCGCGGGCCACGGGCGAGCCAACGCCCCGCGCCGCTCCCCTCCGAGGCGCCGCCGAGCCGACTTCCCGCCGCCGTACGACCGTGGTACGACCGGAGGCCCATCGCGTCGCCAGACGCAGAAACGCCCGGTCCGTGATTATCACGGACCGGGCGTCTTTATCTGATGGAGCCGAAGATCGGACTTGAACCGACGACCTGCTGATTACGAATCAGCTGCTCTACCAACTGAGCTACCCCGGCTTGCCGCTGCCTTCTAAACGGTCGCCGCGCTATCGTCAACGGCGTGATCTCCCTCCTCCTCGCATGCGCCGCCCCGCCCGCCCCGCCCGCCGTGCCCGAGCCCACGAGGTTGCCTCCTCCATCCTGGGTCCTCGTCGGGCGCGCGTCGTCGGACGGCCTCTCCACGCCCACCCTCCAGGGCGGCACCGCGCGGCTCGGCGTCGGCTGCGCGGCCCTCAACGACACCCTCCACGGCCACGGCCCCCCCTGCTTCGTCGAGGAGTGGCGCGCGGGCGACGGCACCGTCCTCGTCGAGCGCGCGGGCGCCCGCCTCCGCTTCGACGGCGTCCCCGGCCGCACCACGTGGACCCCCATCAACGGCGCCCTCGCCGCCTGCCTCGGCGATCCGCTCGCGGTCCCGCCCGCCGCGGATCCCGGGGGCCAGCGCACGCTCGAGCGCCGGACCTGGGTCGTCGCGCTCTCCGGCCAGAACCGCTGCGCGATCGCGGGCACGCTGCGCCTGGACGCCACGCGCGATCGCGCCGACTGGAGCGACCTCTCCGCAGGGGGACGCCCCTGGAGCGCCGGTGGCCGCGAAATCGCCGCAGCCACGGTCCGCGCCGAGGTGCGTGCGCTCGTGCGCTCCCGATGGAACGAGCTCGACGAGGCCACGCGCGCCGACGCCCTCCGCAGCCTGGCCGAAGACCCGGATCCGGACGCCGCACGACTCCTCGCGGAGCATGGCTTCGACGGCAAGACCCGGTAGTTCAGGCGGATGGGATCCTGGGGCGGGGGAGGGCCCCCGCAACGCCCCCCGAACCCGGGTGGCGAGCGAGCCCGACGGCGAGCGCCAGCCGGCCTGGCTACCGCTCCACGAACCGCGTCAAGTGCGCCCGATCCACCGAATCCAGCACCGGCGGCTCGACGTAGTCCCGCAGGAGCGCACGCAGCGTCTGGCGGTCGGGCGCCAACAGCCCCTCCAGGTACGCGGTCTCGTTCGAGAGCTCGAGCGGCGCGTGGAGCCCGGCCCGCCCGACGGGGGAGATCTCGAGATCCTCGAGGGCGAGCAGGTACCGGCGCATGCGGACGAGGTGCGTGCCGGACCACACGGGGTGGTGATCGCGGATGCGCTGGACCCGCGCCCCGGCGGCCGACGCCCCCTCGATGCCGATGCCGCCGAGGGCCTCGACGGTGCGGGCCGCGACGTCGGCGTCCTCGGCCGCCCAGAGGGGATCCCCCGCGTCGAGGGCGTAGTGCACGGCGATCGTGTCCGCGAGGGCCTCGCAGCCGGGGAGGAGGCCCGGCCGGACGATGCGGTAGAACGGCGCGCCGCCGAGCACGTGGGTCTCGAACGGGAGGTCCTGCGGGCCCTTCAGGAAGACCTGGAGCGCGTTGCGGGCCGTGAGGAAGCCCGCGTCGTGCACCATCGCGGAGGGCGCGGCGGCGCCGAGCCACTCGACGACGCGACGGGGGGCGATGTCGACGTAGACGGCGCCGGTGAAGAGCCCGTCGTCGGTCTCCACCTGCCCGCCTTGCACCGATCGGATGACGACGTCGGTGCGCACGTCCACGCCGCGCAGATTGACCGCGGGGCCAGCCGCCGGCGCGACGAACGGGCCGTCTGGCACGACCCCGTGGAACCAGCGCGCCACGTTGCAGGAGAGCTCGTCCGGCGGGCCGAAGCGGGCTTGGCAGTAGGCCGAGTAGAAGCGCTCGAACACGGGCTGACCGAAGCGCTGCGCCACCCAATCGCGGTAGGTCCGCAGCTCGCTGCCCCCGCCGATCACCTTGCGCAGCTCGATCGTGCCGCGGGTGCGCGACCACGCGAGGGCGGCGGACGCGGCCTGGGCCGGCGGCATGAGGCGCGCGATGGCGGCGCGGCCGAGCGGGAGGAGATGGGTCCGGCCATCGAGGTGGATGGCGCGCTCGAGGCCCTCGACGACCCGCATCGGGCCGTGGAGCTCGGTGGCGAGGGCGCCGACCTCCGGCGAGACGCCGCGCGAGACGGGGAGGTCCGGGTGCGCGAGGTCACCGAGGTGAGGCCCCTCCTGGAGCAGGGTGACCCGACGTCCCCCCTGGGCGAGCGCCAGCGCCGCGCGCAACGCGCCGGGCCCTCCGCCGACTACGACCGCATCGTCCGCCATCTGCAACCCTCCGTGCGCGCCGAATGGGCGCGGTACCAGCCGAGCCCCGGGGCGGATAACCCGACCGCGTGCGGGATCGGAACCCCTCGCACCCGAGGGATTCATGAGCCAGGCCCCGCGCGGCCCCGCCGCCACCGTCGACGCCATCATCGAACGCGACGGCGCCATCGTGCTCGTGCGGCGTCGCTACGAGCCGATCGGCTGGGCGCTGCCGGGCGGATTCGTGGATCCGGGCGAGATGGTCGGCGCGGCCGCGGTGCGGGAGGCCAAGGAAGAGACGGGCCTCGACATCACGCTTTCCGCCTTGCTCCACGTCTACTCGAACCCCCTCCGCGATCCGCGCCGCCCGACCCTCTCGGTGGTGTTCACCGCTACCGGTTCAGGCGAGATCGTCGCCGGGGACGACGCGGGGGACGCCCAGTGGTTCCCCCTCGACGCCCTCCCCTCCCCCATCGTCTTCGATCATGCCGCGATCATCGCCGACTACCTCCGCTTCCGGGCCACCGGCGTCCGCCCGGACCCGTACGTATAGGGCCACCGCCGTGTCGCCGTAGGCGCGGCTCCGGTCGAGGGTGAACCCGGGGAGGGACACCGGCCAGTCGACCGGCGCGCGCGCCTCGGCCACGATCACCCGCAGGCTCAGCGCCGCCGCGCGCTCCAGCCAGGGGCGGATCGGCTCCTTGAACGGCGGGTCGAGGTAGACGAGGTCCGCCGACGGCCCGGCCGAGGTGGCGTCCCCCTGGAGGACGCGGACCGGCGCCCCCACCGCCGCGACGTTCGCGCGAATGCACGCGAGCGCGCCCGCGTTGCGATCCACGACGGTCACCGGGGCGGCGCCGCGAGAGGCGGCCTCGATCGCCATGAGCCCGGTGCCGCCGAACAGATCGAGCATCGACCACCCCTCGAGGTCCTGGCCGATCATGGAGAACACGGCTTCCCGCACGCGCGCGGCGGTCGGCCGCACGTTGGGGGGGACGGGCGCGGGGAGGAGGCGGCCGCGCAGGGAGCCGCCGGTGATCTTGATCATCCGCTACCGCTCCGGCAGCTGGATGCGACCCATGGGCGGCATCTCGCTCTTCAGGGTCCACGAGCACATCCCGTCGTGGCAGCCGCAGCTGTCGACCGCGCCGAAGCACGCGAGGACCTCGCAGGTGGTCATCACCTCGTCCCGGTTCGCGTTCGCCACGCACACCTCCGAGGAGCAGCCGGCCTTCGTGCAGTCGGCGTCGGTCGTGCATTCGCCGGCGGCCTGCGGGCCCTCGAGGCGGTCCCGGCAACCCGCGTAGGCCTCGGCGGGACGCAGCGGGCTCGCGCCGGGCTGCTTGGGGTCGGACGGAGCGGTGGGGCCGTCCACGAGCACCACGTCCCCGGGCGCCGTGCCGTCGGCCACGGGCGGAACCGGCGGCGCATCTTCGGCCACGGTGGCGGGCGGCACGTCGGTCGGGGGCAGGTCGGCCGCGGATCGGGGGCCGGAGCATGCCAGGAACAGCGCCAGGATCACGGGGAACGCTCCATGCGGGGGGCCTCCGCCGGGCCATCCGGCGGGTCGCTGAACGCTACCCCTACCACGGGGAACACGCGGGGCGGCGGCCGGCGTCCGGGTATGCTGTCGCGGCACGGAGCACGCATGTTCAAGCTCGACGCCGCAGCCGCGGCGGCCATCATCGCGGAGGAGGACGCCCTGGCGACCCTCCGGAACCATTCGATCGAGAGTGTCCTCGCCAGCATAGAGGACATCGGCGAGATCGAGGACGAGGAGGCCGCGTTCAACGCGCTCATGGAGGCCATGTACGCGCTGCGCCCCCAGGGATACCTGTAGGGCGATGCTGCTCTTCCTCCTGGCGTGCGCCCCCGGTGACCCCGAGCTCCTGTTGACCGGTTGGCAGTACGAATGGGAGACCCTCTCCCACCGCATCTCGTACCTCCGCGTCGGCGTGGAAGACGATTCGAGCCTCTCGCTGGGGCTCATCGGCGGGGACTGGTCGACGGGCTCGACCTTCACGGACCTCCCCTTCTACCGGGTGCGCTACCAGCGCGTCGTCGCGCCGGGGCTGCGCGTGGTGCGGGGCACGGCCGCGCTGCAGGTCGGCCCCGAGCCCGACGGCTCCACCACCCTCGTGCTGGACGGCACGGAGCTCCCCGAGGGCGACACGCTCGTGGCGGTCATCGACGGGTTCACGCTCGACACGTCCGGACCGCAGGCCGAGGGCTACCCGGAGGACTACGACCCGGCCTTCGGCTACGCGAGCAACGGGTTCGGCCTGGCCCTCGGAGACCCCGAGCGCGATGGAACGGACGTGCGCGTCCCGGTCGACGCCATCGTGCGCTGGGGCCCTCAGGACCGCGAGAACATGAACGCCGCCATCCCCTACGCGGTCACCGCCGTGACCGTCGACGTCGCGCTCCTCGCCTTCGACGGGGACCTCGAGGTGCTCCCGGTGGACGCCGCGGCCGACTACCCCTTCGACCCTCCGTACACGGACCAGGCCCCGATGGAGGCCCCCGTGGCGTTCGAGGGCGGCGCGCGCGAGGGCTTCGTCGCGTGGCGCAGCTTCGACCTGCTGGCCAACGTGGAGGGGCCGGACGCCGGCGAGGGCGACTACCTGCGCGCGTTCGGCACCGAGCTGGTCCCGACGGGCGCGGACGCCGGCGGGTTCGACGGCGCGGTGACCGCGACGATGAGCACGTCCTCCGCGATCGAGTTCACCGAGCTGACCGCCGGCTTCTCGGGCGAGCTGGTGCGCGTCGGGGCGGCGGACGTCGTCGCCGAGCACTTCCTGGTCAGCGGCCAGCACCCGACGGGGCTGGCGGTGACCGGCGCGACGCTCCCGGAGTAGCGGCCGCGGGGCCGGCCGGCGCACCGTGTGGCGATCGCTACCGACGCCCGTTGCGGGGCGGCCACGGCTCCGTTAGAGGTGCGGCCTTTTCCGGAGTGTTCATGTATCGCGCACTTTTGCTGACCGTGTTCCTTGTTGGTTGTGGTGGCGAAGCCCCGAAGACCGAGACCAAGCCGGCCCCCGCGCCCGCCGCCCCCGCCCCGGCCCCCACGCCCGCCCCGGCCCCCGCCGCGCCCGCCGCGAGCGGGCCCTACACGCCCGATCCGATGGCGCAGGCCGCCTACGAGAAGGCGAAGGCCGCCGGGGCCGACGCCAAGACCAACCCCAAGAAGGGTGACGCCGCGGCGATCGCCGCCGGCAAGGCCCAGTACGACGCCAAGTGCGTCGCCTGCCACGGCGCCACCGGCCTCGGGGACGGCGTCGCCGGGTCGGCCCTCCCCCAGAAGCCCTCGAACTTCCACTGGAAGGAGCGCTGGGACGCCACGACCGAGGGCACGAAGCACTGGATCCTGCTCAACGGCATCCAGGGCACCGGCATGGCGCCGCTGGGCCTCACCGAGGACCAGGCGTGGGAAGTGATGGCCTACATCGACGCCGAGTTCGCGCCCAAGTAGCCCTCCCCTTCGGGGCTCCCCGTGCGGCCGCCGGTCACCCCGGCGGCCGCACGCGTTTTTGGGCCCACCGGAGGGGCCGCGGGGGGGCCGCGGAGGGGCCGCGGGGGGGGCCGCCAGGGCTCGCACCAGGGCCGCACGAAGCGCGAGCAGAGGCGCCGTCACGATCCGTCACGAGAGGAACGAGATGCCCGCTGCCTTTTCGAGCGACCGCTCTCCGGACTGACGCACGACCCCTTGTTCGCACCACAGCGCTGCATTAGGGTGCGGCCCCCACGCGGCGCCCCTTAAAAGGCCACCCCATCTTGAATCGCGTTCCACGCCGTCCGGCCGGAGGATGCATGCGTCACTTGCCAGGAACCTTCCTGGTGCTCGCGGTCTTCGGAGCCACTCTGGGCTCCTCTGGCTGCGCAACCGAGGCCGCCGCCGAAAACGCGGCCGAGGCTGCGTTCACTCGAGGCACCAAGAACCTGCTCCCGCCCGAGCTCTTCGACCGCGAGCTCGTGGTCGCGGTAGGTCAGCCCCTCGACGAGCCGATCGAGCAACCGATCGTGTTCCCGCACGACCGCCACGTGCAGACGCTCGGGATGGACTGCCAGTACTGCCACTCGAGCGCGCGCAAGGGCACCCATGCCGGCGTGCCGCCCACGCAGCTCTGCATGGGGTGCCACAACCTCGTGCCGACCGAGGGGCGCCCGGAGCTCGACAAGTTGAAGGACTTCTACGCGCGGAACGAGCCCATCCCCTGGGTGAAGGTCCACGACCTGCCGGACTTCGTGTACTTCAGCCACAAGCGCCATGTGACTGGTGGCGTGCAGTGCCAGGAGTGCCACGGGCAGGTCCAGGAGATGGGCGTCGCGCAGCGCGTCGCCACCCTGGAGATGGGCTGGTGTCTGGACTGTCACGCGCAGCATGACAGCATCGACGAGAACTACGGCACCAAGGCAGAACTTCGGCGCGCTGAGCTGAAGGACTGCTACACCTGCCACAAGTAGGCGGAGCGGCGAAATGGCCACGATGAACCGTCGAGATTTCCTGCGGAACGCCGCAGTCGCAGGCAGCGCCACCGCTGCCGCGTGCACCTACGATCCGAAGGTGCCGGTCGAGAACGTCCTCCCGTACGTCAACCAGGACGACGACGTGCTCCCCGGGACCGCGCAGTACTTCGCCACCACCTGCACCGCCTGCGCCTCCGCGTGCGGCATGCTGGCGCGGGTGAAGGAAGGGCGCGCGGTGTTCGTCGAGGGCAACCCCGACCACCCGAGCGGGGGCCGCCTCTGCACGCGCGGCCACATGGTGCTCACCGAGACCTACAACCCCGATCGCTTCGACGGCCCGCTGAACGCGGGCAAGCCCACCACGTGGGACGAGGCGCTCGCGGGCATCCAGCAGGCGGTGACCCAGGCCCGCGCCGACGGCAAGGCCGTCGCGTGGCTCGGCCAGTACCGGACCGGCAGCCTCCGCCGCCTGCTCGATGAGCTGGGCGCGGGCATCGGGCTGCGCCGGGTCCACTGGGAAGCCCTCGGCGCGGAGACGCTCCTCGCGGCATCCCGCGCGGCGTTCAACAAGGACGCCATCCCCTCCTTCGACCTCGCCGACGCCCACACGATCGTGTCGTTCGGGATGGACTTCCTGTCCACCTCCCTGGACACGATGCACTTCATCGACGGCTGGTCGCAGGCGCGGGATCCGCAGCACGGCGGGTTCGTCGCCCGCTTCGTGGCCTTCGAGCCCCGCGTCGGCGCGACCTCCGCGCAGGCCGACAACTTCCTCCCCCCGACCCCGGGCACGGAAGCGCTCGTCGCGATGGCGCTCGCCCGCCTCGTGCACGACAAGGTGAAGTACAGCGGCCCCGCGAGCGCGCTCGTGGGCGCGGTCGACGTGGCCGCCGCAGCCCAGGCGTCCGGCATCCCGCTGGAGAAGCTGGAGCAGGTCGCGGGCTGGATCACCGAGGCCCCCTCGGTCGTCCTCCCCGGCGGCCATGCCAACGCCTCGGTCGACGGGACGGCGCTGGCCATCGCGACCTTCCTCATCAACGAGTTCGCCGGCAACGTCGGCCGCTCGGTGGTGTTCGGCCGCGAGCTCCAGCTTGGCCAGGTCAACAGCTACACCGAAGTGAAGGCCCTCCTCGACGACGCTCGCGCCGGCCGGGTCGGCGTGCTCTTCGTCGACGGCGTGAACCCCGTCTACAACCTCCCCGCGGCGGACAAGGCTGGCGAGGCGCTCGACGCCGTCGGCACCCTCGTCCACTTCGCGCGCGAGATCGACGACTCCCTGCGCCCCGCCTCCATCGTCCTCCCGACCGGGTCGGGCCTCGAGGACTGGGGTGACGCCGAGGTCGTGGCGGGTGTGCACTCCATCCTGCAGCCGGCGATGCTCTCCGGGCGTGACACGCGCGCCCTCGGGGACGTGCTCCTGGCCTTCGGCAAGGCCCTCGCGCCCGCCGCCGCCGCCCCGGCGGTCGTCCCCGCCCCGACGGACGCTGCCGCGAAGGCCCCCGTCGAGGGCGAGCCGGTCGCGGCCCCCGTCCCGACGCCTTCGTCCCGGATGGGCTTTGACCACGCCGACTTCGCCGCGTACGTGAAGGCCCGGTGGGAGCGCGAGATCTACCCCCTCGCCGGTGGCACGAGCTTCGCCCGCTTCTGGGTGGAGTCCCTCCAGCGTGGCGGGTTCTTCCAGGAGCTCCCGAAGGCTCGCGCCGGCCTCGTGCTGGCTGCCGCGCCCACCGTGACCGGCCTCGCCGCCGGCTCCGACCCGGCGCTCGTCGTGTTCCCCCACCCGCACCTCGCGGACGGGCGCCACGCGAACCAGCCCTGGGCGCAGGAGCTCCCCGACACGCTGACCTCGTTCAGCTGGACCACCTGGGTCGAGATCTCTCCGGCCACCGCCCGGAACCTGGGTCTCGGCGAGACCGACAAGGTCAAGGTCAGGACCGAGCACGGCGAGCTCGAGGCCGGCTACTTCGCGTCGCCGGGCGTGCCCGACAACGTGATCGCGGTCAACCTCGGGAACGGCCACGAGCAGATGGGCCGCTACGGCACGGGCCGCGGCGCGAACCCCGTCCGCCTCCTGCCGTCCGCGGCGGACCCGCTGAGCGGCGCCCTCGCCTACTACAGCGCCCGCGCCTCGGTGAGCCGGGCCGTCGGCGAGAGCGACGCCTTCGCCCAGATCGGGAACCTCGATCAGGATGGTCGCCCCATCGCGAACATCGTGACCGTCGCCGAGGCGGTGGAGCACGTCGAGGGCAAGGCCGGCAGCATCGTGCACCTGCACGAGATCCCGATGGACGAGCGCCTCACGTCCACGGGCATCACGGACATGTACCCGGAGCCCCAGCACCCGACCTACCGGTTCGGGATGGCGATCGACACGAACGTATGCACCGGCTGCATGGCGTGCGTGGTCGCGTGCAACCTCGAGAACAACGTCCCGTTCGTCGGACCGGATCAGAGCCGGCGCGGCCGGATGATGAGCTGGATCCGCATGGATCGGTTCTGGGAAGGCGAGGGCGAGCACCAGGACGTGCGGCACATGCCGTCGCTCTGCCAGCACTGCGCGCACGCGCCGTGCGAGGGTGTGTGCCCGGTCCTCGCGACCTACCACAATCTCGACGGTCTGAACGCGATGATCTACAACCGCTGCGTCGGCACGCGGTACTGCGCGAACAACTGTCCGTACACAGCGCGTCGGTTCAACTTCCACTCGTGGCAGTGGCCCGAGTCGATGCACCTGATGCTCAACCCCGACGTGAGCAGCCGAGAGATGGGCGTGATGGAGAAGTGCACCTTCTGCGTCCAGCGCATCCGCGGCGTCAAGGACACCTGGCGCGATGTCGGGGAGACCGCTCCCGACTCCGCGCTGCAGAAGCTGACGGCGTGCGCGTCGGCGTGCCCGTCGGGCGCGATCACCTTCGGCAACGCGAAGGACGCGGACAGCCTGGTCGCCAAGAAGTGGCAGAGCCCGCGTGCCTACACGCTGCTCGGCGAGCTCAACACGAAGCCCGGAATTCGGTACCTCGCTCGCGCCCGCTTCTCGGACGGCGCGGTGAGCGACGCCGGTGGCCACGGGGGCACCGCCCCGGCCCACCATGAGGAGGGATGATGAAAGGCCCCACCTACAGCTCGGTAAACCGGGACGTCCTCGCCCCGCTCTTCACCCCCAGCGCCGCCTACATGGGCGCGCTGAGCCTGGCGCTCGCAGCGTTGGCCTGGGGCGGGTACTGCTGGGCCATCCAGCTCATCCACGGACTCGGCGTCGCCGGGTACCGCCCCCCGGTCTTCTGGGGCGTGTACATCACGACGTTCGTGTTCTGGGTCGGTATCGGCCACGCCGGCACGCTCATCTCGGCGGTGCTCTTCCTCACCCGCTCGCGCTGGCGCACCGGCATCTACCGGGCCGCCGAGGCGATGACGATCTTCGCGGTCATGACCGCGGCGCTCTTCCCCGCCATCCACGTCGGCCGCGCCTGGTACGCGTACTTCTTGTTCCCGTACCCGAACCAGCGCCAGCTCTGGGTCAACTTCAAGTCCCCGCTCATGTGGGACGTGTTCGCGGTCTCGACCTACTTCACCGTGTCGACCGTGTTCTTCTTCATCGGCCTCATCCCCGACATGGCAGCGGTGCGTGACTCGACGCGTGGCTACACGCAGAAGCTCTACGCCGCGATGTGCCTGGGATGGCGCGGGACCGACCGCCAGTGGCGCCACTACATGGCCGCCTACGGGTTCTTCGCTGCCCTGGCCACGCCGCTCGTGCTCTCCGTGCACTCGGTCGTGTCCTGGGACTTCGCGATGGCGCAGACCCCCGGCTGGCACTCGACGATCTTCCCGCCCTACTTCGTCGCGGGCGCGATCTTCTCGGGCTGCGCGATGGTCATCACGCTCATGCTGCCGCTCACGAAGGTCTTCAAGCTCGAAGACTACATCCACGTGTGGCACTTCGAGCACCTCGCGAAGCTTTGCCTCTTCACGGGCGGCATCCTCACCTACGCCTACGCCACCGAGTACTTCATCGCCTGGTACTCCGACAACATGTACGAGTGGGGCACCTTCGTCGACCGCGTGGTCGGCAACTACTGGTGGGTCTTCGCCACCATGGTGTTCTGCAACTGCATCGCGCCGCTCGCCTGGTACTTCAAGAAGGTGCGGACGAACTACCTCTGGTTGTTCGTCATCAGCGTCCTGATCAACGTCGGGATGTGGTTCGAACGGTACAACATCATCGCCAGCTCGCTCGCCCACTCCTTCGACCCCGCCGGCTGGGTCTACTACGTCCCCACGTACATCGAGTGGGGCATCATGCTGGGCTCCTTCGGCTGGTTCTTCACCTGGTTCCTTCTCTTCGCGAAGATCATGCCCTCGGTGGCGATCGCCGAAGTGAAGGAGATGATGCGTCCGCCGCTCAAGTCCGATGAGGAGGTCGCCGCCAAATGAGCGTTTCCGTTCCCGTCGAGGCCGCCGCTTCCGTGGCGCCCATCAAGGCGGTCTACAAGCACCTGGATTGCCTGGTGACGGGCATCCACGACCTCAAGCAGGCCGGGTTCCGTGACATCCACGTCATGACCCCCTTCCCCCGCCACGAGGTGGAGGAGCTGATCTACGAAGGCGAGCCCAGCCCCGTGCGCTGGTTCACGCTCTTCGGCGCTCTGTTCGGGGCCACCATGGCGTTCACGATGACCGCGTTGATGTCGGCCAACTGGCCGATGATCATGCCGGGTGGCAAGCCCCTGGTGTCGATCCCGCCGTTCATCGTCATCACGTTCGAGGGCACCATCCTCTGGGCGTCGATGTTCACGTTCATGGGCCTCCTGCTCCTCTGCCGGCTCCCGGCCCGCGGCCTCCCCAAGGAGGTCGAGGACCCGCGCTTCAGCAACGATCACTTCGGGATCGTCGTCGAGCGTGTCGGCGCGCAGGACGCCAGCAAGATCAAGTCCATCCTCGCCCACTCGGGCGCCATCGAAGTGTCGGGCGGTGGCGACGATGCCGCTCACGGAGCGCACCATGGCTGATCCGCGCAAGCGTCGCCGCCTCCTGGTCGTCGGGGGCCTCTTTGTTGCCGGTGTCGCCTGGGCGAGCCCCTGGGACATCGACATGGTCGACTCGACCAACTTCAAGGCGTACGAGTGGAAGATGAAGCCGTTCCGCTCGGACACCGTCCAGCGGGACCCCATGGGCCCCAAGGCGCCCGGCGCCTACCAGGTGGCCTACGTCGAGGCGGTCGACCGCACGGCCGGCGCCGACGCGGTGCTGAACCCCTACCCTGCCGACAAGGCCGCGCTCGCCGAAGGGGAACACCTCTTCCAGGTGACCTGCGCCCCGTGCCACGGCGTCGAAGGCAAGGGCGGCGGTCCGGTCACCCACAACGATCCGTCCAAGGACATCCGGCGCTTCCCGCTGCCGGCGCCGATGCTCTCGGGCCCGGGCGCGGTGAGCGCGCTCCGCACCGACGGGTACGTCTACGCGACGATCCGGAACGGCGGCGCGTTGATGCCCGCCTACGGGGTCAGCCTCACCGATCATGAGCGGTGGTCCATCGTGTCGTACATCCGTACGCTCGAGGGCGGGCAGTACGTGCCGCCCGCCCCTGCACCGCAAGCACCGACCCAGGAAGCGCCCGCCGGGGGGACCAAGGGATGAGCCAGAACGTCGATCTCATCGCGCTCGCTCGCACCGTCGTCGGCTCCGGCCCCGACGTTGCCCGCAGCATCCAATCCACGCCGCGCCAGGTGCCGAGCCCGGTGCGCACCTACACGACCATCGGGCTCGTGCTCGGCCTGCTCTCCATCGGAGCCGGCCTCGCGATCCAGACCGATCGCACGTTGGGCGTCGTCCTGACGTGCATCGTGTACTTCATCGGCGTGTCGCAAGGCGGAGTGATGTTCTCCGTCGCGCAGACCGCGGCGCTCGGCCGTTGGGGCCGCCCCTTCAAGCGCATCGCCGAGTCCTTCGTGGTGATGCTGCCGATCCTCTACCTGCTCTGGATCGTGTTCCTGCTCGCGGGCGGGCTGCACATCTACGAGTGGACCCACGAGCCGATGCACGGGCACAAGGCCATCTGGCTCCAGCCCGGCTTCTTCGTGGCACGCCAGGTCGTGTGCCTCGGGGTGCTGTTCCTCCTCTCGCTCACGTTCGTCCGCAACAGCCTCCGCCCGGACATGGGCGTGGCCGCCGAAGCGCTCGGCAGCCGCGCGCCGGCCTGGTGGGGCCGCATCACCCTCGGGTGGAAGGGCCGCGACGCCGAGATCGAGGACGCCTACCAGCGCAACATCAAGCTCGCCCCGGTCATGATCGTCACCTACGCGCTCGTGTTCACGCTCTTCGCGGTCGACGCCGTGATGAGCCTGGCGCCGCACTGGTACGCGAACATGTTCCCGGCGTGGATCTTCGTCTCCAGCTTCTGGGTGTCGGTCTCCTGGATCTGCCTCTTCGCCGTCATCGGCGGGAAGTGGATGCAGATCGACCACCTCATCGGCCGGACGCACTTCCACGACCTCGGCAAGCTGATGTTCGCCCTGTGCATCTTCTGGGCCTACACGTTCTTCGCCCAGCTCCTGCCGATCTGGTACGGCAACATGCCGGAAGAGACCAGCTACCTGCTGTTGCGCCTCTACACGGACACCTGGAGCCCGCTCTCGAAGGTCGTCGTGTCGATGTGCTTCCTCATCCCCTTCACCGTGCTCCTGTCCCGCGGCATCAAGAAGCTGCCGCGGTCCCTGGCCGGTGTGGCGGTGGTCATCTCGCTGGGTGTCTTCCTCGAGCGCTTCACCCTGGTGATGCCGCAGGTCTGGAAGGAGGACTCCCTCCCCATCGGCCCGCTCGAGGTCGGCATCCTCATCGGGTTCGTGAGCCTGTTCGTCCGGGTCGTCACGACCTTCCTCGCGCAGGTTCCGCCGATCCCGGTCTCGGATCCGTTCATGAACCCGAACCCGTCCGACGTGCACATCCACGCCGGGGGCGACCACCACGGCCACGCGCACGCATGACCAAAGAAGCGCTCCTTGCGCAGGCCGCCGACCTCGTCGCCGTCCTGCGCACCCTGGATGCCACCGAGCCCGCGGCCGCCGAACAGGCGCTCCGCGGGCTTCGCGTATCTGGCTTCGAAGCCGCGCTCCGTACCGCCCACGCCGAAGGGTGGGCCACGCCCAAGGAGGCCGGTGGGGTCCGCTTCGGGCGGATCACCCGCGCCGACGCGACCCTCTCGAACTTCAGCCTCGACATCGTGGAGATGAGCGGCTCCGCGGGCGGCGCGCACACGCACCCCGCCGGAGAGTTCGACCTCTCCTTCGCGCTCGACGGCGAGCCCCGGTTCGACGGCCGGGCGCCGGGCTGGGTGGTCTACCCGCCGGGCAGTCGGCATGTCCCGACGGTGACGGGCGGGCGGATGCTCATCGCGTACTTCCTCCCCGGTGGGGAGATCGCCTTCGAGCCACAAAAGATGTGATCTCGGTTCCCGACGGGGGGTGCGGTGTTTACCCCCCTCCGTCCCCCGAGGTCCATCATGTCCACCATCCCCCGCATCGGCGATCCGGCCCCCGACTTCACCGCGAACACCACCCAGGGCCCCCTGACGTTCTCCGAATGGCAGAACGGGAAATGGGTCGTGTTCTTCTCGCACCCGGCCGACTTCACGCCCGTCTGCACGACGGAGCTCGCCGAGTTCAGCCGCCGCGCACCCGACTTCGAGGCGCGCAACACCAAGCTCATCGGGCTGTCGATCGACTCGATCCACTCCCACCTCGCCTGGCTCGAGTCCATCGAGTCGAAGATGGGCATCGAGGTGCCGTTCCCGATGATCGCGGACATCGACACGAAGGTCGCCCAGGCCTTCGGCATGATCCACCCTGGCGAGAGCTCCACGGTGACCGTCCGGGCCGTGTTCGTCATCGACCCGAGCCGCACCGTGCGGGCGCTCATCTACTACCCGCTCTCCAATGGCCGCAACATCGACGAGGTGCTGCGCCTCATCGACAGCCTGCAGGCCTCTGCCGCGAATGGCATCGCCACCCCGGCCAACTGGCGCCCCGGTGACAAGGTGATCGTCCCCCCGACCACCACCGTGGCCGCCCGCAAGTCGCGCCTCGCGGACGAGAAGCTCGAGCACGTCGCACCGTACATGGCGCTCAAGTCGATCTAGCCGAGGCTACCGTGGCGCGGAGGGCTTCCCCGGCCTGGGGGGCCCGCCTGCCGTCAGGTCCTCGATGTTCCGCGCCCGCTTGAGCCCCTCGCGGTACTCCGCGTGCCCGGGGACGAGCTCCAGCGCCTTGTTGAAGCAGTCGAGCGCCTCGCGCAACGCGGCCTTCATGATCGCCATGTCGCCCTTCTTGGCGAGCATCTCGGCGCTCTGCTCGATCTTGCTCCGCTCGATGACGGACTTCCGGTAGTCGCGGCGCTTCGCGTCCGAAGAGAGCACGGCGTTGGCCTCGTCCAGGACGGTGTTGATCTCCTGGAGCGTGGCCCGGTGCTCCTCCCCGAGGTTCGCCACCAGCTCCATCGGCCAATCGGCCTTCAACTGCTGGTACGCGGCGGTCACGTCCGCGCCGGTGCAGATCCAGTGGAGATCCATCCGCTCGAACAGGGTCTTGGCACGGCTCGCCGCGCGGCGGGAGAGGAGCTCCTGGACGTGCCGCTCCCTCTCGCGGACGCCGGAGGACTCGGCCTGCATCTCCAGGAGGTTCAGGTCGTACAGGCACCAGAGCGCCGCGGCGGTCTGGGAGCGAGACAGGCTGGAGACCGCGAAGAGCTCGCGCAGGCGGTAGGGCGTGCGCTGGATGATCTGCACGAACTGCTGCTCTTCGGTCGCGAGCTTCATCTCCTCGAACGTGCGCTCGACGCCCGGGACCAGCACGACGTAGTGGTCGAGCCACGGCCGCAGCAGGCTGGCGAGCTCCTGAGCCGGCATGTCCCGGGTGTGCGCGAGCAACGCCCGGTAGAGGATGGAGGCCACGCGTAGCGGCGGCGCGAGGAAGCGCTCGGGGAGCTCGCCGAGGATGTGGAACGACCAGGTCCCCTCGCGCTCGCGGAGCACGCGCTGCAGCACGAAGTCGGCCTGCTTCTGGAGCATGAGGACGAGCTGCGGGAAGGTGCAGACCCCCATCTCGACGAGGGCCTCCCCCTGCCGGCAGCCGGTCCGCTCCATGATGGCCAGGGACTCGGCGAGCTGCTCCTTCGTCAAGCTGCCGGCCTTGTACAGGAGCATGCCGAGCACCTCCTGCTCCTCGAGCGGCTCGGTCCGCCACGCGACAGGCCCGCCCTTCGACCAGAAGCCCCAGCGCTGGCGGCCGTCCGGCCGGCGCACCGTCAGGAGCCCCGTCTGCTTCTCCACGGCCAGGGCCATGAGGGCGTCCCGGAGCGAGCGATCGGCGAGCTCCCCGGACAGGACCGGCGCGAGGTGGTCCACCGGGGGGACCCGCAAGCCACGCACCCGCTCGGCGGCCGTACCTCCGCCACTCCCCTCCCCGCCCGACGCGATGCGCTCCTCGAGCTCGCGAATGCGGGCGCGCAGCCGCCCGAGCTCCTCGTCCGGCACGATCGGCGCCGGGCCCGGCGCCACGAGCTGCCCGCTCGAGAGGAGCCAGGCCTTCACCTCTTCGGTGAGGCCCAGCAGCTGGTCGACCGCCGCCTGGACCGGCGCCGAGGACTCGGTGATGCGCAGGGCCACGCCGCCGTCCGGCAAGGTCGCGACCACCTGGCCCAGGAGCGGCCCCACCCGCCCGACGATCGGGAGCACGAGGTCGATGCGGAGCTCGGGCGCGGGCTCGCCGTCGAACGCGCTGGCCGGGAGCACGAGCGCCTGGACCCCGAGCGTCGAGGGGTACTCGCGAAGGAAGGTGGTGAGATCGGAATACCGTCGGGTCGCGTGGCGAACGGCCATGGGCGCGATCCTATCCCCTTGTCCCGCCCGCTCCGCGTGCCATCCATTCCTCGACGGGGATCTTTCCCGAACCATCGGGAGGATCGACCACGTACGCCGGCAAACCAATGCCGCTCGTGCGCGAACGCAACGCACGATGAAGGGCGAGGCCGCGCGCGGGGTCGACGCGGAAGTGCGCGTTTCCCGCGGCATGGTCGGGGTGATGCAGGTAGTACGGGAAGACGCGGAGCGAGACGAGCCGCTCGGAGAGCTGGGCGAGCACGTCGACGTCGTCGTTCACGCCTGCGAGGAGCACCGCCTGGTTCAGCACGGGCAGCCCCGCGTCGACCATCCGGCGCAGGGCGTCCTCGACCGCGGGCGTCAGCTCCCCGGGGTGGTTTGCGTGGACGAGCACCCAGATCGGCCCGCGAGCGGCGAGCCCCGCCACGAGCTCCGGGGTGATGCGCCGCGCGTAGGTGATCGGGGCGCGGGTGTGGATGCGGATGACCGGGATGGAGGGGCGGAGGGCGTCGATCACCTCGTAGAGGCGGTCATCGGAGATGGCGAGGGGGTCGCCACCGGAGAGGATGGCCTCGCGCGCGCCGCTCGACGCTGCCCACGCGAGGAGCCGCGCCCACTCCTCGGAGGACGGGTCCTGGGCGTCACCGGGCTCGTGGTTCCGCCGGAAGCAGTACCGGCAGTACAGGTGACAGCGCTTCGTCAGGAGCAACAGCACACGATCGGCGTGCTTCTGGACGCCCCACGGGACCGGGCTCATCAGCGCGTCCCCGACGGGATCCTCCCGGTCGTCGGGAGCGGCGAGCGCCTCACGCGCATCGGGCAAGACCGTCAGGAGGCGCGGGTCATCGGGATCGGTCGCCCCCTCCACGTAGTCGCGCGGGATCCGGACGGGAAACGCCGCGTCGAGGCCCTCCCAATCAACCTGCTCCAGCCAGGGCCAGCGAGCAAGGGCTTCGGGCCGTCCGACGAACGGTCCGGCCGGTGGCACCTTTCGGTCAGAATGATAGAAGGCGGCCTCTGTCCGATTGGCCCTCTTCGCTGGAGCGAACCCCATGTACGAAACCTCCGACTTTCGCAACGGCTTGAAGATCGAGCTCGACGGCGATCCCTACACCATCGTCTACTTCCAGTTCGTGAAGCCGGGCAAAGGTACCGCGTTCACGCGCACCAAGCTCAAGAGCATTCTCTCGGGCTCCGTGATCGAGCGCACGTTCCGTTCGGGGGAGACCGTGGGCGAGGCCGACGTCGAGGAGCAGCCGATGCAGTTCCTCTACGCCAACGGCGACATCTACACGTTCATGAACACGGAGACCTTCGACCAGGTCGAACTCCAGGCCAAGCTCCTCGGGGACGACGCGAAGTTCCTCATGGAGAACCTCGAGGTGTCGGTGCTCTTCTACAAGGGCCGCGCCGTGAACATGACCCTCCCGAACTTCATCGAGACCAAGGTCGTCTGGACCGAGCCGGCGGTCAAGGGCAACACCTCCCAGGGCGTGCTGAAGCTCGCCAAGCTCGAGTGTGGCGCCGAGATCCACGTCCCCATCTTCGTCAGCGAAGGCGAGCTCCTGAAGGTAGACACCCGCGAGGGCGGGTCCTACGTGTCGCGTCTGAACAAGTAAGCGCGCCGCCCCGCGGGGGAGCCCGCCCCGCGCATGGAGAGCCCCTTTCCCAGGGGCTCTCGTCGTTTTTGCCCTGGCGTAAGGGCCCTGTAATAGAAAAGACAGAAAGAGTTTCCGCCCTCCGTTCCTTGCCCGTAGGATGGCCGCGTACATCTCATCCCCAACATACCGGGGGGGGGTTCGATGCGTCGCACATTGCATGGGCGAAGCGGAAACGTGGCCATCATCGTGGCTTTAGGCCTCACGACGCTCCTTGCGGTCGGGGCCGTCACCATCGACCTGTCGTACGCGCGCGTCGTGCAGCAGCAGCTGCAGAACGCGAGCGAGGCGGGCGCGCGAGCGGGGAGCCAGCAGCTGGACGGCACCGATGCCGGCATGATCGCGGCGCGAGTGGCCGCTGCGAACGTGGCCGCGGAGAACAACGCCGCGGGCACGCCCGTCGAGGTGGCCTCCGCCGACATCGTGCTGGGCATCTGGGACGACGAAGCCGGAACCTTCGAGGAGAGCGACGAACCAACGTTGGTAAACACCGTCGAGGTGCGCGCCCGCCGCCCCGAGCTCGCCCTGTTCCTCGCTCCGGTGGCGCTGGGGCGCAGCACCGTGGTGGTCTCGGCCCAGTCCCGGGCCCTCGCGGAGGCGTCCGGCGCCGGCGCGGTGAGCTGCTACATCCCGCTCGCGGTCCCTGACTGCCTCGTGGAGCAACACGGGCTCGGAGGCTTGGAGGACCTCACCCTCCAGATCAACCCGCCGGGCGTCGACAGCGTCGGCTGGGCGCGCCCGAACGGCAGCCCCAACGCCAACTGGTCGCGCGATCAGATGGACGATTGCGAGAACGGCGGCGAAGCCGCGGTGGGAGACCCCGTGGGGCTCCAGAACGGCGTCGTGAGCTCCGCGATGGATGCCCTGGCGACGCGCGTCAACACGTCGAGCACGAGCTGGAGCACGGAGCGCTGGGGCAGCCTCCCCAACCGCCTCCCGGCCAGCTCGATCAGCACGTCCAACTTCGGAAACACCTACGAGGGCGCGGTCATCGTGTTCGATGGCGGTGACGAGTACTGCGACGGCAGCGGCGGCGATTTCAACGGCACGCAACCGTTGAAGGGCTTCCTCTGGGGCGCGATCTACGACGTGCGCAACACCGGCGCGGCGGACAAGCGCACCATCAAGATGCGGCTCGACACGTCGACCGGGTACAACATCGGCACCGGGATCGGCGGTCCGGATTACGGCGTCGTCACCCACTCCCCTCCCCGGCTGGTCCGCAACGACTGACCGCCCTCGGCCCGCCGCACGTGCTCACCCCGATCGACGCCCTCCGTCTCCGCCAGCGCGCCACGATCCTGCATGCGGTGCGTTCGGCCCTGCATGAGGGCGGCTTCCTCGAGGTTCAGCCCCCGACGCTCGTGAACGGGCCCGCGCTCGAGGAGACGTTGGAGCCCGTGCGCGCGGACGGCCGCTACCTGCACACCAGCCCCGAGTTCGCCCTCAAGCGGGTGTTGGCGGCCGGGTTGCCGCGCATCTACAGCATCGTCCCCTGCTTCCGCGACGAGGAGTGGGGCCGCCACCACGCGCGGGAGTTCACGATGTTGGAGCTCTACTTCGCGAACGCTGGCTACCTCGACCTCATCCCCGTCGTGGAGGATCTCGTGGGGGCCGCCGCGCGCGCCGTGGGCGCCGCGGTGCCGACGTTTCAACGCCGCACCGTGGCGGAGCTCTTCGGCGGCGACATCCCGGGGGACGACGACACGTTCTTCCTGCACTGGGTCGACCGGATCGAGCCGCGCCTGACCGAGCCGACCTTCGTCCTCGACTACCCGGCGCGCCATGCCGCGCTCGCCGAGGTCCGTGGCTCCGTCTCCGAGCGGCTCGAGGTCTACCTGGGCGGGCTCGAGCTCGGGAACGGCTTCTCCGAGCTGCGAGACCCCGTCGAGCTCCGCGCGCGGTTCCTCCGCTCGGCCGCGCACCGCGTCGCGCTCGGGAAGGTGCCCCACCCGATCGACGAAGGCGTGATCGACGCGTCCGCACACATGCCGCGTGCGGCCGGCATCGCCATCGGCGTCGATCGCCTCGTGATGGCGCTCACCGGTGAGCCCGACATCGCGCGGGTTCAGATCTCGCGGTAGAAGGGGCCGCTCGAAGGGAGAGTGGATGGAACTCGAGGGGAAGATCGCCGTCGTGACCGGTGGCAGCCGCGGGATCGGGCGCGCCATCTCCCTGGAGTTGGGCCGCGCGGGCGCGTTCGTCATCGTCAACTACCTGAAGAACGCCGATGCCGCCGAGCAGGTCCTCGCCGAGCTCGGCGGGCGCGGGCGGGCAGTCCAGGCGGACGTCTCCACGCAGGCCGGCGTCGACACGGTGATCGCGGCGGCCGAGGCCGCGGGCGGCGTCGAGCTCTTCGTGAACAACGCGGGGATCACGCGCGACGGGCTCCTCCTCCGCATGACGGACGAGGACTGGAACGACGTCATCGACACGAACCTCGGCTCCGTCTTCCGCTGCTGCCGCGGCGCCGCGCAGCTCATGTTGTCCCGCCGCAAGGGCGCCATCGTGAACCTCACGAGCATCAGCGGCATCCAGGGCAACCCCGGCCAGAGCAACTACTCCGCGGCGAAGGCCGGCATCATCGCGTTCTCGCGCTCGATGGCCAAGGAGCTCGGGCGGCGGAACATCCGGGTGAACTGCGTGGCCCCCGGCTTCATCGACACCGACATGACGCACGCACTGCCGTCGGAGCTGATGGAGGGCGTGAAGCAGATGGTCCCGTTGCGCCGCCTCGGGAAGCCCGAAGAGGTCGCGCCGATCGTGCGCTTCCTGCTCGGGCCCGGCGCGTCCTACATCACGGGGCAGACCTTCGTGGTGGACGGCGGGCTCAGCTAATCTCGGGGCGGCCCCCGGGAGTCCGGGCGAGCGCGGCCCCCGCGGTCAGGCGAGCGCGGCGACCTGGGGCACGAGCTCGGCCTCGAGCCGCGCGATCACCTCGGCGACAGGCGCGAGCAGCACCACGCCCGCGGCCTTCGCGTGGCCCCCGCCGCCGGGGTGGAGGGCGTGGGCCAGCGCCGCGACGTCCACCCGCCCGCTCGAGCGCAGGGAGAGCTTGACGCGCGCTTCGCCGCGCTCCACGACGACCACCGCGAGGTCGACGCCCTCGGTGTGCTGGAGCATGTCGACGACGCCCTCGAGGTCGCTCTCCGAGGCCCCGACCTCCCGCAACATCGCGCGGGTGCACGTCGTCATCGCGAGGTGTCCGTTCGCGTGGAAGGTGGCCTCCTGGAGCATGCGCGCCATGAGCCGGAGCGCGGCGGGCCGCCGCTCGACCAGCACCTTCAGCATGATGCGGGCGTGGTCGATTCCGGTCTCCAGGAGCTCCGCGGCGAGGCGATGGGTCGACGCCGCGGTGTTCGAGTACCGGAACCCGCCCGTGTCGAAGATCACGCCGACGTAGAGGAGCGTCGCGAGGTCCGCATCGAGCGGGATCCCCCACGCGGTGGCGACACCGTGCACCATGCCGCACGTGCTCTCGGCGGCGGGATTGAACAAGGCCACGTCGTAGCCGTCGAGGTCGGTCGACCGGTGGTGGTCGACGATGCCGGTCCACCTCGCGCCGGCGAAGGCGCGCCCGACCTCGGCGCAGAGCCGCTTGCGGTCCCCGTCGAGGACCACGACGCCGTCGTACGCGCCCACGGCATCGTCGGGGACCATGCGGTCCGCGCCGGGGAGCCAGGCGTAGCGGTGCCCCGGGAGGCCCGCGACGTCGACCCGGACGCCCGGCGCGCGCACCGCGAGCAGGCGCTGGAGGGCAAGGCAGGCGCCGAGGCTGTCGCCATCCGGGCCCTCGGGGCCCGTCAGCAGCACCGTGGTGCTCCCCCGAACCTGTTCCAGCAGTTTCCGCATCACATCGACCATGGGAGTTCCCGCGAACCCACAACCCTATTGCAGCCGCCCCTTCGCGCAAGCGCACGCGGTTGCGATGGGCCGCGATCGGGATAAAAGAGCCCCCTTTGTTGCGCGCCCCGCGCGCGACCGTCCAGGAGAGCCGTTGACCGTACCCGAAGAAACGTTCGCCCCGTCCGTCGAGACCCCCGCCGCGCCCACCCTCGTGGAGCCGTCGCAGGGAGTCGAAGCAGGCCATTCCATGGCCTCGGAGGGTGAATCCCCCGCATCGAGCGCCACTGCGGCTGCCGATGCATCGGAGGCCGTCACGGCCCCCGAACCCCTTGCTACCCCCGTTCCCGCGCGTCGCTCCGACTACGTGAGCGACCGCCGCTTCGCCGACTTCCCCATCTCGTCCGAGGTCCTCCAGGGCCTCACCGAGCTCGGCTACTCGATGGCCACGCCCGTCCAGGCGATGACAATCGACCCCGCCCTCGCAGGAAAAGATCTCCTCGTTCGTGCGAAGACCGGCACGGGCAAGACCGCCGCGTTCTGCGTCCCCGTGGTCGAGCGCATCACCGCGGGGGACCGCAAGCCCCGCGCGATCATGCTCGCCCCCACGCGCGAGCTCGCGATCCAGATCGCCCAGGAGTGCACGGGCATCGCCAAGTACAAGGACCTCCGCATCGCCGCCATCTACGGCGGGGTGGGGTTTCCCCCGCAGGAGCAGGCGCTCCGTGACGGCTGCGAGATCGTCGTCGGCACCCCCGGGCGCATCCTCGACCACATCAAGCGCGGCAACCTCGACCTCTCGAACATCAGCTTCGCGGTGCTCGACGAGGCCGACGAGATGCTCTCGATGGGGTTCCTGGAGGACGTCCGCAAGATCCTCGACCGCACCCCGAAGTCGCGCCAGAACCTCTTCGTGAGCGCGACGATCAACGAGAGCATCAAGGGCCTCATCCGGAACTACCTGAAGGATCCGGAAGAGATCTACCTCTCGGTGGACGGTGAGAACGTCTCGAACATCGCGCACGTGCTCTACGAGACCAGCCCGGACTACCACAAGGCCCGCGCCCTCATCGATCTCATCGAGCTCGAGCGGCCCGGTTCGGCCCTGATCTTCTGCAACACGCGCGAAGACGTGAACACCGTCCACGCCTTCCTCGACCGCCAGGGCATCGGCGTCGAGATGATCAGCGGCGAGCTCGCCCAGAACCGCCGCGAGAAGGTGATGGCGCGCGTCAAGGCCGGCGCCGTGCAGTACCTCGTCGCGACGGACGTCGCGGCCCGCGGCATCGACATCTCGGACCTCACGCACGTCATCAACTACGCGCTGCCGGAGGACCCGAACGTCTACATGCACCGCTGCGGCCGCACCGGGCGCATCGGCAAGACCGGCATCGCGCTGACCCTCGCGGGCGGGGCCGACTTCTCGACGCGGCTGTCGCTCGAGCGGCAGCACAAGATCGTCTTCGACGTGAAGCACTTGCCGACCCCCGACGAGAGCAAGAAGCTCCAGGCCGACCGCATCGCGCGCGCCCTGAAGACCGCCTCCGGCACGATGGCCTACGAGGCCTACATCGACGTGGTCAAGGCCATCAAGGAGCGCCCCGACGCCGACCAGGTGCTCGCGGTGGCGCTCCGCGGCTTCTTCATGTGGGACCAGGCCCGGCGGGCCGCCGCGGCCGACAGCCTGAACGAGGCCGAGGGCGGCGGCGCCCCCGGGGAAGCCCGCACCGACGATCGGGGCGATCGCGGCCCCCGCGACGACCGCAGCCGCGACCGGGATCGCCCGCGCGGTGGCGATCGGGACCGCGATCGGGACCGCCCGCGCGATCGCGACCGCGGCCCCCGGAGCGACGCCCCCCGCGAAGCCCGTGACGACCGCCCCCGCGAGCCCCGCCTCGACCGTGACGCTCCCCGGAGCGACGCGCCCCGTGAGCTCCGTGGCGACGCCCCCCGTGGCGATCGCGGCGAGCGCACCGACGCCCCCCGTGGCGACCGCGGCGAGCGCACCGAGGCCCCCCGTGGCGATCGCGGCGAGCGCACCGAGGCCCCCCGTGGCGACCGCGGCGAGCGCACCGAGGCCCCCCGTCGCGA
>JAUXTN010000063.1 GCA_030684355.1 Pseudomonadota bacterium
CCCGTCCCGGCGGATGTTGGGCCGCCGGTGCCCGGCGTCTTCGACGGGCAGGCCCATGTCCCCGGGGCGCCGCGCGGATGCACACCGTTCGTGGGGTCGTGTCGGCGCCACCGGGGCCGGTCCGGCGTCTTCGCCGGCCCGCGCGGCATGTCGCGGCGTTCTGTGCTGGCCGGCCTCACCGCGTGGTTCGGGGCCGTCGTCGTCGTCGCTGAGGGCCCCGTTGGCGGCCGCCGGGAAAGGAAAGGGTCGGTTGGCGCGCGGGCAAGCGGGTCGGCGTGCTCGCCGAGCTCTCCCGCGCGCGGCGCATCTATGTACCGGCGGCCGCTCTGCCAGGTGTCCCACGACGACGGCCCTTCGCGGCCCGTTGTCGATCGGAGCCGCGCTGTCGACGTTGCCGAGGCGCCGGCCGCGGAACCATCGATCGGGGCTCGCGGGGCCCGCTGGGCGTTCGAGGGGGAGAGGAGGAGCGACGCCCACGTGGCGGGGCCGACCTGGAGCGGGCCGGTTCCACCCGCAACGGATCCGTTCGCCGGGGGTGGGAGCGGTGCGCAACCTCGAGGCCTCGTCTCTCCCCAGGTGGTCGGCGCGCCGGTTCTACCCCCACGACAACGCTTGGGCGGGTGGGAGCGGCCCGCGGTGTCGACGTGACCCGAGGGTTCGCGGCCCCGCTTCTTCCGTGGGCAGAACGGGGCCCCGCCCTGACGCTCGCCGGAACGTCGGCACCCGGCTACATTCGGCCGGCGCCAACGCTCGTGCGAAGGTGGGGCCGCGAATCAGCAAAAGCAATGGCCGGCTGGCGCTGAACGCGAAGACGACTGCCGACGTGCGAGGCGCCTCCCGCGCGTCCCCGCGCGGGGCCATCTTGGCGCCGTCCCCCCGGCGTCTTCGACGGGGGGCGCATGTCCCGGGCGCGCCTCGACACTGCCGAGAACCGCGGCTATGGTTGGCGCGCCCGGGCCGAAACTGGCGTCTTCGCCAGTTTCGAGCGGCATGTCGGCCAGTTCCACGAAGGTGCGCCTTCCCGAACTGCGGGCGGGTCCGCGGTCAACGACGATATTTCTGATTCCGGTTCTCGAAGGCGGGTTGAGTGCCTTCCAAGACTTCAAGAAGCATCTTGTTGATCTGTGGGTTCTCGATCGACCCCGACACATACACTACCGAGCGGTCGCCAGCACCCAAGTGGTCAGCCACGATTATCTGATCTGCATCGCAAGCGACCGCCAAGTTTGGATTGTGCGTGACGAGGATGATCTGCCTTCGGCGACGAGCCTCCCGTAGGCAAGCTCCGACAACCCTGAAGACAGTGCGGTTGTCAAGGTTCTCTTCTGGCTGATCGATAATCAAGGGCTCGTCACTCTGGTCAACCAACAAGTAGAAGATGAGAAGTAGGGTGCCGCGCTCACCAGGCGAGAGTTGCGTGATCTCCTTACCGCCCAGTCGAAGTACGTACTGTGGCTGAAGATAGTCAAGCCCGAAGAGAAAGTCGTAGAACCCAACAGTTGACTTTCCGCGCTTTAGCTGATTGGGAACGCTGACGGCGGGGCGACTTGCCTGCCGATGATCTCGGCGCAGACGATCGATCACCGTAGACACGAATGCCTCGGCCTCTGCGGCGGAGCCGAACTGGTAGGAATTTACCAGCTGGCGCAGGGCCCTCGACCCGTCCTCTACGCCGTAGAAGGACCCTGCGGCCCCTTGGCTCACGAAGTCGAAGAACGCGCGCTCGAACCCACCTGCGTACAGGCGGACATCGAATTCAGGCTTCAAATGTTCCGTGATCAGTGAATGCGCGGCTGCGAACTTCTGCACGGGCGCGTACAGGCGCCGCAGCCAATCGCCAAAATCCAAGAGCGCGCTCAGGATCGACCTGCAGATCTCGATGCGCCTTGCCTGGAGCACCTCGAGCTTTTTTGGAGCCTCAGTCGCCAAGGCATCGAGTGCGGCACGAAGCGCCACGACGCTTCCTGGGGTTGAGGCATCTCCCAGAATCTCGCGACGCTTCGTCAGCCACTCGGACTCAGCCTTCTTCGCCATCTCGACGGCGCGGGTCGGTCCTTCGAGCCGATCGAGGGCCTGCTTCAGCGCTTCGCGCTTCAGTTCGCGACCTGCGGCGGGGCCCCCTTCATTTCTCAGATCCTGCGCTTCGCGGGCTCGCCGCACGGCCTCCGTCGCGGAAGTCTCGGCGGCAGCTAGTGGCTCCTCGCTCACATTCAGCGTCACCAACGCGGTGGCGTCGATGCCCGTACCGTCGAGGACGGTGGAAATGCGCTTGATCGCCAACTCGTGTTGCTGGCGCAGGCCGGCAATAATTTCCCGTGCTGCTGCGGTCTTTGCCAGAAGGTTGTTGGCCTCTCGCTCGCGGGTCGATGCAGCCTGCAGTTCGTCATCGAGACCGCCAATTTCCTCCCGAAGTGCTTGGAGGACTTCGCGCTCAGCCTGCGCCTGCGCCTGCGCGGTTGGGTCGGCTTCCGGCGACGCGGGAATGACCGGGCGGAGTACATCGTGCGCGGCCAACTCGGACTCTTTAAGCGCCAGGGTTGCCCTCATCCGCTGCGAACTAGCTTCGGAGAGCGCATCCTCCCATTCCGCGATGCCGACGTTCACCGAATGAAGCTCTTCCCTGAGCGTCGCGAGACCGCCCTCTGCCTGGGTTTGCTTATATGAGATCAGCTCGTCGATAGTAAGCTTTTCCAGACGCTCGGCCTGTGGAACGTGCGAGAAGATTACCGCCTTCAGCTCCTTGTCGAACTGGCTTCCCGGGCCCAGATCGATCTCATTGCAAACCTGTTCGAGGTAGCTCTGTGGGATGTACCGGGCGCGCGGAACTCCGTTGCGGGGCGGGGCAGTCCCGAGGTTGCGTTCTGCCTTCTCACCGCTAAGCCATCCGGCCTTCGCCTGGAAGTGAGCCGCCTTGTTCTCCCGGGGCCGGCAGAATTTGGCGGCTGTAAGGAAGGAGAAGTGTGCGCCTTTGTCCGTGTCCACGAGCAAACCGAGAATGTCGGCCAGGGCGCTTTTGCCGCTTCCCTTGTTGCCGATCACCGCTACCATGCCAGGATTCAGTGGCAAACGGAAATCGAACCACCTCTCGGGCAAGGTGCTTCCCGCGACCTTCTGTGCCTCTACGTCGGTGAGGTACTTGGTAGGTGCAGACCTGTACCGGACAAGGTCTGGCGGCATTATCCCGATGTAGCAGCGCTCGACCGGCTCACACACAGCCTGTCGAAGTCCCTCAAACGTCGGGTCTGCCTTGATCCACGTTGCTCGCTCCCCTTCTTTGGACTCGTCCCTGAACCGGCCATAGTCCGCTGGGGCATGCGCGTCGCTGCCAGAGATTGTGGCCTTGGGCTTCTCGCCTATCGCACGCCAGAAGTGCTCAAAGAACCTTTGGTTGAATTCGTTCTTTCGGCCTTGGAAGAGATCAATGAATTTGCTCTTCCGCGTTTCATAAATATTGGCCGAGTTCATGAAGTCCGTGACTGCGGCCGCATGCGTTTGCTTCAGGTCCGCCAAGCCGTGGTACGTCTCCCACGGGACCAGGAGGAAACCTCGTCCTTTCGTGCCCGCCAGGGCCAGGTAAAGGTCTTCCCGCGAAACCTCGGCGACTTGTGAGCCTACGAGAAGTTTCCCCTCCTGCGTTCGGCAAAGCTTCTCGTAGCTCTGCACCGAAGCGCGCAGCTTATCTTGGGTGATCACCTCTGCAAGCTCGATCAACGCCTCGTCAGAAAGGGGGCGCTTGACGAGCGGAAGCCTCAGCTTTGCCTTGAAGTCATCTAGTTCGGTGGTAGTCAGTTCGTCGGAGAGGAGGACATGAATGTTCAGGCGGTAATCGGCGGGCGCCTCGCACCGCAACTCCATACCTGGAAGTAGCGTCTTAGTGAACTCGTACTCAGGGTGCCGCCTAAGGAAGTCTCGAAGCGCCTTGTACCCGTCAAAGGTCCAGTAGTCCATGATGCTGAATACGGCGACGTCGGACGCCTGCATCGCATCCAAGTGCCTTCGGATCTCGTTGTCACGAGCCTCCCCTACAAGCGACCGAAAGGATGGACCGCCGCTCCACTCGTACGACGCCGCTGTGTGGACGTGGAGGTCCCACTTTCTCCAGATGCTTCCGATAGGTAGATTCACAGCGAACTCCAAGGCGGTGACCGTATATCATGGATGCGCTTGCGATGCGAGCCGCGGAGTCTTGATGCCGCACCAGGAAGGAGGGCGGAAGAGGGAAGGCGCACTTTCGTGGAACGCGAAGACGACTGCTGACGTGCGCAAGCGGCCTCCGCGCGCGTCCCCGCGTGCGGGCTATCTTGGCCGCTGGTGCCCGGCGTCTTCGACGGGCAGCGCATGTCCCGGGCGCACCTCGACGAGGCCGAGGACTACGGCAGTGCCTCGTGCGCCCGGGCCAGGGACGGCGTCTTCGCCGGCCCTGAGCAGCACGTCGGCCAGTTCTACGCCGGCACGCGGCCTGACATGCACACCGTTGCGCATCGATCCGTCTTCGCGAGGGTTGAGGTCCGTGGCATCGCCCATCGAGGCGCGTCTTTCCACGCCCCGGAACTTGGATGCGCGACTTTCCTGTCAACGGCGACCCAAACCCGCGTGATTGCGGCGAGCAGCGCCTGAAGCCGCCACCCTGGCCAGCGAACAGGGGCTCGCGGTAGACAGATCCGGTCCCCGGAGGTGGGGGTCCGGCGCTGCAACGCCGAACCCCCTGGAGCGGCCCCCGGCGATCACGGAGACGCACCCCGCGCCAACGTGGCCGATCGGAGCCCGCCCGTCGAGGCCCTGGGGCGGGTGCCGCGATCCCTCCGTCCCTTCGCCTCTTCCTGTGCCGGCCGGTGGCCTGCCGGAGCCACGTGCTGGTCTGCCCGCACTGCGACCGCGGCCAGATCTACTGCCCCGAGTGCGCGCCCGAGCGCCGGGCGGCGTCGCGTCGGCGGGCCCGAAAGGTCTACCGGCGGACGCCGCGCGGGCGCCGGAAGCACCGCGACGCCGAGCGTCGCCGCCGGTGTCGTCGGGCGGGACTTCGGCCTCCCGTGGGGGATCAGGGTACCGCGCTGAGCGCGGCCCCGTCAGTGTTCTGGGCACCCTCGACGCTCAACCCCGTCGAGTCGGAGGTCAACGATGGACAGGTGGAAGACGACGGTGCAGCCGACCCGGCGGGCGGTGCGCCTCCTGATGACGGACGCGGATCGGAACGAGGTCTTGAAGGCGGCGCTGCCGCTGTATCCGCAGCACCCGCGGGCGCTGCTCACGCTGCTGGAGGCGCTCGCGCTGTGGGCGGGCCAGCCCCTCACCGCTGCCATTTCTGCGGCGCCGTCGGTGGACCGGCGCTGCGCCGAGGCCCTCTTCGGCGATGGCTTGGTGCCGCTCGACAGCGCGCTGGTCCGGTTCGACGTGATCGCGCCCCCGCCGCGTCGGCGGACGCTCCCGGGCGTCGGTGACTTCCGGCAGCTGCGCCTCCTTCACGGGAGGTGGTCGTGATCCCGCTCGAGCTGGAGGCGAAGATCCGTCGCTTGTTCCACGCGGAGAAGTGGCCCGTCGGCACGATCGGGCGGCATCTCGGCGTGCACCACTCGACCGTCCGCCGGGCCCTCCGCCGCGACGGCGTGCCGCTGAGCGCGCTCCCGACGCGGCGCTCGAAGGTCGACCCGTTCGTGGCCTTCGTCACGGCGACGCTGGCGACGTACCCGGACCTCACCGCGAGCCGGCTCTACGAGATGGTGAAGGAGCGCGGCTACGACGGCGGCCCGGACCACTTCCGCGCCATCGTCGGGCGCTACCGGCCCAAGAAGGCCGCCGAGGCCTATCTGCGCCTGCCCTCCCTCCCCGGCGAGCAGGCCCAGGTCGACTGGGGGCACTTCGGCCACGTCGAGATCGACGGCGCGCGCCGCCCGCTCGTGGCCTTCGTGTTGGTGCTCTCCTGGTCGCGGTGGATGTTCCTGCGCTTCGGCGTGGACCAACGCATGGGCGCGTTCCTGGCGCACCACGCGGCGGCCTTCGAGGAGCTTGGCGGCGTCCCGCGCGTCGCGCTGTACGACAACCTGAAGTCCGCCGTGACCGAGCGCATCGCGGACGCGGTCGTCTTCAATCCGACGCTGCTCGCCTTCGCCCGGCACCACAACTACGAGCCTCGGCCCTGCGCCCCGTACCGCGGCAACGAGAAGGGGCGGGTGGAACGCGGGATCCGTGACGTGCGCGAGAGCTTCTGGCCCGCTCGGACGTGGACCGACCTCGCGGACCTCAACCGCCAGGCCGCCGCGTGGTGCCGGACCGTCCGCGGCGTCCGGAAGCACCCCGAGGACCGCACCCTCACCGTGTTCGACGCCTTCACCGAGGAGAAGACGCGCCTGCGTGCGCTCCCTGACGATGCCTTCCCGGTCGAGGACAAGCTCGACGTTGTTGTCGGCAAGACGCCCTACGCCCGCTTCGACAGCAACGACTACAGCGTCCCGCACACCCGCGTGCGCCGCGTCGTCACCGTTGTGGCGTCGGCCGAGACCGTTCGCGTGCTCGACGGACCCGAGGAGATCGCGCGCCACGCGCGTTCGTGGGGCAAGGGAAAGCTGATCGAGGACCCCTCCCACATCGAAGCGCTGGTACAGGCGAAGAGGGCGGCAAGCGAGGGTCGTGGGATGCCGCGGCTGTACACGGCCGTGCCCAACGCGCGCGCGCTGATCGAAGCGCTGGCGGAGCGCGGCGGCAACATCGGTGGCACGGTGGCGCGTCTCGGCGAGCTGCTCGACGCCTTCGGCGCGGCCGAGCTCGCCGTCGCCATCGAGGAGGCGCTCGCCGCGGATGCGCCTCACGTGGGCGGCGTCCGACAGGTGCTCGACCGTCGCCGCCGCGAGGCCGGCAAGCCGCCTCCCATCGCCGTGACGCTCCCCGACGACCCGCGCGTCCGGAAGGTCGTCGTGCCGCCGCGTTCGCTTCGCGCGTACGACCAGCTTGGTCGCAAGGGAGGTTCACATGGATGAGCTCCAGGACCGGCTCCGCGCGCTCGGCTTGCTCGGCTTGGCGACGCGTCTGGACGAGATCCGCCAGGAACCCTGGCTGGAGCGGCTCATCGCGATCGAGAGCGAAGAGCGACAGCACCGTGGCCTCGAACGTCGCATGAAGAACAGCCGGTTGGGACGGTTCAAGCCCATCGCGGACTACGACTGGAGCTGGCCCACGAAGATCGACCGCGAGGCGATCCAGCGGCTGTTTCGTCTCGGATTCGTGGAGAAGGGGGAGAACGCGCTCCTGGTCGGCGGCATCGGGCTGGGAAAGACGATGATCGCCAAGAACATCGCTCACACCCTCATCAAGTCGGGGCGCACCGTCCGGTTCACGACGGCCAGCGCGATGCTGACGGAGCTCACGAACCAGGACGGCAGCATCGCGCTGAAGCGCGCCTTCCGGAGGTACACCAGCCCCGGCGTCCTGGTGATCGACGAGCTGGGGTACCTCGCGTACGGGAGTCGGCATGCTGACGTGCTCTTCGACGTGGTCAACCAGCGCTACGAGCTGGGCCGGTCCATCGTTGTGACCACCAATCGTGGGTTCACGGAGTGGGGCGAGCTGTTCCCAAACGCCACCTGCGTCGTGCCTCTCGTGGACCGCCTCGTCCACCACTGTGAGGTCGTGCACATCGAAGGCGAGTCCTACCGGCTCAAGGAGGCCCGGGAGCGCAACCGGTAGCGGGTGACGGCGCGTGGCCACCGGACACAGCGGTGGTCACGCGCGCTGCTCGCCGGAGTGGATGGCGAATGCGGCGCTGCTCGCCGGAATGGGGCGGGAATTGGGCGACGCCAACAGACACGCTCCGGCCGGGGGTGCCGCGGCTCCAGCCGGCTGCAGGCCCGCAGCGCCGGGTGCTCCGACCACGACGAGGAGGCGCCCGGGGAAGCAACGGGCTCGATCCTGGACTCCAGGCTGCCCTCCCCCACGTCGGCGCCCCGTGTCGAGGTGCTGCTTGGAACGTAGCGCCCCAGGCCCGGGCGACCACTGGTGTGTGGCGCCACGATGACCGCCCGGGCGCCCCCACCCCTCAGATGTCACAAATCCGCAACTGGAACAAGTCCTCCCCCAGGTCGAACCGCTCCATCTCCGCGAACGTGGCATCCCGGTGCACCCAGGCGTACTCGTCGTTCCCAGCGGCGTTGGTCGTGTATTCCGACAACCAGAACGTGCCGTCGTCCTCCGGGGCGATGACGCGCACCGTCGAGCCGGTCACCGCGTACACGGGGGCGTGGGTGCCGGCGTCGAGGTCGGCGAGGTCGACCGTCTGGCTGCCGCTCGCCTGGTCCGTCACCACCAGCCAACCCGTGCCGGTTCCGGCGATGGCGCTGTAACTGTCGAACGTGGCGTTCTCGGTGGCCTCGTCCAGCACGAACCCGCTCGACGTGAGGCCAGCGAGGTCGACGATCTCGAAGCCACCGTCGAGGTTCGCCGTCACGGTGCCGGTGGCGCCGTCGAACGAGCGGGTGCCCTGGTTCTGGACGTACGCCAGCGTGCCGAGCTGGTACCCCAGGGAGCTCGCGAGCGTGCCGGACAGGGAGAACGCCCAATTCAGGGTGCGCGTGGCGGTGTCGAACTGAAGGATCTGGGGCGTGCCGTACACCCGCGCCACGCCGTCGTGGCCGGCCAGGAGGACATAGGTCTCGGTGCCGTCCTCGGTGATCGCGGCGGGCGTGGCGGTGCCCGCGCTGTCCCGGTAGGCGGTGAGGTCGATGGTCTCGGTCACCGCGCCCGCGTCGTCCAGGATGTCGATGCGGGCCTCGTTGTAGAGCGACACCCACCAGCCGCCGTCGATGCGGTCGATATCGTAGGGGTAGGCGTCCACGTCGAGGGTCCACCCTGCGTCGAGCGCGCCGGTCACGGGGTCGAGGACGCGGATGGAGTCGTGCGTGCCGGTCTCGCGGGCGTTGAAGTAGATCGTGCCGGTGTCGCAATCCACCATGTTGTCGGCGGTCGCGAGCGCCACGTCGGTCACGATGGCGGTGCCGGACGGCCAGTCGTAGACGGAGTAGGTGCCTACGTCGGTCGCGAAGTCGGCGTAGATCGCGATCATGACCTGCGCCGCCGCGGCTTCCTCCCCCGTGTCGGCGGCGGTGTCGGTGTCGGTCGCCGTGTCGGAGTCCGCGGTGTCGCCATCCGTGTCACTCGCGGTGTCGGCCACCGCCGTCTCCTCACCACCCGTGTCCCCACCACCCGTGTCCACGCCACCCGTGTCCACGCCCCCGGTGTCACACACATCCGAATCGCAGAACCCCGTGTCCACGACCACGCCGGTGTCGGACCCGGTATCCACGGCGCCCGTGTCACATACGTCCCGATCGCAGAACCCCGTGTCCACGACCGCGGTGTCCACGCCCGTGTCACCCGCGGTGTCACCCGCGGTGTCGACCGCGGTGTCACAAACGTCCCGGTCACAGAACCCCGTGTCCACCACGGCGGTGTCCGTGTCGATCGTGCCGGTATCGGGGTCGCCGGTCTCCGAGGTGTCCCGCCCCGACCACGTGTCCGCGTCGGTGTCCGAATCGGTGTCAGTGTCGGTGTCAGTGTCGGTGTCAGTGTCGGTGTCGGTATCCGAATCCGTGTCGGTGTCCGTATCGCTATCGGTGTCCGTATCGGTGTCCGTGTCGCTATCGGAATCGGTGTCCCCCTCGACATCCGTGTCCGTGTCCGCGGTGTCCACGGGCGCGCCAGTGTCCTCCGGCGCCTTCGCGTCGCAGCCGGCGAGCGCCAGCAGGAGCACGAAGCCGGTCGGGAGGGACGCGAGGGGCGGAAGGTACGAGAGGAGGTGCATGGCGCCCGGATGATGCCTCGAAACGGGCGGGTCCGTACAGATCCAATCGTAGGCGGGCTCGAACCGGGCCGGCCCGCGGTGCCCGGCCTCCCGCGCCTGCCGGCGCGCGAGACCGCCACGGGCCCCGAGGCGTGTCGTGGGTCCGCCGCTACAGCCCGATCAGCGCGCTTCGTAGTCCGCGATCGCGCTCATGACCCCGTCCGCGTCGTACAGGTAGTACTCCGACGGGTGGTTCACGCCCGACCAGATCACCGTCATGTCGGGCGCGAGGAGGATCGTGGCCGGGATGCCGCCGGTGGCGTTGAGGTAGTTGACCCAGGCGGCCGTGTTGTCACGCGGCGCGACGACCGGGATGCCCTGGAGGTCGAACGCGCGGACCCAGTCGCGGAGGACGTCCTCGTCCGGCTCGGCGCCGTAGTTGTCCTGGTACAGGAACTCGTAGAAGGTGAAGTTCGGGTAGACCGCCCGGATCTCCTCCGTCTCATCCGCCATCGCGCTCGCGAGCGACTGGCACGGGCCGCACCACTCGGCGCCCATCGTGACCAACGTGTAGTTGCCACAGAACGCGTAGGGGGTCACCTCCTGGTCGAAGCGGTCCTTCGCCACGAAGTTGTCGAGGATGTCCCCCTCCTGGTAGGCGTCCCACGTGTAGGTGTCGTAGGAGCCCTCGCCCGTCGGGCCGGCAGCGGCGACATCGGGGGGGGTCGGGCAGGTCCCGATCAGGTAGTCGCCCTGGTCGTAGGTGTGCGACCACTCCCACGCGGGGTTCGTGCCGTCCGCGACCTCGGCGCCGTCGTCGAAGCCGTCGCCGTCGCTGTCGGCCGCGGCGGCGTCGGTGCCGAGGTCCGCCTCCTCGCTGTTGGTCAGGCCGTCGCCGTCGTCGTCCCGATCCGCATCGGCATCGGCATCGGCATCCGTGTCGGCGTCGGCCTCGGTGCCGGGATCGGCCTCGCCCTCGTCACGCGATTCGAGCAGGCAGCCGGTGAAGAGGAAGGAGAGGACGAGCAACGTGAGACGCAAGGGGCCCTCCGGGGCGCCGTAGTGTAGCGCAGACTCGCGCAAACGGATCGGGGTCCCGCTCCTCGATCGGCGGCCGGCGTCAGCTCGGGTCGCGGCGTCGGCACCCCCGAGAGCGCCGGGTGAGTCGAGATCACCGCGGATGACACCATGCGCGTCGACGGCTGTGTCCGCCCCCTGCGCCAAGCGGAGTGGGGCGCCGGGGGCTCGACGCGAGAGACGGACCGTCCGAACTCCCGGGGTAGACCATCATCCCCCGAGTTCGGACGGAAATACCGTCCGAACTGCCAGGCTAAGCCATCATCCCCCGAGTTCGGACGGAAATACCGTCCGAACTGCCGGGCTAAGCCATCATCCCCCGAGTTCGGACGGTCACCCCCCACCCCGCCGCCCAACCCCGCCCCACCGCGCAGCCGCCCCACCCCGCCCCGGGCCCGAACCCACTCCAACGCCAACCCCGCCCCACCGCGCAGCCCCACCCCGCCGCCCGAAACCGCCGCCGCCCCCGCCGCCCAAACCCACCCCCACCGCGCCGCCCCCCCCTACTTGATCGTAATCTTCCCACCCTTGATCTCGATGCTCTCCCCGCCCGCGAGCGTCACGTCGCCCTGCTCGGTGTGCACCTTGCACGGGCCGGAGCCCTGGATCGAGTAGCTCGACGTAGTGCTGGCCGAGAACACCGCCTTGGACTTGCTCCCGCTGCAGACGGCCTCGAACTCGTACTTCGTGGAGTCGCGGTTGTAGTAGCGGACGGTCACCGCCGCCGACGCGCTGAAGCTGAACAGGGCGAGCGCGGCGACGACGGGCAGGACGGACTTCTTCACGGGAACCTCGGTGCGCCGCAGTGTACACCCGGTTCCCCGACACCCGGCCCCCGCGCCACACGACAACCAAACCCAAGCCAGGCCGACTCGCCACGGCCCCGCCATCGGCACGGCGGAAGCTCCGTTCGCGAGATGCCCCCACGCCCGCGCAGACACAAACCCTACCGCTTCTCCCCCCGCACCCGCGTCTCCCCGTACACCGCCGCCTCCACCCACCCCTGCGGCGCCCCGTCCGCGTAGGCCATCTCCCCCTTCAGGAACAGCCACGGCACCGGCCGCACCCGCACGCCCGCCGCCGCGCCCGGCACCCCCGCGAGCAGCTCCCCGCGCAGCACCGGCGTCACGATCCCCTCTGGGAGCACGTCCAGCTCGACGTGCCCGCCGAACGGCGCGTTCCAGCCGCCCGTCACCTGCCCGATGAGGCGCCAGCCCTCGAAGTCCAACGTCGCGTCCACCTCCCCGACGACCGCGGGCCGGTCGGGCCACGCGAACACCCCGCCCGCCACCCGGACCCCGTCCCCACCCACGCGCCCATGCACCCCCGCGATCAGCGGCGCCGACACCACCGCGCCCCCCACGCCCCCCAGCAGGTCGAGCCCCTGGCCCAGGTCGAGCCCCCCGATGAACGCCACCCCCCGGTCGCGCGAGCCCACGCCGACCTCCGCGGCGAGGAGCGAGCCCGGCAGCGCCCGCCGGTCCGCCATCGACCACGTCACCAGCGCGTTGTCCCAGCCGTCCACCGCCTCCACCCGCCAGGGCGCGGGCGCGATGCCGGCCTGCAGCCACACGGGGCCGGTGTCGCCGCCCACGGTGAGCTGCTCGGGCACCAGGCTGAAGAGCACGACCGGGAGGAGCCCCACCCGCGCATCCAGGGCAACCACGCCCTCGAAGCCCCCCTCCGTCACCGTCAGGTTCCCCTCGGCCTGCCGCATCCCCGCCTGCCCGGTCCAGGCGCCGGGCGCGTGCACGACCCCGGCCGCGAGGTCCACCCCGCCGCCGAGCGTAAGGTCCGCGGCAGTCGCGTCGGACACCAGGCCCCTCGCCACGATCCCCACGAGCAAAGCTGGCACGATCGAGGCTGGCTGCATGTGACCTCCGCGGCTCGTGCTCGAGCTCACATTCAGTATAACGTGAGCCCTTCTCTTGCCGCGTCAAGCCTGATACGCTGCGAGGGCCCCTTTGTCCGCGTCGGCGCCCCCCAAAACGCCCCCTCAGAACGCGGACGCCGACGGCAGCCCGGAGCGTCATGGAACCCGCGGTCGATCCCTTCCACCCGCTGCTCCGCCTGCTCGAGCGGTACCGCAACGACGTGCACTACCTCCGTCCGCCCGCCAGCGAGCAGGCGATCCCGGTCGTCCAGGAGCACCTCGGCCGCGAGATCCCCCCCTCGCTCCGCACCTTCCTCACCCGCTGGAACGGCGCCACGCTCTTCCGCGGCGCCCTCCGCGTGCGCGGCGTGGCCGACCTGGCGCCCCCCCGTCCCGACGTTCCCGAGGTCATCCTCTTCGCCGACGGCCCGCGCGACGACGATCGCTGGGGCTACGCCGCCGTGCCCGAGGGCCACCACTTCGGCCGGTGGGACGGCGAGCGCCTCGTGGCGCAGCACGAGCACTTCAACCGTTGGCTCCTCGCCCAGGCGCGCGTGCTCGACGAGGACCGCCGCGACGAGGGCGGCCAGCTCGACCTGCGTCTGGAGGTCGACCCCGAGAACGGCATCCTCTACTTCCTCCGCGGCGAGCAGCTCCTCGCCGAGGGCGACGGCGACGGCGCCCTGAAGGCCTTCCGCCGCGCCACGGCGCTCGCCCCCGAGACCGCCGCCGCGTGGCAGCGCCTCGGCGAGGCCCTCCTCTCGGTCGACCGCCAGCAGGCCACCGGCGCCCTCCTCATGGCGCTCCGCCACACGAGCCTCCCGCTCGCGTACCCGGGCGCGCCCGTCGCCGACGCCGGCATCGTGCGCCTGCTCGAGCACCAGTTCCCCGTGGGCGATGCCGGCTGGGAGCGCGAGCTGCACCACTTCCTCACCGAGCGGTGCCAGGACATCCGTCACGCCGACGGCGCCGAGCTCTTCGAGGCCGCGGGGCTCGCCCTCGCGCGCGTCCACCTCGCCCGCGGCGACCGCGCCGGCGCCCGCGAAGCCCTCCAGGCCCTCCGCGACCGCGCCGCCACCTGCACCCGCGTGCCCGAGCTGCCGAACCTGCACCTCACGCTCATCGCGCTCGACACCGACCTCGGCCACCACGACGAGGCCGAGGACAGCCTCCGCCGCCTCCGTCGCCACCCCGACGTGCAGGTGCGCGCCCGCGGCGAGCTCGCCCTCGCCCGCATCGCGCTGCTGCGCGAGGAGCCCTGGGCCGACGACATCGCGCGTGACGCCCTCCAGGTCCTCAAGGGCCCCGCCGACCGCTGCGACGCCTGGATCCTCCTCGCCGAGAAGCGCGATCCCGCCGCGCTCGACGAGGCCGCGCGCCTCGCCAACCTCCTCGGAGACCCCGTCCGCGCCGCCCGCGTCTCGCTCCTCCGCGGCGACGCCGCCCGCGACGCCGGCGATCTCCCCGCCGCCTACCAGTGCTACCTCGCGTGCTCGGCCGACGCGGAGACCCACCTGCGCGCCCAGGTCCGCATGGGGGACCTCGCCCCGGATCCCGCCGACGCCCTCCCCCATTACGCCACCGCCGTGTCCGGCTACCACGAGCTCCAGCTCCCCCTGCGCGAGGCGTGGGCCCGGCTCCGGCTCGTGCGCTGCGGCGATCCCTCCCAGGCCGAGCAAGCGCAGCGGTTGTTCAAGGCCGCTGGCCTCGCCGCCGGCGTCGCGGCTGCCGATGTGCTCGTCGGGCGCACCGGCCAGAGCCTCACTTGGCACCTCAACCTCTCCGCCGAGCTTGCGCGCCAGCGTCACGACGCCCAGCGCCTCCGCCCGCCCCTCACCCGCGCCGACGCCGACCGTCCCGAGCGCCGCCTCATGGCGCACCGCCGCGCCATCGCCGGCTGCGACGCCCGCATCGTGCCGATCCTCGCCGAGGACATCCTCACCGAGCTGCGTCGCCTCCAGCAGTCCGACGGCCGCGCCCGCGATCCCGCCGCCATGCGCTTCGTCGCCGGCGTCGACCTCCTCTCCGGCCACCCCTCCTGGGAGGCCGCGCAGGTCCTCATGGGCCTCCTCCGCGAGGACGTGCAGCCCGACGTCGCCGCCCGTGCGCTCCTCGGCGCGCTCGCCCGCTCGCCCAACATGGTGCTCGTCGAGCAGCTCCTCGGCGCGCTCAACACCCTCCAGGAGCCGCGCGCCCTCGCGTCCGTGGCCGAGGTGCTCGGGTGGCGTCGCGAGGCCGAGGCCGCCCCGCGCCTCCGCGAACTGGCCGTCCACGGCTCCCTCCCCGTGCGCCGCGCCGCCATCACCGCGCTCGGCCGCATCGGCGACGCCGACGCCATCGACCTCATCGGCATGGCCCTCGACGAGCCCGATCTCGCCGAGGCCGCCTCCATCGCGCTGCTCGTGCTCGGCGAGTGGCGCGGCGTCGACTTCCACGGCCAAGCCCTCGCCAGCGGCACCACCGGCCTCTCGCGCTCCCCCGGCGAGCTCGTCGGCCGCCACGGCGGGCCCTCCTACCTGCTGCTCCTGATGTCGGTCGCGGACCGCGAGGATCCCGCCGCCCTCGGCGCCATCCAGGGCCTCGGCCTGCTCGGCAGCGTGCGTGCCGTCCCCCGCCTCATCGAGCTCGTCGGCACGCGCGAGCCCTTGAAGCAGGGCGCTGCCGCCGCCGCGCTCGAGGTCCTCACCGGCCACCGCGTCGACCTCGAGGAGGCCCATCCCCGCCAGAAGTGGGACGCGTGGTGGTCCGAGAACCGCGGCAAGCTCGCAGACGGCCAGCGTTGGCGCGGCGGCCACCCCCTCGGCGTGCGCGCGCTCATCGATCGCCTCGGCCACGACGACCCGCAGGTCCGCCAGACCTCCTACGACGAGCTCGTCATCGCCACCGGCGCGCCCCTCCCCTTCGACGCGGACGGCCCCTGGCGCATGCAGCTCGCCCACCGCGCGGCCTGGGCGCGCTGGTACGCCGACAACGCGCACCACCTCCCGCAGACGGGGTGGTTGTTCCACGGGGACGGCGTCGGATAGCTCGCCGCCGGGCTCCAACTCCCGGGCGAACGTCCACTCCTGCGCTTGATGGGGCAGGGGGCCACAGGCCCCCCGCAACGCCCCCGGCGGGGGCAAGCCCCCGCGCCCCCAGAGGCGCTACGCGCCGCGTGCTAGTACTCGTACGCGCCGATGTCGCACGTCCCGCCGGAGATCCGCGAGGAGCCGCGCTGATCGGCCGAGAGCGTCACGCCGAACGAGTCGTCGCAGTAGGGCGAGGAGGTGTCACCCGCATTGATGGCGGGGCTGCCGGAGGAGAGCGCCACCGTCTGGGTGGGCCCGCCGTTGCTGGCGATCGCGTTCGTCCCCGGGGCGGTGTTGACGATGAAGGCCGACCCGGAGGAGACGGTGCAGCCCGCGGTGCTGTCCGTCAGGTTGTACCCGTCGGACGCGATGGTCCCCGAGCAGTTGTCCGCGGTGGTGAACGGGGAGACGGTGGTGTCGCGCACGTTCAGGGCGAGGAGGGTGTGGCGCAGGAGGTACGTGCCGCCGCCGGCGTAGATCGCGCCGCCGCTGCCCGCGCCGCTGGCGTCGCTGTCGGCGTGGTTGTAGGCCATGGTGACGCTGTTGAGGAAGACGGTGGCGGTGTTGACGGAGAAGAGGCCGCCGCCGCTGCCCCGGGCCAGGTTCTCCGCCAGGGTGGAGTTCACCATCAGGACGGTCGCGTCTCCGACCTCGAGGCCACCGCCGTTGACGACCACGCTGTTGCGGTAGAACGAGGTGTCGTCGATCTCCACCACGGGAGACGACGCGGAGCCGTAGATCAGGAGCCCGCCGCCGTTGTTGGCCAGGTTGTTCTTGATCTCCGAGTCGAGGATGGAGGCGTTGCCGTCCTGCAGGTAGATCCCGCCGCCGCCCAGGTAGGTGTCGTTGTGGTCGACCGCGGTGAGGTCCACTCCGAGCGTGTAGCTGCCCTGGCCGTTGAAGTAGATGCCCCCGCCGAATTGCGACGACGAATGGTTCTCCGACACGATGGAGTTGTAGATCGTGAGGTCACCGCCGGAGACGTAGATACCGCCGCCCGAACCAGTGCTCTGGTTGTGGTCGAAGTTCACGTGCTCGAGGTCGACCGTCGAGCCGGTGGCGTGGAGCGCCCCGCCCTCCCCGCTGGTGGCGGAGCTCCAGATCTCCACGTGGGTCATCGTGAGCGTCGTGTTGGAGGCGCGAATGGCGCCGCCGTGACCCGAGGCGTTCCCGTCGACGAGCTGGACGTCGGAGATGTCGACCGTGAGCGCGCCGAGCGCGCCGATGTCGAACACCCGGTCGATGTCGTCGGCGTCGATGAAGGTGGTGATGTTCCCGCCCGACGTGCTGCCCACAATGGTGGTGTCGCCGACGATGTCGAGATCACCCTGGGAGGCCCCGCCGCTGCCGGTGATCGTGAGCGTGTACGTGCCGGACGGCACGCTGACGGTGTCGGCACCGGCGTGCATGTTCGCCTCCATCACGGCGGCACGGAGCGTGCAGGTGCCCGTGGACGTGGCGCAGACGTTGTTCCCGGGGCTCACGTCGACGTCGTCGACCGTGGCAACGTTGACCGTGAACGTGGAGGCGGCGGCCGGAAACGCGACCAGGAGGAGGGAGGTGACACGGACAGAGAGGGCGAGGCGGGACATGGACGCTCCTTGAGCGTCGTGACAGTACCATACTTGACTGACGACGAATGCCGCCCAACCTTACAGATCACGATCACGACGAACCGATCGGAGTGTCTTACGCACGCGCCCCAGCGGTGTAGCGCGAGGTGGTCCGATAGCCGCCGCACGTTCACCGACGGACAACGGTGGCGCGGCGGCCACCCCCTCGGCGTGCGCGCGCTCATGGATCACCTCGGTCACGACGATCCGCTACGCGCCCCCGTTGTCAGGCCCGCGCGTGAACCGCCAGGACGTGCACCTCCGACCCCATCGGGATCCACGCGCCGCCGAGGGCGGGGATCGGGGCCGGGCCGCCGACCAGGGCACGGTCGCGGTCGATCCCCTCGCCGTCGTCCACTCCGGCGCCCATGGCCGCCATCTGCTGGTCGAGGACGTCCTGCTGGTAGTCCCGGAACACCACCTGCCCGCCGGGGGTGAGCGCGGCGAAGTTCCAGTGCCCCTGGTAGTAGACGCAGAACCGGGCGCCGAGCGGATACCGCTTCATCCGCGAGATCACCTGCGCGAACCCGGCCGGCTGGATGTGCTGCAGGACGAACTCGTCGAGCGCCAGCCGCTCGTTGCCCTGGATCGCCGCGAGGATCGCCCCGATGGCCGCCCTCATGCCGGCGATCTGATGCGCGGCGAGCGCCTCGGGGCCCTCCCCGGGCTCGATCCCCTGGGCGGTGGCGTAGGCCGGAAACGCGCCCGGGCCCTGCGTTGCGGCGCCCATGATCCCCCGCACCTGGCTTCCCCGAACCGCGAACATGGCCGCGATGCTCACCATGGCGCAATTGGTGGTGCGCTGCGGGTTGTTCTGCGCGTCGTTCACCCGTCCGCCGCCGCCGTTCAGCGTGCCCAGCCGCTCCTCGACACGCTCCAGGTAATAGGTGCCGCGCAGCTCGATCTCCACGGCGCCGGCGAGCGCGTCGTAGGCGCCCTGGTTGGCCTCCCGGCGCTCGGCGGGCAGCGCCACGAGAGCGTCCCGGACCGCGCGCAGGTTGTCGGCCGTGCGCCCGCCGTCGGCCCCCAGGGCCCGCACCGCGCCGAGGAACGCGGCCTCGGCGGGGTCCGTGGCGACGGCGATCGCGCCCTGGGCCGCCGCCACCAGGGCGGGCGAGCCCTCATTCCAGGCCAACGGCGGCGGCGCGTCCGGGACGTGCTCGATCGCCGCGAGCAGCGCGGGCGCATCGACGAGGATGTCGATGGCGGCCTCGGGGTTCGGCGCCGCGTCGAGCGCCCGGCGCAGCAGCGGGTCCTCCTCCACGTCCGCCACGGCCTCGTCGAGCACCTCGGGCGGCGGGTCCCGGCGGCAACATCGGTAGATCGCGCCCGCGACCAGCCCCGCGAGGAGCGTCCCGCCAGCGGCGAGGAGGCCGATGGTAAGTGGCTCCAACCGCTGCACCGCGGCGGCTCCCGTGGGCGGTACCGGGCTCGACGCGGAAATCGGCCGCGTCAGCGGATCCCTCAGCGCGAAGCGGGCGAGCGGGTCGCGGAGCGGCTCGCGCGCGGGGGCGATCTCCGTGCGCGGCTCCCGCGGCGACGAGGCGCCCGCCATCGCCCCCGCACCCCCGCTCACCACGGCGCCGGCCCGAACGTGACCGTGTAGTCCTCCGCGCTGAGCGCGCCCATCGTCGTGGCCTGCATCACCGGGTGGGGCCCGGGCTTGCACCAGAGGCTCATGACCGCGGGCGTGCCGTCCCCCCCGAGCACGCCGCGGGACACCGCCACGTGGGACGGCCCGTCAAAGAACACGAGGTGGCCGCGCGGCGGCGGGGCGTCTCCGTCGCGCCAGGTCTCCTCCCCGGCGCCGAGCACCGCGGCGATGGCGTTGGAATAGGCCGCTACGATCTTGTCCTGCTGCCCGCTCTGGAGCAGCGCCGTGCCGTCCGCGCAGGCGATCGCGTAGATGGAGCCGAGGAGCCACTTCGGGAAGACCCCGGCCTTGTACCCGGCGTACAGGCAGGCCTCCCAGCAGTTCATGCTCGACACGTCGGTGGGCGCCCCACCTTCGCCGCGGAGCCACCGCGTGAAGTGGTTGGCGCGCTGCCCCTGCCCGTCGAGGTTGTTCACGCCCGTGTCCTTGGGGACCACCTTGCCGCCCTTCCCGGCCGCGCCGCTCGTCACCCAATCCAACTGCCCGACCAGGGCCTCGGCCCCCGACGCGATGCGCTCGTTGCGCACCTCCCCGAGCCACTCGACGTAGGGCTGCACGCCGGGCGCCAGCCCATCCATCGTCCGCGCGTCGGTCATGAGCTTCGTCACCTGCTCGACGGACATCGCGTTCACCACCTCGCGGAAGTCGGTCATCGTGGCGGCGCGGCTCAACGCACGCAGGGCGGCGGCGGGGGAGACCGCCAACCCCTCGGAAAAGGCCAGCAGGAGCGCATCCTGGCCCTCGCTGAGGCGCTGGACGAACGGGACTGCGGGGGCCCGTTGGACAGTCGGGCGGACGAGCGGATCGACGAGCCGATCGCGGAGCACCGGCGCTCCGAGCGTGCTCGGGGCGAGGCGATCGGAGAGCCCGTCCCCACGGTCGTGCGCCGCGGCGGCGCTCCGCGGCGCGACCGCCGGGGGAGCCGCGCGTTCGAGGCGTTGCATGGTCGCTCTCCGTCGTGGGGAGCGTACACCAACGCGGTCCCCCTTGCCGACGTCTCCGTGACCGGCTGCATCGCGAATCCTGCAATCCCGCCTTGACGCGCCGCGTCGCGACACAGGGGTGACGGACGTCCGTCACCTGACAGTCGTCACCTCGCGACGTCCGTCACCCGACACCAAGTAGATCCAGCCCTTTGGCGATGGGCCCGGTCTTGCATGGGCCTCCCGTCTGGCCCAAGCCGTCGCAAGATCGCGTACGCTCTCCCCACGCCTGGAGGATCTCCCATGCTGTTGTCCACCCGTTCGCTCGTCCACCTCGCGCGCCCCCTCGTCGCGCTGCTGTTCACGCCGTTGTGGCTCCCGGGCTGCATCGAGCACACCGACAAGAAGGATGTCGCCGCGGAAACGGGGCTGGCCGACACCGGCCTCGTCGACACCGCCCTCGTCGACACCGGCACCGACACCGATCCCCCGGACACCGGCGCCTGCCCCGGCGACCAGGACTGTGACGGGCTCACCGACGCCCAGGAAGCCGAGATCGGCACGGACCCCGCCACTGCGGACAGCGATGGGGACGGCCTCGGCGACTGGGAGGAGCTGCTCAACGGCACCGACCCCCTCGACGACGACACCGATGGCGACGGGATCCTGGACAGCGAGGACGCCGAGCCGGGCACGGACGCCACGGCCGACACCGACGGCGACGGCCTGGGGGACGACCTCGAGGCGGCCTTTGGCACGGACCCCAACGACGCCGACACGGACAACGACGACGTCACCGACCTCGACGAGCTCCTCAACGGGACGGACCCGCTGGACGACGACTCGGACGACGACGGCATGACCGACGGCCAGGAGGAGGCTGCCGGCACCGACCCACAGAACGAGGACACCGACGGGGACGGCCTCACGGACGGCGACGAGGTGGCCGAGCACGGCACGGATCCGCTCGACGCCGACACCGACGGCGACGGTGTGGACGACACCACCGAGCTGCTGGCCGGGTCGGATGCCAACGACGCCGCGGATGTGCCGGGGGATGGGGCGGGGGATGTGGTGAGGTGTGAGAGCGTGGGGGTCACCGAGGCGAAGGGAAGGGAGTTCTACGACGAGGCGCGCGCGCAGGGGATGACCACCACCGCCGCGGCTGGGCTGTACTCGGACTGGGACAGCTTCCGCAATGAGGGCACGGAGTGCTCCTGCGAGGTCGTGCTCGCCGATCCCACCCCCACGGCGATGACGGGTGTTTCGGTGTGGATCCCCGCCCGCGTGCACGACGGCACGGACTGGGAGCCGGAGCCCATCCCGGCGGCGGTCATGCTCGACGTGCCGCCCACCTGGAGCGTGGACACGAGCCGTCGCTTCGCGAGCGCGAACGAACTCAACACCACGCCGGACGACCTCGGCGTCGATGTCGACCACTGGTTCGCCTTCGACGACATCGCCTCGAATCCAGACGACGAGTACGACCTCTCCTACGCCACGCCCTTCGACGTGTCGGGCACCTACAAGATCTGGGTGAGCTTCGCGAACACGGCGGGCGACCGCATGGACGCTTGTGCAGACCTCGTCGACTCCAGCGCCCCGGAGGACAGCGTGCACTTCCGCGTCGACACCCCGGCGACGTACGCGGCGCGCTTCTCGCGCATCCCGAGCCCCCCCCGGCCGGATCCCGACGGATGCGTCCCCGGTGCCGAGGCCACGACCACCTTCGCCCTGGCCAACGTCGGCGAAGGCGCGCGGCTCCTCCCCACCACGGGAGCGCCGGCCTTCGTGGGTGCCCGCGCGAAGGAGGTCACCGTCACCGCCTGGAACGGCGCGGATCGCCTCGAGCTTCACCGCCCCTCGGGCGTGGTCGCCGTGCTCACCCCCGAGCACCCGTCGGCGCTGGTCGGCCAGAACGAGCTCCCGATTGCCCTCGCCCGCTGGAAGAGCGGCCGCTCGACGCCCGGCGCCTGGTCGGACCCGGTGGTCGAGGTCCGCCACACCTGCCCCACGGGGCCCGCCGCCACGCTGCCCGCCGCCACGACGTCGGCCGCGTGGTCCGAGCTGGATGCGGCGCTCCGCGCGGCCACGGGTGGCGTCGGCCTGGAGCTCTGGCGCGCGGGCCTCGACGAAAGCGCCCTGCCGGCGCTGCGGGCGTTCCTCGAGCTGGGCGATGCCACGCTGGGGGACCCGGACCACCTCGTGTTCGAGGCCCCCGGCGGTGGCCGGCTCGACGCGCTGCTCCTCTCCCAGGCGGCCCCGGGGAGCTGGACCTTCCACCACCGCCGCGCCGGCCTCCAGCTCGACGGCACGCTGGTACAGACGGGAAATGATCTGCTCCTAAGCCTGAGCCAAGGCAAGGTCGTGGTCGGTGGCGTTACGATGATCCTCGCGCCCGCCCAGCTCCTGCTCCTCGGAGGATCCTCGTCGTGACTCCCCGCCCCCCCCGCACGCGCCTCCGCCGAGGGGGGGCCCTCGCCCGGTTGCTGGCCCTCACGCTGCTGCTGCCCGGGTGCCTGATCAACACCGAGCTCTACGAGCAGCGCCTCGCGGCGCTGACGGATGACGACGGGGACGGCCAGACCGAGCTCGAGGGCGACTGTGACGACACCAACGCCGCCGTCGGTGTCGGCGCGCCGGAGCTGTGCAACGGCTTCGACGACAACTGCGAGGGCGGGATCGATGAAGTGGCGACGGGCAACGACGTGGCCTGGGCTGCCGACGCCGACGGGGACGGCTACGCCAGCGACAGCGCCACCGCCTACGCCGCGTGTGCGTCGCCGGGAGCGGGCTGGGTCTCGGCCTGGGGAGACTGCGACGACGACGACGACACCACCCGGCCGGGCGCCCCCGAGGCCTGCGACGGGCGCGACAACGACTGTGACAGCGCGGCGGACGAGGAGCCGACCGTCTCGCCGCCGACCTGGCACCCCGACGAGGACGAGGACGGCTACGGGCAACTGGCGCGTGGCGTGAGCCAGTGCCTCGCGCCGGAGGTCCGGGGCTGGGTGCAGGACGACACCGACTGCGACGACACGGACGGCGCCATCCATCCCGCCGCGCCCGAACGCTGCAACGGCACGGACGACGACTGCGACGACCAGGTCGACGAGGCCCCGGTCACCGACGCCGCCGGCTGGTACCCCGACGAGGACCGCGATGGCTACGGGGACGACGCGGCCGCGGCGTGCACGGCGGCCGCGGGCTTCGTCGACGTGGGCGGGGACTGCGACGACACCGACGCGGGCGTGAACCCGCCGGCGGCGGAGGTCTGCAACGACGGCGCGGACAACGACTGCGACGGGGGCCCCGGGGACTGTGTCTGGGACGACACGATCGACATGACGGCGCAGCACCGCATCAGCGCGGTCTACGAGGGCGAGGGGCTCGGCTATGCGGGCGGCACCGGAGACCTCGACGGGGACGGCCGGAACGAGATCGTTGTCAGCGCGGGCACTGCCTACTCCCCGACCGCAGCGGCAGCGCTTGGCGCAGTCATGGTTTTCAGGACCCCGATCACCACTGACCTCACCGAGGACGAGGCCGAGTGGACGTTCTGGGGCGACCATGATCACTCCGGCGCGGGCTCGTCCATCGTCGTGCACGACCTTGACGGCGACGGCTTCGACGACCTGCAGGTGGGCTCGGGGGCGCAAACCGTAGATGGCCAGATGTGGGCAGGCACCTTGTACACGGTGTTCGGACCCCTCACCGGCGGTGGCCTCCTCGAGGAAGAGGCGGACTGGAAGCTGGTAGGGACCACGGCCGACGAGTCCATCGGCATGCGCGCCTACGCCCTCGGCGACCTCGATGGCGACGGCCTCCCGGACTTCGGCACCGGCTACGAATTCATCGACCACCGCGGCCTCGACCGCACCGGCGCCGTCTACGTCTTCACCACCGTCGGCTCCGGCACGGAGGCCGCCGCCGACACCGCCACCGCCGTCATCTACGGCTCCGAGGAGTACGACGAGATCGGGCTCGGCGCGACGGGGTTGGACCTCGACGGCGACGGCTTCAGCGACCTCGTCGTCGGCGCCCAGGGCTACGATTCCGACCCGGCCGATGGCGCCGCCCTCGTGTTCATGGGCCCGGTGGCCGGCAGCATCGCGGGCGACGACGCCGACCTCGTCTTCACGGGGGAGTCCTCGGCCTCCTACGCCGGCCGCATGGTCGACACCGTCGGCGATATCAACGGAGACGGGTTGGATGACCTCCTCGTCGGCGCGCCCCAAACCGACGACGGCGCCGCCTACCTCATCTGGGGCGCCAGCACCCTGGCCGGCGGCCCCCTCGCCGACGCCAACGTCAAGTTCCGTGGGGATCGGGCCAACTACTTCCAGCTCGGCTACTCGCTCGACGGCCTGGGTGACCTCAACGAGGACGGCTGGCCCGACCTCTTCATCAGCGAGAACTACTACCCAGGCGGGCAGGGCTACGTCTTCTTCGGACCCCTCGCAACCCCCGCGACATACCAGGCCTCCACCGCTGACGTCGTCCTCAGCGGGGACGGTCGCTCCGACGCCGTCTACGAAACCGCCTTCACCCCCGGCGACGCCACCGGCGACGGCGTCTCCGACCTGGTCGTCGGCTCCTACAAGTACGGCGGGGACGCCTGGGACGGCGTGGTCTACCTCGTGCCGGGCGTGGGGTACTGAACGCGCGCGGGGGGGCGCTCCCGTGGACTCCGGCGGCGGGGCGGACCCCGAGGACTCGGAGAGTTCCGACCCGACGTGGACGGTGACGGCGGACGCCGTCGCCGTCGGGTCGAGCCTACGGGGGAGGGAGAGCGTCGCGCATCCCTACCGGTCAACGAAGACAGTGCTTCATGGCCTCGGCGGCATCAGGAGCAGCATGCCGAACCCGAAGGCGCGATGCCGCCCGACGCCCCGCCGCAGGAGGGTGGCGAAGGCGACCGGATCCTTCACGACGAGCGTACCGTCGAGAACAGCTTCGGGACGCTGCACCATCTTCGAGGTGCGAACGTCTCCCTGGGTACGCCGCAACACTCGGGCCAACTGGAACTCATCCAATCGCCCGCACTCCATGTCGGCGCCCTCGGAGCGCGTGAGGGCGTCACCCAGCCACGCTCGGTACACGTCCTCCCGCACGACCTCTGCCTCCCGGGGTACCTTTCGACACGCCGCGATCCAGGCGTCCACCTCGCTTCCCTTCTTCGCGTGGGCGCCTTCGCTTGCGACGCGGATCGTGGGACAAACGCGGGTGCGGAACCCGAGCCGCTGCCCGACCCTCCAGGTCGCGGGCATCGCCTTGCCTTGGAGCGAGGCCCAGTCGGCTGCGGCGTGGATGTCCGGAGCAGCGTAGGTCTGCGCGTGGGCACGGAGATCGTCGACCGGAAAGGCGCTGTAAGCCAGGACGCGGACCCGCCCGGCTACCTGCCGTTCGATCACGAAGGGCCGAAGCGCGGCCGGGCCGAACGCGGCCTCCAGCCAGGAGTGGAGGAGGTAACCTGGATCGACCTGGTGCATCGGCAGCCCCTGCCGATGGGCCCGCTCGACCAAAGCTTGCGCGTACACGTCGATGCCAACAAGGTGGAACGGTTCAGCGGACATCGGCGGCCTCCGCGGGGGGATGGAGCTCATCGACGCGGACAAGCCGCTCGCCGGAGTGGATTTGGTTCGCCCAGTCCCGCTGATCGCGGACGTAGCGGGTCCGGCCGTCTCCCGTAGCCTCGTCGGCTGGGAGCCAGAGCGTCAACGAGCCCTTGTCGGCCCGCCTCGCTGCCAGGGGTGCCGACCGGATGGCCGCCTCCAAATCGGGGGAGTCCTCGGTGTAGAGGAAGAGCGGCGCCGCCGGAAGGCAGGGCTTCCGTCCGATGAAGAGCGGGCGCGCGGGGCGCTGGAGCGCCGCCGCGAGCTCCGGGAGCGTCGGCGCCTCGTCTGCCGGTTCCAAGGTGAGCGCCACAGTGTAGATGGCGTCCGCAATGTAGTGGCGGTAGCGGATGTGCGTGCCTTCCGAGAAGGCGCCGGCACGGTCCTCCGGCACCCCGTGCGTAGTCCACCCCATCCCAAGGAGGGACGGCTGTCCGAGGTCGACCGTCTGGTAGTCGACGAAGCGCGACCCGGCACGGTCCGCGCGCGCAGCGTGCCGGAGACGGGACTGGAGGCGTTGGGTGCGCGCCGTCTCGCGATGGTCGTAGCCGAGGGCGTTGGCGAGCAGCCCCGCGAGCATGGAGGTGCCCGGGTGATCGTCAGTGACACCGTAGTTGTCGACCGCCGTGCCCCCGAAGCTCATGAGCGGCGCGTCAAGTCGGAGCACCAGGACGGAGATCATGCGCCGGCCACACGTTCGCCCGCCCAACTCGCGAGCTGCGCGAGGGTGCCGCCGGGTTCCACACCGAGGCGATCGCGAAGCGGGGCGTCCATGCCGAGCCCGACCATGCGCCGGACGCCGCCGGGGCCGTAGATCTCATCGAGCTCGTGGACGTGGGCCGCGAGGGCCTTGTAGGTGCCGGCGAGCATGTCCCCATCAGCCGGGCGCACCGGCTTGAAGAACGCGTTGGCAAGGGTCCGCGGCTGGGCATCACCGGCCTCGACCAACAGCGCCTGAGCGTAAGCGTAGGGCGCGGTCGAGCCAAGCTTGGCGCCCGGAGACACGGTTGCAATGAGGCGCACGAGGTGCTCCACTACCTGGCCCGCGAGCGAACGGTCGGCCTCAACCCATTCCTTTTGCGGCTTACCGGTGAGGTTCGAGACGAGCAGCGCCACATCGACCACGACGTACCCGTAGTAGAGACCACTGGTGAGCTCGGTGTTGCCGATGTGGCCGCTGCCGAGCTCGCCATCGCTCTTCACCAGGTCGTCGACCGCGGAGAAGTAGTCGGTCTCCGACTCTTCCTTGTGGACGGTGAAGGCATGCGCCACGTGCACCGCCGCGTCACCACGCGAGAGGAGATCACTCGTGACCATGCGCCCGAACAGGGCGGCGCCCAGGCCGGAGGCTTGAAACAAGGTCTTGAGGTTCTCCTTTCCGGGCCGCTCGAGCACCGACTTCACCGTGGCCTCGGCACCCTTCAGGTCGGTGAGCTCGGCCAGCACCGTACGCGCGACATTGCGGAGGTAGTTGACCTCAGGCTCACCGAGCACGGTCACCTGGTTGGTCTCCACGGGGCCGCCCACCTCCCCACCCTTCGCCTTGGCCTTCTCGCTCTTGCCGAACACCGCGCTCTTGAGCGCCTCCGCGACCGCCCGTACGGACATCTCGGGGAGGCCTTCCTTCACCAGCTCTGCCACGATGTGGCGTTCGAACGTGACACGCGAACGGTAGGTGGGCGGTACGTTGAGCTCGTCGAGCGAGCCGGCCCCTTCGAAGGTGCGCCAATGGCGCTTGAGGCATTGGGAGGAGATTCGCGTGCGCGTGGCACCGCCAAACGGAAGCCGCTTGGCGAAGCCGGCATCGTCACGGTTGAGCAGGGCGCCCGGGTAAGCGGTGAGGAAGTGGATCTGAATGAAGCGTGCGGGCATGGCTCACTCGTTGGAGAGGGTGGAGGTAGCGGAGAAGTAGGCGCTCGCGATCCGCCGGCGCACTTGTTCGGCCTGAGGGCCTTCGGGAGCGAGAACGAGCTGCGCCAGATCGACGAGGTTTGCCGACTTTCCCTTGGAGGCAAGGTACCGAGCCGCGGCGCGGACCTCAGGCGCGAGAGCGTCATCCTCCGCGCGCATCAGGCGGGACAGGCGCAGCTCGGAGAACCCCGCCTCGCCCAACGCGGTGCCGAGCCGCTTGCTACCGTCGTGGAGGCCCTGGAGCGTCGCGAGCGCGGAAAGCACGACCATCCATCGACGCTCGGCGCCCTCACCAGCGCGGGCGAGTTCGTTGGGGGCATACCTTGCCATCACGCGCCAGAAGGCGAAGTCGGCCGAGGCGTCGGGATCCAAGCGACGGAGCCGCGCGAGGTCGCCGGGCGCGACGCCCTTGCCGTCGAGCGCGGCACAGAGCTTCGGGATGACGTTCCACCACCCGTCCGCGGAATTGATTTCGGGGTCAGCCATTCGCGCCTCGCTCGGGTAGCCGTGTCTTGAATTGGTTGTAGAAGCCGCCGTGAAATACCCGTTCCGCGCTAGCAATCGCCTTCGCACGGCGGACCGTCGGGAGGGGAGCGCCGCCGATTGCTGACTCCAGTTCCGCCTGTGCTGCACCCTTGAGGAAGGCAAGCCATCCCGCATCCGGCTCACCGAGCCCCTCGGGGCCGCCCCAGAGCAGGATGAAGAACGCGGAGTCCACGCGGCGCTCGAAGGCATCGACCCAACGGTCGGGCCGGTCGTCGAGCCGCCCACCCGAAGCACCCGCGTCGAGCAGCGCGCGGATTGCCGGGCGAAGGACCTTGTTGCGCACGAGCGCGACATCGTCGATCCGGCCCTTCGAATCTTCGGCCAATCGGGTCCGGTCGTCGTTCAACCGACGACTCGCGTTCGGCGGGATGGGGAGCACGCGCTCGTGAAAGCCCTCGGTCGTCCCCTGCCCCCGCACCAACGCGCTGAGCAGGAGAAGCGGCGCGTCGAGGCTCGCGTGCATGCACAAGGCGGGTTGGTAATCGCCGCTCAACAGAAGTTGCTGGACCACGCGGTAGTTAAAGCCGCTCCCCCCGATGGTGAGCGCCTTCTCGGCCTTCTTGTCGATCGGGGTCCAGGGGTCACCCATTTTGCCGTTGCGATCACCGGCCGCCACGCGGCCCGCCGTGGTCGGGCGCATTCGCGCTTGGATCCCACCTGCTTGCGTCGTGAGCCGCACGCGACGGCACACCTCCACGAACCAGGGATCGAGTTCGGTGGTGGACTGCGCCGGAGGGAGGCCGTTCCACGGCGTGAGCCACAGCAACGCCGCTCCGCCACGGAGCGAATAGCCATAGTCAACCGCCGTTGCATCGTGTTCGCGGACGAGCGCCGCGACGTCGATGAGGAACCGTTGGCCCTTGCGCAAGCTGGGCGCAAACGCGACGAGTGGCCGGTTTCCGAAGCCCCCGTTCATTCGGGCAACGCCGTAGTTTCCGCGGCCCGAGAATCCGCCCATCGTCTGTAACGTCAGGAGCGCGTAGACCCATTGATCCGGGGTGGCCGCGACCATGCGCGCGCTCTTCACGTCGTGGTTTTTGGCCGTGACGAGGATGTCGAGCGCGTCGGGGGTGGCGAGCTCGTTCTTGAAGTCCGCCAGCGTTCCGTCGAGCACTGGGGGCTGAAGGAACGCCGGCTTCGTGAGATCGGGCTCCACCAGTGTCCACGCCGAACGGCTCCCGCCCGAGAGCCCGATCAGCTCGGCGTGCCAGAACTCGGCCGACTGGGTCGGTTCAGCCTTGCCCGCACGCTGGAGCGCAAGTGCGGCCACCTGGACGAGGAACGCGTAGAACGCGTGCTCCTGGTGTGCCTGCGCGCCGACGAAGCCCTCAACCTGATCCGACCCAAGGAGCGCTAAAAGGTCCGGCAGCGTCGTTACGCGAATGGATGTTCCAACGCGAACTCGCAGCACAGGCGACGCAAGCAGATCGATGGGATCCATATGCACTCAGGGGAATGAACGGTTTGCCTGGGCGGGCGGGACCGTCGGGAGCGTGGGCGGTTTGACTTAGGCCATTCGCTATCGCGCTGCAAGGGATGTTCTCGCACACGGACCAAATTGTGACCGGCCACTGAACAGGATCGCCCTCTGTCTTGGGGCCGGCCTACAGCGGCGGCGAAATCCGCTACTCCCGCCCCATCCCCCACCGCCCGTACCGATACGCAAGCCCCCCGCTCATACCCACCACCACCGCATCTCCAGCCAACTCGACGGTCTCCACGACCGCATCGGTCGCCAGTCCTCTGACCAGTACGCGCGGGATGCGAAGCTGGGCGAGACGGTGCCCGAACGGCGACGAGACCGGCGCCGGAAGGTCGACGAGGCGGTCCTCCCCCTCGTCGTCGTCGAGCCGCGTGGAGATGTCCCGTGCGTCGTCGCCGGCGGGGAAGAGCATCTCTTGGAAGTGGACGTTCCAGTCCACAAGGTTGAGCTTCGCGCTCGACCGCCCGGCCAGCTCCTTTCCGAGCACCTCGTTTCCGTGGGCCACCCATGCGGCGCGACCGTCCGCAATGGCCGCGAGCGCGTCTGGATGCACGCTCTCCTCGACGAGCGCGCGGTTGTCCTGTGGGATTGACCAGACAGGGCGCTGCTCGACAAGACGCCACGTGGCTTCAAGGATGCGGAGATCCCTGTAGACCGAGCCGAGCCCGTGCTCCTTCTGCCGTACTTGTCCCTTCGCGTCGAGGCGTGCACCGAGGTCTCGTTCGCTCGGGACGAGAACCTCACACCGTGCCGCGGCGAACCCAGGGACACGCCGGCTGTGCGCGTGGCGGTGTAGGCGCCCGATCCGCTGGAGCATCACGTCCATCGGGCAGAGGTCCGTGAGTAGCAGGTCGGCATCGATGTCGAGGCTCTGCTGAACGGTTTGCGTGGCCACCACCACGAAGGGTCGGCGCGCCTTGAAGGCGGCCTCCAGCGCGCTGTCCAGCGCGCGGCGGTCCTCCGGCGCAAAGCGCGAGTGGTGAGGCGCCGCCACGCCAGCGCACCGGAACAGCAAGGGAGAGTCGCCGCCCGCCAGCGCTTCGAGGGCCTCCTGCGTCTCGACACAATCCCGCACGGTGTTCCGAATCACGAGCACGCACGCGCCCGTCTCCGCGGCGGCGAGCGCGCGAGCAGCCACGACGGCGGGCTCGGAGGCGATGGCGAAGGCCACCACGCTGACCGCCTTCTGTACGCCCTCATGGACGACGGGGACGCACTCCGCCGGCCCGCCACCCACGCGGTATGACAGCAGCGGGTAGGCCGCGCCGATGGCCTCCGCGAGCGTGGGGGTCGGGCGCGCGATGATCGCGCGGCCGGGGGTGAGCGAAAGGTAGGCGGCGCGCGCGTTGGCACCCAGCGTGGCCGACATGAGCAGCGCGTGACCACCAGCCGCGACGTGATGGCGCAGCACCTCCTCGAGGACGCGGTTCATGTACGCGTCCGAGGCGTGGACCTCGTCGATCACGAGGAGGTGGCGGAGGAGCGCGGCAGCGCGGAGGTGGGCGTGCGGCACCTGGAGCGCGGAGAGCAGCACCTGATCGACGGTGCCCACCACGATCGCACCCGCGAGGAACCGCTTGGGACCCTCGCCGGCCCAGTACCGGAAGCGGGCACGCTCGCTGTTGTCGTCGTTCCAGAGCACGTCGAAGCCGGTCAGGGGCCGGGTGCCCTGAGCGTCGTCAACCCGCAGGAAGCCCGGCACCGCGAGGACAACGGGGGGCGCGGCCGCACCGAAGGTATTGAGCGCGAGCTGCCGAATGCGTGCGTGGATCTGGACCGCGGCCGCGCGTGTCGGGAGAGCGAAATACATGCCGTCGACCTCACCTGCGCAGAACAGCGACGCGTAGCGAAGGAACGCCGACTCGGTCTTGCCGGAGCCGGTCTCGGACTCGAGCACCACGAGCGTGGGGCCTGGATCCGCCGAGAGACCGAGCGTCGCACGCTGGGCGGCACGGGGAGTGACGCGTCCGGTGACCTCCGAGAAGGGAGGCGGAGCAGGTCGGGCCCTCCGCGCGCGAGCAGGATCGAGGAACGTCTCAGCGAGAACGCGCGCCGCGTAAGCACGAGCGCGCTCGATCCGGGGCGGGTCGTCCGCTTCCGAGTAGGGAAACACCTCCTTGTCGGACCCGACCCAATCGGCCAACGACACGAGGCCCGCGAAGGCATGTTCGAAGCCGGGCGCGTCGGGGAGCGGCGGCGCATCACCAGCGAAGGCGGCGGGGAAGGACGCACGCAACACGCGCATCAATCCGGCCATGGCCGCGAGCGGATCGCGATCTCCGCGGGGCTCCCAGAGGTTCTTGGCCTCCATATCGGCGAACCGACCCTCCTTCACGGGCTTTCCATGGTGGCAAATCGCCACGGGGAGGAGCCGCGGGACGCTGGCCCCCCAGGCACACAGCAGCGGGAGCTCGATCGCGGCATAGGCGCGTCGCGTGACGGCGGCCGCCCGGCGCTCGCGCGCCCGTGTGTCGTCGACGGCGGGATCGAGCGATCCGAGGAGATTCAACGCCTCGGTGACATGTCCGGCGGTGCGGTTCTCGCCCTCCATGGCCTTGTTCTGGAACCAGTGGTTGAATTTCCCGAGATCGTGCAGCCCAACGATTACGCTCACACGCGCGATCGTGACTTCGTCGAAGGCGAGCCGCCCCGCGAGCCGCGCGAGGGGACGCGCGATGCCGGAGACGGACAGCAGCGCCTCGGCGGTGGCGGCGACGTCGACGCAGTGATCGATCACGGGATGCCATTCCGCATGGGGTGCCGCGTATGGCGTCAGCTTTCCCCACCAGGTGTCGTGGCGGACAGGCAGGTTCCAGCGCATGAAGAGACTCCAGTGGCCGTGGGACCCACGGCATACTAACAAAGTGGCATGCGAGTAATCCGGGGATTCGGGCGAGCACTCAATATCGGTTGGGCACGCCGTCGCGGGGGTCCCGGGGGGCCGCTGGCCCCCCGGGCGGGGCGTTGCGGGGCAGCGCCCCGCCCGAGGAGAACAAGATGCTGAAGGGGCGCCTCGGGTTGGAGACGGCGCGCGTGCCCCATTCGGACCGTCACGGGCTGCTGACGATCTCGCGCGGGGAGCTGTACGTGAACGACGGTACGCTTCGGTTCAAGACGGGGGGCGGCACGCTACCGTCTGGCGACTACGCGATCCCGTTCCAGGCGCTGTCGTGCATCCTTGCGGGGCCGGGCACGTCCGTGACCCATGACGCTCTCCGCTTGCTCGCGCGTCACGGGACGGGCTTCGTCGCGACGGGCGAGGACGGTGTACGCCACTACGCAAGCATGCCATTCGGCCCCGACGACTCTTCACTGGCGCGGAGCCAGGCGCGGCGATGGGCGGACCCGAAGAAGCGGGTGGACGTGGCGCGACGCATGTACGCATGGCGTTTCGGCGAGGTGCTGCCGGTGACTGACATCGCGGCGCTCCGCGGGATCGAAGGCGTGCGCGTGAAGGAGACCTACGCGCTGCAAGCGCGTCAACATGGGATCACATGGCGCGGTCGGCACTACGACCGCGGAGATCCTTCCAAGAACGACGTGCCCAACAACGCACTTAACCACGCGGCGTCTGCCGTCGAAGCCGCGGCGGCGGTGGCGGTGGCGGTGTGTGGGGCGCTGCCGCAGCTTGGGTTCATCCACGAGGATTCAGGGATGAGTTTCGTGCTCGACGTCGCCGACCTGCTCCGTGCAGAGGTGACCATCCCGGTAGCGTTCGCCGCGGCGCGGCAGGCCATGCAGGACGGCGAGGACGTCGAGCGGGCCACCCGCCGACTTGCGGGTAAGACGATGCGGGATCGGAAGGTGATCCCGGGGATGATTGACCGGATCAAGGAGCTGTTCGATGGCGATGACGGTGGTGGTGACGCGGGACGCGCCTGATCGCTTCCGTGGCTTTCTCGCGTCGGTGATGCTGGAGATCGCGCCGGGCGTGTACACGGCCCCGCGGATGAGCAAGGCGGTGCGCGAACGGGTGTGGTCGGTGCTCGAGGCCTGGTGGGTGGGGCTGCCCGGCGGGAGCGTGGTAATTACCTGGAACGATCCGGCGGAGCGCAGCGGGCAGGCGGTACGGACACTCGGGCTGCCGGCGGTGCAGCTTCACGAGGAAGATGGACTGTTTCTGGCTTGTCGAACTTTGAAATCTGAATAGGTGTGGTTTTTGAAACTTTTGGTTTGCTACCTGCGACTATGGAGTCGCAGAGGCTCCCCCGCGCTCGCGGGGATGGACCGCTCTCCGCGGGTGAGCAGGCCCGGCTGAAGAAGGCTCCCCCGCGCTCGCGGGGATGGACCCATCGACGCGAGCGCGGACGACTGCATCCTCGGGCTCCCCCGCGCTCGCGGGGATGGACCCCGCGAACCCGTGACGACGGCGATTGAGGTCAAGGCTCCCCCGCGCTCGCGGGGAAGGACCGTTGAACGTCTGGGTCGCGTTCGTGTTGATGAGGGCTCCCCCGCGCTCGCGGGGATGGACCCCTGCTCGACGTGCAGGCCGTTCAGCCCGTAGCGGCTCCCCCGCGCTCGCGGGGAAGGACCGCATGGAGACGAGGGAGGATTGGGGGAGGGTGAGGCTCCCCCGCGCTCGCGGGGATGGACCCTGGTCGGCGGTGGAGTTGGTGACGGTGATGCAGGCTCCCCCGCGCTCGCGGGGATGGACCGCGCCCCGTGCGGGGCTCGGCGAGGCTCCCGCCGGCTCCCCCGCGCTCGCGGGGATGGACCCGCCATGGGGCAGGGCTCCAATTCGAACGGCGCGGCTCCCCCGCGCTCGCGGGGATGGACCCCAGCGCGACGTGATCCAGGCGTCCGTGGTCGAGGCTCCCCCGCGCTCGCGGGGATGGACCCGGCGGCGGTCCACTTCTCGCGCACGTTATCGGGGCTCCCCCGCGCTCGCGGGGATGGACCGCGCTCGTTGACCTGTGGGGTGAGGCTGGCGATGGCTCCCCCGCGCTCGCGGGGATGGACCCCGAGGAGCGTACGATGAAGACCGTCAATCTGAGGCTCCCCCGCGCTCGCGGGGATGGACCGTCGCCGCGCCCGACATCGCACAACGGGCACGGGGCTCCCCCGCGCTCGCGGGGATGGACCCGCCGCCGCCACCGGCGGCGGGTAGCTGCGCCCGGCTCCCCCGCGCTCGCGGGAATGGACCCGCGATGATCGCCATCGCGGAGGGCCTGGGCGCGGCTCCCCCGCGCTCGCGGGGATGGACCGGGCCGGGAGCACAACCGGCCGGGCCTTCCGGAGGCTCCCCCGCGCTCGCGGGGATGGACCCGGCCGCCCACCGACGAGGAGCGCAAGGACCGCGGCTCCCCCGCGCTCGCGGGGATGGACCGCGCTCGACCGGGCCGCGCCGCACGTCGGGCACGGCTCCCCCGCGCTCGCGGGGATGGACCCCAATCACGCTGGGCATTGCCGCCCTCGCCCTCGGCTCCCCCGCGCTCGCGGGGATGGACCCAGCGCGAACAGGTAGTCCACGTAGAGCATCACGGCTCCCCCGCGCTCGCGGGGATGGACCGCGTACGAAGGTGTGCCCGGTGTGCGCCTCCGAGGCTCCCCCGCGCTCGCGGGGATGGACCTGCTCCCCGAGCTGAACCAATACCGGTTCGAGCGGCTCCCCCGCGCTCGCGGGGATGGACCGTCAATATGAGGCATTGTCTGTGCTCCTTTCCGGGCTCCCCCGCGCTCGCGGGGATGGACCCGTCGCCAAACCGAGCGCGACAAGTTCATCGTCGGCTCCCCCGCGCTCGCGGGGATGGACCCCTGAAAGATTACGATACAGGCCTACTCGTCGGGCTCCCCCGCGCTCGCGGGGATGGACCCATCCCGGTGATCTTCTTCTCCTTGTAGGTGGCGGCTCCCCCGCGCTCGCGGGGATGGACCCGGCGCCGTGCGAATCAGCAACGGGTGGGGGCCGGCTCCCCCGCGCTCGCGGGGATGGACCCAGCGTCGTTGCCGTCGACCTGAAGACCTCGGCGGCTCCCCCGCGCTCGCGGGGATGGACCCTCACCATGACGTAGTGCCCTCTGTGCCGTCCTGGCTCCCCCGCGCTCGCGGGGATGGACCCATGACCGGGTACACCTCCTGGCCGAGGAGCTCGGCTCCCCCGCGCTCGCGGGGATGGACCCGCGTTCCAGCGGCTTGACGAGGCGCGGCAACGGGCTCCCCCGCGCTCGCGGGGATGGACCGTGCCCCGGCCCCGGTGGGCTCACCTCACTCTCGGCTCCCCCGCGCTCGCGGGGAT
>JAUXTN010000068.1 GCA_030684355.1 Pseudomonadota bacterium
CTCCCCCGCCGATCTACCGCTGCCCCGCGTGCCGCTCCCTCGACGTGGGAACAAACGAGGCAAGGTCCGCCTACGACCTGACCTACATGGAGTGCACCGCGTGTGGGAACGGCGCGCTCGTGGACTGGATCGGCCGCGACGACTGGGTCATCACGGTGCAGGACCAGGAGGACGCCCGCGTCGCGTTCGGCCTCCAGCCGGGCGCGCCGGTTGCCGCGGTGCCCCCGGTGTCCCCGGTGCCCGCGGTGCCCGCGGTACCCGCGGTGTCCCCGGCGCCGGTCGCGCCGGTGTCCCCGGCGCCGGTGTCGCCCCCGTCGGAGCCGGAGCCGGAGCTCGGGTGCGTCATGTGCACCGGCGACGACGCGGAGGAGGCCTGGGAGGCGATGGAGACCCACCACGTGCGGTCCCTGGTGCGAGAGGTGCACTTCGGCGTCGACGTGAAGCGGTGCTTCTGCGACCAGCTCTTCGCGGTGGTGTTCACCGAGCGGATCGACTTCCGGGACGGCGACGACGACCAGACCTGGCTCGCCGTGCCGATCACCGACGAGGAGCGCGCACGCCTGGAGGCGGTCGGGACGGCGGAGGTTTCCGGCACGCTCGTGGCGCTCGTTCGCCAACGCCGCTTCCTGGCCAAGACACGCCAGGTCCCCGCGCCCTGGTGGTGCGACGGCGGCTTCTCCATCTTCCCGCACGACTGAACCTGGTGGGCATCTCCAGCTCGGGCCCCGCGGCAGCTGCCCGGAGCGCGGCCGGAGCGCCCGCTCTGGGGCGGTTCGGCCGGTCCCCGCGCCTCGCGGGACCGAGCGCAGCGAGCGCGGAGGGGAGCGACGGCGGCGCCGTCCGCGGCGACGCCGGGCCGCCCATCCGCCCCGCTTGTCTCCCGGCGCGCCGTGCCTAAACCAGCCCTCGAAGCCTCGTGGAGCGCCGCGGACCGGGAGGCTGCACGAAGGAGATGCTCGCGCCGGACCCCGCAGCCCCCCGATGAACCGCTCCGGGCGATCCATCCCGGTCCTCGTCACGGCGCTCGTGGGCGGGCTGCTCTCGGTGCTCGCGTTCCTGGCCGTGCGGCAGGCCGAAGACGACGCGATTCGGCGCGCCGTCGCGGAGGAGGCGGGTCAGATCGTCGATCGGGTCGACGCCGACTTCGATGCGCGCTCCGGTGCGCTCGTCGCGATGGCCCGACGGTGGCAGGCGGCGGGAGGGCTCTCGCAGGACGCCTGGGAGGACGACGCCGCCCAGCACGCCGTGAACTTGCCGGCGAGCTTCCTCGCGCTCGAGCGCACGGATGCCGCGGGCATCGTCCGCTGGACCATCCCGCGCGAGTCCAACGAGGCGGCCGTGGACCAGGACCTGACCGTCTGGGAGGCGCGGCGGCAGGCGATGGAGAACGCCAGGGCGACGGGCGCACCCGCCGTCACCGTGTCGGTAGACCTCTTCCAGGGCGGCAAGGGGGTCCTCCTCTTCGTCCCGCTCTACGGCGGCGGGCGGTTTGATGGTTGGCTGGTCGGCGTCGTCGGCGTCGACGCGTTCGTCTGGGAGGCGCAGCGCGCCGCGCCCGGGTACCGGGTCGTGATTACCGAGCGGGATCGCCTGGTCGTGGCCTCCAGGGGGACGGCGTTCGCAGGTTTCTGCAGGGATCGGCCGCTGATCGAGGGGAACCCGGCGTTCACGCTCCAGGTCTGCGCCCAGCGGGAGCTCGTCGAGGAAGTGCGCGGGTCCGCCCCCGCCGTCACGCTGCTGGCTGGCCTCGCGATCACCGCGTTGTCGAGCGGACTCGCGGGTGCGCTCGGCGTGGCGCGGTCGCACGCGCGCGCGTTGGAACGGGCGCGGCGCGAGCTCGCCGACCTGTCGTACTCGGTGTCGCACGAGATGCAAACGCCGCTCCGCGCCATCGACGGCCACGCCGCGATGCTCCTCGAGGACCTGGGAGAGCAGGCCCGGGCCCACGTGGCCCGCATCCGCGCCAATGCCCAGCGGATGGGGCAGCAGATCGACGGGCTCATCGAGCTGCTGCGCGTCGCACGCTACCAGCCGAGCGCGCGCCGCGTCGACGTCAGCGCCGTCGCAAGAGGGATCCTGGCCTCGCTCGCGGAGTCGCAGCCAGACCGAACGGTGACCTGGAAGGTCGCGGACGGCCTGGCGGTGACGACCGGCCCCGAGCTCCTTCGTGTCATCCTCGCCGCCCTGCTCGACAACGCCTGGAAGTTCACGCGTGGGCGCGACCCTGCGGTCATCGAGGTGGGCCCCTGCCCCGGCGGCTTCTACGTCCGCGACAACGGCGCCGGCTTCGACATGGCCTACTCCCGCAAGCTCTACGGCACCTTCCAGAGCTTGCACGCGCCGGGCGAGTTCCCCGGGCTGGGGATGGGGCTCGCGATCGCCTCGCGGGCCGCCGAGAGCCTGGGCGCCACGTTGGCCGCCACGTCGCGGCCGGGGGAGGGGGCCACGTTTCGTGTCATCTTCGGCCGGAGCGCGAAGTAGCACCCGCCTTGGCGTTCCGCGGCGAACCGCCGCGGAACGTCGGCCCGTCAGCCCGCCGGGGTGTTGGAGCGCGTCCGGCGGCGGAGCGCCAGCGCGAGCCCCATGAGGAGCGCGATCCCCTGCGGCGCGGCGCCCGGCGTCCCGCAGCCGCACTCGCTGCCGCCCGAGTACCCGTCCCCGTCGACCTTCTCGCCGCCGTCGCCCGAGTCGGGCGTGGCGGAGTCGTCGCCAGCGGAGCCGGTGTCGTCGCCAGCGGAGCCGGTGTCGTCCCCAGCGGAGCCGGTGTCATCCCCCGCGGAGCCGGTGTCATCGCCGATGGAGCCCGTGTCGTCGCCAACCGTGCCCGTGTCGTCGCCAACCGAGCCGGTGTCGTCGCCAACCGCAGGCACGTCGTCGGTGCCGTCGAGGGGATCGGTGCCATCCTCGTTCACCTCCGCGCCGTCCTCGACACCGCCGTCGTCCGAGTCGGCGTCCATCGGGTCGGTCCCGTGCGTGTCGACCTCCTCGCCGTCGGAGAGCCCGTCGCCGTCGCTGTCCGCGTCGAGCGGGTCGGTCCCGTGCGTGTCGACCTCGTCGCCGTCGGAGAGCCCGTCATCGTCGCTGTCCGCGTCGAGCGGATCGGTCCCGTACGTACCGACCTCCTCGCCGTCGGAGAGCGTGTCGTCGTCGGTGTCCGGGTCGAGCGGATCGGTCCCGAGGTCGGTCTCGTCGCCGTCGTCCAGGCCGTCGCCGTCGGAGTCCGCCACCAGCGGGTCGGTCCCGCTCGCGGCCTCGTCCTCGTCGGAGAGCCCGTCGTCGTCGCTGTCGATGACGACGTCCACGGCCCCCGACCAGGTCTCGGAGAACCGCGTGGCCTCCACGTAGTAGTCGGCCTGCGCCGTGAAGGTGTAGGTGCCGCTCGCCGCGGCCACGAACGAGACGAGCGCGGACTCCGTGTCGCCGCTGTCGACCGTGGCGAGATCCCAGGTGACGGTCGCGGTGCCGGCGTCGAACACGCCGCCCGCGTCGTCGGCGACGTAGGTGAGGCCCGCCGGCACGTCGAGCGTCAGGGCGGTGCGGCGCGCGCGACCGAAGCCGGAATTGTCCAGCTCGAGCGCGAGCGTCACGTCGGCGTCCACCGCCGCCGGCACGCCGGTGAGCGTGAGCTCCGGCGCGAGCGCGAGGTTGGCACAGTCGGCGGTGAAGTAGGAGTTCAGGAAGATGCGGATCCCGTTGATGCCCTCGTTGGTGCTGTAGGGCAGGTCGGTGTCGTATTCATGCCCACCGAGGATCGAGACCTTCCCCCGCGTCGCGTCCCCGTCCAGGCGGGCGCTCGCGACGACGTAGGCGGTGTCGCTACCCTCGACGCCGGCGAGCGTGATCGCGCCGGAGACGAGGGTGCCCTCGAAGTCCGCCATGCTGCCGCCCTCCGCCCCCCAGGCGCCGACCAACTGGAACAGCTCGGCGCTGGGGGTGTCCACCGAGTAGACGGCGCGATCGCGGTCGATGCCGACCTCCGCGATGCCCGAGGAGATCATCGACCCGTAGGTGGCGTCGTTCTCGATGCTCTCCCCGGCGACACACTCGAACAGCGAGCTCGTGAGCGGATCCTGCGCGAACGCCCGCACCTCCATCACCACGTCCTCGGCCGAGGACTCGTCCCAATGCATCGCGTTGAGGTGACAGTAGGCCGGATACCCCTCGTCGTCGAAGAGCGCGCCGTCGCCCGCGCTGCCGCTGACGCCGACCATGTCGGCCTCCGACAGGTTGTAGGCAGAGCTCGCGTCCCACTCGTTGCCGTCGAAGTCGGGGATGCCCGCGGCGTTGAGGTAGTCCCACGCGATGTCCTCGTTGCCGTCCTCGAAGATCGCGATGCTCGGCGCCACGAACAGCGTGCGCGACACATCCATGTCCATCGCCGCGCTCGTGTAGTACGCGACGGCGTCCCACCCGGCGGACTGCCAGGCGTCGAGCACCACCTGCGCCGCGGCGGCGTCGGCGGCCGCGACCACGAACGGCCCGCCCGAGAACGACCGGTTCGTCGCGTCGGCGGTGGTCTCCGTCGTGAGGTACGTCGGGAGGTCGACGAGGTCCTCGCCGTCGTACACCTTGGTCGAGTCGATGACCCAGTGCACCTCGATCCCCTCCCGCAGCAGGGCGTAGACGAACCCGTAGGCGTCGAGGATGCCCTCGTCCTGCCACGCGGTGTCCATCGGTACGACCAGCGCGCCGGCATCGAAGGCGGTGATGTCGCCCGCGCTCGCGGGCGGAGCGAAGGTGAGCGCGGCGAGAACGCCGAAGGGGAGCAGGAGCGATGCGCGCATGGGTGGCCTCCGAACGAAGGCTACAGGACGCGGCCGCGCGGCTCCCCTCCCGCACGGCGGATCACAGTGCGGGGAAAGTCAGCCCCGGGCCCTACGCGCCCATGAGCAGCACCGCCCCGCCCAGCACGGTGCCCACGATGGCGGCGGCGGCGACCGCCCAGCCGGGCCAGGCGCAGTCGAGCTCCAGGAACACGGCGCCGATGACGACCATCTTGACCGCGGCGACCGCTGCGACCATGGCCGCGGAGGACTCGGCGCCCGCGAGCGCCCACATGGCACCGGTGAGGCCGAGGAGGGCCGTGAGCGCGAGGAACGAGAGGTAGGTTCGTTTCATGGGTGCATCAGGTAGAGGATGGGGAAGACCAGGATCCAGGCCACGTCGACGAGGTGCCAGTAGGCCGCGCCCGCCTCGACGTTGAGGGCATTGTCGGGGCCGTAGACGCCCCGGGCGGCCTGTACCGAGAGGTAGGCGAGGACGCCGACGCCGCCGAGGACATGGAGCAGGTGCAGGCCGGTGATGAAGATGTAGGAGAACCAGAAGTCGTTGGTGGAGAGGGTGATGCCAGCCAACTCGGGGCTGCCATACTCGAGGACCTTGTTGACGCTGAACGCGAGTCCGGCAACCGCGCTCGCGGCGAACCACCCGGCGGTGGCACGGGGGCGGCCCGCGGCGTTGGTCAGGACGGCCTGGTAGGCGAGGCCGCTGCCGACGAGCAGGAGCACGGTGCCGCGCACGCCGGAGTCGACGTGGAGCAGGGCCTGGGCCTCGCGGTACACGGCCGCCTGCCCGCGCCAGCCCCAGGCGTGGCCGAGCAGGAACATGCCGAAGGTGATGACCTCGATGCACATGAAGAGCCACACGGCGGTGCCCCCGGTCAGGGGGTGCCAACGGCTGGGTGGAGGCGGGACGGCCGGCTCGCGAGTGACGGGAGGTGAGGGGGCGACGGTGTCGAGCATGCAGCGGGGCCGTGCACGGCGCGTGCCAGGGAGCGGGGCGCGGTCCGGAGCGGGAGCTCACCGGGGGTCATCTGGGGATGGAGGAGCGGGATCTCCCTCGGGGTGGCAGGGAGCCCGTCATTCGACGGAGGGCCGCGCCGCCCAGTACGGGCGGACAATGGCGCACCCCACGAATTGGGCTGCCGAGGCGTGGAACCAGAATTGGGTCGGTCCCAACGGGCCAGGATGCGCGCGCATGCCCCCTGGCACGCCACGTGCTTTGCCCCCCATCCCCACCCGAGGAACGCGAATGAACCCGTCCGTCTCCATCCTGGCGCTGCTCATGGCGTGCGCCCCCGAAAACGCTGGTCAGGCCAGCACTTCCGGCGCGGGCCCGCTCGGCGGCACGCTCCAGGCGATCATGACCGAGCGCGGCCTGAAGGAGGAGGACATCCTCGCCGCCGCCAAGACCTACACCCCCTCCGGAAAGCTCGATGAGTACGTGATCATGGCGTCCGGCGGCCATGGCGGGAACCTCATCGCCATCGGCGTGCCGAGCATGCGCATCCTGAAGTACGTGGCCGTGTTCGGCCCCGAGTCCTGGCAGGGCTACGGCTACGGCGGGCTCGGTGACAAGATCCTGTACGAGGACAGCCGGCAGGGCGGCAAGGAGGTCACCTGGGGCGACGTGCACCACCCGAACTTCTCCGAGACGAAGGGGGAGTACGACGGGAAGTACATCTTCGTGAACGACAAGGCGAACGCCCGCGTGGCGGTGGTCGACCTCTCCGACTTCATGACCAAGCAGATCGTGGCCAACCCGCTCGTGATGAGCGATCACGGCGGCGCCTTCGTCACGCCGAACACCGAGTACGTCGTCGAGACCTCGCAGTACGCCGCGCCGCTGGGTGGCCGGTACGCGCCGCTCGACGAGTACGACACCACGTACCGCGGCGCGGCGATGTTCTGGCACTTCGACAAGGAGAAGGGGCGCCTCGACCAGGAGAAGTCCTGGGCGATCGAGCTCCCGCCCTACATGCAGGACCTCGCCGACGCCGGGAAGCTCGAGAGCGACGGTTGGGTGTTCATCAACTCGTGGAACACGGAGCTGTCCGCCGGCTCCGAGGGCAAGGGCAAGCCGTTCATGGAGTCGGGCGCCTCCCAGAACGACATGGACTACCTCCACGTCATCAACTGGAAGAAGGCCGAGCAGCTCATCGCCGACGGCAAGTTCGACATCATCAACGGCGTGCGGGTGATCTCGCTGGCGACGGCGGCGTCGGAGAACGTGCTCACGTTCATCGGCGAGCCCAAGTCTCCGCACGGCTGTGACGTGACCCCCGACGGCAAGGGCATCGTAGTGGGCGGCAAGCTCGACACGCACGCCACGGTCTTCGAGTTCTCCAAGATCAAGGACCTGATCGAGAAGGGCGAGTTCAGCGGGAAGGACCGCTACGGCGTCAACGTCCTCGACTTCCAGAAGTCCATCCGCGGGCAGCAGGAGATCGGGCTCGGGCCGCTCCACACGGTGTTCGACGACAAGGGCTTCGCCTACACCTCCGTGTTCCTCGACAGCACGGTCGTGAAGTGGAACCCCAACCAGCTCGGCCAGCCGGTCGAGGCGCTCTCGGTGCAGTACAACATCGGCCACATCATGGCGGCCGAGGGGGACACCGTGTCGCCCGACGGGCACTGGGTGGTCGCCATGAACAAGATGGCGCAGGACCGCTACCAGCCGGTGGGCCCGCTGCTCCCGCAGAGCTTCCAGCTCATCGACGTGAGCGGCGAGAAGATGGAGATCACCTACGACCTGCCGATCCCGCTGGGCGAGCCGCACTACTCGCAGATGATCAAGGCGGACAAGCTCAAGCCCCTCCAGGTGTACAGCCCGGTCGGCACCAACCCGTATACGGACGAGGTCTCCCCCCACGCCGTCACCGCGGGCCAGGAGCGCATCGAGCGCGACGGCAAGAAGGTGCACGTGTACATGTCCGTCATCCGCAGCCACCTCAGCCCCGACTACATCGACGTGAACGAGGGCGACGAGGTGACGATCCACCTCACGAGCCTGGAGCAGGCCTACGACCAGGTCCACGGCTTCGCCATCGACATGTACAACGTGAACGTCTCGATGGAGCCCGGCAAGTACGAGGAGGTGACGTTCACCGCCGATCGCGCCGGTGTGTTCCCGTTCTACTGCACCGAGTTCTGCTCGGCGCTCCACCTCGAAATGGCGGGGTACCTCCTCGTCAAGCCGCGTGAGTGATCCAATGCGACTCCTCCTCGCCATCCTCCTCGCCGCCCAAGTGGGATGTGGCGGCGGCACGCCCGCCGCGACGACGGCCCCTCCCAAGGCCCAGGCCGCGACCGGGGCTACCGCGGCGGCCCCGGCACCCGCCGCGGCGGTGGGTCCGGACGGCCCCCTCACCATCACCGTGCCCGCGCTCGCCGGGATCCCCGACGATGCCGCGAGCGTGGCGGACGGCGAGAAGGCCTTCGCCGCGCGCGGGTGTGGCGCGTGCCACGCCTTCGGATCCAAGCTGGTGGGGCCCGACCTGGTCGGCATCACCACCCGGCGTTCGCTGCCGTGGATCGAGCGGATGATCCTCGCGCCCGACGTGATGATCAAGGAGGATCCCGTCGCGAAGGACCTCTACCGCAGCCACATGACCCCCATGCCGAAGCAGGGTGTCACCAACGAGGAGCTTCCCAAGCTGCTCGCGTTCGTCAAGTCCAAGGGAGGGTAGGATGTCGTCCCCCACGGTAGCAAGCTGGGAGCGCCGTCGTCGCGCGATCGTCGTGGCGCTCGCGCTCACGGGCATCGGGTGCTTCGGCCTCTCGTGGCTCCTCCCGTGGTGGACCTTCCACCTCGTTGCGCCCCAGTACCCGAAAGGCCTCGACCTGGTCATCCACCTCACGGGGGTGCAGGGAGATGTCTTCGAGATCGACATCATCAACCACTACATCGGCATGTCGAGCCTGGGCGACGCGGCCACCTTCGAGCGGGCGTGGTCGGGCTGGCTCGTCGGGGGCCTCGGCGTGGCGGTGCTCGGCGCCGTGCTGCTGGCGGGGCGGCGTGTCAGTTGGCTCGCGGCGGCGGTCGCCGCGGCGTTCCCGCTCGGGTTCGTCGCGGACACGCTGTATTGGCTCTACCAATCGGGGCACGATCTCGACTCGCACGCCCCCGTGCGCATCAAGCCCTTCATGCCGGTGTTCCTCGGCGAGGGGAAGATCGGCCAGTTCGTCACCACCGCCTGGCCAAACATCGGCTTCTACACGGTGCTCGTCGGCGTGGCGCTCCTCCTGTTCGCCGTGTGGCAGCGCGCCCGGGTGTGCCGGGTGTGCCCGGTGCACGACACGTGCGGCGCCACCTGCCCGCACGCCTTCGTCGGCGTGCCGAGGTGAGCGCGCGCCGCCGCCCTCCGTGGTTCCTCCTCGTTCTTGTCCCTCTCCTCGCGGCCGGCGAGCATGCTCCGCCGCTGGTGCTCCAGGCACCGACTTCCGTGACCGCGGGCGCGCGAACCGTGCCCGCCGGCCCGCCGAGGATTTCCATCGCAACCCCCGGCGACAACGTCGACGCCCTGGTGGCGACGCTGCCGCCGGGCTCGACGCTGCGGCTCTCCCCCGGGGAGTACGCCGGGCCCGTCCACCTGGACCGCCCCATGACGCTCGAGGGCGCGGGCGCCACGCTCGTCGGCCCCGGGCGCGGGAGCGTGCTCGTCATCGGCGCCCCCGACGTGACCGTCCGGGGGCTCGCCGTGCGCGGCGGCGGGCACGACGCCACCACGGGGGACGCCGGGGTCCTCGTCGTGGCGCCGCGCTTCCACATCGAAGGGCTCGACATCGCCGACGTGCTCGTCGGCTTGGATCTGCGCGAAGCCGACGACGGCGTGGTGAAGGGCTGTGTCGTCCGCGGCGACCCCGAGACCCCCATGGGCGTGCGCGGCGACGGCATCCGGCTCTGGGAGTCCGACCGCAACCAGATCGTGGACAACCAGCTCACGGACGTGCGCGACCTGGTCGTCTGGTATTCCAACGGGAACATGGTGCGCGGCAACGACGTGCGACGCGCCCGCTACGGCGTGCACTTCATGCACGCTGACGAGAACCACGTCGAGGGGAACCGCTTCGAGGGCGACGTCGTCGGCGTGTTCGTCATGTACAGCCATGACATCGTGCTCACCGACAACGTGGTGACCGGCGCCGACGGCGCGGCGGGGGTCGGGTTCGGCTTCAAGGAGAGCGACACCGTGACCGTCACGGGCAACCGCCTCATGGGCAACACCGCGGGCATCTACCTCGACAGCACGCCCCAGCGCGTGGGGGGCACCGCGGTGTTCCGCGACAACCTGCTCGCGTACAACCACACCGGCCTGCGTTTTCACGGGGTGCACGCGGGCGCGAGCTTCGTCGACAACGACCTGCACGAGAACTCCGTGCCGGTGGTCGTGGACGGCAACGACCAGGCCACCGAGGTCCTCTTCGAGGGCAACCGGTGGAGCGACTACGTCGGCTACGACCTCGACGGCGACGGCTACGGGGACCTCGCCCACGCCCCGCGGCTCCTCTCGCGCGGGATGCTCGAGCGGCGCCCGGTGGCCCGCTTCTTCGAGGGTACGCCGGCGGCGACCCTGCTCGACTTTCTCGGCGCGGTGTTCCCGATGTGGGCGCCCCCGCCGCTGTACACGGACGCACGTCCGCGGATGGGAGGCCTCCGATGACCACGAATCCGACCAGCGCGGCGATCTCGATCCGCGGCCTGGAGAAGCGCTACGGGGACCGGACCGTCCTGCGCCGGGTGAGCCTCGACATCGCGGAGGGCGAGCGGGTGGCGCTCGTCGGGCCGAACGGATCTGGAAAGACGACGCTGATGCGCGTGGTCCTCGGGTTCGTTCGTGGCGAGGGGCAGGTGACCGTGGGGGGGGTCGACCCGTGGTCGCGGCACGCTGAGGCGATGGCGGGCGTCGCCTACGTGCCGCAGCGCGCCCCGGCCCTCGCCGCGCCGGTCCGGGAGCTGACCGCCGCGTGGGCTCGCCTCCGGGGCCAGCCCGCCAGCGCCCTCGACGAGATCGCGACCGACTTCGGGCTCGACCTCGTGTCGGTGCGCGGCGTGGCCTTCGCCGCCCTGTCCGGCGGGATGCAGCAGAAGCTGCTCGCGGCCATGGCGCTCGCGTCCACCGCGCCCATCCTGCTGTTCGACGAGCCGACGGCCAACCTCGACCCCGCCGCGCGCGAGGTCTTCCTCTCCCGGCTCGCCGCGCGCCCCGGCAACCCCGGGAAGCGGCCCACCGTGCTCCTCTCGTCGCACCGCCTCGACGAGCTGCGCGATCTCGTCGACCGCGTCGTCGTCCTCACGGACGGGGCGGTCACCTTCGACGATCGCCTGCCCGCCTTCCTGGATCGCCCCGAGCTGGCCCGCGCCGCCGGGGTGCTCGCCTTTCGGAGGAACGTGTCATGAGCCTCTTGCTCTTCGTCCTCGCCTGCACCACCGACCCCGAGGCCCCGCCCGAGGTGGCCTTCGATCACGTCGCCTGCGACCATTGCGCCATGCTGGTGAGCGAGCCGGCCTACGCCGCGGTGCTCGACGAGCGGAACGGGAAGCGCCACGTGTTCGACGACCCCGGGTGCCTCCTCCGCTTCGTGCTCGAGGACCACCCCGCGGTGGCCCGCATGTGGTTCCACGACGGCGAGGAGTGGCGGCGCGAGTCGAACGTCGCCTTCACCACGGGCAACCGCTCCCCGATGGACAGCGGGCTCCGGGCCGTCCCTCCGGGCACCGCCGGGGCCCTGACCCTCGGTGCGGCCTCGGCGCAGCTCCTGGGCGGTGCCCCGTGATCGGCGCGCTCACCCGCCTCGAGGCCCACTCCGTCGCACGCGCCCGCTGGTTCTACGCCGCGCTCGCGCTCGCCTTGGGGCTCGTGGCGTTCTTCGTCGCGGTGGCGGCGCGCGAGTCCGCCGTGCTCGGCTTCACCGGCTTCGGGCGCGTGATGGGGGGCGTCGTGCAGGCGTCGCTGCTGCTCGTGCCGCTCCTGGCGCTCTTCTCGACCAGCCAATCCATCACCTCGGCGCGCGCCGCCGGCGTCCTGGAGTGGTACCTCTCCCAACCCACGGATCGTGGAGCCACGTTCCAGGCGTTGTTCTGGCCGCGCCTCGCCGCGGTGGTGGTCCCCACGTTGGTCGCGGTCGGCGGCTTGGGTGGCGCGGCGTGGGCCCTCGGGCAGCCGGTGTCACCGACCCTGCTCGCGGCCTTCCTGGCGCTGCTCGCGGGGCAGGGGTTCTGCTTCTCCGCGCTCGGGATGTGGGTCAGCGCCGCCGCGCGTACCTCCGAGCAGGCGCTGCTGCGGGCGCTGTTCCTCTGGATCGCCGCCGCGCTCCTCGTCGACTTCCTGTTGCTCGCGGCGCTGCTCAAATGGGAGCTCTCGCCCGGCGTGGTCTTCGCGCTCGCGGGGATCAACCCGGTCCAGGCCGGCCGCATCGGCATCCTCGCGGTCATCGACCCCGAGGTCGGCGTGCTCGGCCCGGTCGGCACCTGGGCCACGCTCACGCTCGGCCCGATCCCCACCATCGCGTGGGGGCTCGGTTGGCCGGTGCTCCTGGGGCTCCTCGCGCTCGTGGCCGCCCGGTGGACCTTCACCCGGCGGGACGTGTTGTAGGCAGGGCGGGGGCCCCTCGCCAACGGGGGGGGCATCGGACCCAACCCGAGGGCGGCCGGCTCAGCGTACGAGGAGCATCCCCGCCGTGGCGCGGGCCTCGCCGTGGGCGGCGCGCCCGAGGAAGGGCAGGTCGGAGCCGACCCCGAGCCACGCGCGCCACCGCCCCGGCTTGCCGTGGATGACGCGGAGATCGGCGCCGGTGCGCACGCCCAGGCCGGCGGCGGACCACTCCACGCGGCTGGAGAGCGCCCCCGTGAGGGTCCACCGGGTGCCGAGGTAGCGGCCGACGGAGGCGCTGGCCGCCGCCATGCCGGCACCCGAGGCCTCGATGCCGAGCCGCCAGGGCCAGGTCGCGCCGGTGCGCTCCAGGGCGATCCCGGCGGTCGGCGCCCAGGTGCCCTGGCCGGTGACGTCGGCGCCACGCGGGTCCTGCGCGTGCGCCCAGTCGCGGCCGGTCGGGGCCACGATCCCCACGGTGAACGCGGGCCGGGGCCCGCCGCCCTCTTCCCAGGGCTCGATGCGGGCGACCAGCGCGAGGTCGCCCACCCCGCCGCCGAGGGAGCCGCCGTCCTGGGCGGTGCGCGCGGTGAACACGGCGGGGAGCGCGAGCGACGCGGAGCCCCAGCGCGCCCAGCGGCCGGCGACCCCGAGGGTGGCGACCGTTTGCGACCAGCCGTCGGAGGTGGCGCCCCAGGCCCCGTGCGCGTCGTGGGCGCCGAGCTCCACCGCCTGGGCCACCCCGAGCGCGGCTCCGAAGCGCTCGCACCGCCCGAGCTGGGCGGGCAGGTCCGACACGCTCCCGACGCAACAGGCCGAGGCGAGCGCCGGGCCGACGAGGGCGAGGATCATCGGATGTCCACGGAGGTGGTCAGGCTGTCGGGCCCCGGCTCGCCGTCGAGCTCGAACGTGAGCTGCCACGTGCCCGACATCGCGAAGTAGGCGTCGATCTCCCAGTGCCCGTCGCCCCCGGTGATGACCGGCTCCTCGGTGAGGCCGTGATCCATGCCGACCATCGCCCCCTCCAGCGTGATCGAGGTGGCATCGGGCACGTCCACGGTGAGCAGGGCGTCGCCGGCCACGGGCGGGTCGGGCGAGAAGGCGAGCGTCATCGTGTAGAGGGCGCCGTCGGAGGCGATGGGCTCGCCGGCAGCGGCGGGTTCGGGGACGGCCGCGCAGGCGGTGAGGAGCAGGACCATTTCGGACCTCCGCCGTTCGCGGGAGCAAGACCCGTGCCGCGCGCCACGTCCGGCGGTGCCCGCGCCTCGGGCCCACCACTGCGGTGGGCGCCCGCCCGCGCTCCAGCCCACCGCCCCGCTGGGCGATCGACCGCGTCACAGAGCCCGGCCCCCCGTGTCGGATGGCCCCCCGTCGGATGACGGTGGCTCCCGTGTTCGGGGGCCCGCCAGGCCCCGGCACGGATGTTGCTGCGGGGAGCCCATAGAGGCGAACCCGATGCTCCCTGCCCTTGTGCTCCTCACCGACGTGGACGGCCGCGTTCTCCACGCAAACCCCCCGGCACGCGCGCTCCTCGGGTCCTGCGTCGATCAGCAGTGCTGCGCGCTGCTCGATGTCGACTGCACCGCGCCGGAGGTGGCCGCGGGGGGGTACCAGGACGTCGGGCGGGTGACCGCCAACGGGGTCGTCGGACAGGCGGCGCGCTCGACGATGGGGGCCCAGTTCGTGATCGTCATCCAGCCCCAGGGGGTGGCCGCGCGCGACACGGAGCCGCTCACGCCGCGGGAGCGCGAGATCCTCCAGTTGGTGGCCCGGGGTCTCACCGACGTCACGGTGGCGGCGCGGCTGGGGCTGCAGCACACCACCGTCCGCTCCCACATGGAGAACGTGCGCCGGAAGCTCGGCGTGAGGAGCCGCTCGCAGGCCGTCGCGCGCGCCGTGACCGGGGGGATGTTGTAGGACCCGGCACGCTGCTTGCACCGCATGCCCGCATGGACACCGCCGCGCTCGCCCAGTTCATCCTCGACACGCACCACGCGCTCCTGCACCGGGAGCTGCCCCGCCTCGCGGTCGCCTTCCGGGACCGTCCGAATGAGCTGCGCACCCCGTTCATGCGGCTGAAGCAGGTGATGGACGAGCACATGATGAAGGAGGAGCGGATCCTCTTCCCCATGATCATCGCCCTCGGACAGGGCGAGGGGAGCTCGGGGTGCGGGGTCGAAGGGCCGATCGCGCAGATGGGCGCCGAGCACACCGGCATCCGGCTGCTCGAGGACGAGCTGCGCGGGGTCGCCTCGCTCGCGGGCCCCGAGGAAGAGGCCCTGATGGCGCTCCTCGACGACCTCTCCGACCACGCGCGCACGGAGGACGAGACCCTCTTCCCGGCGGCCCTGGCGCTGGCGCGGGAGGCCGCGACGCGCCCGCCTCCGCCCAGGCACGACCTCGATGACGACGACGCGCCCGTCCCCAGCAAGCCCCGCCCGGCGGCGCGTCCCGCGGTGGCCGCGAAGCCGTCCCCGGTGACCCCGCTGCCCGCGCCGCCCGCCCGCGCCCCTTCGTCCCCGGCGGCCTCCTCCTCCCC
>JAUXTN010000072.1 GCA_030684355.1 Pseudomonadota bacterium
GCGCGGTAGCACCATCCGCGGGCGCCATGGGGGCCGCGCGGTAGCACCCTCGGCGCGCGCGATCGCTACCTGGGCGTCGGCGGTAGCACCCCCGGCGCACGGGGCGCCGTGCGGGGCCCGGCGCCGGCACCACCGCGCCCGCCCCCCCCGCCCCCCGCCCAAAAAGGCAGAAAGCCGGCCCGCAAACGGACCGGCCCTTCGGCAGGGGCCCGTCGACCGGGCCCGACCCTCGTGCGCTACTTCCCGGCGGCCACCGGCGGGGTGCCCGTGCCGAGGTCGACGAACTCGTAGCCGAGCGCCTTCAGCTCGGCGACGATGTCCACCTTGGTCGGCGCCGCGCCCTCGGCGCCCGGCATCTCGATCGTGCGCGGACCCGCCACGACGATGAGCTGCTTGCTGGGGTCGAAGTAGCGCTTCGCCATCGCCGCGGCCTCGGTGGGCCCGACGGCGTTGAGCTGGGCGGGGTACTTCGTCCAGAAGTCGGCACCGAGGTTGTAGGTCGGCGCGGCCACGAACGACGTGGCGGTCGCGGAGTTGGTCTCGAAGTTACCGGCCAGCGACTTGACCAGGTAGTCCTTCGCGGTCTTCAGCTCGGCGTCCGCCGGGACCTTGCCCGCCGCCGCCGACAGCTCCTTGATGAGCTCGGCCACCGCGGGGGCGGTCTTGTCCGCCTGCACGGAGGTGCCGACCGTGAACGTGCCGTGGTCCCTCGTCTCCGAGAAGCCGCCGTACGCCCCGTAGCTCCAGCCGTGCTCCTCGCGCAGGTTCATGTTCACGCGCGACGAGAACATGCCCGCGACCAGGGTACCCGCGGTGTTCGCCGCCATGAAGTCGGGCGAGGTGCGGTTGGGGCCGACGGTGCCGAGCCGCACGACCGACTGCACGGCCCCGGGCTGCTCGAGGAACACCACCCGCGTCTTCGCGAGGGCGGAGGGCGCCGGGACGTTCGCGCGCGTGGCCTTGCCGGCCTTCCAGGTGCCGAAGCGGGCCTCCAGGAGGGGCTGGATGTCCGCCTGGGTCACCGCGCCCGCGACCACGATCGCCGCGTTCTTGGCGTGCCACCACGTGCTGTAGAACTTCTTCACGTCCCCGGCCTGGATCGCCCCGACCGAGGCATCGCTGCCGATGGTGGGGAGCCCGTAGGGATGCGAGGCGCCGAAGAGCTGCGCGGAGAACGCGCGGCGCACGACGTCACGCGGCTCGGCGCGCTGGCTCTGGATCGACGTGAGGGTCTCCGCCTTCACGCGCTTGAACTCGCTGTCCGAGAACTTCGGGTGGAGCGCCACGTCCGCGAGGAGGTCCAGGGTGGGCGCGAGCGAGGGGCCGGTCAACGCGTCGACCGACACGAACCCGACCTCGTCCCCCTGGCCCACGGACAGCGACGCGCCGAGCATGGCGGTCTCCGCCGCGAGCTGCGAGCCGGTGCGGGTGGCGGTGCCCTCGTCGAGGAGGTTGGCGGTGAGCGCCGCGAGCCCACCCTTGCCGGGGGGGTTGGCCTCGCGGCCGACCATCATGAGCACGTTCACGCTCACGAGCGGCAGGCCCGGGTTCTCTACGAGGAAGACCGGCACGCCGTTCGAGAGGGTGAAGGTCTTCGCGGTCGGCGGGGCCCACTGGCCCTCGGGGCCGGCCGGCGGAGCCGTGGCACGCCAGGCTTCGGGATCCGGCGCGGGGGGCGGCGGCTCGACCACCACCGGGGCCTCGGGGGCCTTCTTCGGCTTCTTGGCCCAGGCCGGGGAGGACAGGGCGGGAGCGGCGAGGCTCGCGAGGAGCACCAACGTCAGAATGCGCTTCACTTGACACCTCCGGCGTCCGTCGCGGCGGGCACGGGCGTGACGTGGACGACCACGCGGTTGTCGGCCTTGATCTGCTCCGCGAAGACCTTCTGGACGCTCGCGGGGGTGACGGCCTGCATGCGCAGGAAGTCCTTCGGGAGCCACCCGGGATCGCCCAGGTGGTGGTTGTAGTAGTTGAGCACGTCCGCCTTGCCGCCGAAGCCGCCGAGGCTCTCCAGCCCCCGCAGCGTCGAGGCCTGCCAGGTGCGGAGGGCGCGGGCGACCTCGTCACCCGACGGGGGCGCGGCGCGCAGGCCCTCGATGACGGTCCACGCGGCCTTCTCGAGCGCCTCGGGGGTCTGCCCCGGCTTGCCGAGGATCTCGACCGCGAACACGGAGCCGAGGGTCAGCGGGTACTGGTAGGCGTTGACCGACTGCGCGATCTGCTGCTTCGCCACGAGCTCGGTGTAGAGCCGGCTCGACTTGCCCTCCGCGAGCACCGAGGCGGCGAAGGTGAGCTCGGCGTCCCCGGGCTGGAACGCGTTCGGCGTCACCCAGCCGAACACCACCTTGGGGAGCTCCACTTCGTCGGTGAGCGCGATGCGGCGCTCGCTCGTGATGGGCTCGGTCTTGACCGCGAGCGCGGGGGGCTCGGCGGCCTTCGGGAGGCTGCCGAAGTACTTCTGCACGAGCGGCTTGATCGTGGCGGGATCGTAGTCCCCGACGATCGCGATCGTGGCGTTGTTCGGCGTGTAGAAGGTCTTGAAGAAGCCCTTCACGTCCTCGAGCGTCGCGGCCTCGAGATCCTTGTGGGAGCCGATGACCACGCCGTTGTAGGGGTGCGGCGCCGGGAAGAGGAGCTGGAAGAAGCGCTCCTCCGCGACACCGTAGGGCACGTTCTCCGTGCTCTGCTGGCGCTCCTTGCGCACCACCGCCTTCTGGTTGTCGAGGCGCTCCTGGGTGAGCGTGTCGAGCAGGAACCCCATGCGGTCGCTCTCCAGCCAGAGCGCGAGCTCCAACTGGTTGGCCGGCACGGTCTCGAAGTAGTTGGTGCGGTCGAAGTCGGTCGTGCCGTTCACCAGCGGGGCGCCGGCGCCCTCGAGGTACTGGAAGAACGTGTCCTCGGCGACGTTGCGGCTGCCCTGGAACATGATGTGCTCGAACAGGTGCGCGAAGCCGGAGCGGCCGGGCACCTCGTTCTTGGCGCCCACGTGGTACCAGAGGTTCACCGCCACGAGCGGCACCCGGGTGTCACGGGAGAGGAGGACCTCCAGGCCGTTGTCGAGAACGTAGCGCTCGACGGGGAGCTCGGGGGCCTTCTCGGCCGTGGGAGCGGCGGCCGGGGCGGCCGGAGGTTCGGCGGCGAACGCGGGCGTCGCGAGCGCCAGGACGGCCGTCAGGCCTACAGGAGCGGCGGCGGCGAGAAGGACGCCTGCCAGGAAGGAGCGAACACGCACGGGGACACCTCGGGGCCCGGGCTCCTATCGGCTCGGCGCCCCCGTCACAAGCCCCGGACCCCCACCGGGATTGTCAACGTTCGCGGCGCGTGTACCCGAAGCTCTCCTGGGGAGGGAGCCGGGCGACCGGACGCGCGAGGCGCCCGTGGGCGGCTCGCAGTGGAAGCATGGACGAGACCCCCGGCGAAGCGTACGATCCCCGCCGCGAACGACGCTCCCGCCCATCGACAACGACGAGGCGGTCGATCTGACCGCGCTCGGCGCGTGCGTCTCCGTGTCCGTGCCGCTCTCGACGTGCCCATGAACCCACCTCCTGGGCCTCACCCCCGCCCAGATCGAAGCGCTGGCGACCTCGCTCGGCCCCCCCACCGTGAAGGCGCTGGCGGGGCCGCTCGACGGTCCGCAGCTTCAGCGAGCGGTCGACACGTTGGGGCCGGCCGTCGTCCGCGACTTCGCGCCGGGGCTGGTGGCGGACCCGCCCGCTCGCCGTCGGGGAGGAGTGCCCGTTCTACACAGAGGGCTACCAATCGGCGGCAGTGACCTACGACGCCACCGGGAACGTCACCTCCGTGACCGGGCCGTTCCGGGAGAAGTACCTCCTGCAGTGACGCGGGCTCGCCGGGCCCGAACGCGGCTCGGAGGGAGCCGGGCAACCGGACGCGCGAGGCGCGCGCCGTTGCGTCGACGGGGGTGCCCGAGCGGGCGGAGGTGGCTCCGGTGCTCCGGCGGTCGGGCGACGAGGGGCTGCTCGAGAGGTTGTAGCGGCGGGCGCCCTCACCGATCCTTGCGCTTGTACCCGAAGCTCACCCACAAGGGCTCGTCCAGGACGAGCATCTTCTCGTACGTATGCACCTGCCCCGCGAGCGGCAGCTCCACCCGCACCGGCTCGACGCCCTGGCCGAGCGCGCCCGATACATCCTGGTTCTGCGCCGCGCGTGCCACGTTCCCCTGGGCCTGTTGGCTCACGGTCGCGTCCGAGGGGAGCTGGGGCGCGCTCGAGAAGTACTCGACCTGACGCACGGTCCCGTCGTGGTCCTTCCTCGAGACCTTCGCGTCCGCCGGGAAGTACACCGTCCACTGGAGTTGGCTCGTCGGGGCATCCGCGCGCGGGAGCTCCACGCGCAGGTCGCCGTGGCCCACCGCGAGGGGCGCGCCGTTCTCGACGTAGATGAGCTCGACGAGGAAGCCGGTGAGCGCGCCGCCGGAGGCGTCCGAGCGCACGAGGGGCACGAGCACGCCCCCGCCTTCGCCCGCCGCCACCTTCACGCCGCGGCCCGCCACCGACGCGCTCCACACCTCGGCGCCTTCCGGCAGCGAGAGGCGCAGGAACTGGCGCCGGTTGTTGCGCACGCCGTAGCGCACGCGCGTCATGCGGCGGCCGTCGGGGGTCACGAGGGTGTCGGCGACGGCGCTGTCCACGAGCGTCACGAGCATGTCCACGTCGGGGTGGCTCTTCACCTCGAGCGGGATCTTCACGTCGCCGCCGCGGGCCTTCCACGCGAGGAGCACCGGGTAATCGGTCTGCCCGACGAGCGAGGCGGGGAGCTCGCGCACGTCCACGGGCACCGCGCCGGTCGCCACGCCGGAGACCAGCTCCAGCGCGCTCCGCGCATCGACGCCGATCCAGGTCTTCTCGCGCGTCACGTCGAGCACCTTGGGGGTCGGCAGCACCGAGGTGCCGGTCAGCGCGCGCTCGTAGTCGATCGAGAGGAGGTAGGCGCCGAGGGCCTCGTAGTTGAGCTTGGCGGTGATCGTGCCGTCCGCGGCCTGGCTCCAGTCGCGGAGCCCCGCGCCCTGCACCTCGAGCACCGTCACGTCGGTGGGGAGCTGCACGCGCAGGGTGTCGATGCCGTGGTGGAGCACCGTGTAGCTGACGCGCGCGGTGCCCTGCACCACGCCCTCGCTCACGCCCACGAGCACGTTGGTCTCGGCGTACACGCGCGCGGTCTTGGCGGCCTCGGCCACCTCCTCCGGCAGGGCGCGCTGCCACGAGACGGCGAGCGCCCCGAGGCTCGGCACCGCCGCGCTCACCGTGCGGCTCTTCCCGCTGGTGGTCGCGGTCTGCCCGCGCGCGCCGGCGATCTCGAAGTCGAGCGCGTCGTCGTCCTCGACGGTGAACGTCACCTCGGTCGCGCCGCTCGCCGCCATCGGCACGGCGAAGCCGGTCTCGCCGTCCGCGGAGACGAGGTTCGTCGAGAACTCCAGCTCGGCGGTGAACGCGCCCGGCTTGTTGGTGATCAGCGTGTAGAAGCCGTCGCGCAGGAAGATCGGGGCGTCCTTCCCGTCGACCTTCGCGGTGCGGAGCGCGGCGCCCGTGGAGAGCAACGGGAGGGTGACCCAGCCCTTGTCCTTGTGGACGTTCCCGCGGACCGTGAGCTTGAACAGCGCGTAGGCGTCGTCCCCCTTCCCGACGAGGCGGCCGGTGTAGGTCGCGCGGTCGAGCGTGTAGTCGAGCGGCGCCTTCTCGGGGGGCTTCTCGGGGGCGAGGCCCTTCTGGTAGAGCGTCTGGAAGTCGTTCCAGGGGAGGGTGACCTCGCCGCCGGGGATGTTGAGGGTCGGGGCGGCCAAGGCCGAGCCGAGGAGAGAGAGGAGCAGGAGGGTCATCGGGAGGCTCCGTCGCGGGAGGAGAGGGTGCGGTAGGGGACGGTCAGGGTGGGGTGGACGTCGGCGGGCAGGAGCGCGGCGGTGCTGCGCACCACGTCGCCGCCGAGCGGCATGGCGAGGGTGAGGGGGGCGGCCTTGACCTCGAGCGCGGCCCGGCGCGCGGGTTCGGGCGGAGCTTCGACGGGGAGGGCCGCGGCGGGGTCGGCGATGGGGACGCGGGGCACGTCGAGCTCGCCCTCGATGTCCACGCTCTCGAGGTTGATGTCGCGCGGGGCTTGGGCCGCGGGGGCGTCGTCACCGGTCGAGGTGTCGACCTGGTCCCTGATGCCGTCCGCGTCGCGATCGGGGGTCTTGACCGCAGGCTTGGGCTTCGCGTCGCGGCGACTGGCCCCGCCGCGCTTGGCGACCCCGGGGACCGAGGACAGGACGCGGGTGGTGGCGGTCGTCGTCACGACGTTCTCCTCGTCGACCTCGACCGTGGCCTCCTCGCCCTCGCCCTCGCCCGCGCCCGCGCCCCCGCCCCCGCGGCCGTATCCGTGGGTCCCGAGCCCTCCGAGCCCGTCGCCGTCGCGGGCGTCGCGAGCATCGTCGTCCGCGACGTACCCCCCCGTCTCCGGGGGCGGCGCCGTGACGGTGACGGCAGGGGGCGCGGCGTTCGGGCCGTCCGCCGTCCCGCTCTCGACCTGCGAGCGCCAGGCCGAGCTGTCCGCCTTTCGCTTCGCCTTGCTCGCCACGACCTCGTCGAGGAGCTTCTTTGCCTCCTCCTTCTTGCCGGACTGCTCCGCGGACTCCTTCTGCTCGGTCACGCCGATGTCGTCCGCGAGCGCGATGACCTCCTCGAGGTAGCGCTCGGCCTCGTCGACGTCGCCGCTCTCGTAGGCGCGGCGCGCGCTCTCAGTGGCCTTCTCCTGCTCGACCTGCTTCGTGACCGTCTTCGCGTTCGCGAGCTCGCGCACGCGCCGGGACGCGCCGTCCTCCACCTCGTCGGCCTTGGCGTCCTTGTCGAGCAGCACGTCCAGGTTCGACTGGAGGCGGTCGATGTTCGAGCTGGTGCTGCCCGCCGCCCGAGAGAACTCGAGGAGCCCCTGGGCCTCCTCGAACTTGTTGTTCTTGTAGGCGACGACGGCCTGCTGGAGCGCCTCGTCGGCCTCGGTGACCACGGGAGGCGGCGTCGCGGCGCTCGCGCCCTTCGCGGTCCACCCGCGCGGCAGGTAGACCTCCCAGTCCGCCGCCTGGATCGGGGCGTCGACCGCCGGGAGCGACAGGACCCGCTCGCCCTTCTTCGCCCACTCCTCGCCCTCCGCGATCCAGGTCAGCTCGACGGGGAACGTGAGGAGGCCCTGCACCGTCTCGACTGACTTCTCCAGCGGCACGTAGACGCCGCCCGCCCCGTCGGAGAGCACCGACACGGGCTCCCCGGAGACGCGCGCGGTCATCGGGCGCAGCCCCGGCGGCGGGCGAACGTGGAGGTACTGACGACGCTCGTTGCGGGTGTGCCACGTGGTGCGCACGAGCGCCCGGCCCTCGGCGGCGGCGGCCACGACCAGCTCGGCGCGCTCGATCACCGTGTCCGGGCCCATCAGCGGCGTGAAACGGGCGACGCGCACGCGGAGCGGGGAGTCGCCCTGCCAGAAGCTCTCGGGCGGCGTGTCGGAGAGGCCGCGCGCCCACTCGGGCAGCGTGCGTGCGGGCACGGCGCGGGGCCCGCCGGAGGGCACGAGCTCGCCGTCCTCGGCGCGCCCCACGGTCCAGTAGCGCTCGACGCGGGCGGCGATCGGGCGAGGTGCCGGGGCGTCGACCTCGGCGTCCCCGTCGAGCGGGCGGCGTGCGCGGACGTCGACCACGAAGGTGCCGCGCACCGGGGCGCGGGCGGTGAGCACCATGCGGTTCCCCTCGCGGACGGCGCGCGCGAGGTTCGGGCCCTCCACCTCGACCTCCTCGAGGCCCGTCACGTCGAGCTCGAAGCGCCCCACCTCGCCGCGCACCACCCGCCAGCGCACGGCGGCGCGCGCCAGCAGCGCACCCGGCTCCGCCCACACGGCGGTCGAGGCCTCGGCGTTCACGATGGGGGCCTGCGCCGTGGGCGCCGCCTCGACGTGCGGCTTCCACGTGAGCGTCAGCGTGTTCGCCGCGGCGAGCCACCCGTCCGTCGCGCCGGCGATGGTCACGTCGAGCCCGGGGGCGTCGACGATCACGTGCTGTCGGGCGGCGGCGAGCACGGGGAGCGAGGCGGCGCCGGGGCGGGTGGGGTCGAGGGTTCCCGTGACCGTGACCGTGGCGGTGCGCGCCGACGGCGGCAGCAGCGCCCGCAGGCCGTAGGGGCCGGCGATCGCGGGCCCGGTGACCGAGTCGACCACGAGCGCGCGGCCGGCGAGCGGCACGTCCATCCATGCGGGGTCGAGCGCGGCGAATCGCCACGTCAGCTCCACGCGCAGGGGCCCTTCCGGCGGGATGGTCACGACGTAGACGGCGTTGGTCGCGCCCCAGGTCACCGGCGCGGGTTCTTCCTCCACGGGCCAGCCGACGTCGGGAACGGCGGCGCGCGCCAGGGTGGCGAGGAGGGAGAGGGTACCGAGGAGCATGCGACCGGGAGAGTAGCGGACGAACGGCGGTGCGGGCGGTCTCTTACAGTCGCCGTGGGGGTTGTGTCGGTCGGGGTCGTCGCGGGGGGCGCGCCGGCGACCGGGCGACCGGGCGACCATCGAGCTGTCGATGCCCCGCCGTTGACACCCCGGCCGCCGCGGCGGAGAGTCGCCGGATGAGCTGGTTGCTGGCGTCCCTGCTCGGCTGCGCGCCGTGCGAGCTCTCCCTGGCCGTCGACCGCGCGTCCGACGGGTGGGAGCGCTCCGTCGAGGCGGTGCGCGCCAACTTCGAGGCCGACGGCACCTGTCCGGACGCGCCGCCCGAGCCGGTCGTGATGCGGAACGGGTGCGCCTACGGCGCGGACGTCGTCACGCTCGACGCGGCGGTCGGGTTCTTCTACGCGGAGCTGTCGCGCTGGCCGGCGTCGGCGGGCACCGAGCGCCGCGTCGATCTGCAGCTCTCGCCCGAGGCCGGGGACGTGGCGTGCGAGGACGAGGTCGTCTACAACGCCCCGGGGGCGGGCCTACACGTGGAGCTCTCGTCGCGGGAGACCACCGACGCCGGGGCACCGCTGTTCCTCACCGCCGCGGGCGCCGACAGCTCGCTGGACGTGTGGCGCGACATCCAGCTCTCGGAGATCGACTGGGCGCGCGCCTCGGCGGACGGCAGCTACGCGTGGTTGTGCCTCGAGGCCGCGCCGGGCCCCGCCACGATCGCGGACCTGGCCCCCGCGGACTGGCGCGGCGCCCTCTTCGTCCACGCCGATGCCCTGGAGGACGCGCCCCTGGACCTGTTCCTGCCGCTGGACGGCGTGGCGTGCGCGTGGGGCGAGGATGCCTCGACCCGCTACGGCTACCGCGACGGCGAACCCTACTTTCCCGGGCAGTGCGACGGCTTCGACAACGACGCCGACGGGGTGACCGACGAGGGGGCCGCGGACCGCGACGGAGACGGCGTCGCGGATTGCCTGGAGCCGGTGGCGGACTGATCGAGGGGGTCAGACCCTGCAGTTTGACACCGCGGGCCAGCGCGGCTCGAGACCGCCCTGCGTCTCCCCCCGCGGCTCCACGGGTTACCCGCCCCGCGCCCGCCCGCCGGCGTATCGCCACGTCGGTCGGCCGGGCCCGGAGTCGTCATGGTCGAGCTCGTCAATGTCACGATGCAGTACGGCAGCCAGGTGCTGTTCCTCGACGCATCGCTGAAGATCAACCCCGGGGAGAAGGTCGGCCTCGTCGGGCCGAACGGCTCCGGCAAGACGACGATCTTCCGGCTCATCCTCGGCGAGGAGCGGCCGGACGAGGGCAACGTCGAGCGGCCCAAGCGGCTCACCCTCGGCTACTTCCGGCAGGACTTCGCGGACTGGCGCGACGCGAGCGTGCTCGCGGAGACGATCGCCGGGGCGGGCGCGGTCGCGGCGCTCGGCGACGAGCTGGCTACGCTCGAGAAGCGCCTCGACGATTGGGAGGCCGAGGACTACGACCGCGTGCTGGAGCGCTACGGCGAGGTCCAGGCCCGCTACCAGGAGGGCGGCGGCTACGACCTGGAGGCCCGCGCCCGCGCGATCCTGGCCGGGCTCGGCTTCTCGGCGGCCGAGGTGGAGGGCAAGGTCGGCGCCCTGTCCGGCGGCTGGCGCATGCGCGTGCAGCTCGCCCGGATGCTGCTCTCCCGCCCTGAGCTCCTGCTCCTCGACGAGCCCACCAACTACCTCGACATCGAGTCGATCGTGTGGTTGGAAGGTTGGCTCCGCGAGTACAGCGGTGCCGTGCTCATGACGTGCCACGACCGCGACGTCATGAACCGCGTCGTCCGCAAGGTCATCGAGATCGACGGCGGCAAGATCCGCACCTACACCGGCGACTACGACGCCTACGAGCGCGCCCGGGCGCTCGACGCCGCCCAGCGCGAGGCCGAGTTCGACAAGCAGCAGGCGATGCTCGCGAAGGATCTCCGGTTCATCGAGCGCTTCCGGGCCCAGCCGTCCAAGGCCTCGGCCGTGCAGAGCCGCGCCAAGAAGCTCGACAAGATCGAGCGGGTCGAGCCGCCCAAGCGGCTGGTCGAGCGCTCGTTCCAATTCCGCCGGCCCGAGCGCAGCGGCAACGACGTGATCACCCTGAGGGGTGTCACCAAGCGCTACGGCGCGCGCACCGTGCACAACAAGCTCGACCTGCAGATCCGGCGCGGCGAGCGCTGGGCGATCATGGGCGAGAACGGCGCGGGCAAGACCACCCTGCTGAAGATGATGGCGGGTGTCGCCAACCCCGACGAGGGGGGGGTCACCATCGGCGCCGCGGTGTCGATGGGGTACTTCGCCCAACACAACATGGAGCAGCTCTCCGGGGATCGCTCCGTGCTCGAAGAGTTGGACGCCCACGCCCCGCGCGCCGGCCAGGCCGTCATCCGCGGCCTCGCGGGCGCGTTCGGCTTCTCCGGCGACGACGTGGACAAGCCCATCTCCGTGCTCTCCGGCGGCGAGAAGGCCCGGCTTGCCCTGGCCAAGATGTTGTACGACGCGCCCAACCTCCTCGTGCTCGACGAGCCGACCAACCACCTCGACCTGACGACCAAGCGGGCGCTCGTGAAGTCCCTCGCCGACTACGACGGCACGATCGTCTTCGTCTCCCACGATCGCGCGTTCCTCCGGGCCCTCGCGACCCGCGTGGTCGAGCTCTCGCCCGGCAGCGCGCGGGTGTACCCGGGCACCTACGACGAATATGTCACCGCCATGGGGCGGGAGGCGCCGGGGCTGCGGCAGGCGTGAGCCGCCCGGGGCCGCGGCAGGCGTGAGCCGCCCCGCGAGGTGACAATCCCGCGGCCCTACCGTCGTGACCAGAACGACCGCCGCGGCGGCTTGTTCGGGTGCTTCAGCAGCTTGCCACGTTGCGTCGGGTACCACATGGTGAACGTCACGACGACCACCAGCAGGTTGCAGGCCGCGATCGTCGGGTAGAGCAGGTCGGGGCGCAGGATGGTGACGACGAGCGCCACGAGGTAGCCGATGGCCGGGATGCGCGCGATGCGCACCTCGCCCTCGGCCGCCAGCGCCGCCACCGTCGCGAAGAGCACCTGGTCGAAGATCAGGATCTGCTGCGCGGTCATGCCGATGAGCAGCCCCACGAGGTCCCCGATGAGGAGCGTGGTCTGGACGATCATGAGCATCTGCGCGACCCGACGGTTCAGCCCGGTGCGGCTCAACGAGTCGCGCGCCCACACCACGAACGGCACCACCACCCCGACCATCGCGCCGTGCGTGAGCAGGAGCCCCCGGTGGGTGATGCCGAAGTCGAACACCCAGGCCAGGAGCGGGATGAGCGTCCAGGTCAGCATCACGACGCTGAACACGAAGATGCGCGTCCGGCCGCCGAGCGAGGGGTCGAGGTCGGCCCGAAGTCGCACGAGGTCGGCCGCGGCGCCTGCCTGGGTGGCCTCCGCGGCGGAAACGCGCGCGACCAATCCGGCGGGTGGCTCCATCACGTCCGCGAGGTGGACCGAGGCCGCGCGGGCATCGCCCTCGTCGAGCTCGTAGGCGATCATCGCGAGGAGCGCGCGTCGCAAGCCAGCCGCGCTGTCCGCGTGGGCGGGCCACGCCCGGAGCGCCTGTCGGAAGCCGAAGCGGCAGGCTTCGAAGTGGCGGTAGACCTGTTGCCGGTCGGGTGGCACCGCGGCCAACCCCGCCTCCAACGCCGCCAGCTCGGCCGTGGCCTCCGCCGCGAGGCCGTCGGCGCTCCGCTCCTCGAGGAACCCCTGCAACTCGAGCCGCAGGGCCTCGGCGCTGGCAAACCGCGCGTCGGGGTCGGTCGCCATCGCCGTCCGCACCACGTTTGCGAGGCGCCGCGGCACCTCGGGTGGCAGGATCGGCTCGAAGAACGGGATGCTCGCGAGGGTCTCGGCGGCCTCCTCGCCGGGGTGCGGGCCGCGCCCCGTGAGCACCGTGAGCAGGAGCCCGCCAAGGAGATAGACGTCGGTACGCTCGGACAACCGGGGCCCGTCGGCGGCGGCCATCTCGGGCGCCATGTATCGCGGCGTCCCGACGACATAGGTCTCGTCGCGTGCCAACCCAAGCCGGGGCGGCCCGCCCTCGAGCCGCACGGCGAGCCCCCAGTCGAGGACGTACACCTCGCCGAACGCGCCCACCATCACGTTGTCGGGCTTCAGATCGCGGTGCAGGACCCCGCGGCTGTGCGCGAAGTGCACGGCGTTGCACACCTGCAGGAGCACGCCGAGGTGCCACCCGAGGAGGTCACGCGCGCCGAACGACGCCTGCACGTCTTCCGGATTCGCGATGAGCTCGCCCCACGTGCGCCCCTCGATCCGCCGCATGACGACGTGCGGCTGGCCCTGCTCGTCCGCCACGAGCAGGTACACGGGCACGACGTTGGGGTGCTCCAACGTCGCCGCCGCCCACGCTTCCTGCAGCAGGCTGCGGCTCGCGCGCGGCGTCGGGGCGTCGGGGTGCGCGGACTTGACCGCGACGTCCCGCCCCAGGAGCACCTGCCTTGCCAAGCGAACCACGCCCATCCCGCCCTCGCCGAGCGGCCCGAGGATCTCCAGCTCGCTCGCCAGCGGCACGGCCAGGGTCGCCAGGAGCTCGGCGGTCAGCGGATCGTCGGCGCCGAGCGCGGCGGGGGTGCGCCGGATCGTGTGGCTGGCGCGCGTGCTCCAACTGTTCGGCACGAGGGTGGCGTCGGCGATCGGGGGCAGGCCTTCGCCGTCTACGCTCTGGGTGTCACTCTGGTGGGGGGGCGCCATGCGCATGCAGGGTAGCGCGGCGGGCGGCGGGAGGGGCGGAGAGGGGGGGCTCGAGCCGGGCCGCGCGGCGGTGCCCGGCGCCGGGACGGTGGGGGGGGGTCGGCGGTGGGGCAGGCGCCGCCGCCGCGCAGGTCACGGTGTCGCCCTACCCCCGCGACCCATGCGCCTCCTGCCTCCCATGCCCCTCCCGCGGCGCCGGCCGCGCCTTGCGGATCTTGCGCTCCTCCTCCGTGGCGAAGGGTCGGAGCAGGTCGGGGATCGGCAGTCGCCCGGTGTTCACGAGGTCGTCGATCAGGGCGCGGCCGAGCGTGTCCGGCGCGATGCCGGCGGCGACCCCGTGCTCGTACACGGCCTCGACCAGCCGGCCCGACGCGATCGCGTGCGAGCGCCCGAAGCGCGCGCCGAACGCGTCCGACAGCGCCCGGAACCGCGCGAAGGCCGAGCCCCCTGCCAAGAGAAGCGGCAGGGTGTGTCGGTAGTGCCCCGAGTTGGCCAGGAGGCCCCAGAACCGCGCGAAGCGCTTCATCGCCTGCATCTCGAGGAACGGGACGGCGCCGGTCTGGAGCACCTCGTAGGGCGGACGGGGGCTGTAGATCATCTCCCACTGTTCGGTGAGCTTGGCGAGGGGCGCGCCGCGGAGCCGCTTCAGGATGCCGACCTGGATCTCCTGCGGACCCAGGGCGAAGAGCCGGTCGAAGCCGGCCCCGAATTGGGTGGCGGACTCGCCGGGCAGCCCCACGATGAGGTCGGTGTGGAGGTGCACCCCGGTGTGGGTGCGGAGCCAACCGAGGTTGGCCTCGATCTGCGCGGGGTCGTGGCGCCGGTCGATGCGGGCGGCGACCTCGGCGTCGAACGTCTGGATGCCGATCTCGAACTGGAGCGTGCCCGGCGGAAACGCCGCGATCAAGGCCTTTAGCTCGGTTGGGAGGCGGTCCGGGATCAGCTCGAAGTGAACGAACAGCGCGGGGTCGAGCCGCTCGAGGAAGAACCCGAGGATGCGCTTGCAGCTCGCGATGGAGAGGTTGAAGGTGCGGTCGACGAACTTGAAGTTGCGGAGCCCCCGGTCGTGGAGCGCGCCGAGCGCTTCGAGGAAGGCGTCCTCCTCGAAGCGCCGCACGCCCTTGTCGAGCGCCGAGAGGCAGAACGCACACAGGAACGGGCACCCCCGCGACGCCTCCACGTAGATGACGCGGTGGGCCAGGTCCGCGTCGGTGTAGAGGTCGTAGGGGAGGCGGAGCGTCGGGAGGTCGGGGAGCCCGCCGCGCACGACGTGGTCCACCGGCTCGCCCGCGAGCAGGCGGGTGCAGACCTGCGTGAAGGCCACGTCGCCCTCGCCCACCACCACCACGTCCGCGAGCGCGCACAGCGGCTGCGCGTCGATCTCGTGGCTGACCTCCGGCCCGCCGAGGACCACCGCCACGTCGGGCCGGAGCGCCTTCAAGAGCTCGACCGTCGCCAACGTGAGCTCGGCGTTCCACACGTACACGCCGAACCCCACGATCCGCGGAGCGTGGGCGAGCAGCGCCTCCACGGCGTCGAGCGGGGCCATCCCGGCGTCGAGCTCCACGAGGGCGGCGCGCGGCCGAAGCGCGCCGAGGTTGGCGTGCAGGTACCGCAACCCGAACGAGGCGTGGATGTACTTCGCGTTGAAGGTGGCCAGCACGATGTCCATGCGCCCAGGTAGCCTCCCCGCGGCGCCGGGGGGGCCCGCGCGTGCGCGCGTCGTCGGGGGCGGCGCCCCGTCGTGCTCGTGATAGCCTCCGTAGAACTTCGGGGACCGTCTTGTCCGACTACGCGATGACCTGGGGCGAGACCCCCACCAACGACGACAAGATGTGGGCGCTCATCGCCCACCTGAGCGTCTACATGTCGACCTTCCTGGGGCCGCTCATCCTGCTCCTCATCTTCCAGGACAAGTCGAAGTTCGTCCGGTACCACGCCATCCAGGCCCTCATGGTGCAGGTCGCCGTCGTGATCGCCGGGGTCATCATCAGCATCATCAGCTTCGTCACCTGCGGCGTGGGCTCGCTGCTGTACCTCCCCCTGCTGCTCGTGTTGTTCGCGCCGCTCTGGGGTGCGTACCTCGGTTGGAGCGGCGAGTGGGTCGGGTTCCCGGGCCTCGCGAGCGTCGGGAAGTAGCGGTCCGGGCAGCGGCCGGCTGGCCGCCGGGCGGCCACGATGCACGCCTCGTCCGCCCCCCCGGGGGCGGCTCGGCGTCCGGCCGGCGACGCGTCGCGACCGGGAGCACGACGGTCGCCCGACAGGCCGGTCGACCGGTGCCCGGGGGCGGGCGCCATGAGCCCGCGATCAGGGGCAGACGGGCTCGGTGATCCCGTAGAGCGCGACGTAGCCGAGGGGCATGTCGTCGAAGAGCCACGCGTAGAGGTGACCTTCGCCCGCGAGCTTCAGGATGTAGTAGAGTTGCCCGTCGTCCGCCGGGTCGTCGCCGAAGGTCGCGAACTGGCCGAAGTCCACGACCGTATTGCCGAAGGCGTCGATCGAGGACGCGAAGGCGTTGCCCGTGAGCAGGTCGAGCCGCACGCTGATCCACATCGGCGAGTTCACGCCGAACCGGCGGAGCTGGGTGACGAGGCGGTCGTAGTAGGCGAAGGTCACGACGCTGCCCGCGAACGTGTCATCGAGGATCGCGAACGCCTCCGAGTTGGAATAGGTCGAGAAATAGAAGTCGAAGCGGAGGAACGCGGACTCGGTCGTGTCGTAGTCGAACGGGGTGTAGCCTTGGAGGACGATGGGGTGGGTCGCGTCGACCACCATCTCGTCGGTGCGCGCGATGCCATTTCCAAACTGCGCCGCCGCCATGGTGAGGAACGCGGCCGGCATGTTGTAGAGGGACGCGGCGGCGTCATCCACGGAGCCGACGCCGTCGTCGGTCTGGGTGTTGTCGCCGAAGGTGGCGAAGAACGCCGTCTGGCCGGTGGTGCATGTCGCGGCTTCGGCGGTGCCGAGAAAGGCGAGGACGAGGGAGGTAAACAGGAAACGGACGGGCATGGTGTGTCTCGGGCGGTGGAGGTTGGGTCGTCCAGCGACTCGCCGGACGAGACCCGCCTTCGCACGTTGCGTGCCAGCCCCTCGCCCGTGTAACGATCCAGCTGTGCGGCCTATTTTCGAGCCTGCGCGAGGTCGCCGGTCGGCGCGCGCGCGCCCATCCCGGATGCGCGCGCATGAAGGTGACGGCCATTCCGATGCGCACCGTCTCGCTGCCCTCCGGCGAAGCCATCCCCGTGCTCGGGCAGGGCACCTGGACCATGGGCGAGGACCCCGCGAAGCGCCAGCAGGAGGTGGCGGCGCTCCGCGCGGGGCTCGATCACGGCCTGCACCTCATCGACACCGCCGAGATGTACGGCGGCGGCGCGACGGAAGAGCTCGTCCGCGAGGCCATCCGGGGCCGGCGCGACGAGGTGTTCCTCGTCACCAAGGTCATGCCCCAGCGGGCGACGCGCCGCGGCACCGTCCTCGCGTGCGAGGAGAGCCTCCGCCGCCTCGGCACGGATCGCATCGACCTCTACCTGCTCCACTGGCCGGGCGCCGTGCCCCTCGCGGAGACCCTCGAGGGCTTCGAGGTGCTCCTGAACACCGGCCGGATCCGGCACTGGGGCGTGAGCAACTTCGACGTGAGCGACATGGAGGACCTCGTCGCCCTCCCGCGGGAGCGCCGTCAGCCAGGTCATTCGGTGCAGACGGACCAGGTGCTCTACAACCTCATCCGCCGCGGCATCGAGTACGACCTGCTCCCCTGGTGCCAGCGCCACGGCGTGCCGATCATGGCGTACTCGCCCGTCGAGCAGGGCCGGCTCCTGCGCAAGCCGCGGCTCCACCGCGTCGCGACGCGCCACAACGCCACGCCCGCGCAGATCGCGCTCGCCTGGGTGCTCCGCACGCCTGACGTCTGCGCCATCCCCAAGGCCGGCACGCCCGCGCACGTCCTCGAGAACCGGGCGGCGCTCGACATCGTGCTCACGTCGGAGGATCTCGAGGAGCTCGACCAGGCCTTCCCCGCGCCCACGGCATCCCGGCCGCTCGAGGTCATCTGAGCCTACGGGCACCCCTCCACCCACAGGGCCTCGTTGTTCCCCTCGTCGCATTCCGCGACGGTGCCCTCCTCGTCCACGGCCACGGCGAGCCCGGCGCTGCCGATGTCCCCGGGCGCGAGATCGAACAGGTGGCCCTCCAACGCCGCGCCGGCGGCCACGGCCTCGAGCACGGTGCCCGCCACCCACCTGCGCCCGTCCGCATCGACGGCGTACACCGCGAGGGTCACGCCGGCCGGCGCGGCCACCGGGCCACGGTTGGACACCTGCACGGACACCTGGGTCGGCCCGTACGTGCAGTCCCAGATGCACACGTCGCCGATCTCGACGACGAGGTCGGCGCCGGGCGCGGTGCGAGGGTTCACGGGCGTCGTGCGCACGCCGTTCCCGGACAGCCACGGGGCCGCCGGCGCGGCGGGCACCGAGCCGTCGGGGTCGACGTTCCAGACCGAGTAGTCGAAGACCGGCCACGTGTCCGTCAGGGCCGGCCAGCCCTCGCCGGCGTGGGTGTAGACGAGCACCGACGCGCCGAGCGTCGGGTCGCTGCTGACGACCACGATCTCCACGTCGCCGTCCCCGTCGAGGTCTCCCACCGCGGGGGAGGCGTAGGTCGCGACGGACTCGTAGTTGGCGCCGTCCTCGAAGCGGACCGCGCCGGTGCGCCCGTCGAAGATGCGGAACGCATGCTCGTCGGCGTAGAGGACCTCCAAGGCGCCGTCGGCATCGAGGTCGTAGCCCGCGCACGCGGCCTGCCCGGAGGACACGTCGATCGGGGCGTACCAGACGTTGCGCGCGTCCATCTCCCGGACGTAGAACCCGTCGAACGCGCCGTAGGCGAACTCGGGCGCCCCGTCCCCGTCGAAGTCGCCCACGCACGGGCCGCCGGACCAGTTGCGCGCGAAGGTCGGGGAGCGGACGAGCGTGGTGCCGTCGGTGTCGGAGAGCACCAGGTTGGCGCCGAGGGTGATGACCTCGCCCTCGGCGTCGGTGTCGAGCTGCACCAGCGCCGACCACACGCCGTCCTCCACGCCCTCCCCGGAGTACCAGAGCTCGGTGCCGTCCCGGTCGAAGACCCGACCGGCCACGAGGACCTCCTGGTCGCCGTCGAGATCCAGGTCGCCGACCGTGGGGGCGCGGTGCTGGTGGGTGGTGGTGTCGACGGGGAGCGTCGCGAGCGTCGCGCCGGTCGCCCCGTCCAGGATCAAGGTGTCGGCGATCACCTCGGGGGCGCCGTCTGCGTCGAGGTCCGCCACGAGGACGTGCCAGCCGTCCTCGGCCGATGGCGCGGCGTCCGTGCTGGTCCACCGGGTCGCCCCGCCGGCGTCGAACGCCGTCACGCGGCCGTCCTGCGTGAAGGCGAGGATCTCGATTGCCCCGTCCGCATCGAGGTCGGCGGCGGCGATCTGGGTCTTCGCGCTCACCGGGGAGACCGCCCAGTGCTCGGCGCCCGTCGGGCCGTCCACCGCGACGAGCCAGCCGACGCCCGCGGCATCGTACGTGGCGAACAGGACGTCGGTGCCGTCGGCGGCGTCCACCACGCCGTCGCCGTTGTCGTCCGCGAGCCGCACGATCAGCGGCTGGGTGACCGAAGCGGTGGCGGCGGGGGCCTCCGCGGGCGCGCCGAACCGCCAGAGCTCGGTGACGGACCAGGGGTCGACGATGGGCGCGACGACGGTGCACGTGTCGTCCACCTCGCGGGTCCCGGCGGGGATCGCCGCGAGCGCGCAGGTGCCGTCGAGGCAGTCCGCCCGCCCGTTCTCGTCCGCGTCGGGGAACCCCTCGTCCACCTCGCCGTCGGCGTCGTCATCCTCGCCGTTGCACACCTCGGGCGGCGGGGGCTCGCCCGTGTCCTCGATCGCCGAGTCGATGCCGACGGGATCCTCGGGCAGCTTGCCGGGGTTGAGGCCGGTCTCGATGCACGCGGAGAGGAGCAGCAGCACGACGCGCTCGGGGGCAGCGCGAGGATAGCGCCGGAGGCCCCCCGGCGCTATGCCGGCGTGCTCCAGCGCCGGGGAGACCCCCGCGTCACACCCCCCGCGCGCGCCGCACGCCGCCTCGTCCCCCTCCCCGATAGGACCCGCGCCCCATGCCCCCCTCCTGGCGCGACACCCCCGTCCCCGCGCTCAACCCGCTCTGGCCCGAGCCCGGCCCCGCGGGGAGCGCCGCCGCGCGCTGCGCCGGCTGCGTCTGGCACTTCGTCGGGGGCCGCGGCAAGGCGGTCGACCGGTGCCGCCGCCATCGCTCCGAGCCCGTGGACGCGCGCTGGCCCGCCTGCCCCGCGTTCACCGCGGCGGTGGACTGCCTGACCTGCGGGGCGTGCTGCCGCGAGGCCTACCACAGCGTCGAGGTCGGCCCGCGCGACCCCTTCGTGCGCCTCCACCCCGACCGCGTGAACCCGAAGGACGGCCGCCTCGAGGTCACCCGGCGCGGCGAGCGGTGCGCGTGCCTCGCGGGCGGCCCGGGCGACTACCACTGCGTCGTCTACCTGGACCGACCGCGCACGTGCCGCGACTTCCCCGCCGGCGGCCAGAGCTGCGTCGAGGCGCGGCGGCGGGTGGGGCTGACGCCGTAGGGCTCGGCCACCGCGCTCACCGGTGCCGTCGCACGCCCCGACCCCTCACGCCCCGACCCCTCAGACCTCCGGCGCCCCGAACCCCGCCAGCGTCAGGAAGAAGGCCAGCAGCCCATCGTAGAAGCCCATGCCGAACAGGCTCGCCTGCAGGGCGAGCGACAGGAGCGCGAAGCCGAGCTGCCCGAACGCGAAGCCCCGCATGCGGCGGGCGCGGGGGCCCTTCTCGGGGGCCAGGGCGCCGCTCTCGACGCGGGCGACCTCCTCGTCGGCCAACTGCCACCCGACGAGCGCGAGGAGCGCGCCCGGCACGCCGGTGAAGCAGAAGACGCCCAGGACGTTGAGCGGCAGCGCCACGGCGAGGAGCCGCTCGATGCGACGCAGTCGGTCGGGCGGCGGCGGCTCGACCGCGCCCTCGGGCGAGAAGAGATCGTCGACGCCGCTCACGCGCCGGTCGCAATGTCCACGCCGAGGAGCTGGCCGAGGGCCTCGACGTAGGGGGTCGCGAGGTCGGGGACGAGCTCCAGGCGGCCGTCGGGCAGGCGGCGCAGCACGCCGTCCTCCGCGAAGGCGCGGACCGCGTTCTCGAGGTTCACGAGGTTGAGCGACTCGGGGCGGGTGATCTCGTCGACCGCGAGGAGGGTCTTGCCGAAGGTGAGGGCGTCGCGGGGGAGGTCCTTGGCGGAGACCGGGCCCTTCGCGGCCTTCGCCGCGCGGAGCACGAGCTGGTAGGACTCGAGGAAATTGGCCACGAGGTTGGCGATCTCGCCGACGCGGCCGCGGTCGACCACGCGGAGCTCCCCGTCGGTGGAGAGCGCGCCGTACGCCGCGAGGCCGTGGATGGCGCGGGCCTCCAGCGTGTCCTCGTTCACGTCGGGGTCGAGCACGAACTCGTAGCGGAGCAGGAACTGCTGGAGGCGGAACAGGCGGGAGACGGCGGCGCGGTCGACCGACTCGTTCCCGAGCGCGCGGACGGCGCTGGCGTAGAACGCGGCGGGCGCGAACGCGTGCAGCACGGTGTTCTTGTAGTACTCCAACGTGACGCGTCGCTCCGGAACGATGGAGTAGACACGCCCGTGCTCCTCCTCCAGCGCCGTCAGCATGCGGCCGCCCACGAAGCGGCGCAGGGCCTCCTCGATGATGCCGTCCACGTGGCTCATCCCGCCGCCTTCCTGCACATTCGCGGCGGCGAGGAACGCGCGGAGCCGCTCGACCCGCGCCTGGAGCTCCGCGTGCCGGAGCCCGCGCCGGGCGTGCGCGAGGATGGCGAGGGCGACGATCGCGGTGGGGAGCGCGACGGCCTCGGTGTTGATGCGGTGGAGGAGGCGCTCGCCGCCCGCCAGGAGGAGCTCGTGGCGGCGGTCCTTCGAGAGCTTCGCCCAATCCTCGCCGCCGGCGATGTCCCGCGCGGTGAGGGCCTCTCCGACGCGCAGGTAGACCTTCCCGTAGCGCTGGCGGAGCACGCCGGTGGCCTTCACCACCTGCTGCACGCTCTCCTTCTCCTTGCGGGCGCCGGAGAGCTCGCGGGCGTACGCGCGCTCCTCCGCGATCTGCTCGTAGCCGATGTAGATCGGGAGGAAGCTCACCTCGCGGTCGGCGCGGGTGACGGACGCCGCGGCGTCCATCAACATCCCGAACACGCCCACCTTCGGCGGCAGGAGCTTGCCCGTGCGCGAGCGGCCGCCCTCGATGAAGAACTCGACCGGCACCTCCATGTGCACGAGCTCCTTCAGGTAGCGCGCGAACACGACGGGGAACACGCGATCCCCGGCGAAGGAGCGGCGGATGAAGAAGGCGCCCGACCGGCGGAAGATCGAGCCGAGCGGCCAGAAGGAGAGGTTGTCGCCGGCGACGATGTGCGGGATGACGACGTCGCGCTCGAACAGCAGGCTGGAGATCAGCAGGTAGTCGAGGTGCGAGCGGTGGCACGGCACGAGGATCGGGGTGCCCTTGCGCAGGGCCTCGCGGATCCGGTCGAGGTCCTCCTCGCGCACGTCGATGCCCGAGTAGATGCGGTTCCAGATCTGCTTGCACAACGCCGCGAACAGGCGGACGGCGGGGAACGAGAACCGCGCGGCGATGCGGTCGTACTGCCGGGCGACCTCGGCGCGCAGCTTCTCGGGCGGCTTGCCGGTCGCGGCGGACTCGGCGACCACGAGGTCCCGGACCTCCCGGCTCTCCAGGACGACGCGGCGCACGTGATCGTAGGGGCGCGCACGCGGGCCGCGCACCACCCGGGCCTCGCGGTAGAGCCACCGCCGCAGCGCGAGGCGGAGCATCTTCAGCCGGCGCGCCGGCGGCTCGTCCTTGTAGCGGGCGACGTACTCGGTGAGCGGGATGGCCTCGCCGGCCTGGACCAGCGCGGTGCCCTGCGTCGCGATGGCGGCGAGCTTGCCGAGCGAGCCGGGGATGTCCTCCAACCCGATGAGGAAGCTCCCGACCTCGCGTTGCGCCGGCTCGGGCGAGCGGTTCGCGATGACGACGATGGGGACGACCTGGACCGGCCGCTCGGTGCGCGCCTGCGCGTCGAGCAGCGCGGCGATGGGATCCGGCTCGTCGCGCCGCACGACGAGGTCCCGCAGGTCGCGCTGGGGCTGGAGGAAGAGGCAGGTGGGACGGCCGCTCGCGATGCAGTCCGCGAGCCAGCCGCTGCTCATGGGGTCGAACGCGGGGGTCTCGCCGCGGAAGCGCCGGGCGAGGGCGCGCCACTGGTCACCGAGCGGCATCCAGAACGTCGACTCGACGCCGTTGGTGAACACCGGGAGCGGCAGCCCGGCGCCGACGAGCACCCGGTTCAGCGCGAGCCAGTCGACCACCGAGCGGGTGTGGAGGACGTAGACGACGGGGCCGCGCTCGGCGGCACGGCGGATGCGCTCGGCGGAGTGGTCCTCCATGCGCAACGTGCGGAAGAAGAGCGGCAGGCCGAGGAGGTAGAACGCGGGCCCGAACGCGGGCAACATCGCCGACCGGAACGAGTCGGGGGCGGTTGCGTCCACCAGCGGGTGGTCGGGGCGGGGGGCGTCGGTCACCGGGTCGAGCCGGGTCACCCGCGCGACGCGGCGTCGGCACGGGGCGACGCGGGGCCGGCGGGGGCGAGGGCGGGACCGAGAGCGGAGCGGGGAGCGGTCGCGGCCTCGGTGTCGGCGGTGTCCGTGTCGGCGGGCGCCGTGTCGGTGTCGGCGGTGTCGGTGTCGGCGGGCGCCGTATCGGTGTCGGCGGGCGCCGTGTCCCCCGTGTCCGGCGCGCCCGTGTCCGGCGCGCCGGTGTCCGCACAGCCGGCGGTGATGGCGGCGTCGGCGTCGTCGCAGTCACCCGCGGCGGCGACCCAGCCGTCCGGCTGCTCGCAGCTCACCCACACCTCCGCGGGGTTGCCCGCGCCGTCGCCATCCACGTCCTCCCACCACGCCGTGCGTGTTTCGCAGGGGGACGTCGGCGGCTCCTCGAGCAGGTCGAAGAGCTTGTCGTAGACGGAGCAGCCCATCAGCAGGACGAGGAGCATCCCCGTAGCTAACCCGCGGCCCCGGCACCCGGCGCGCTCCCCCAGCGCACGGTCACGGACGTGGTCGCGGGTGTGTCCGCGCACGCCTCGGTCACCACGTGATCCCAGGTCCTCGAATTGGGGGCCGCGCGGTGGCCCTGCCATGCGCGTACGGCGTCCACGAGCGCGTCCGAGGGCCCCACGATGGTCCCTGCGTTCCCGACGAGCAACCGGCAATCGCCCACGTCGGTCGCGACCACGGGGGTGCCCTGCGCGCGGTAGGCGAGGATCTTCAGCGGGCAGAACCAGGGCGGCGCGTCCGGCCCGTAGGGCGCGAGGCCCACGTCCATGGCGGCCACGAGATCGGCGGCGCGCGCCTCGGAGACGTGCCCGGCGTGGACGATGCGGGGGTGCGCCACGCGCACGGGCCCGTCCCCGACGACGAGCCCCACGGCGTCGGGCAGCGCGTCGAGCAGGGCGGGGAGCCGTTCGACGCCGTGCCAGGGCTTCATCGACCCGAGGAAGCCGACCACGAAGCGATCCTGGAGCCCCAGGGCCCGCCGCGTCCCCTCCCGGTCGCCCACGTGGGGCGCGACGCCGTTCGGCACGTGACGCACGTCGCGGCACCCGAGCCCCCGGAGCCAGTCGGCGAGCCACGCGCTGACCGCGATCACGCGCGGGGCGGCGGTGAGCACGTCGCGCTCCCAGGCCTCGGCCCAGCCGCGCTGGCGCACCGTCTCGTAGCGCAGGCGCTCGGCCACGGGCGGCGCGTTGACCTCCAGGATCCAGGGCGCGCCGGTGGCGGCGTGCACCTTCCACCCGGCGTCGGAGAACAGCGTGTGGCGCTCCCACACGAGCGTCGGGGCGAGGCGGACGGCGGCGCGCGCGACGCGGCGGGCGGCCCACACCTCGGTGTACTCGCGGTACCGGTCGAGCCACGCGGGCCAGCCGGGCACACCCACGGAGACGATCGGGGCGTCGACGGCCCCGTGCGCGCCGCGATGATCCTCGCCTCGCGCCGCCACGATCGCGACCGGCCGCAGCGCCCCGGCCACCCCGCGCACGTGCGCCGACGCCCCGGACGGCCCGAGCACCGGGATGCCGGGGGCGGGGACGAGGAGGAGGGGGCGATCGAACGGGGGCACGACGGGGGGTGTATGCGGTTCGCGCGGAGCGCGTTCGCGTGAACATGGGCGTCGGCTCGGCATCGGCGCCACCCGTGCCCCGGAGCGAAGACGGGTCGACGTTCCACCATCAAGGCGACCCCGTCGGTTGACGGCCGGTCACGACGGGGAGGAGCATGGCGCTCACGTCGGAGATTCGACCGATGCTCGCCTTCCTGGCGCTCGTTCCAACGGCCTACGCGCGCCCCGACCCGGCGTGCGTCCTCACCGGGGGCGCCTGGTGGGACGGCGAGGCCTCGTGGTAGCCGCGTGGCTGACGCTGCTCGGGTTGGGGTGTAGCGGGCCCGCTCCGGACGAGCCCGCCCCCGACTCGGGGGCCGACGCGGACACCGACACGGACACCGACACCGACACGGACACCGACTCGGACACCGACACGGACACCGACACCGAGGCGCCAACCGACGCCGACAGGGACGGCCACGCGGCGATGGACGACGGGGGCGACGACTGCGACGACTGGAACGCGTACGTGTACCCGGGCGCGACCGAGTACTGCGACACGGTGGACCAGGACTGCGACGGGGAGCCGCTCGGCGTCAGCTCGTGCGACGAGAGCATCCCGTCGGCCGCAGCGGGGACGCTGCTGGTGGACTCGCACGTCTACTCCATGAACGTGGGCCTGGTAGGAGACCTGACCGGGGACGGCCTGGCCGACGTGGTGCGGATGCGCTCGGACGACCTGCTCCTCTACGCCGGCGGCCCGGTCGAGACGCCATACGGCGACTCAGAGGAGGACGCGTGGCACCAGGTCTACTGGTCGGGCTACTCCGCGCAGCTCGTCAACGGCGGGGACGTGGACGGGGACGGGGCGGTGGACCTCGTGCTGCTCGACACGGACGGCGGCGGGGCGTCCGTTCGCTGGGGGCCGATCGCCAACCAACCGTTCCCGTCGACGATGGAGGACGACGGCGTTGTCTGGCAGCCGGGCTTCCTATCGGCCAACGTGGTCCTCTCGGGGAACGACATCGACGGTGACGGGCGGGCCGATCTCGCCGTGATCGACGCGAAGGACGGCCCCGCGTCGGACGACGCGTACCAGGTGTTCTTCGGCGGCGAGCCGGACACGCGGTGCCCACTGCTCGACACCAACTCCAGCCATGCGACGCCGATCGGGGACGGCGACGGGGACGGGATCACCGAGAGCGCCTGGAACGGCTACGACGCCGTCTGGGTCCTCTCGGGCGGGTCGATCCGGACCGCCTGTGACGGGTACCTCGCCGATCATGCGGTCGGGTCGTTGGATCGCGTTTCGGACGGTGACAACCCGGCTCCCGGCGTTCGCCTCGGCGACTGGACGGGGGATGGGGTGGACGAGTGGCTGGTGTTCAGCAACCGGGCGCTGAACGAGGGAGATGAGGCCGTCTGGGTGTTCTCGGCGGACGCCGCGGTATCGGGAGCATTTTTCAGAGACGATGCACTTGGGAGCTGGGTGATGCCCGCCAGCGCCGGCATGCTCGTCAAGTACGAGACGTTGGACATGGACGGGGACGGTCTGCAGGAACTATTGATCGCGGAGTCGGTTACGGGACAGGCCCACGTCCTCCGGGGCGGGACCCCCCTCGCGCGAGGTGAGGCGTTCCCGGCTCGCCACGTGTACTATGAAGGAGACGTCTGTGTGTCGTCTCCCTGCTCCGGCGACTTCGACGGCGACGGCTTCGAGGATCTCCTGGCGCGGGACTACGACAGCGATGCCGACACATGGGCCTGGATCATCCCGGGCTTCGAGGTCCCGTGGGACGACGACACCCGGTGGTAGACCGCACACACGAGCGATGCGCGTCGTCTCGAACTCGATGTAAGGTACCGCATGATCCTGCTTGCCCTCCTCGCATGTACTGAGCCGGGCCCCGGCGTCGAAGACACCGCCATCGTCGACGAGCCCGGGTGCGACCCCGTGCTCGACACCGCCGCGTCCCAACCGCTCCCCGAGAACGAGGTGTGGTTCGACACCCAGCTCGCCGACCCGTGCACGGTCGACGTGTTCAGCGGCGAGACCGAGCCGTCCACCTACATCCGGGTGTACGTGGACGGGATCGCCGGCGATCTCTCGCCCATCGTGACCCTGTACGACCTCGACTGGAACCCGGTGGTGGTCGCGACCCGCTCGCCCGCGCAGGTCCCCGCGCCGCAGATGTCCCTCGCCATCGGCTACTTCAACCGGGCGGGCGCCTGGCACGTCACCGTCGAGGGCGTCGGCACCGAGAACCACCCCGTCTACTCCCTCTTCGTGAAGCCCTTCTGGACGGAGGCGCTCGAGGCCGACACGCCGACGTCCACGAGCCTCGTCGGCACCGTCCCCGAGGTCGGCGCCTACCTCATCGGCACGTCGCTCCTGCGCAGCGACACCGACAACGTCGACTACATCGAGGTCACCGTCGACCCTTCGGCGGGCCCCCTCGCCCTCTCGGTGCCCGAGGGCCAGGTGGGGTCGAGCTCCACGCCGGTCATCGAGGTCTACGACGAGGCGTACGGCGACTCGCTCGGCGAGGCCGTCAACCCGACGCCCGACGCCCCGCTGATCATCGAGGACGTCGCGGACGGCCACGTGCTCGTCGAGATCGGCAACGCGGACGGCAACGTCGGGCGCGACGTATGGACCGCGCTCATCATGGAGCAGGTCGGGCCGTAGGGGGCAGCTAGCCGGCCTGGCTACGCCCCGCCGAATGCCGCGAGCAGGCGGAGCAGGCCCAGCGCGAGCGCGAAGAACCCGAACCCGACCAGCACCCAGACGACGCCGAGCGGGTTGACGAGCAGGTAGGAGCGGGCGGGGTCCGCGGGGTCGTAGTGGACCGGCACGGGATCCGGGAGGCCCGCGACGAGCCGCTCGTTCCACTCCCGCCGGCCGCCCGTCCCCCGCACGAGGAACACCTGGTCGTTGGTGTACTCGGTGGCGGCCACGGTGTAGACGTACTTCGCGTGCGGGATGTACGAGCGCCCGTGCGCCTTCATCGGCGCGCCCACGCCGCGCTCCAGGATCCGCCCCGAGACGGTCGGCCAGTCGCGCCGGGCCCGCACCTCGCCGTAGATGTGGCGGGCCGCCCAGAACGCGAGGGCGCCGAAAGCGAAGGTGAGCAAGGCGAGCGGCATCCCGACGAAGGTACTGGGGGAGCGCGGCGCTGTCGACCGGACGGAACGCGGGCGACCCGTCGCCGCCGGGCTGGAGGTGGTACAGTGGGCGTCGCTCCCGGATTGTCGGCCATGGTCGTCGTCATCATCTCGATCGTCCTCGTCGCGCTCCTGGTGGGCGCCTACCGGCGGCCGGTCACCCCCAAGGAGGACGAGCGCGCCAAGACCATCGGCAAGGCCATCCACAACACCGTGGCGGTGCAATTCGGCGAGTCGTTGGCGGGGCAGGGGCAGTGGGAGTTCGGGCCGCCGCCCGCCCCGGCCAGCTACGAGCCCGTCGGCGAGAACGTGGTGACACTCGAGGTGGCGCCCCCCGAGACCTCCCACGCGCCCGCGGTGCCGCCGCCCGAGCCCCCCGCCGCGTAGCTACTCGACCCGCAGCACCGTCATCATCCCGCCCTCCTCGTGGCCGAGCAGGTGACAGTGCAGGAGCCAGTCTCCGGGGTTCTCGGCGTGCAGCAGGAGCCGGACGCGCTGGCGGATGCCGACATCCACGGTGTCCTCGACGCGGCGGGCGGGCGGGGCCACATCGTCGACGGAGAGCACCTCGAAGCGCTGGCCGTGCAGATGGAACGGGTGGTTGGTCGCGGAGAGGTTGCGCACCTCGATCACGGTGTCAGCGTCGAGCGCGGCGGTGTGGCGGGTCACGTCGGGCCAGGCCTCGCCGTTGATGAGCCAATCGCCGGCGCCGCCGCCCTGGAACACGTAGACGAGGTCGGTGCGGGCGGGGTCCGCGGACACCGCGGTGGTCGCGGAGGGCCACGCCATCGGGGTCGGCGCGGGCGCGGGCGCGGGCACCTCGACCGTGAGCAGGGTGCGCGGATCGCCGACCGCAGCGCCGGCGGACGCCACCCAGGGGAGCGTGGTCACGTCGAAGCCGTCGGGGCCGATGTCCCACTCGAACTCCGCGCGGTCGCCGGGGGCGAGCACCACGTAGTCGGGGGCCTCGGGCGCGCCGAAGAGCCCCTGGTCACTGCCGATGTGGCGCATGTCCGGCCACGCCAGGGCGAGGTAGCTGGAGTTGGACGCGTTGAGCGTGCGCACCCGGATCCGCTCGCCGCCCACCGCCTCGAAGCGGGCGCCGACGAGGCCGTTGACGGTCCACCGCGTGCGTGCCGGGTTGGTGAGCGCGTGGTGGTCGTCGGCCTCCGCGTCGAGGCCGGGCGCGCCGTCGTCGTGCTCGCCCCACGCGTCGAACACCAGCACGAGATCGCGGTCCACGGCGGGGGCGGCGGGGTCCTCGACGACCACGACACCGTAGAGCCCCCCGTCCACCTGCGCGCCCACGTCGAGGTGCGGGTGGTACCAGAACGTGCCCGGGGCGTCCGCGGTGAACGTGTAGGTGAACGCGGCACCGGGGAGCACGCCGCCGTCGACCCACCCCGCGCCGTCCATCGCCTCGGGGACCTGCATCCCGTGCCAGTGCACGGTGGTCGCCGCGGCGAGGTCGTTCTGGAGTACGGTGGTGACGGTGTCCCCGAGCGCGACGCGCAACGTGGGGCCGGGGACCTGCCCGTTGTACGCGTAGCCATCGACCGCGACGCCATCGACGGTAAAGGTGGCCGGGGCCGGGCGCAGCTCGGTGAGGAACGCGCCGGCGGCCGGATCGCCGTCCGCCGCCTCGGCCGGCGAGGTGAGGAGCGGCCCGGGGACGTCGACGGGGGCGGTGTCGGCGGGGGCGTCGGCGGAGTCGTCGGCGGAGTCGTCGGAGGAGCGGTCGGTGTCCGCGGGGTCCGGATCGTGGCACGCGGATGCGAATGCCGCGAGGAACATGACACGTGTCACCACGCCCCCCGCGCGACGGGACCGGAAGGCGGCCGGCTCCCCTGCCCAGGCGCCGACGGCGCGGGCGGTCGTGGACATCACGGCCGGCCGGTCCCGCCCCCCTGGGGCGGACCGAGCGCGGAGCGCTCGCCTGTAGGGGCCGGACCCCGCCGTCCTCGGCGGGGGCGCGCCCGGATCTCGTGTCATCGCATCCCCCCGGAGGCCTCGGCCTCCACCATCACCTGGTCGGTGACCGTCCAGCCGCGCGCCGTCGCGAGCGCCAAGGGGTAGTCACGGTGGAGGAGCGTGGCGTGCACGCTCGGCGCCGCGCACGGGGCGGCGAAGGTGTGGGTGGAGGTCCACGTCGCGCCGGGGAGCAAGCGGTTGTCGCTCGCGACGTCGACGGCCTGGAAGTGGGGGACCATCCGGGTGCCCTCGGCGCCCGTGAGGACGCGGGCGAACGCGAAGCCCGGGGCGCCGGCATGGGCCTGGCCGCGGGTGCGGTAGGCGCGGTCGCCCGGGGGGAGCGGGGTGTCGAGGGTGACACGGTCGCCATCGACGGCGAGCACCGTGGCGGTGCCGACGAGCGACTCGACGGGGAGGCCCTTCTCCTCGGGGGAGAACCGCCCGTCTCCGAACGGCCCGTAGCCCTGGTAGTCGTGCCACGCGCCGGTGAGTTGGACCACGCGGAGGGTGTCCCCGACCGCGGCGCCGGGCCACTCCACCCAATCCTCGTCCGCGGTGCGGGTGGCGAGCGCGCCGCCGTAGTCGGGCACGACGTCGCCGCCGGTGGGGGCGAGCTCGAGGCCGTCGCAGGTCGCGGTGACGAGCAGGATCAGCGCCCGCAGCGGCTCGCCGGTGGGGATGGCGTGGCCGGGGCCGACGTTGGCGACGGTCACCGCGGCGGTGAGCGTGCCCTCCGCGAGGGTGGTGGACACGTCCAGGCTCGCAGCGAGGGCGAGCATGTTGCTTTCGGGCTGCCGGGGGCCGTACCAACTGTGGGTGCGCACCGTGCCGGGCGGCCGCTCCCACCCCGCCCCAACGCCGATCATCACGTCCTCGAACTCGTTGTGGAGGTCGGCCGCGTTGCCGACGTTCGGGTCGGGCGGCATGTGACACGATTGGCAGGGCGCGGAGGGGTTCATGGGGCTCGCCTCCCACTCCGTGTAGGTCGTGTGGATGGGGAGCCGGCCGTCGGGCCACCGCGCGGCGTCCGCCTCGACCCCGGCGACGAGCACGGGCTGGAGCTGCTCGTGGCACCCGGCGCAGAGCTTCGCCTCGTGGAAGAGCGGCGTGTGGACCGAGCCCATGCGGGGGTTGAGCACGTCGACGAGCGGGCCGAACACGAGCGGCGCGTAGATGCCGAAGAGGGGGGACGACGCGGGCTCGCTTGGGCGCACGATTCGCAGGCGGCCGGCCACGCCGGGCTCGGCGTCGAGGTCGATGTCGGACACGTGGTGACACACGTCGCAATGCACGCCCGCGTCGTACGCGATGCCGGTGGCCTCGAGCAGATCGCGGCCCCCCAGCTCGCCGTTGATGCCCGGGGCGTGGCAATCCGCGCAGGCGCCCGTGCCGTCGGTCGTGTCAGCAACCGAGGCGCCGACGAGGCACCGCTCGACGGCTGTGCCGGTGCCGGGCTCCGGGGCGGTTCCCCAGGTGCCGCCGGCCTCCGCGCAGGCGGTGCCCGTCAACGTGGCGGCGGTGCCCGCGTAGAGGTCGTGGAGGACGGGGTTGGACGCGGCGGTGCGGTGGGGCGACGCGAACCAATCGTGGTGGATGGTCACGTGGCAATGGCTGCATTGCGCGGTGGTGGTGCCCTCGTGCGACTCGGGGCCGGGGTCGGCGAACACGTAGTCGTGGTTGTCGCTCGGGTCGTAGGACACCAGCGCGATGGTCACCTCGGCGGGCCCCTCCACGTCGACGCCGTCGACACGGGCCCGGGGGTGGGCGGCGACGACCATCTGGTCGCCCGCGACGGTGGGATCGACCGTGACGACGGCCCTCCCGTCGGCATCGGTGGCCCACTCGCCCACGCCGCCGCCCTGCTTCACGATGGCGTCGGCGACCGGCGCGCCGTCGAGGGTGACGGTGACGGTGACCACGTAGGGGGCGGTGGGGCCTTCGGGCTCGGTCGGCGCGGTGTCGTCACCCGGGAGGTCGGTGTCGACGGTGTCGACGGGCGCGCCCGTGCAGGCGAGGAGGAGGAGGAGCACGGGGAGAGCGTAGCGTGGCGGGGGCTGGATGTTCCACGTGAAACGCGCCCGGACGGCGCCGAACGTTCAGTCCGGGTGTCCGTTGGACCGTGCGATGCAGGGGCCGGCCGAGGCGTAGGCCGCGCATCCAGTGGGATGACCCGCTACCCCCCGAGTTCGGACGCCTATACCGTCCGAAGTCGGGGGATGACCGACTACCCCCCGAGTTCGGACGCCTATACCGTCCGAAGTCGGGGGATGACCGACTACCCCCCGAGTTCGGACGCCTATACCGTCCGAAGTCGGGGGAT
>JAUXTN010000136.1 GCA_030684355.1 Pseudomonadota bacterium
CGTCCATCGTGGGCACGAGCGTAGCGCGCCGCGAACCGGACGGGGAAGGGCTGGTCGGCGGGGGCCCGTTGCTCGCCGTCCAGGATGGCGGCCATGCGCGTTGCTCGCCGGATTTACGCGGTTTTCGGCCGCCGTTGACACGCACGCGAAGACGCGCGCGGAGGCCGCCTGCGCACGTCAGCAGTTGCGCACGTCAGCAGTCGTCTTCGCGTTCACAGGACGCCATTTCCCGTCGAACGTTCACGAAGTCGCGATCGCTGCTACTCAGTGGTAAACGAAGGCCAAGAAAAGCTAGGCGGGAGTTCTTGTGGGGCGTCGACCTCGCCCAGGTCGGGAATCATCGGAAGGAGGAGTGTCCTGGAAAGCAGGATGGACCCGGGAAGGAGAAGGGACTCAGGGTACGGTTCGCCCTCCGCGCTCTCGTCCTCGGGCTCGGCGACAAGTAACGGCTCTAGATCGTTTGACCGCAAAATCTCCATCAACCTGTGCTTCGGTCTTACATCTCCCTCGAAGTTGCGCTCAACGGTCTCGATGATCCTAACCCTGTACTTGGTGACTCGAATCTGAACGTCGGGCACTTGGCCACGCGCCTTCTCGTCAACCTTACCGGAGAAGTGCCGAGGCTTCGGCGCGTCCTCGAAGAAATGAAAGGTCGCTGGAGCGTCACCGACCTCGCTGAAGTAGCCGGTGACCCAGTGTTCGACCGGTTCGTCCGGTCGCATGCGGGTGATCGTGGCAACGCCGCTACTCGCCTGCTCGTTGGTGACTGATACGCACCCACCCTTCCCCGGCTTTGGGGACGCCCAGTCGACCTGCAGCTCCACAACGTCCGGACCGATCCCTGTGAGGAGCGTATGCAACCGACCAGCCGCCGGGGTGCCCTTGAACTCGGAGAGCCGTTCGATGAGTGCCTTCTCGTCCCCGACCACCTCCAAGAGGGATACGAGCTTCTCCATGGCGTCCGCAGCCGGCGATTCTCCAGTGAAGTAGTCCGCCGGCTCGGCGGAGTGAAGTTCGATGCCAAACGAAGCGGCAAACCGATCTGCAGCCTTAAATTTGGTGGCCTGCCGTGGATCGGGCTGATCCGCTCCTCTGGCCTTCCTGGTTCGCTGTCCCCTGGGCAGCTTTGCTCGCTGCTTAGCGGCGAGATCTTGTCCGATGGCGTCGAGGCTGCCCTGGACGCCGTAGAGGACGTGCGCGAACGGCATCACCTCTACTTCCTTCTCCTCGCGCCGCCGGGGGATGAAGCGAAGGGCGGCGACCACCCGCCGTTGCGCGGTCGCGATCTCGCGGGTGTTAGGAAGCGTTACAATCGAGTCGAGCACTTTAAGCCGCTTCCCCGGTTTGGGGAGCGTGTCTTCGGTGAGCGCCTCAGCCTTCACTAAGTCGGTGCGCTGGTAACCCCCTTCCGTTCGTTCGCGGTGTAGCGCGATGACCATGCCGTGTTCGACCCGGACGAACGCGTCCCGTAGGTCAATCAGTCCGGCACGGACATCCTCGATTCGCCGCTTGCTAACGGGCGCGAAGTGCCACACCTGTTCCTCGTCTCCGTCTTCGACGAGAACGGCGATGAATAACTCACCTCGAGTGTTCTTCGCTAAGTAGAGGAGAGGCTCCTCATGCTCAACGTAAACTTCGACTACCTCAATCGCTCCGAGTGGAAGTGGAAGGATCATGCCGCGGCCTCGACTACGTAAAAGGCCGAGGACGGATCTACGTCTTGTGGTCGCCACCAGTCACGGTGGCTGTCCCCACTTTTCGCTGTGGACTTCATCATCCCGAACGCCGGCACGAGCGTGCCCTTCGCTACGCGCCAGCCCTTGAGCCCGGGGACAAGATCCGCCGCATCTCGCAAATCCTTCCCATCCTTGAGCTTCACCGCGTCCTCGAAGAGGTCGTAAACCGAGATCCCCCAGGCACGCGCAACCTGTCCCGATGACATCTTCTTACTCGGCGGGTATTCCAATATCCAAGGCATAAAGTCGTCAATCGTCGGGCGTGAACGTCTCACGAGCCTGTAGACCGCGCCGGAAGCCGGGACTGCGTCTACCGGAGGGCAGGTCTTGGGAAAGTCGGGCCATCCCCAGACGAGTTCGACGGCCTTGCCTTCCACCGCGTCCACCGCGTCCACCGCGTCCACCGCGTCCACCGCGTCCACCGCGTCCGCCGCGTCCGCCGCCTCCACCGCGTCCACCGCGTCCACCGCGTCCACCGCGTCCGCCGCGTCCGCCGCGTCTGCCGCGTCTGCGTCGACCATTCGTCACCCGTCCGTAAGCACGCCAGGGTACGGGCTCGCCTGCGACTTCGCAAGAGCACGACGAACTTTGCGGACCGGGAGCCCCGTGCCCACGGATGAGGCGGGCCCCGGGGCGTCGATTGGACGGTAGGCCGCCTGGGCTGTTGCTCTCGTCATGGCGCGGCATCGTCGGAGCCTCCCCCAGTATGCCGTGGCGAAGGGCCAGAGGTTCGCCGGCATCGGCTTCGACATGGCCTTCGTCGAGAAGCTCTTCTCCCCCTTGCGTCAGCTCAACCCGCCGTACGCGTTCGAGGGCGCTGGCCTCGGGCTCGCGACCGTGCGGCACATCGTCGCGCGCATGGGCGGGGGGGTGTGGGCGGAGGGCGAGCCCGAGCGGGGCGCCACGTTCTGGTTCACCCTCCAGTAGCTTCTGGAGCTTCTACCGACGCCCCCCCGCCGCAGCAACGCCCACCTCCACCACCGGCGAAAACACCGGCCCCGCCGACCCCTTGCCGCGCCCGAACAACACGCGTACGAGGATGGCGGGGTGCATGAGCGACGTGGGCGGCGCGAGCATGTGCATCGCGCGGTAGAAGGCCCGTGCCACCTCGACATCGTAGTGGACCGCCGCGTGCACGCGGGACGTGTACCACTTGAGCGCGTTGCTATAGAAAGGCCGGGGCCCCTCGACCGCGGGGTAGCGGAAGTCCTCGGTGGTCGACATGAGCCAGGCGCCGTCGACCGTCACGGCGAGCGCGCGCTGGAAGCGCTGGGAGAAGCCCACGAGCATGTCCCGGCCCCGGTAGGCCTCCAGGCACGCCCGGAGGTCGAGCGCGCCGAGCGCGGCGCACGTCATGCCCTGGCCGTAGATGGGGTTGAAGCTGCAGTGGGCGTCGCCGACGGCGATGAACCCGTCGGGGAGGTCGCCCAGGAGCTCGTAGTGGCGCCGCTGGTGGGCGGGGAAGCGGTACAGCGCGATGTCGTCGAGCGGGGTGGCGAGCGCGAGGGCGTCGGCGATGACCGGATCGGGGAGGCCGCGCGCGAACGCCATGAAGCCCGCCTCGTCGCTCGGAGGGTGCTCCCCGAGGGTGCCGGCGAGCACGGCGATCCACCGGCCCCCCTCGATGGAGAAGATGGCGCCGATGCGCTTGTTGTCGGGCGCGGGGCCGATGACGTAGCAGGCCTTCCACGGCACGGTGCCCGCGGGCGGGCGTTGGTAGACGCGGGAGGCGTACCCGACGTTCACCTTGACGATGCTCTCGGTCGGCGTGGCGCAGCCGAGGGACTCGAGCCAACGCGGGGCCGCCGAGCCACGTCCGCTCGCGTCGACCACCAGCGTGGCGTCGAGCGTGGCTACGGACGCGTCCTCGGTGTCCTTCGCGCGGATCTTCACGCCGGTCACGAGGCGGCTGCCCGCGGTGGTGACGAGGCCGGTGATCTCGTGCCCGTCGAGGCAGCGGACGTTGGGGAGCGCGAGGACCCGGCGGCGGACGTGCTGCTCGAGGAGGGGCCGCGTCGAGCTGACCGAGACGACGCCGCTCGGGGCGTTCACCTTCCAGCCGCCCTGGTGGTACCAGCGGAAGTCGGTGCCCATCTCCATCGAGACCGCACCCGCCGCGAGGAGGCCGGGGATGAGGTCGGGGAAGAGCTGCTCGAGCACGTCCTCGCCACGCTTCAGCAGCGCGTGCAACTGGCGGCCCTGCGGGACGCCCTTGCGAGGGGCGGGGGTGTCGGTGAAGGCGTCGCGCTCGACGAGCGTGACCTGCTCGAAGTGGTCCGCGAGCACGCGTACGGCGCAGAGGCCCGCCATGCTGCCACCGATGACGATTGCGTGCTTGCGAGAGGGGAGGGACATGGGGGCTCCGTGGGGTTCGCGCCCTCTCGATGCAAGCGCCGCGCCACGGTCAATATATTGGATTTGCTCGCTTACCCACGTTCGGTGACATGCTCGCGCATGGACGGGGGATGCGCGCGCATGCGCGGGCTCGGCGCCGGCTGGCGCACGGCTTGGCTATCGTTATTTTACCGGCGAAATTTACCGGCGGCGGCGCCGGAGGATCAAGGCCAGCACCCCGAGGGCGGCTACGGACGGGGAGCCGGCGTGGGAGCACGAATAGCCATAGGTGTTGGCTTCGGCGAGGTCCGTCGGGCAGGCGCCGGGGTAGTTCTCGTTGGACGCCGCCGCCTTTCGACACCGTTCGTTGCTCGGCCCCGTGGTCTGGCCCACCGTGACACAGTCCTCGAGCTGGTCGCGGAGGTTCCAATCCGGATCGGGCAGGTGTTCCGGGGGGGTGGACGCGACGAAGCTCCAGGCCAGGCAATCTTCGCCGAGGCCGTACCCGTACCAGCTCACGTCGGGCAGCTCCTCCGGAGTGACCTTCTCCTGGTAGTCCCAGCCCGTGTCCGTCCGGATCCCGCTGTTGTGCCGGCACCCCGCCGTCATGAGATCGGAGTAGTCCACCAACCAGACATGGCTCGTGTCCCCCTCCGTGACCTCCCAACACTCCACCGAGCGGAAAGGCCCCATGTTCGGGTCCTCCGGCGACCACCGCAGGACGGCCCAGCCCAACACGGTGGGGTGCCGCGTGGTGACACGATATTCGCACCGGGGGCCGTCGCAGTGGGCGTCGATGTCCTTGATGACCGGCGGCTCGGATGCGCACCCGGTCAACAGGGCTGCCAGCGGGATCTCCAGGTGGCGTCGCCTCATCTCAACCTCCCCACGCGAGGACGAGGCCCGCGGAGAAACCGGTGCCCACCAGCGCCTGAAGGGGATCCGGGCGCGAGACGAGGTAGGGCCAGAGATCGATCCGCGCGACGAGCCCCTCGGTGAGCCGCACGTCGACGAAGAGCAAGGGCCCCACCGCCATCCGGGTCGTGATGCGATCCTGCTGGAAGGCGCCCCCGTAGCCCCACGGGGCCCGCGCCACCATGCTTCGTCCCCCCAGGCCGAGGATGCCGTACCGGCCGGCTCCACCGAGCTCGACGCGCGGATACCAGTAGCCAGCGCTGTCGAGGCTCTTCTTGCCCCATGCCGCCGTGAAGCGGGCGTGCAATTCCACGCGCCCGAACACGCGGAGCGCTCCGAACAGGTTGGCCTCCGCGTGGGGGCGACCGTCCATGGAGCCGCCACCGAACCCGCCGCCCGCGAAGTAGCGCAGCGGGGGCAGGTAGGCCGTGTACCCGACGACCGCGCCGAGGAACGCGTCGAGGGCCTGGAGGTCGGGGGTCAGCGGCATGGGCGCGGACGCTGGGCCGTCCTCGGGGACGACGACGTAGCTCCCGCCGGGTACGCCGACGGTGTCATCCGCGTTGGTCACGTCGACCAGGCCGGACTCTACCGCGACAATCACTGACTCCTTCCCCTTGACGACAAACCGTGTCCCGCGCACCGCCGCGGTCGCGGTACCAAATCGGACGCGAAAGAGCCGACGCGCTTCCACGAGCATCGCGCCCGCGCGGTGGATGACGGAGCACCCTTCTCCGATGACATCCTCGGAGAAGGTGTCGAGCACGAGCTCCGCGCAATCGTCGACCTGGAGCCGGACCCGCGCGTGGCGCACCCGCAGGCGCGTGCCTGGAGCGAGGATCTGCCCGACGAGCAGCGGCCGTTCCCAGGTCGTCCCCGGCTCCACGAGGGTCGCGGCCCACACCTCCTCGCCGGGGCGCGCCCACCGCCACCCGAACGCGTTCCGGACGTGGATCGCGTCGATCGTCGTCGTGGCCAGGGCCTCTCCGCCGAGGAGGGCGAGCCCGACCCAACACCCGATCAGCGCGCGTGCCGCCGTGTGCAATAGTACCATGCAACAATCAGGATAAACGCCGAAGACACGGAGAACCACCGCTGTGACGAGCACCCGAGGATCAGCCAGGCGCCGACCCAGGCCGCGGCCACCAGCAAGGCCGCCTGGCGAGGGCGGCGCATCCGAGGTGCGAGGACGAGCAACAGGGCCGTCGCCCCCGCCGCGACGGTGACATCCCAAGCGGGACCCAACACACGCACGGCGCGCTGGCTGGCAAGCACCTGGTACATCCGTGCATGGAGCTCGACGCCGGGCACCCGGTCCCACACCGTGTGCTTCGTGTCTTCGGGGCCGAGCGCGCCGAGGAACACCACCCGCGACCGCGCGGAGCCAAGGTCGTCCCCGTACTGCAGCGTCGGGACGCGCTCGACGCGCGGCGCCAGGACGAGCGCGGACCGCGCGGCGTTGCGGAACGGCCCGATGCGCAGGACGCCCGCCTCGAGCACGGGCGTGGCATCCATCGTGGCGGCCAACAACGCGGGTGCCATGTGATGGAGGACCCCGTCGGCCTGCGGCTCGCTCGCGAGGAAGCCGACGTTCACCAGCCCCCACCACGCCGTCACCATGTCGGCGCCTCCACGTCGACGGACGGCCGGGGCGAGGCGCGCGGGGAGGGGGGGGATCGTCCCGTTCACCCGCGTCGCCGCGACCACCACGGGCACGCCGGCCCCTTCCGCGCGGCGGATGGAGGCCGCGAGCACCTCGTCCGCCGGCTCGTCGCCGGTGAACAGCACGTCGACGCCCACGGCCCTCGCGCCCTGGGCCACGAGCGCGTCGATGACCGCGGCGTGGGCGCGGCGCTCCTGCTCGGGGGTGCTGCGCTCGAAGCCGACGACCAGCACGTCCGTGGCCGGCACCGCCCCGACGAGCCCGCCCGCGCCCAGGTTGAGCACCGTGTCGAGTTGGGAGAGGTCGCCAGCGACCGCTGCCCAGGCGATCGGCAGCGCCAACCAGACGAGGCGCGCGCGCTGGGCACTGCGGAGCCAGAGGAGGCGCAGCGGCGAAGGACGAGACAGCCGCCCGCCGACCTGCTCCAGGGCCGCCAGGAGCGCCCCCAGCTCGTCCGGGTAGCGGAACCGGCTGAAGCGCCGGAGCTCGACCGGGATGGAGTCCACGGGGTCGAGATCCCCACACAACACGGGGAACACCTTGCCCTCGAGCGGCCCGTCGTAGAGGAGCTGCCGGATGATGTGCGCCTCCCAGCTCACCCCCCGCCCGACGTTCCCCCGTGGGGGCGTGTCGTAATTCCGGTGGTAGGTCGGGGAGCCGACGATCACGACCGCGTCGGCGCCCTCGATCTCCCGGCGTGCCCAGGCGGGCCAGCCCTCCGGCGGCGCTCCTGCGAGGCTGTCGAGCACCACGGTCGCGCCCGCGCGCCGTAGATCGTCCGCGAGCTGGAGGACGGTCTCGATGTGCTCGGGGGAGTCGTGGCTGTAGCTGGCGAAGACGCGCATGTGCTGCCCGCGCTACGGGCGCCTACGGGGCGGGGGGCGAAGGGGGGCTGGCACTCCACACGAAGGTCGCCACCACGACCGCGAGGACGCTGAGGTGGAAGATGAGGAGGGTGCGGGAGAACATGGCACCAAGCCACCCGGGGGCGTCGCGACCCACCTCCTCGAGGTCCATGGAGAAGTCCACCGAGGTGTCGCGCTTCTGCCGCACCACGTCGTACAGGCGCCGGAACAGGCGCTCGCGGTGCAGGAACAGCGCATCCAGCGCCCAGAGCCCCACCACGGGCAGGATCGCGAACTTGATCTGCTCCGTGTTGTCCTCCCTGAACGCCAGCACCAGGAAGGCGGAGGTGAGCGTGAGGCTCGCCCCCTTCAGCACGAAGCTCTTGTCCGCCAGGCGAGTGATGATCCCCTGGATCATGGTGAGGTGCGCTCGCTTGTTGTCGCTGTTGGCTGCCACCCTGGGAGGCTAGCCACGGTGCACGGCGTCGGCCGGCCCCCCCGAGCGCTCCCCCCAACTACCCCTGCGGCAGCGCCTCGCGCCCGCACTGCTGGTTCGCGGGCACGGCGCGGTCGATCTGCTTCGGGTAGGGGAGCTTGAGGTTCGCCATGATCTCGACGAATTCGTCCTTCGTCTTGCCGCCCCCGAGCCGCGCGTTCGTGGCGAACTCCTCCTTCACCGTGGAGATCGTGCGGCCCTTGTAGTCGTGGGCCGGGTACACCAGCGTGTCGGGCGGGAGGCTGAAGATCTGCGTGTGGACGCTGTCGTAGAGCCGGCTGGCGCTCCCCTGCTGGAAGTCGGTGCGCCCGCAGCCGCCGATGAGGAGGGCGTCGCCCGTGAACACGCGGTCGACGCCGACGTACGCGACGCACCCGTTGGTGTGGCCCGGCGTCTCGCGGACCTCGAGGTCGACGGCGCCCACGCGGATGTGGTCGCCGTGCTTGACCGCCACGTCCGCGCACGCGGCGCCGCCCTGGTGATGCACCACGGTGCGGCTGCCGAAGCGCTCGCGCAGCGCCGCGCCCGCCGTGACGTGGTCGGCGTGCACGTGGGTCTCGAGCGTGTACTCGAGCGTCAGGTCGAGCGAGGCGAGGAGCGCGGCGTAGGTCTCGACCTCCTCGAGGACCGGGTCGATGAGGAGGGCCCGCCGCGTGTCGGCGTCGGCGAGCAGGTACGTGTAGGTGGAAGAGACGGGCTCGTAGAGCTGGCGGAAGATCATCGGGGACTCCTGGTTGACGTGACCGTGAAGCGCGCGCGGTTCACCCCTGCGACTCCCCGGCGATCCGCGCCTCGGCGGGGCTCCGGCCCTCGTGGGGACACCACTCGCAACTCTGGCGGGCGCACTCGGGCCGCGACTCGCGGCGCACGAGCATGACGGGGACGTGGGCCTTGTGGGCAACCCCCTCGGCGACGCTCCCGAGCACGATCCGCGCGAGCCCGGTGCGGCCGTGGGTGCCGATGACGATGAGGTCCGCGTGGAGGTCGTCGGCCGCCGCGAGGATCGTAGGGACGACCGAGCCGAGCCGCACGTCGATCTCCACGGGCGCGCCGAGCTCCCGCGCCGCCGTGGCGAAGGAGGCCAGCCGCTCGCGGGTGTCGGTGACGACGTAGTCGGCGGCGGTGCGCTCGACCCCGTCGGGCCGGATGGCCGTGCTGGCATGGAGGTCCGCGGGCAATTCGGCGACGTGCAGCACGACGAGCCGGGCGCCCAGCTTCGTCGCGAGGCCGGCGGCCTGCCGGACGACGAGCAGGGAGCAGGTCGAGAAGTCGACGGGGACGAGGATGGTCTGGATGTTCACGAGAGCTCCGGCGGAGGGGGTTGCGGATCGAGCGGGTTCGGCGGGCGCGCGGTCATCGCCGTGCCCGGGCGGCTTCCCACACCGCGAATCCCCCCATCCCCGCGAGCATCGCGCCGGTGAAGATCAGGGTGGAGGAGGCCCCGGCGACCACCGAGGTGAGGGCCGGGCCCGGGCAGTACCCGCCGAGGCCCCAGCCTGCGCCGAAGAGCGCGGCGCCGACGAGGAGGCGGGTGTCGATGTCGCGGCGGGTCGGGAGGCCCCACCGTTCCGCCCAGAGCGGCGCCGGCAGGCGCGGGATCAGACGGTAGGCGAGGAAGTGGACGGCGATGGCGCCCCCCATCACGAACCCGAGCGAGGGATCCCAGTTGCCGAGCACGTCGAGGAAGTTCACGACCTTGGCGGGCTGGGTCATGCCGGACAGGAGGAGCCCCACCCCGAAGACGACGCCGACGACGAGCGAGAGCAGGATGCTCCTCACGAGGCACCTCCGGTGAGCTTGCCGACGGCCACGGCGACGACGGCGCCGACCGCCATGAACGTAAGGACGCTCGCGAGGGAGCGGGGGCTCATGCGGGAGAGCCCGCACACCCCGTGGCCGCTCGTGCAGCCGTTGCCGAGCCGCGTACCGATGCCGACGAGGAGGCCGGCGACGACCAGCATCCAGGGCGCGCGGTCGATCTCTACGGCGACGCTCGCGGGCGCGAAGAGTGCGCCGCCGATCCCGGCGAGGACGAGCCCCGCGAGGAAGGCGACGCGCCACCCGATGTCCCCGGGCTTGGGGGTGAAGAGCCCGCCGACGATGCCGCTGATGCCTGCGACCCGCCCTTCGAGGAGGAGCATGGCGGAGGCGGAGAGCCCGATGAGCGCGCCGCCGAGGGTCGAGAGCAGGGGAGTGAAGTCAGGAGACACGATTACCTCAGGTCTGCTGGTAGAGGACGAACGTGGCCATCACGAGGACGAAGCCGGCGAAGCCACGACGGAGCGAGTCGGGGGGGATCACGTTGGCGAGGCGGCTCCCGGCGAAGGAGCCGACCACCGCGGCGCCCGCGACGAGCGCGGCGAGCTCGAGATCGACGGTGACGTGCGCGGCGTGTCCGGCGTAGCCAGCGAAGCTCTTGAGCGCGATGACCAGGAGCGAGGTGCCGACCGCCTTCTTCATGGGCAACCCGCCGAGCAGGGCGAGCGCGGGCACCACGAGGAACCCGCCACCCGCGCCGACGAGCCCCGTCACCACGCCGACCACGAGGCCCTCCCCCACGATCTTCCAGAGGGCATGCGGGCTTCCGGTCTGCGGCCCCGGATCCTTCCGCCCCCGGAACATCGCCACGGCGGTGGCGAGCATCATGAGCCCGAAGAGGATCATGAGCACGGTCGCCGGGATCCACGCGGCGATGAACCCGCCTACGTACGCGCCGGCCATGCCTGCGCCGCCGAAGATGAGGCCGGTGCGCCACTCGACGTTTCCGGCGCGGGCGTGCTGGATGACGGCGGCGACGCTGGTGACGCCGACGACGAGGAGCGAGGTCGCGATGGCCGCCTTGGTCTCGACGCCGAGGGCGTAGATGAGGATCGGGGTGGTGAGGATGGAGCCGCCGCCGCCGAGCAGGCCGAGGGCGACCCCGATGAGGACGGAGAGTACCAACGCGAGGGCAAACATGGCTTACTCCACCTCGGCGAGGCGCTGTTGCAGGCGCTCGACCCAGCCGGCACACTCCTCGGCGGAGGCGGTGCCCGCGGCGGGGAGGGCCCGGAGGGCGCGCCGCAGGCCGTCGGGGGTGCCGGCCGAGGGCCCGAGGGCGGCCGCGAACGCGCTCTTCCCGATCTCGGTGTCCGCGCCCGCCGTCGCGATGAAGCAGGCCTGGATCTGGCCCGCCACCTGGGCGAGCGGCGTGTCGTCCCCACGGAGCCGCGGCAGCGCATTCACCTCCCAGGCGAGCATGCCGCCGACCAGGTTGTAGAGGCTCTGGAAGCCCATCCCGGCGAGCGCGATGGCCGCGCGGGCCGACCGGGCACCGCTCCGGCAGATGAGGAGGACAGGCTGGTCGCGGTCCCAGTCGGCGGCGGCGGCGGTCACCGTGGAGAGCGGCACGAGCTCCGCGCCGGGGACGTGGCCGAGGGGGCCTACGAACTCGTCGGCCTCGCGGACGTCGACGAGGCGCACGTCGCCGAGGTGGTGGAGGGCAGCGAGGGGGGAGAGGTCGCGGTAGCCGCCGGACTGGGCGTCCGAGCGCGAGAGGAGGAGAGGGGGGACCATGGTGACTCCGGGGTTCGGGATGGGACGGTGAACGTCCGACGCTGAAGCAAGCGCCGTGCCCGCCTCCGGGCCCACGGCAGAGCCAGCTTGGACGGCCCGAATCTCGAGCGGGCGCGACGGGCGGTGTTTCGTTATGTTTCACCCATGGAACAAGAGCTGGAACTGCAGGGCTGGCTGCGCCGCAACGGGGTCGACGCCACCTTCCGCGCCCTGGCGGCGCTGCTCCCGGGCGCGGCGGTCGTCGTCACCGACGCGTCGCGCCGCGTGCTGTACTGGTCCCCCGAGGCCGAGCGCCTCTTCGGCCACCCCGCCAGCTCGGTCGTCGGGCGCGGGTGCCCGTCGGGCGTGGTCTGTGACGACGACGCGGGGGTGCGCCCGTTCGGGGCGGCGGTGCGCGTGCCGCGCGCGGACGGGAGCAGCGTCTACATCCGCCAGTACTCGACCGTCTTCTCCGACGGACAGGCCCCCACCGGGGCCATCCACGTCCTCGTGCTCGACGCGGCCGGGCACGCGCCGCCGCCCACGGCGATCGCGAAGACCGACGTGACCGAGTTCCACGGGCTCGTCACCCGTGACCCGGGGATGATCCAGATCATCCAGGTCATCCGGAACGTGGCGGAGACGGACGCGAGCGTCCTGGTGCGGGGCGAGAGCGGGACCGGGAAGGAGCTCGTCGCCCGCGCGATCCACCTCGAGAGCCGGCGGCGGGGCGGCCCGTTCGTGGCGGTGAACTGCGCGGCGTTCACGCCCACGCTCCTGGAGAGCGAGCTCTTCGGGCACGCCAAGGGCGCGTTCACCGGCGCCGTGGCCGCGCGGAAGGGCATCTTCGCGCAGGCCGACGGCGGCACCCTCTTCCTCGACGAGGTCGCCGAGCTGTCGGCGGAGCTCCAGGCGAAGCTCCTGCGCGTGCTTCAGGAGCGGGAATACGTCCCCGTGGGCGGGACCGAGCCGGTGGCGGTCGACGTGCGCGTGGTGGCCGCCACGCACCGGGCGCTGCGCGAGGAGGTCCGCGCCGGGCGGTTCCGCGAGGACCTCATGTTCCGCCTGCGGGTGGTCCCGATCTTCCTGCCCTCGCTGCGCCAGCGCCCCCTCGACATCGACCTCCTCCTTCGCCACTTCACCGAGGCGTTCAACCGGGCCGGCCCGCGGGTCGTGGCGGGGTTCTCTGCCGAGGCGATGCGCGCGCTGCTCGACCATTCCTGGCACGGGAACGTCCGCGAGCTCCGCAACGTGGTCGAGTACGCGTTCGCGGTGGGGCGGGGGCCGACCATCGGGCTCGACGAGCTCCCGCCGGAGCTGCGCGAGAAGCGGCGGGAACCGGGCGCGCAGGGCCCGGGGGCGCTCGCCATCGGGGCGACCACACCCGTCGGCGCGGAGGCCGATCGCATCCGCGGGGCCCTCGAGGAGGCCGGCGGCGACCTCGACCGGGCGGCGGCGATGCTCGGGGTGAGCCGCACGACGTTCTGGCGGATGCGGAAGCGGGCGGGGGTGTAGGTCCAGGCCGCTACTCCCGGAACCGCCCCGCCTCCACCCCGTGCCGTCGCAACAGGCGGTGCAGCGTCTCCCGCTCGACACCCGCCTCGTCCGCGGCCTTCGTGACGTTTCCCCCGGCGCGGCGCAGCAGCGCCACGAGGTAGTCGCGGCCGGCCCGATCGCGGGCCCGCTCCACGGCGTCCCGGTAGGTGCCCGCCCCCGCGTCGGGGGCGGTGGCGCGCAGCTCGTCGGGGAGGTCGGCCACGGTCACGAGGTCGTCCCCGGCGAGCACGGCCGCGTGTTCCAGCGCGTGTTTCAACTCGCGCACGTTGCCCGGCCACGGGGCGCGCTCGAGCGCGGCGAGGGCGTCGGGATCGAGCCTTAGGGGCCGACCCCGGTAGCGCGCGGCCGCGACCTGGAGGAAGCGCGCGGCGAGGAGCGGGATGTCTTCGACGCGATCGCGGAGCGGCGGGAGGTGGATGCGCATCACGCGCAGCCGGTAGGTCAGGTCCGCGCGGAACGTGCCCTCGGCGACCATCGCCTCGAGATCGCGGTGGGTGGCGGTGAGGAGCCGCACGTCGACGGTGCGCGCGCGGGTCTCGCCGACGCGGCGCACCTCGCCCTCCTCGAGCGCCCGGTTCAGCTTCACCTGGAGGGGGAGGGGGAGATCCCCGATCTCGTCGAGGAACAGCGTGCCGCCATGGGCCTCCTCGAAGAGGCCCTTGCGATCCGCCGTCGCGCCCGTGTACGCGCCCTTCGCGACGCCGAAGAGCTCCGGCTCCAGCAGGTTCTCCGGGATGGCCCCGCAGTTCACCGCGACGAACCGCGCGCGCCCGGAGAGGCGATGCAGCTCGCGGGCCACGACCTCCTTCCCGGTGCCGCTCTCGCCGGTGAGCAGGACGGTGACGGGGAGGGGCCCGACGCGCTCCGCCAGCCGCCGCACCGCGACCATCGCCGCGGAGGCCCCGAGCAGCCCGCTCTGCGCGTCCAGGGCGGCCTCGAGGAGCCGCGCGCGCCCGACCAGGGCCCAGCGCTCGGCGGCCCGCTCCACGACGCGGAGGAGGTCCGCCGGCTCGAACGGCTTCGCGAGGTAGTCGTAGGCGCCCGCGCGCAACGCCGCCACGGCCGCCGGGACCTCCGCGAAGGCCGTCATGAGCACGACCTCCGGGGCGGGGTCCTTCGCGCGCGCCGCCGCGAGGACGGCCTCCCCGCCGATGTCCGGGAGGCGCACGTCGCTGACGACGACGGCGTAGTCGGTCGCGGCGAGCAGCGTCAGGGCGTGGGCGCCGTCGGGGGCCTCGTCCACGTCGAACGCGGCCCCGAGGGTGCGGGCGAGCAGGGCGCGCAGGTGCGCGCGGTCCTCCACGAGCAGCACGCGCTCACGCATGGAGCCTCCAGGTGGCGACGGTGCCGCCGCCTTCGCGGTCGACGTGGGTGAGGGCGCCGCCGAGCGCGGTGACGACGCGCTGGCAGACGGCGAGGCCGAGGCCGGTGCCGTCCCGCCGCCCGGTCACGAACGGCTCGTAGAGGCGAGCCCGGACCGCGGGGGGGATGCCCGCGCCGCGATCCGCGACCTCGACGACCCCCTCGCCGAGCGAGAGCGCGACGGTCGCCCCGGCCGGGGAGGCCTCGATCGCGTTGCGGAGCAGGTTGTCGAGGACCTGGCGGACCGCGGTGGGCGGCGCGGCGAGGGGCAGGGGCGCGGTCGGCGGCACGGAGACGACGATGGACACGTCGCGGGCGTCCGCCACGAGGGCGAGGCGGTCGGCGGCGGCGGCGAGCGCGGCGGGGAGGTCGACCTCGGCGCTGGCCTCGCGCCCGGGGCGGGCGAAGCCGAGGAGCCCCTCGACGACCCGGCGGGCGTGGCCGGCCTCCTCGCGGACGGTGGGGTCGTCCGTCGTGCCGAGGATGGTGGTGAGCGGGTTGAGGAGCTCGTGCGCGACGGCGCCGCTCATCTCCCCGAGCGCGGCGAGCCGCTCCGTGCGCACGCGGCGCTCCTCCGCGGCGGAGACCTGCTCGACCATGCGGTTGAAGGCCTCGGTGACGGTGCGCAGCTCGACGTCGCGGGGGACGTCGGCGCGCGCGGCGGCGTCTCCCGCGCCGAAGCGGGTGGCGGCGTCCTGGAGCCGGGCGAGCGGCGCGAGGACCGCGTAGGCGAGGGCGCGGGTGACCACGACCAACACCAGGATGCTCCCGATGGCGAACACGACGGTCGCCCACCACGCGCTCTCCGTCGCGGCGCGGGCCTGCTCCTGGAGCGCGGATTGCCGCGCGTCGAGCGCGCCCAGGAGCTCGGTGGTCACGGTGGTGACCCCCGCCGCGAGCCGCTCCGAGGAGGCGTGCATCCCCCCGGCCATCGCGCGATCCAGCTCGTTGCGGGACGCGAGCGGGATGACCCCGTCCCGGAAGTTCCCGTCGAAGCGGGTGTACGCGGGGCGGAGGGCGTCTCCCCCGGGCAGCGCGAGGGCCTCGACGCGGACGAGCGCCGCCTCCGCGGCCGCGGCCGCGGGCGCGTAGTGGTCGAGGTGGCCCGGCCCGCCCTCGATGAACGTGTGGGCCTGGTGCACGTACTGCTCGCGCACGGCGTCTCCGAAGGCGAGCACGGCGTCCCGCTCGGCGGCGACGGCCCCTTCGCGCTCCACCACCCGCGCCACGCGCGCGCCGCTCCACCCGGCCGCGAGCGCCCCGGCGAGCTGGAAGCCCACGAGGACGGCGGTTGCGACGGCGAAGCGCCCGCGGAGGGAGGCCATCCCGCCCATGTAGCGCGCTCTCCGGTCGGGGGTGGCCGGGGGGCCGGGCGCCGGCGCGTTACGAACCTCGACCCTCACTTCGGAGCGCCCATGTACCGGTTTCTCGTCTCGGCCCTGTTCCTCTTCGTCGTCGGGAACGCGTGGGCAGGGCCGACGGTCCCGAAGGCCGCGCTCAAGGATCTCCCGACCGACGTGCAGGCGAGCCTCGCCCCCCTGGAGATCGAGCTCGCGAAGGCGGACGCGGCGCTGGCCCAGGCAAAGGCCGCGGTGGACGGCGCGAAGAACGCGAAGGGCGCCTCCGCCGACGGCGTGAAGGACGCGCAGGGCGGCGTGAAGGGCGCGAAGGCCGCGGCGGCGGACGTGAAGGCGCAGGGGAAGGACGCCGTGGCGGAGGCGACGGCGAACTACGAGGCGGCCAAGGTGGCGGTGAAGACGGCGGAGGAGGAGGTGACCGCCCAGAAGGAGCGGCTGAAGCAGGCGAAGCAGGCGGTGAAGGACCGGAAGGCCGAGGTCCCCGAGAAGAAGCAGGCCATCGCGGACGTGCGTGCAGTGGCCAAGGAGGCCTCGGGGAAGGCCGCCGAGGGCATCGAGAAGGCGGAGGTGGGGGTGACCGAGGCGAAGACGGAGGTGGGCGACGCCGGCGTGGACATCGAGGTCGCGCGCCTCGAGGCGGAGTTCGCGCGGGCGCACCGCGACACGGTCGAGGCGAAGCTGGAGCTGGCGCGGGCGAAGGCGGCGAAGGGCGTCGGCGCCGACATCGACCCCGGGCCGTTCGCCGCGGCGCTCGCGGAGGCCGAGGCCGCCGAGCTCGCGAAGGACACGGAGCTGAAGATCGCCAAGGCGAAGCGTTGATCCTGGGGGTGCAGGTCAAGCCGAACGCCCGGCAGTCGCGGGTGATCGGCTGGGCGGACGAGCGCACGGTGATCCTCGCGATCGCGGCGCCCCCGGTGGACGGCAAGGCCAACGACGAGGTCGTGCGCTTCCTCGCCGCCACGCTCGGCCTCCCGCGCACCTCGGTGGCGCTCGCGCGGGGCGCGAGCGGGCGCGTGAAGCACCTCTCGCTCCCCGACGGAACGTCCCTCGCGCCCTTGGGTGAACCTGGAAAAACTCCAGGGTAGCGGCTTGGATTCGGGCTGGGGGTGGCTACCGTTCCGCTCTCCCCGAGGTCCGCCATGAACGCCCCACCCCCCGCCTTCACCGACAAGGCCACCCTCCGCGCGCGCGCCCGTCAGCACGTGGAGCGCGGCGCCGTGACCGAGGGCTACCGGGCCGATCGGCCCACCGTCCTGCGCCTCCTCGACGAGTCCCTGGCCACCGAGATCGTCTGCACGCTCCGGTACCGGCGGCACTACTTCATGGCGTCCGGCATCCACGCCCAGGCCGTCGCGGCCGAGTTCCTGGAGCACGCCAACGAGGAGCAGGTCCACGCCGACCGCATCGCGGCGCGCATCGTCCAGCTCGGCGGCGAGCCGGACCTCAACCCCGACACGCTCACCCGCCGCAGCCACGCCGAGTACGTCCCCGGGCGCACGCTCCTGGAGATGATCCACGAGGACCTCGTGGCCGAGCGCGTCGCCATCGAGAGCTACGGCGAGATCGTGCGCTACATCGGTGACGACGACCCGACCACCAGGCAGATGTTCGTCGAGATCCTCGCGGTCGAGGAGCAGCACGCGGAGGAGCTCGTGACGTTGCTCCAGCGGCTCGCACCGTAGGACGCACACAGCTAAGCTTGGCCCCGTCGGAGCTTGTAGATGCGCGCCTCCTGGCTGCTCCTCCTGGCGCTCGCCTGTCGGACCCCGGGCGACAAGGACGGCGTCGTGCCCGACGAATCCGCGCCGCCGGACACCCACACGGGCGCGCCCGACGACACCGGCGTCCCGCGCACCGCCCTCGCGGACCACGTCGTCGTGCTCGTGCTGGACGGGCTGCGGCTCTCCGAGAGCTTCGGGGAGGGGGTGTCGGATGCCGCGGGCACCCCCACCTCCGAGATCCTCCCGGAGCTGCGCGCGAGGCTCCTCCCCGAGGGCACGCTCGTGCGCCACGGCTACGTCACGGGCATCCCCATCACCGGGCCCGGCCACTGCGACCTCATCACGGGCGTGCGCCACGAGTTCGGGCACTTCCCGACCCCCGTGGGCGCCGGCGGCTACCGTCCGCTGTTCCCGACGCTCTACGAGCAGCTCGCGGGCAGCGGCGCGCCGCTCGTGTTGAGCGGGAACACCGACCACGTCGAGTCGCTCAACCGCAGCGTGTACCCCGGCGTCACCGATGACGACGGGGCCGTCTACACCCTCACCTCGGTCGAGGGGGACCTCACCAGGCCCGAGCCGCGCGACACGACGGTCATCGAGGCCGTGAAGGCCCAGCTCGCGGCCGACAAGCCGCGGCTGATGATCACGAACCTCCACGCCATCGACCTCGCCGGGCACGTCGCGACGGACCCCGCGACGTACGTCGCGCGCGCCCGGGACGTCGACGGCCCCATCGCGGACCTGTGGGCGTGGATCGAGTCCGCGGAGAGCGGGCTGGCCGGCCGCACCGCGCTGGTGCTCGTCTCCGACCATGGCCGCCACTACTGGGGCCCCGACGCGGCGGAGCGCCTCGAGGAGCTCGACCCGCCCGACTACCGGCACCACGGCGATCAGTGCGGCGGATGCCGGCAGATCCCGATGTTCCTCGCCGGCCCGGGCATCGCGCCCGGCGCCACGGTCGAGGGGCCCTACACGCTGGAGGACGTGAGCCGCACCATCGCGTACATGCTCGGCGCGGACCTCCCGTACGGCACCGGCGTCGTGATGCGGGACCTCTTCACCGACCCCCCCGCCGAGGACGATCGCTCCGGCGTCTACGAGGTCGACACCTCGGGGAGCGCGGTGGCGACGTGGTCGTGGCTCGACGAGGGCGGGCATCGCAGCCGCGTCGAGGTCGACGGCGAGGTGGTCTCCTCTCCCGGCGCGTTCGCCGCGGAGGCCCCCCGCGTGGTCGAGGCCGGGCCGGTCACCTACGCCTGCTGGCGCGAGTTCACGATCCAGGACGAGAGCGTGATCGACTGGCCGTGGGCCGCCGAGTGCCACGCGCGCACGGCCGGCGTGTGGACGGATCTCGAGTTCCCCCTCGGCACCGTCTCCTCGCTCTGGAAGCCCGCGCTCGGCGTGGACGCGGCGGGGCGGCTGGTCGTGGCCTTCGTCGACAACCCGAACTCCACGACCTACTCCGAGGACCGCGCGTTCCTGAAGGTGTACCGGTGGAGCGCCGCCGGCTGGGAGTTCGTGGCCGAGCCGGGCATCGGGACCGGCTTCCCCGGTGCGCCGTCGGTGGTGGTCGAGGGGGACACCGCGTGGGTCGCCTGGTCCGAGAGCGACATGTCCGACTCGAACGGCGACAACCTCTCCGGCCGCTACACCCGCCACGTGGAGGTCGCGCGCTTCGGCCTGGGCGCCGACGGCCTGCAGGTCGCGCGCGAGGTCTGGCGCACCTCCGTCGACACCTGCCCCGCCGGCGCCGGGTGCGACGACCGCGCGCCCACCGTCGATGTCGAGGGCCGCGCCTACACGCGCATGGAGAGCCCCGCGATCCTGGTCGACGGCCCCACGATCCGCGTGGCCTGGATCGCCTGGGACACCGACGGCAGCCATCTCCTCTGGGCCACGTCGACCGACACCGGCGACACCTGGAGCACCCCCGAGCGGGTGGATGCCACGGGCAAGGTCTACGGGCACCTCGCGCCGCGCTGGGCGGACGGGAAGCTCTACTGGTCGCGGCTCGGCGCCGTGGAGGCCGAGGCCTGCCGCGTCGCGCCGGGTGGGGAGCCCACGTGCGTGGCGCTCGGCAGCGCGCGGGTGACCTCGCTGGCGCCGACGGCGACGAACGCGTGGGTCACGGTGGACACGGGAGAGGGCGCGTGGGCGTCCCAGGAGGTGGTCTGGTGATCTTGCGTCGACTTCTGCCACTCGCGCTGCTCGGCATCGGCGCCTGCGGCATCCCCACGTGCGCCTCGCGCGGCGCGCCCCCCGCCACGGTCGGCGCCTCCGCCACGGCCCCCGTCGCCACCGCGGTCGTCCCGGGCGCCCATTGCGGCATCGAGGGCAAGTGGTGCATGGACGACGTGCCCGCGCCCGACCCCGCCTTCGCCCCCGTGGAGACTCTCAACCTCCCGCTCGCGCTCTGGGGGGTCGACGCGCCCAACCTCCTGAAGAGCATCACGGTCGTCTGGGACGGCGTCGGTCAGCGGCTCTACGCGGTCGGCATCGCCAACGATCGCCTCATGGTCATCGACCCCGCGGTCGGCCGCCCCACCGGCGCGGTCGACCTCGACGTGAAGGGCCACCACACCGCGCTCCTGCGCGTGGACGAGGCGCGGCGGAAGCTCTGGCGCGTGGACAAGGCGGACGGAGCGATCCGCGTGGTGGACCTCGACCGCGGCGAGGTCGTCGCGACGCGCGAGGGCACGCGCATGGAGCGGCCGGGGGAGGGGGGCCGCGGCTACCCGATCCGCGACGCCGCCGTCGATCCGGCGACGGGCTGGTTGTGGGTCGCCAACCTCGAGGGCGGCACGCTCACCGGGTACAGCCCCGACCTGCGCCAGGAGAAGGTCGCCGCCGGCCTGACCGGCCCCGCCTCCATCGAGGCCCTGGCCGACGATCTCCTCGTGGTGGACGGCGCCTCGCGCACGTCGATGCGCATGGTCCGCTACAAGCCGAGCACGGATTCGATCACGACGGAGAGCCCGCTGCCCCGCGCGGCGGGCCCGACCAACGTGAACCTCGCGCCCGACGGGACCGTCATCATGGGCGGCCGCGTGCTCGCCGCGCTCGGCGCGGACGGCCTGCCGAAGTGGACGCGCCCGCTCGGCGGCATGTCCGAGGCCGTGGTGTTCGTCGGCGACACCGTCGCCGTGCTGGTCGGCGAGGGCGCGGACGCGCCCGGCGCTGCCGAGGGCGGCGGGGCGGGCGGGGAACGGCCCGCACGTGGGGACCGTCCCGAGGGCGGGGACCGGCCGCCGCGCGGAGAGCGTCCCGAGGGCGAGGGCGGGGGCAAGCGTGGCGGCGGCGCGCCCCGTGGCGGTGGTGGTGGTGGTGGTGGCGGCGGGCCTCGGGGCGGACCCCCGAGCGAGTCCGTCGACGCGCCCGCCGGCAACGAGGGGCCCGAGCGGCACCTCCTCCTCTTCGACCTCGCGACCGGCACGCCCAAGGGCGACGTGACCGTCGGCTTCGAAGCGCGCTCGGCGGTCGCGGACGCCGCGGGTGGCCGCGTGTTCGTGGCCAACGGCGGCGACGCCAGCGTCAGCGTCGTCGACCTGGCGACCGCCACGATCGTGCGCACCCTCGACGTGGGGAGCGCCGCCGAGCACGTCGTCGTCGACGCCAAGACCGGCGATCGCTATGTCCTCGACCGCCTCGGCGGGAGCCGGATCTACCGCTGGCGCAAGGGCGCGACGACTGTGGACAGCTGGGCCGCCGGCCGCTGGCCGAGCGATGTCGCGGTCGACTCCGGGCAGCGCCGCCTCTGGGCCCTCGGCCACTACGACGCCGAGGTGCTCGGCTGGGATCTCGACGCGGGCACGCCGCTCGCGCCGCTCTCGCTCGGGCTCCCGAAGAACGCCTCCGACACCCTCGGGGACCTCGACTTCGATCCCGCCGTCGGCATCGGCGCCGTCGTCTTCCCGGAGACCGGCGGGCTCGCCGTGGTCGACCCCGGCGCGGGCAAGGTGCTCTGGAGCCGCACGGAGCCCTCGCTCGCCGCGGGCTCGAAGGCGGGGCCCGGGAACGCGTTCGTGGCGGTGGACGGCAAGCGCGACCGCCTCTACGTCGTCGCCGACCGGGGCCGCCGCGTCCTCGCGTTCGGCCTCCGCGACGGGGCCCCCAAGGGCGAGCTGGCCCTGCCGGAGGCCACCGCCAAGACCGGCGAGGCCTACAACGTCGACGGCGCCTGGCTCGATCGGGCCGGCGGCCGGCTCTTCGTCGGCCCGCAGGTCGTGACGGTGCCCGCCCTCGCGGTGGGCCCGCGCATCGAGGGCATCGGGAAGGTCTTCTGGACCGACGCCGACCGGATCCTCGCGCTGGCCGCGGGCTCCGAGCGCGAGCCGGAGCGCCTCGTCGAGCTCGACCCGAAGACCTTCGCCGCGCGCACGTCCCGCCCGCTCGTCCGCACCGGGATGATGCGGCTCAACCCGAGCTACGACCCCGCGGCCCGCCGCGTCTACGCCGCGGACATGGCGGAGGCGCGGGTCCTCGCGTGGGACTGGCCGCGCTAGCCAGGCCGGCTGGCGCACGGCCTGACGCGGTGGAGCGCCCGTCAGTTCTCCTCGGGGATCTCCTGCACCACCACGAGGAGCGCGCCCTGGCGCACGTCCTCGCCGGTGCGCACGTGCACCTCGGTGACCGCGCCGGGGTTGCGGGAGGCGAGGCGCTCGATCTCCTTGTCGCCCTCGATGACCACGAGCGCCTGCCCCGCGTGGATACGGTCTCCCACCGTGACGAGCACTTCCACCTCGCCATCGAAGTTGGCGCGCACGCGGACCTGGCTGTTTCGATTCGGTAGCATCGAGCCCTCCGGGGGCCCGGTAATCGCGCGGACGGCCATCCGGTAGCGCGAGCCGGAGCGACCGATCGGCAGAGTTGCCAGACGGAATCGGACAATCGCAGACGCGCCCTGACGGAAACAGATCCCCTAGCCGCTCACCGTCGACCGCTCTTCCTGCGAGATGACGTGCAGGACGTCGAGCCCGGTCTCCTCGGCGAGCCGGTCCGGCAGGCTCGCGCCGAGCCACGGCGAGCGGTGCTCCGGGAGCGTCGAGACCACGAGCAGCTCGAAGTGCTCCGTGAGGAGGAGGTCGTTCACCGCGTTCACGGGGTCCGGCGCGCCGACCCGCCCCTCCACGTCGAGCCCGGCCGCGCGGAGCCGCTCGACCGCCCGGTTCATGTTCGCCTCGGCGTGGTGCCAGACCTCGTTCTCCTCCCACGTGAGGGAGCGGTCCCCCGCGCCCGAGGACGCCGGCACCAGCAGCGTGAAGTGGGTCGGGGCCTCCGCCGAGAGGCGCTGGAGCTGGGTCTGGAGGGTGGGGCTCGTGGCGGTGACGTTCGCGACCACGAGCACGCGGCGAGGGTCGCTCATGCCGGGCTCGGCAGCGCCACGTGCACGCCGAGTCCCTGGAGGATCTCGACGAGGTCCGCGTCCGTCTTCGCGGTGTAGTCGTGGGAGACGGTCGCGACGATGCGCTTGGCGATCTCCGCGTCCAAATCGGACTTCACGTGACCGAGGAAGCGCGCGGGCGCGACGACCAGCAGCTCGGGGTAGCGGCCCCGGCGCGCGAGGATCGAGCCTCGGCGGGCGACCTCCCGTGCGAACACCTCCGCCTCGTGCTCGTGGGGGTCCGTCTCCGGCTCCATCCCGGAGCGGTGGGGCCCGGGGCCGGTCCCCGTGTCGAACGCCCGCCCGGGGCGGTCCGACGCGAGCTCCGCGCCCTTGCTGCGGCTCTGCGGGTGGGAGAGCGACTCGAGGCGCTCCAGGACGCCGACGTGGACCCGGTAGAGCCGGGCACGGCTGGCATTTGCGACGATAACGAGGATGTCTTTCATCGACGCCCCTAAGCCGGTGTCCGACGCTGGATGACGTTGAGTAGCAGTACCACCACCGCGGCGAGCAGCAGGAGGTGGATGAAACCACCCATGGTGTTGGCCGTGATCAGGCCGACGGCCCAGGCCACCAACAGGATCACGAACAGGGTCCAGAGCACGTGGGCCTCCTGGTCGGGCATTCAGGATCCCGACGACAGGAGCATAGGGGCGTGCCTCGGTCCGTCAATGCGGAGCGGCCCGCCGCCCCGGCCCGGAGAGCCGCGGCTCGACTGCACGGACGGCCGCGGAGGGGACCCCAAAACGCGACACGGCGACCCGAGGGCCGCCGTGCGTTTCTCTCTACCGACGAGCTACCAGCGGCTGCGCCCGCCGCCGCCGCCGCCGTCGCCACCGCGACCGCCGCCGCC
>JAUXTN010000100.1 GCA_030684355.1 Pseudomonadota bacterium
CATCGCGCGCCCGGCCATGGCCGGCGCGGCCGGCGCGGCGACCGGGGGCGGGAGGGTCCGCGCGAAGCCGGCGGGGGCCGCGGGAGCAGGCGCGGCAGGCCTCGGCGCGGCGGCGGCGGCCTTTGCGGCGGCCGCCTTCGCCAGGATCTTGGCGAGCTCGCGGGGATCGGGGCCGGCGGGGGCCTTCGCGGGCGCTTCGGCCGCTTCGGGCGCACGGGCCGCGGGCCGGGAGACCGGCTTCACGCCGCGGCCGAGGCCCGGCTCGGGGGCGTCCGCCGCGGAGGAGGCCGTGGGGGCGCTCTCGTCGCTCACCTCGGGCAACGGCATGCCAGGGCTCCCTCCGAAGAGGCCGGACAGGGGATCGTATTCCTTCTTCGACGCGCTCATCCGCACTCCCGCCGGTCACGCCCGGGCGCGTGGATGATACTCGTGCGCGCACCGTTCGCTCGGATGGACGCCACCCTGACAGCATCTTTGCACGCCGGCCGCCTGCTCCTCATCCGCCACGGCCAGACCTCCTGGAACGTCGAACGCCGGTTCCTCGGCCGGACCGACATCCCCCTCGATGCCGTCGGCATCGAGCAGGCCGCACGCCTCGGCCGCCGCCTCGCCGGCACCCCGCTCGCGGCGCTGTGGACGAGCCCGCTGGCCCGCGCGCGCCAGACCGCCGCGGCGCTCGGGGAGGCCCAGGCCGAAGAGGGCCTCGTCGAGATGGACATGGGCGACCTCGAGGGGCTCGCCGGGCGCGAGTTCGCCGAGCGCTACCCCGACCTCGTGGTGGCGTGGCGCGACGAGCCCGCCGCCGTGCGGCTCCCCGGCGGAGAGGTGCTCGCGGACGTGCAGGCCCGCGGGGTCGGCGCGCTCGCGCGCATCGCGGCCACCGTGCGCCCCGGGGAGACCGTCGCCGTCGTCACCCACCAGCTCGTGCTCGCCACGGTCGTGTGCCACCACTCCGGCGCCCCGCTCGCCGCGTTCCGCACCTTCATGCACCGGAACACCGGCATCACCACGCTGGAGCTGGGGCCGGCCCCGCGCATCGTCACGTTCGACGACGCCGCGCACCTCGCCGGGTAGCGCCGCGCGAGGACGCTATTCGGGCGGTCCGCCCATCTCCAGCAGCAAGGCGCCCAGCCCCTCGGCGTCGATGACGTAGGAGGTGTTGCAGTAGTGGCAGGTCACCTCGGCCTGCCCCTGCTCCGCGAGGAGCGACGCCACCTCCACCTGGCCGAGCGCGCGCAGCACGTTGACGACGCGGTCCCGGCTGCAGTTGCACTGGTAGCGCACGTCCGTCGCGCCGAGGACCTCGACGGGCCCGCCCGCGAGCTGGCCGAACGCGAACTGGGTCATCAGCTCCTTGAAGTCGCCCTGCAGCGCCCCGTCGAAGAGCGCCTCGAACTCCTCCCGCGGCATGTCCGGGAGCCGCTCCACGAGGAGCCCCGCCGCGAAGGTGACGTGCCCCTCGGGGTCGAGCTCGGCGTGGATGCGCACCCGCCCGTCCACCTGCTGCGAGGTCGTCAGGTAGCGCTGGAGCGCGCCCTCGAACTTCTCGCTCTTGACCTCGGCCACGCCCTTGTAGAGCTCCTTCGGGCCGAGCGACTTGAGCACCGACATCATCCCGGAGAACGCCCGGTTGGAGTGCAGCACCTCGGGCGTGAAGCGGGCGCGCAGCGTGCCGTCGCCGTTCACGTCCGCGAGGAAGGCGAACGGCGGGCGCTCGCACCGTACGTTCACGGTGAGGCGCTCTTCGCCCTTCACGTGGGCGGAGAGGAGCAAGGAGGCGATGACCCCCTCGGCCCCGAGGATCGCCGCCATCGACTTCAGGCCGTGGCGCTGCCGGAGCTCCTCGGCGGGGCCGACCGCCACCACCGCCATCACCCGCACCCGGCCTTCGCATGCCAACGCCGCCACGAAGCGGCCTCCCTCTTGTCGTTCCATGCGCGCCCCCTAACGACTCATGGCCACCGGCGGGCGTCCCGCCACCGTCACTCCGGACCACCCGACTGCCACAGGAGGGTAGTCGCGCGGCGGGAGCTCGAGCACGCGAAGCAGGACCTCCTCGCGGAGCCGCAGGCCCGGATTGTCGGGCGGCTGGTGCATGAGCACGCTCCAGGTGAGCTCGCAGGCGCGTCGCCGCGGGGCGAGCGCCTCCACCGCCGCGAGCACGCGGTCGCGCTCCTCCTGGGCGAGCGCCGCCGCCGTGATGGGCTTGCCGCCGTAGAGCCGGGCGGCCTCGCGCTCGTCGCGCCACTTCACCACCTCGACGATGGGGCCGATGCACGCCCACTCGTCCTTGGCCTCGTTCCAGCACCCGCCGAGCCCCGCCACCAGCGCCGTCCCCACCGCCAGCGCCACCCCCGTGCGCCGGGGCGGCGGTGTCACGCGGACTCGGTCGTCGCAGCGGGCCCGCGGCCCAGCCAGCGCGCGATGATCGGGGTCACCAGCACCGCCAACGCGATCCGGGGCAGCTGGAGGGCCTTGTAGATGGCGTAGGCCCCGATGAACGTGGTGCCGTCCGTCGGAAGGTAGGCGAGCACCCAGGCCGGCATGAGCTCCTGGAGGCCCGCGCGCAGGAGCGCGAACGCCACGCCGAAGGTCAGGACGCAGAGGACCACGTAGATCCCGATCCCCAACCGCCCGTAGAGCTCCATCAAGTTCGTCAGCTTCGCCTTCATCCCATCGCCTCCAGCGCGGCCTGCATCTCCTTCACGAAGTCCTCGGCCTCGACGAACCCGACGGTGCCGCCGAGGCGACGCCCATCGGGCATGACGAACACCACGGTCGGCAGCCCCGTCACGCCATATTTCTTCTGTACCGCATCGATGACCGGATCGCCGGACTGCGTGCAGTCCAACATCGCGGGCACGAACCCCTCCGCGGCGCTGATGACGCGGGGGTCCGTGTAGGTAAACCGCTCCATCTCGTGGCACGCGGCGCACCACTCGGCGGTGAAGTCGATCATCACGGGCTTGCCCGTGCTCTTCGCGAGCGCCAACGCATCGGCCTCCGTCCGCACCCACGGAATGCCGGGGCCCGCCTGCGCCGCGCCGCCGCCCGCCGAGGCGAGGGAGACCGGGGGCAGGATGAACCCCTCCTTCACGAGCGTGCCGAGCAGGAGGTAGGCGCCGACCAGCCCACCGACGAGGCCGTAGAGGCGCCGCAGCGAGACGGTCATGGGGCCCTCGCCGTCATCGGCGTGGGGCCAGCCGAACACGGCGGTGGTGAGGAGCACCGCGGCGGTCGCGAGCGCGGTCACCGTCGGGGAGAGGTGCGCGGCGGCGTAGTAGATCGCGCCGAGCCAGAGCACGATGCCGAAGCCCTTCTTGACCGTCACCATCCAGGCGCCGCGGCTCGGCAGCCAGCCGCTCGCCGCGCCGGTGACGAGGAAGATCATCCCCATCCCGAGCGAGAACGCGAACATGAGCGAGGCGCCGAGGGGGAGGTCCCCTTCGGTGCCGATGAGCGCGAGGATGCTGGCGACCACGGGGCCGGAGCACGGCCCGGCGAGGATCGCGCCGACGACACCGAGGCCGAGCGCACCGGCGTAGCCGCCGCCCGCCTTGCCCTGCACCCGGCTCGCGAGGAAGCTCGGCACGCCCACGTCGAAGAACCCGAACATCGAGAAGCCCATCACCACGAAGAACCCGGCGATGGTGAAGACGATGACCGGCGACTGGAGCCAGCTCCCGAACAGCATGCCGGTGACGCCCGCGAAGACGCCGAGCGCGGTGTAGACGGCCGCGAGGCCGAGCACGTAGGTGGCGGAGAGCAGGATGGCCTGCGCGCGGCTGCCCGCGCCCTTCGCGCCGATGAGGCCCATCGTGATGGGCACCATCGGGAGCACGCACGGCGTGAAGCTCACCCCGATGCCGGCCAGGAAGCACAACAGCACCAGCGCGCCGACGCCCTGCGCCTTCGCGGCGGCGAACCCGCCCGCTGCGCCGCCGCCGCCGACGGCCGCGACGCTGGCGCCGCTCGTCCCGGGCACGGCCTTGGGATCGAGGACGACGGGAACGTCCACGACGACGGTCTCCGGCATCTTGCAGAGCGAGGCGCCCTTGCAGGCCTGGAAGCCGACCTCGACCTTCACGGTCGCAGCACCCGGGGGCCCGCTGATCGGCGCGACGAAGTCGAGGTCCTTGGTGTAGTCCTCGCGCTCGGCGCCGGGGTCCCCGCTCTTCTCTCCGGCGGGCAGGACGGCCTCGCCGAGGGTGTAGGCGCCGCCGTCCACGAGGGCGAGCGACACGAACGCCTTGTTGATGTGCCAGTCCCCCTGGAGGTCGGCCGCGATGCGGATCTCGTTGGCCGCGCCGGCCTTGCCGGTGAAGACCACGGCGGTCTCCAGGCCAGGATCGGGGGGGGCGGCCGCTCCGGTCGCGCCGGGGGCGACGATCGCACCGGCGGGGACGGGCTCGCCGGCCACGGTCACGACGGCGGTGTAGTCGTCCTCGAAGGGCATGTAGCAGAGGCTCTTCTTGCAGCCCTGGTACCGGGCATGGAGCGCCACCGTGTGCTTCCCCGCCGCGCCGGGGGCGGTGACGGGGAGGTCGACGTAGACGTCGGACTCGTAGGTCTCCCGCTGGGTGCCGGGGGCGGCGGGATCGTCCTTCATCAGGCCCGACGGGTACGACGGCGCGCCGATCGTGAGGCCGGCGGCGTCGGTCACCTCGACCGAGACCCAGTCGCGGTAGGTGTGGAAGCCGTCGGGCACCGCGAAGATCACCCGGAGCGTGCCCGTGCCGCCAGGGGCCACGGTGACGTCGGCCACCTCGATGCGGTAGGGGCTGTCCGAAGGCCCCGCGTTCGCGACGCCGACCAGGACACAGAGCAATTGGAAGAAGGACGCGAACACGGCAGCACCCACGCGCGACGGGAGACCTATCGTACCCACGGGCATCCGGCCGGAGCGCAGAAACAGAACGGTGCCCCGCGCCCCCACGGCGCAGATTATCTGGCCGCTCGTCCACCCAACCGGTCCCGATTGCGCACCGCCGTCCTCATCCCCGTCCTCGACGAAGCCGCCGCCCTCCCGGTCGTGCTCGCCGAATTGCCGGCGGGCATCCGGGTCGTCGTGTGCGACAACGGCTCGACGGACGGCAGCCCCGACCTCGCGCGCGCGGCCGGTGCGGAGGTCGTGTCCCAGCCCCGCCGCGGCTACGGGGGCGCGGTCCTGGCGGGGATCGCGCACCTGAAGGCCGATCCCCCCGACGTCGTGGTCATCCTCGACGGCGACCACTCCGTCTGGATCGAGGACCTCGCCGTCATTTTAGGCCCGATCCGTGACGGCCGGGCCGACCTGGTCATCGGCGAGCGCCTGACGCTCGGCGATCCCGAGGCCCTCACCCCGCCCCAGAAGTTCGGGAACCGGCTCGCCACCGCGATCATCCACGCCCGGACCGGCCACCGCTACCGCGACATGGGCCCGCTCCGGGCGATCCGGTGGGGCGCCCTGCTCGACCTCGACATGACCGACCCGACCTGGGGCTGGAACGTCGAGATGCAGCTCAAGGCGCTGCGATCGGGCGTGCGCGTGCTCGAGGTGCCCGTGCGCTACCGGGTGCGCATCGGCACGAGCAAGATCAGCGGGACCCTCCAGGGCGTCGCCCGCGCCGGCGCCAGGATCCTCTGGGCGTGTTGGAAGTACCGGTGATGGCACCCGTGCTCCCCGTCGTGGTCATCGCCCGCGTCCCCGCGCCCGGCCACGCGAAGACCCGCCTCATCCCCGCGCTCGGCCCGGAAGGCGCCGCCGCCCTCGCCCGCGCGATGACGGAGGACGTGATCGCCGTCGTCCGCGCCAGCGGGCTCCCGTTCCGCGTGGCGTGGACCGGGAACACCGACGACGCCTGGGTGATCGCGCAGGACGTGCCCGGCGAGCGCCAGGCGGACGGCGACCTCGGCGCGAAGCTCCGCCACGCCCTTCGCGACGGCGGGATCGCCATCGGCTCCGACGCCCCCACCCTCTCCCCCACCCTCCTCGTCCAGGCCGCCGAGCGCCTCGCGGATCACGACGCCGTGTGGGCCCCCGCCTTCGACGGCGGCTATGTCCTCGTGGGCGCCCGGGCCGCGTGTGGCGGCGCCGGCGGCATCTTCGACGACGTGCCCTGGTCCGCGCCCGACACCCTCGCGGCCTCCGTCGCACGCGCCCGCGCGCTCGGCCTCCGCCACGCGCTCCTCCCCTTCTGGTACGACGTCGACGAGCCGCAGGACCTGTCCTTCCTCGCCACCCACCTCCGCGCGCTGCCGCCCTCGGTCGCCCCCGCCACCCGCGCCTTCCTCCAGGACTCCCCGCATGCCGCTCCTCACCGGTGACCTCCCCGCGCCCCTCCACCGCGTCCACGTCATGGGCATCGGCGGCACCGCCATGGCCGCGCTCGCCGGCATGCTGGTCGACGCCGGCTACCAGGTGACGGGCTCCGACACCGGCGTCTACCCGCCGATGAGCGACTACCTCGCCTCGCTCGGGATCGAGGTGATGCTCGGCTACAAGGCGCAGAACCTCGCGCACAAGCCCGACCTCGTCGTCGTCGGCAACGTCATCCGCGCCGACTACGAGGAGGCCCAGGCCCTCCTGGCGTCCGACCTCCTCTATTGCTCGTTCCCCCAGCTCCTCGGCGCGCTCTTCCTGAAGGACCGCCGCAGCATCGTCGTCGCCGGCACGCACGGCAAGACGACGACGACCGCCCTCATCGCCTGGCTCCTCGAGGCCGCGGGCAAGAGCCCGGGGTTCCTCGTCGGCGGCCGCATGAAGAACTTCGAGCGGACCGCGCGCACCGGCACCGGCGACGCCTTCGCCATCGAGGGCGACGAGTACGACACCGCCTTCTTCGACAAGGGCCCGAAGTTCCTTCACTACCGGCCGCGCACGGCGCTCATCACCAGCGTCGAGTTCGACCACGCGGACATCTACCGCGACCTCGACCACGTGAAGGAGAGCTTCCGCAAGCTCGTCGCCATCGTGCCGCCCACCGGCGAGGACGGGCAGGGCGGCGGCTGCATCGTCGCGCGCTGGGACCACGACGACGTGCGGGACGTGTGTGGCGAGGCCACCTGCGAGGTCCGCAAGTACGGGGTCGGCCAGCAGTGGGACGGGCGCATCGACAGCGTCGACACCGAGCGCGGCGTGATGCTCTTCACCGTGCTGCGCGACGGCAACCCGTGGGGCCGCTTCGAGAGCGCGCTCGTCGGCGAGCACAACCTCTACAACCAGGTGGCCGCCGTCGCCGCGCTCGAGCGCGAGGGCCTCACCCCCGAAGCGCTCGCCCTGGGCTTCTCCACCTTCGGGGGCGTCAAGCGCCGCCAGGAGATCATCGGCGAGCCGCGCCACATCACGGTCCTCGACGACTTCGCGCACCACCCGACCGCCGTGAAGGTGACCCTCGAGGCCCTCCGCCTCCGCTTCGGCAAGCGCCGCATGTGGGCGATCTTCGAGCCGCGCAGCGCCACGTCGCGCCGTGCCATCTTCCAGGAGGCCTACGCGGGCGCGTTCGACGCCGCCGACGTCGTCGTCATCGCGCATCCGCACGACCAGTCCCGCATCCCCGAGGACGAGCGCTTCGACAGCGCCCGCCTCGTCGAGAAGCTGCGCGGCCGCGGCCTCGAGGCCTTCCACTACGAGCAGGTCGAGGAGATCGTCGCGGTGGTCGCCGCCAACGCCCTCCCGTGGGACGTCGTCGCCGTGCTCTCGAACGGGGGGTTCGGCGGGCTGCACGCGAAGCTCTTGACGGCGCTCAACCCCTCGGGATCGTAGGGCAACGCCCCCCACAGCGGCGTGAGTGCCGCTAGCCGGGGTTCTCCGTCAGCCACTCGTCGTGCGCCTTGAAGATGTCGTCGATGCCCACGAGCTGGACACTGGCGACCGTCTCCTCGCTCGGCTGCACCGAGAACTCCGACTCGGACCACACGGCCATCATGCGCAGGGTGGTGTCGCCCTCGCGGGGCACGAAGATCTCGAAGGTGTAGGACTGCCAGATGGTGGTGCCGCCATCCAGGCCGAAGCCGGACTCGGGCATCCACGAGCGGGCCGCGAGCGCGAGGCGGCCGTCCCCGAGGTCCACCCAGCGGTAGTCCTTGTTGAGGACGTAGGTCACGTCCATCAGGAAGTTCGTCTTGTTCACGTTGTTCACCGTGCGGAGGAACACGCACTCGTGGGCGGCCCAGCAGTCGCCGCCGTCGGTGAGGGCGCGCTCGTAGAGGTCCGGCGAATTCGGCTCCATCGGGGAGAGGTCGGCGCGCATCGCGACCTCGACGTGGCTCGCGACGGGGAACGCCGAGTCGCGCGCGAGGGCGACGGGCGGGATCGCCGCGGAGGGGTCGCGGTCGGGGTGCGTGAGGCCGTCGATCTCCTCGCCGGTGAGGACCTCCAGCGCGAGCGAACGGTCGGCCGAGACGTCGGAGGACATGTCGAGCGTGCCGTCGATCTCGGCCTCAAGCGCCAACAGCGGCGCGGCGAGCGCGTCCTCCTCGGGATCGTCGAAGTGCTCGAGCCCGTACCGCGCGGCGTCGGAGAACTCGGGCGGGGCGTCCTGGGCGGTGGTGCAGGCGAGGAGCACGAGCAGCGTCATGGCGCCAGGATACCGCTCGTTTCGCCCTCCGTGTCACGGTCGCGACGGAGTTTCTTGCCCGGGTCGAAGCTCCACGACACCCCCACGGTCCCGAGGAAGCGCTGCACGGCGCTGCCCTCGTCGGCGTCGGGGTGCCCGGACCACGACAACGCCGTCACCCGCGCCTGGGCCTGGAGCACCACGGAATCCGAGAGGCCGTAGATGCCCGTCACCCCGGCGAGCCCGGTGGCGCGGCTCCCGTAGGTCGTGCCGCTCCACGCCTCCGCCCCCTCGAAGCTCCCCTCGACCGTCGCGAGGAGCTGCACGGCCGGGATCGGCCGCCATGAGGGCCCGAGCCCGCCCGTCACCGTGGCGCCCGGCCGGTAGCCCTCCGTGTTCGCGTAGAGCGGCAGCCGGCCGCTCACCCACGCCGTGCCGCCCCACCGCGCACCCGTGAGGACCCCTTCCAGCGTAGCGACCGGCACGAAGGTGCCCGTCCCGAGCTGGATGTGCTGATGGGTGAGCCCCTCCTCGGTCAACGCGTAGGGATCCGCCTCGGTCCGGCCGATCGGGAGCGTGGTGCCGAGGCCCACCCCCACGATCGCGTGCGTGCCCACCGTCGCGTACTTCCGCACCAGCGCGGTGCCGTCGGTCGGGCCCCACAGGGTCTCGTCGCGATGGTGGATGTCGGCGTACGGGGGGTCGAACACGGCGCCGTCGGGCGTCTCGTAGTCGACCGCGATGGCGCGCACGTCGAACGGCAGCCCCACGGAGGCCTGCCACCCGGCGCCGAGCCCGACGTTGAGCGTGGGATCGAGGCGGAGCCAGGCGATGTGCTGGTCATGCCAGTGCTCGGGGATGTCCTGCTCGGCGCACAGCAGGGGGTCGATCTCCGGGCACGCCGCGACGTGCCGGATCCGCACGGAGGTGCCGGTGACCATCGCGTCGAGGCGAAGCGCCCCCGGGTCGAGCCAGGGGTTGATGCGTGACCCTCCAGCCTGGAGGTTCGGGTTGCTTCAACCAGGTCAAGCGAACGCGGGCGAGACCCCGAGCACGAGGTGCAGGGCGGAGACCCAGAGCGCCGCGCGGAACACCTTCGAGGGGGTCACTTCCGCTTCTTGTCGATGGCGGCGAGCAGGGCGTCGAGGTCGCTGCCCTTGTAGACCGCCTTGCCCGTCGGGCCGTACGCCACGAAGTAGGGCAGGCCCTCGGCGAACGCCATGTGCTGCTTCACGATGGGCTGCGCGAAGGAGGCGCGGGCGTCGGCGCCGTCGAGGAGGACGGCGCGCACCGCGGTGTCCGTGTGGGCGCGCAGGTAGGTGCCGATGCGGTCCGCGGCCTCGTAGCAGGGCGCGCACCACGTGGCGCCGAAGTCGACGATCGTGAACTTGCCGGGCACGAGCAGCGCGGAGAGCTCGACGGGCTCGCCGTGGGAGACGAGCTTCACGTCGAGGCCCTCGGCGTGCGCCCAGGGATCCGCCTTCGCGGGCGCGAGGCCCTCCGGGCATGCCGCCACGGGCTCGACCTTCGTGGCCGTGTACCCGATGGGGCCGAGGGCCGCCTGGATCGCGGACAGGTCCGCGGGGCCGGTCAGGGCGACGCACGCGAGCCCCTGCTTGTCGGAGGCCGCCGCGCCGGCGACGAACGGGAGCCCGTCGAGCGCGGAGCTGACCTTCTGGGCGCAGCAGTCGTCACCCATGCCCGTGACCTGGACGAGCGCGAAGCCCGCGGGCTCGGCGGCCCGCGCGAGCGAGGCGAGGAGGAGGAGCATCTGGTGCTCTAACGCCCCGGCTTCATCCTACCCTCCGACCATCACCCCGTCCCGGTAGAAGGCCAGGTCGTTCACGTACTTCTCCCACATCGCGTTGTCCTCGAGGATGACGACGAGGGTGTTCACCGTGCCCGGCACCGCGTTGGTGAGCGGCCACGACCCGCTCTGGTTGTAGGTCAGCTCGCCGAGGATCGCGCCGTTGACGATGATGCGGACCCCGTCGTCGACCGTCCCCGAGGAGATCGCGTAGCGGCTCGGGTCGTCGCTGGGGTCCATCCAGAAGTCGCACAGGATGTAGCTGAACGAGGCCTCCATCATGTCGGGGAGCTCGCTCGGCGCGTAGAACGAGAGCGGCCCCGTCACGGGCGTCGGCCCACCGGCACGGTCGATGACGTAGTCGCGCAGCGCGGCGAAGTCGCCGGCCACGTCGGTGCTGGCGGTCATCCCGTGGTTCCCCGAGGGCTCGTACCAGAAGGCGTCCGGGTCGCCGTCGTAGTCCACCCGGTAGCTCGGGTTGCTCGTCAGGTCGTAGGGGGTGTCGTCGTTGACGATGTACCAGCCGGTCGTGAACCCCGAGAACCGCGCCGCGCCGACCTGGGTGGCGTCCGCCTGGGGGCGGCTCGGGTCGTTCGAGTCGACCACGAGCAAGCCCTCGTCGGCCCCCTCGTCGATCGGCGTGTAGGTCACGTTGACGACGCGGCTCTCCCCCGGCTGCAACACCCACGGCAGCGGGCCGTTGGTCGCCTCCTCCTCCGAGAACAGGAGCTCGCTGCTGCCCGCGTCGTAGCGGAGCCCTGACACCTCCAATACAGCGTGCCCACGGTTGGTCACCGTGATGGGTTGGGTGGTGACCGACCAGGGGTCTCCCGCGCCGAAGTCGTGGAAGGAGGGCTCCACGTCGATGGCCGGGTACGGCTCGGGGGTCGGCAGGAGCGGCAGCGGCGCATCGGGGGGGCCGACCGCCGGCTCCGAGAGCTGACGCTCGAGTCCGTAGTCGGAGCACGCCGAGAGCAGGGACAGGGTCAGGAGCGACATACGACACCTCGGGTTGGGTTGTCCCCATCCTACGGCGTGCAGCTCGTCCACGACAAAGGCCAGCAGCGGATCATCGGGTGTGGCCCGCGTCGCGGCATCCCCGCCGAGGCGACGCCGGCGTCCCAACGCCCCCTGTCACGGGCGCGGGCGATCTCCACCGCTTGCTCCCCACGAAGGGGGCGCTCGGCCCGGTGCACCCACGGACGCGCTTCACACGGTCGTGACACCCCCGACCGCGCTTCCGTCGGCCGTGTCACTTTCTGTCGGCTGTACTTCGGCCCGAGATGCGCGCCGGGCCGCCCTGCGCGCGGCGCGGGCCCCGACGAAGCGCCGGCCCGCGCGCCCCTGTCAGTTGGCGCAGCTCGGCGTAGCGTCGAAGCGCGTGTCGGCCAGCTCCGCGACGATGCCCTCGATGGAGAGCTGGAAGCACGCCTCGGCGCCATCGTCGCAGCGCTCGCAGGCGCCGCCGAGGTCTCCGACGAACGCGCAGCCGTCGATGTCGCCCAGGGCGCCGGCCAGCTCGCGCGTGTCAAGCTGCGCGGAGAGGGTGCCCTCGCGCCAGGCGTCCGCCGAGGCGTCGAACACACCCGAGAGGGCCAGGGACCGGAAGGTCGCCGGCTGGCCGCCGAAGCTGGTCGTGAGCTCGCCGGGGCCCACGTCGAACACGGGGTTCTGCGTCCAGTCCCCCTCCGGGAAGCGGCGCACGGGCTCGCAGGGATCCTGCTGGCCGTCCGCCCCCGAGAGCGCAACCGCGAGCGAGATCGTGTCGGCGGACTCGCCCTCGACGTACACGAACACGTCGCGATCGAGGACCTCGCCGAACAGCGCGTCGAGCCCGGCGGGCTCGGTCACCCGCATCGACGTGGGGTCGATGACGTAGAGCTTGCCCGCGAGGTCTTCCGAGGTGGCGTCGAGCGCACCCGCGGAGGGGTCATCCGGCGCCGAGGCGTCCGGTCCGGGCGCGGCCTCGTCGAGGCCCTCCGGCTCGAAGGTGAGGCCGAAGCCACAACCCGACAACACCACCGCGGAGAGAGCGACCAGGGGGAAGGCGCGCATCCGGACCTCCAGGCGGCGCCCATGTAAACGCGGCGAACCTCGAGGTCAACCCCCCATGGCGGGATCGACGTAGGGGACGACCAGCGCCGCGTCGAGGACCGCGCCCGTGCCGGCCTCGTAGCCGCCGGTGACCAGGATCGAGCCGTCCCGCAGCACCGACAGGGCGCACCCCGGCCGCGCCCGATCGAGCTGGATCGGCGCGCCGTGACCGCCCTCGGCGGGGGCGAACAGCTCGAGGGTGTCCTCGCCTTCCGTGCGCGTGGTGTCGGTGAAGCCGCACCCCGCGGCGTACCAGCCGGGCTGGATCCACGGGGCGACCTGCGTCGCGTAGCGGGGAGACCCGAAGCCGTCCGCCGGCTCGAAGCGCCGGGCCTCGGGCGTGTAGCGGCGCGCGTCCGCGAGGACCTCCCCCGTGCCGACCTCCGCGCCGCCGATGACCTGGATGCTCCCGTCGTCCATCGGGAAGGTCACCGCGCCCTCGACGTAGCGGAAGTCGCCGGCATTGCCCTCGTTGATGGGGAAGAAGGCCTCGGCGGGGTCGAGCGCGCTGTTGCCGCCGTCCCACACGCCGGTGGACGCGGCGTCGCGCCCCTGCACGAACACGGTGCCGTCGGCGAGCACGTCGCACCCGGTCACGGCGCCCGGATCGAAGTCGCGCATGTCGAGCGCGATGAAGCTCCAGAGGCCGCTCTCGTCATCCGGCTTCAGGTAGTCGGCCACGCCCTCGGCCCCGCCGAGCGCGATGCCCTGGCGCTCGCGGAACATCGCGACGCAGTGGCCGTTGCGCCCCTGCGACAGGCGCCCGGCCTCGCCGAACGTGCCCGCCGTGTCGTCGAACACCGCCGCGCCCTCGACCGCCACGTCGTTCCCGCCGATGACCGCGTACCCCCCGACGATCAGCGTGGCGCCGTCCGGCAGCGCCGCCGTCGTCGGGGAGGCCATCGCGGAGCCCGGGAAGGGGTCGAACTCCGCGAAGGTGCCTGTCACGGGGTCGTACTGCTCGGTCACGGACGTGGCGCGCTCCCCCATGGGGTCGACCCCGCCGATGAGCAGCACCGCGCCGTCGCGACGCGTGATCGCGAGGTGCCGCGACCGGTCGGTCAGCATGGGCGCGTCCAGCGCGAGCGCCCGGTTGACCGGGAGGAACACGAGCGGGATCGACAACGTGGCGTCCGGCACGACGACGACCTCGGCGGTCCGGCCGAGCGAGAGCACCCGCCCGTCCGCCAACCCCATCAGCGTGATGCGCACGACCGCGAAGTCGGTGAGATCCGGCAGGGTCACGGCCTCGCCGGGGTAGGCGAAGGTGTCCGAGGCCACGACCTCTTCGCCCACGCTCAGCTCCAGGCGGAGGGTGTCGATGTCGCGAAAGCCGTCACACGCGGGGCACGAGGTGGGGTTCGTGACGATGACCTCGATCGAGGTCGAGACGCCGGGGATGACTTCGATCACGGGCTCGCGGCAGGCGAGGTTGAGCAGGGGCCAGAACACGGCGGCACGATACCGCCTCCGGCCGGGCGCCGCAAACCCGGATTTCCGCACGCTCGCGGGGGCGTCGCCCCACCGCGTGGGGCCCCACCGCCCGGGGGTTGCGATCCATGCCCACGGTGACGACGTAGAGAGCGGGGGCACCGGGGTCGGAAAGGCGCGCGCAGGATAGCTCCCGGCCGCGAGGTGGCCCATGACCGGCGACGATCTCCCACTGCTTCGGACCGCGGTCCCCGGCCCCGTCTCGCGCGCCTGGGTGGACCGCCTCGCGCGCCACGAATGCCCCGCGATCACCGCGCGCCGCGCCCGCCGCGCCGTGGCCATCGGCGCCGCCGACACCGACCCGATCGTGTGGGACGAGGCCGTGGGCGCCAACGTCCAGGACGCAGACGGCAACGTGTTCGTCGACCTCTGCTCGGGGTTCGGCGTCGCCTCCGTCGGGCACCGCCACCCCGCGGTCGTCGCGGCCGGCCAGGCCCAGCTCGCCCGGCTCCCGCACGCGATGGGGGACGCCTTCCCCGACGTGCGCCGCATCGAGCTCCTCGAGCGCCTGACCGCCGCCACGGGCATGGACCGCGTGATCTTCGGCTCCTCCGGCTCCGACGCCGTGGAAGCCGCCTTGAAGACCGCGCGCGTCGCCACCGGCCGGGGGCGCATCCTCGCCTTCACCGGCGGCTACCACGGGCTCGCTGCGGCCCCGTTGGCGGCCATCGGCTACCACGTGCGCGCCTTCCGCGACCCCTTCGCCGACATGCTCGGGCAGCACGTCGACCTCGCCCCGTGGGGCGGCGACCTCCCCGCGCTCCAGCCCTACGCCGCCGTCCTCGTGGAGCCCGTCCAGGGCCGCGGCGGCATGCGCGAACCGCCTGCGGGCTGGCTCGAAGGCCTCCACGCGGCGGCGCGCGCGGCCGGCGCGCTCGTCATCCACGACGAGATCTACGCGGGCCTCGGCCGCACCGGCACCTTCCTCGCCGGCCGCGCCCTCCGCCCCGACCTCCTCTGCGTCGGCAAGGCGCTCGGCGGCGGCTTCCCCATCTCCGCGTGCCTCGGCACCTCCGCGGCGATGGACGCCTGGGGCGCCTCCACCGGCGAGGCCATCCACACCCAGACCTTCCTCGGGAACCCCGTCGGCTGCGCCATGGCGCTCGCGGTCCTCGACGTCATCGAGCGAGAGGGCCTCGTGGCGCGCGCGGCCACCGAGGGTGCCTGGTTCGCCGACGCCCTCGCGGGGGTGCCCGGCGTGCGTGCCATCACCGGGCGGGGGCTCATGCTCGGCGTCCACCTCGACGACAGCCTGGGTGTCACGCGCCGCATGCTCGAGCGCGGTTACATCGTGCTCCCGTGCGGCGAGCGCGCCGAGGCCCTGGGGCTCACGCCGCCGCTCACCACGTCGCGCGCCCAGCTCGCGGGCGCCGTCGCCGCGCTGAAGGAGTGCGTATGAAGGACCGGATCCGTCGCTTCATCGAAGCGGGCGAGGGCGACTTCGAGGCGCTCGCCGTCGAGCTCTTCCACTGGCAGGTCACGCACAACCCAACGTACCGTGCGCTCGCCGGGGACCACTCGCCCGAGTGCGTCGAGGAGATCCCGGCCGTACCCGTGGCCCTCTTCCAGTCGCTCGTCCTGACCTCCTTCCCCCTCGCCGAGACCGGCGTCACCTTCCGCACGAGCGGCACCACCGGGGCCGTACGGGGGGTCCATCGTCTGCGCGACACGATGCTGTACGACCTCGGCGCGTGGCGGCACTTCCAGGCGTGCGCCGGGGTCCTCCCCGCCCGCGTCGTCTCCCTCTGCCCCGACGACCCCGACTCCTCCCTCGGCCACATGGTGAGCTGCTTCGGCCGCGAGCTCGTGGCGCGCAACATGCTGCTGCCGCTCTGCCTCTTCCGTGGCGGCGCGGTCGTGCCCGACGCCTGGTCCCAGCTCCACGCCGCCGCCCAGCAGGGCCCGGTCCTCCTCGCCGCCACCGCCTTCGCGCTCGACGCCCTGTTCGCCCTCCCCGGCCGCACGAAGCTCGGCCCCGCCTCGCTCGTCATGGTCACGGGCGGCTTCAAGGGCCGGAAGGTGCGTCTCGACGCCGAGTCGCTCTACGCCGCCGTGCCCGAGCGCCTCGGCGCCCCCCGCGTCATCGGCGAGTACGGCATGACCGAGCTCTCCAGCCAGCTCTGGACCGCGCCCGTGCCCGCCGGCTCCGTACCCGGCGCGTTCTGCGCGCCGCCCTGGCTCCGCGCCTACACCGTCGATCCCTCCACCGGCGCCCCCGTCGCGGGCGAGGGCCTCCTCCGCTTCGTCGACCTCTGCAACGTCGACAGCGTGATGGCGATCGAGACCATGGACCTCGGCGTCGTCGACGGCCACCGGGTCACCCTCCGGGGCCGCCTCGCGGGCGCGGAGGCGCGCGGGTGCTCGATGCGGGCGGAGGACTTCCTCGTGTCGGCCCGGAAATCGGGGGTCTCTTAGGACGAGCGGCTCATGGGGCGGGGCCCAGCCCCGCAACGCCCCGCCGGGGGCGCCAGCGCCCCCGGACCCCCCTTCGCCCGGGTTAGATCCCCGCCATGCTCGAGATCCTCCGCACCCTCGCCGGCCTCGATCCCGCGGGCTGGGGCACCGGCCTCTCGGAGGCCAACGCGCGCGCCTGCTGGGCCGCCGCCGTCGGGGACCTCGACGCCGCCGCGCTCGTGACCCCCGTTGCGGGCACTCCGCCGCGCGGCGTGCTCATCGTGTGCAGCGGCAACGTCTACACCGCGCCCCTCCCCTGGATGCTGCACCTCGCGGCGCGCGGGATCCGCACGATCGTGAAGCCCGCGACCGGGCAGGAGGCCGCCGTGTACGCCATGGCCGAGGCCATCGGCGGCATCGAGGTGCGCGAGTGGCGCGGCGGGGACCCGGGGCCCAAGGACATCGCCGCGGAGGCCGACGCCCTCGCCGAGGTCGACGCCGTCCTCGCGTTCGGGGGCGCCCCGGCGATGGGCGCGATCCGCGCGCGGCTCCCCGAGGGGACGGTGTGGCTCCCGTTCGGGCCCCGCTTCGGGGTGGGGGTCGTGTCGGAGCTGACCGAGGGCGCCATCGAGGACGTCGCGCTCTACGACGGGCACGGGTGCATGTCGCCGGCCGCGTACTTCGCGCGCCACCTCGACCTCGACGCCGCCGCCGCGTGGATGGCCGCCGCCGAGGCGCGCTGGCCCCGGGGCGAGATCGACCCCGCCGACGCCGCCCAGACCCGCGCCCGGATCATGCTCGCCCGCGCCGCCGGCCGGAAGATCGTCGGGACCGGCTGGGCCGTCCTGGAGCTCCCCGCCGACCACTTCTCCCCCGTCGCGTTGCCACGCGTGCTCGTCGTGCATCCCTTCACCGACGTCGAGCAGGTGCGCGCGGCGGTGGCCCCGTGGCGCGACCGCCTCGGCACCGTCGCGACGGATCTCCCCGGCCTCTACCTCGGCGCCCCCCGCATGTGCGCGCCCGGCCGCATGCAGCACCCGGGGTGCGGCCGCTTCCACGACGGCGTGGACGTGCTCGGCGCCCTGTGGCGCCAACGCGTACCCCGTCCCGACGGCACCGCCTGATGGGCGCCCTCTCCGAGGAGGCCCGCGCCCTCCACGCGGCCGCCCTGTTCGTCGACCTCCACTGCGACCTCCTCCTCGCCAAGAAGCTCCTCGGCTGGGACTGGCGGCGGCGGCACGACCCGAACCCGTTCTACGGTGCGCCGCTCTTCGGGCACTGCGACCTCCCGCGGTTGAAGGAGGGCGGCGTCGGCGCCATGGCCCTCGGGGTGGTGATCAACCCGATGCGCGGCCGCTCGGGGCCCGCCGCCATCGACGCCGACCTCGCCCGCATGGCGCACGAGGCCCAGCGCTCGCCCGACGACCTCGCCGTGTGCGGCACCGTCCAGGCCATCCGCACCGCCAAGGCGCAGGGCCGCATCGCGTGCTTCGCGGGCCTCGAGGGCGCGCACGGCCTCGACACGCGCCTCGAGGACCTCCCCCGCTTCCGCGCGGCCGGCCTCCGCTACGTCGGGCTCGCCCACTTCAGCGCCAACACCGCGTGCCGCCCCATGGTGGGCTGGGGCGCCGACAACGCCGCACCGCTCTCCGACTACGGGCGCGCGCTCGTCGACGAGCTCGGCCGGCTCGGCATCCTGGTGGACCTCGCCCACGTCGGCCGCGCGGGCGTCATCGAGGCCGCCGCGCGCGCCAACAAGCCCGTCATCATCTCGCACACCGCGTGCACCGCCGTCTACGGGAGCCCCCGGGGCGTCGACGACGGCCTGCTCCGCGCCGTGGCGGACACCGACGGCGTGGTCGGGGTCATCTTCGTCACCCCGTTCCTCGGCCCCGGCGGGGTCGGCCAGGTGGTGCGCCACCTCGAGCACATCCGGCGCACCGTCGGCGTCCGCCACGCCGCCATCGGCACGGACTGGGAGGGCTTCGCCCTCTTCCCGCGGGACCTCGACTCCGCCGAGAAGCTCCCCGTCCTCACCCAGGCCCTGCTCGACGCCGGCTGGCCGCCCGACGACGTGCACGCGGTGCTCGGGGAGAACTTCCTGCGGGTGTTCGGCGCGGTCTGCGGGTGATGGGATCGACGGGTCGCCCGGTCGACCCTAGACGGGCTCGATCTCCGCGACGACCGGCCGGTGATCCGACACCCGGTAGAGATTCTCCACCGGCGCACGGGGAAATCCGCGGGCGCGCTGGGCGCTGAAGTCCTCGACGGCGTGGAACCACGCGCGGCCGCCGAGCGCGGGGTCGCGATCAAAGGCGTAGGCGTACGGCGTGCCCACGAAGCGCGCGGCGGGCGAGGCGCCGATGTGGTCGATGACCTCGCGGTCGAGGAAGGTGGTCCAGGGGTCCTCGGCCGGGAGCGTCGGCACGGGCCAGGACCAGCCCGGGAGGCGGCGGAGCGGCTCGAGCGTGGGGTCGTCCCGCCGCGCGTTCATGTCGCCGAGGGCGACGAGCGGGCCGAGGGGGGCCTGCGCGAGCGCCGTGGGCCCCACGTTCTCGCCGGAGAGCCAGCGCGCGAGGTAGGCGGCCTCGCGGAGGCGGAGCGCGGCGGACTCGTCGGTGAGCGGCGCGCCCATGAACCCGGACTTCAGGTGCAGCGCGGCGAGGGTGAGGGCGGCGCCGTCCCGGCGGTCGCGGAACGTGGCGAGCAGCGGCGGCCGGAGCGCGGGCCCACCACCGAGGGCGCCCCAGGCCAGGGGCTCGACCGTAGCGGGATCCCAGGCGCACACGACCTTCTGGTTCGCGGTGTCCGCGAGCTCGCTGGGGCGCGCGGAGGTGACGAAGCTGTCCCCGACCCGCAGGTGGCGGTCCCGCCCGCTGAAGGTGGCCGCCCGCCGGAGGACGCGCTCGAGGCGCGGCAGGTCGCAGATCTCCTGGAGCGCGAGCACGTCGGCGTCCAACCCGGCGAGCACGCGGGCCACGAGGTCGTCGTCGTCCGGTGTGCGGTCGACGATGCCGGGACGCGTGGTTCCGAACCAATAGACGTTGAAGGTCGCGATCCGCATCCGGCCCCTTAACGACGACGGGCGCCCCGAGGGGCGCCCGTCAACACGGAACGGAGCGCTTACGCTTCGCCGGGCTCGCCGAGGACGAGGCCGCGGAGGTCGCGGATGCCGGACTGGTCGCGGAGGCGGATGAGGGCCTCGCGCTCGATCTGGCGGACGCGCTCGCGGGACAGGCCCATCTCCTTGCCGACCTCGGACAAGGTGCGGAACTCGCCGTCCTCGAGGCCGTAGCGGCGCGTGAGCACGAAGCGCTGGCGCTCCGAGAGCACGCCGTGGAAGGCCTTGCTCATGCGCGAGAGCTCCTGCTGCTGGATGCTCTCGTCGTCGGGAGAGACGGCGTCGTCATCCGAGAGGAACCGCTCCAGGGGACGGGGGCGGGGGCCGTCGTCCACCGGCTGCTCGAGCGAGATCGTGTTGCCCTGCGACAACAGGAGCTCGGCGCGCTCCTTGTCGATCCCCACCTCATCGGCGAGATCGGCGATGTTGTACTCGATGCCCGCGGCCTCGAACCGCTTCATCGCCTTGCGCAGGTTGCGGGTCTGCTCGACCGCGCAGCCGGGCAGGCGCACCGGACGGCCGGTGTGGTCGATGGCGCGCGTCATCTGCGCGCGCACCCACCAACGGGCGTAGGTGGAGAAGCGGATGCCACGGTCCGGGTCGAAGCGCTTGGCCGCGCGGAGGAGGCCGATGTAGCCTTCCTGCACGAGATCTTCTTCGTCCATGAACGGACCGGCGAGCTTGCGGGCCTCGCCGTGGGCGATGCGCCGCCCGCTCATCGCGAGGCGCCAGCGGAGCTCTTCCGCCTGCTGCCACGCGCCCTGCGCGCGACGGGCCATCACCTTCAGGCCATCTTCCTTGCGGGCGGCACGGCCGACGGCGCGGACGGCCTCCTCGAGACGATCGACGGCGCCGGCGCGGGTGCGCTCCGCGCGGTCGGGGCGACGACGAAGGATGTTCTCCGCCGCGTCGATCCCGGCCACGGCTTCGCGCGCAGCCTGCTCCGCCTTGCGGATCTCGCGCGCAATCGCCTTCTCTTCTTCAGCGGTCAAGCGCTCCGATCGACGGCGGGCACCGTCCGATGCAGAAGAACTCCGGATTCGCAGCGACATGTTCACTCCTGACTCTCTTTGCCGCAGGTCATTGCGGCGTTCGAGCGGTTCGAGTCGTTCGGAATGCGGGGGGACAACAGATTATTCCGACAGGTTCCCAGTTCGTCGGGCGGGCGGGGCGCGCCCTGAACCCTGGGAGACGAGAGCGGCCCTTTATAGATCCGTTCACGACCCGCGATTGTCAAGAACCCGTCAAAGACGATCCGGTTGCCTTGCCGCTCCGAAAAAACCGCGACTGTATGATGAACCAACACGGCGACCCCGCGCAAGATTTCGTTCCGCGGACGCCGGCCGTTCGAGCAGGGCCCGCCGTACTCGGCGCGATCCGGGGCCAGCGCTCGCTGCCGACGAAGGCGTGACGAGCGCCGGACGTGCGCCGCCCGGACGACGGGGCACCGTCCGGTAGACGGTCGACCGGCTCGGGGAACCGCGGACTCCAGGGGGCGCTCGGGGAGGGCCGCCGTTCTACGCGAACACGCGCCTGGATGCTACCCTGTCCCGCACGATCCGGAGGAAAGGTGCATCGTTCCATGCTCGTAGTGTTGTCACTGTTCGTCTCGGCCTGTGGACCTCGTCAGGAGGACACCGGCCCGGAGGGCGAGACGGACACGCCCGACGGCCCCGAGTGCGCGGAGGACGCGGACTGCGGCTCGGGGTCCATCTGCGAAGCCGAGGTCTGCGTCGACGGGGACCGCAACGACGACATCGACGGCGCCGAGATGCTCCTCTGGGACAACGTCACCGAGGGCGAGATCAACCCCGCGGGGGACGTGGACTGGTACTCCGTGACGGCGGACGGCGGTGAATTCGTGCGCATCAGCGTGGTCACCGCCGAGGCCGAGGGCGGCATCGACAGCGTGGTCAGCGTCTACAACAGCGCGGGCAAGCGCGTGGTCTGGGAGGACGAGCACCCCGCGGGGAACGTCTCCACCGCCGACTCGATGTGCTTCGGCTACTTCCCGGAGCCCGGCACCTACTACATCAAGGTCGAGGACACGACGACGTTCTACGAGAGCCGCCCGGTCGGCGGTCCCGACGAGGACTACACGCTGGAGATCGCGGAGTGGAACTCCGTGGGCGTCGAGCCGGACAGCGCGCAGGACGCGGGCCTGGACTTCGGGCTCGTCTCCACGAACACGCTGTACTCGTTCCCGGTCCTGCTCGACGAGGCCGGCGAATACGACTGGGCGCACCTCGATCTCCCCGCCGCGGGCGCGCCCATCTACGTGGTCGCCCTCCAGACGGGCGACGAGAGCGAGCTGGTCGCGAGCGTCACCATGCGCAACCAGGCCGGCGACGACGTGATCGCCATCGAGGACCCCACGACCGCCGCCCCCGCGATGCTGCCGAACCCCGAGGGCACGTCCTACGTCATCGGCGCGACGGACGCCGCGGGTGGCGGCGGCGCCGACTACTGGACCTGGCTGTTCTTCGTCGTGCGCGACATCGGCAGCGGCAACACGCCCGGCCAGGAGCCCGACGACACGCTCGAGACGGCGAACGTGTTGGAGCTGACCGACGAGGAGCCGAGCTCCGGCGAGCTCTACTCGGGGTACCGCCAGGGGCGGATCGACACCGAGAGCGACGCCGATCTCTACGCCTTCGACGCGACCTTCGACGACGCCTACGTGAGCGTCTACCTGGGCGCCCAGCCCTACGGCAGCCTCCTCGTCCCCCGCATCGAGATCCTCGACGCCAGCGGGGCGGTGCTCGACACGGTCGACTCCTCGGCGGGGGTCGACACCGACGCCCTGGACCTGGGGCCGTACGCGACCGGGAGCTACTTCCTCCGCGTGTCCGCGACGCCGGAGAGCGGCGCCGTCGGCGGCGAAGGGTACTTCTACCTGTTCGGGTTGTTCACGTCGTCGAGCCCCATGGATTGAAGCCGCGCGCCCGCATCGGGCCCGCCGGCATCGGGCCCGCCGGTGTCGCGCAGCGCTTCGCGCCTATGCGGCGACGGTCGCCAACGAGGCCGCGAGCCGATCGAGGGAGTCCCGCGCCGGGGACGGCGGCAGGGGCCTGAGCGCGCGCCGGGCGGCCCAGGTCTCGCGGATCATGGCTTCCCGGCCGGCGCCGAGGCCGCCCAGGGCGCGCACGCGCTCGCCCAGCTCGATCGCGACGGCGTCGTCGTAGCCACCGACGCCGAGGCGGCGCCAGAGGGGGTCGATCGCGGGGTCCTTCGCGTTGGCGAACGCCACGGGGAACACCGGGCGGGACGCCGCTGCGTGCTGCGCGAGCTGCCGCCCGCCGGCCGCGGGGTCGAACAGGGCGAGGTCCTCCGCGAGCTTGCACGCGATCCCGACGTGGCGGCCGTAGCGCCCGAGCCCCGTGATCGCCGGGCGCCCGGCGCGGACGAGGTGCCCGCCGGCGCGGCACGTAAACGCGAAGAGCGCGCCGCTGTGCTCCTCCGCGAAGAGGAGGGCGTCCGCGACGGTGGCGGGGCGCGTGCGGAGGGCCTCGCCGAGGGCGTGACCGGCGCCGACGTCCCGGAGCAGCTCGAGGGTCTCCCCGAGGATCTCCGGGGCCGGGGCGCGCCGCGCGAGCTCCAGGGCACGGAGCGTCAGGTGGTTGGCACCGAGGAGCGAGCCCGCGCCACGGAGCACCCGGCGCGCGGCCCGGCGCCGGCGACCGTCCCGCCGCCCGAGCGCCATGTCGTGCAAGCGGATGGCGCCCTGGAGCATCTCCGCGATCGCGGCGACCTCGAAGGCGGCCTGCGGGTCGGCGTCGCGCTCCGTGGCGTCGCGCTCCGTGGCGGCGCGGCCGGCGAGCACCACGAGCACGGGCCGCATCCGGGGCATGCCGCCTTCGAAGAGGATCTCGGGCGAGAGGCCCGGGGGGAGCCCCTCCCCGTCTACGAGGCCGATGATGGCCTCCTCCAGGCCGCCGAGCGGCCCGCGCATCTCCGCCGCCAGCCGCTCCACCTCCAGGAGGAGCGAGCGCCGCGCGGAGCCGGCGGACCAGGGGCGGCGATCCGGGCCGGGAGCTTCAGCGCCACTTGGGCGGGGAACGGGCATGGATCAGCGCCAGACCTGCGCGAGCGGGATGCGACGACCGATGCCGAACGCGCGCGGGCTCACGCGCAGCCCCGGGGCCGCCTGCCAGCGCTTGTATTCGCTACGCACGACCATACGTACCACCCGCTCCACGATGTCGCGCGGGTGCCCGCGCGCCACGATGTCGTCGGGGTCGACCACGCCTTCCACGTAGAGGCACAGGATGGCGTCGAGCTGGTCGTACGGCGGCAGGGAGTCCTGGTCCGTCTGGTTGGGCGCGAGCTCGGCGGAGGGCGGCTTGGCGATCGTGGCGGCGGGGATGACCTCGCCGTCGCGATTGATCCACCGCGCCAGCCGATACACGTCGGTCTTGAACACGTCGGAGAGGACGGCGAGGCCGCCGTTCATGTCGCCGTAGAGCGTGCAGTAGCCGACGGCCATCTCGCTCTTGTTGCCCGTCGTGAGCAGCAGGTGCCCGAACTTGTTGGACAACGCCATCAGCAGGGTGCCGCGCACGCGGGCCTGGAGGTTCTCCTCGGTGACGTCGCGCTTCACGCCGGCGAACACGGGCGCGAGCGTCTCGAGGAAGCGGTCGTACACGGGCGTGATGGGGAGCTGGACCCACTGGAGGCCCAGCGTGTCGGCGAGCGCCTTGGCGTCGTCGATCGAGCCCGCCGACGAGAACGGCCCGGGCATCCCGACGGCGAACACGTTCTCGGCGCCGAGCGCGCGCGCGCCCACGACCGCCACGAGCGCGCTGTCGATGCCGCCCGAGAGGCCCAGCACCGCGGTCTTGAAGCCGCAGCGCGCCGCGTAGTCCCGCACGCCCATGGTGAGGGCCTCGAGCACCTCCTCCTCGAACGGGAGCGCGGTGGGCACGAGGCCGGGGCCATCGAGGTCGACGAACCAGGAGCCGGTGCGGAACTGGGGGCCCTGGAAGAGGAGCCGGCCGTCCGCCGCGACCGCGAGGGAGCCGCCGTCGAACAGGAGCTCGTCGTTGCCGCCGACCTGGTTGCAGTAGACGAGCGGGGCGCCGGCGAGCGCCGCCTTGCGACGGATGAGGTCGAGGCGGACCGCGCCCTTCGCGGCGTGGAAGGGCGAGGACGAGAGGTTCAGGACGACGTCGGTGCCGCGCATCCGCTCGACGGGATCGGCGTCGTAGCGCCGCCCCATCCCGGGCTCGTTCCAGATGTCCTCGCACACCGTGACGCCGAGGCGGAGCCCGCCCACGTCCACGGGGCGCGGGTCGGTCTCGGGGACGAAGTACCGGTGCTCGTCGAACACGTCGTACGTCGGCAGCAGCGTCTTGTGGCGCACGGCCACGATCTCGCCGCCCGCGGCGATGACCGCGCTGTTGCGCACGCCGCGGTCCCGCCAGGGGGTGCCGAAGACGGCGATGACGTCGGTGCCGGCGGTGGCTCGCGCGACGTCCTCCGCGGCAACCTGGCACGCGCGCAGCAGGTCCCCGCGCTCCAGCAGATCGCGCGGGGGGTACCCCGACAGCATCAGCTCGGAGCCGAGCAGGATGCGCGCGCCCCCCGCGGCCGCCGCACGAATGCCCTCGATGCACAGCGCCGCGTTTCGCGCCACGTCACCGATGACCGGGGCGCCCTGGAGGAGCAGGACGCGCACGGGCTTAGTAGCCGTCGGTCGACTTCCAGGCGGTCGCGTTGAGCACGACCAGGATCGGCGCGCCCACAGCGATCCCGAGGACCGTCAGCGTGAAGTACGGCGTCGGTGCGATGTCTGCGACGGCGTCCCACCCGGTCTGGGTGAGGTTCAGGGCGATAGGGCCCCAAGGCGTCGCGAAGGCGAACGGCAACGAAACCAGGCCGATTGCGCAGGCTGCGCCACCGAGGATCCAGAGCAGGGTACGAGCCATCACGATCTCCGCGGCGCGGAGGATAACCCGCCGCCCGAACGCGTCGACACCCAGCGCCGTTCCGAAATAGACTGGCGCCCTCAGAGGCCGTCGATGACCCTGCTCCTGCCCGTTCTCTTCCTCGCCGTCGGCTGCTCGAACAGCGCCCCGGTCGCCGCCGCCCCGGCCCCCGTCGCGGCCCCGGCCCCCGTCGCGGCGAAGGCGGCCGTGCCCGCGCCCGCCCCCGCGAAGGCGGCGGCGCCTGCTACGGGTGGTGGCTTCGCCTACCGCGTGGTGGCGTCCCGCCCCGGCGAGAAGCGTACGTTCGGCCTCATCGCCCCCAACGCGGTGGAAGCCGCGCGGGTCGCCTACGAGCGCCTGACCGTTCGCGACAGCGCCTGGGTGATCCAGAGCATCCGGCTCCTGGGCGACGCCCTGCCCGCGTAGTCTCCCGCGGGGTCGGCGCTTCGCGCTGGCTCTACCGGCCCCCGCGCCTCGTGCGCGGTCGAACCGCCAGGATGCTCTCGCACTCCTGGCGGTTCTTTTTTTGGCGTTGAGGGCCTTCGAAGGCGCTCGGGGCCGAGGGGCCCGGGCAGCCAGGGCGTTTCACCCCGTGACGAGCCCGCCGCTCTGGCACCTCGGCACAGCGCGGCCTCGCATTTGGACTATTTTGAGAATCACGTTTATCGGGACGCGTGGCCGGGTGGTCCCTTACCAATAGGACAGGAATTCATCGGTCATGGGCGCGGCCGCCTTGGCAAGGCTACGCGGGGTAGCCATGCCCTCCCCCGTCGCGCACATGGGCGCCGCCCTTGCGGTCACCCTCGCATTGAGCGACCCCGGAGCGCGCGTGCCCATGCGGGTCCTCGTCGCGGCGAGCGTCGCGAGCGTCGCGCCGGATCTCGACCTCCTGATTGCGGTGTTCGGCGGTGGCCTGTTCGACGGCGGCGGCCTGGACTGGCACCGCGGACCCACCCACTCGATCGTTGGCGCCACCCTCCTCGGCGCCATTTGTGCCGGCGTGGCCAATGTGCGCGGATGGGCCGCGTGGCTCACGATTCTCTGCGCGGCGCACTTACACGTCCTCTTCGATTGGAGCACCGGCGATCCCGGCGCCCCCGCGCACTACGGCGTCCCCTGGGCGTGGCCGTTCTCCGCCGAGAAGTCCATCGATCCCACGCCCTGGTTCGGCGCCTACCGCATCGATGACGCCGGGTTCCTCGCCAACATGTGGGCCCCCCACGCGCTGCCGATCTACCTGGGCGAGCTCGGCACCGTGGTCCTGCTCGTTGGCTTGGCGACGGGGGCGCGGGCCGCGCGCGGGCGCCGCGTGGGGGCGGGGCGGTAGCATCACCGGCGCACACGGGCGCCATGGGGGCCGCGCGGTAGCACCACCGGCGCACACGGGCGCCGCGTGGGGGCCGCGCGGTAGCATCACCTGCGCACACGGGCGCCATGGGGGCGGCGCGGTAGCACCATCCGCGGGCGCCATGGGGGCCGCGCGGTAGCA
>JAUXTN010000104.1 GCA_030684355.1 Pseudomonadota bacterium
GGCACCCCCGAGGCCGGCACCCCCGAGGCCCGCCGCCGCCCACTCCCACGCCACGATCCCCACCGCGAGGCCCAGGTTGAGCGAGGGGCACGCCGGATCGGTGGGCACCGACACGATCGCGTCGACCCGGGCGAAGTGCTCGTAGCGCAGGCCGGTGCGCTCGGGCCCGAACACCACCGCCGGCGCGGCATCGTCGGCCTCCGCGCGACGGAGGGCCGCGCCGAGCGCGCGTGGGTCGAGGGTCGGCAGGGGGAGCTCGGGCCGGCGCGCCGAGGTGGCCCACACGCGGCGGCGGTCCGCGAGGGCCTCCGCCAAGGTAGGGAACGTGCGGGCGGCCCGGAGGACGGCGACGCCATGGGCGGCCGCCGCGATCGCGCGGGGATGGTCGGCCGAGGCGACGGGGGAGACGAGGCGGAGGTCGGTCATCCCGAAGTTGGCGAGCGCGCGCGCGGCGGCGCCGACGTTCTCCGGGAGGCTCGGTTCGACGAGGACAATGGCGGTCATGGAACCTGTAAGGGGTTGAAATGGACGCAATTATCCGCCCGTCATAGCCGGGACTCGTCCGAGGGCGTGCCCTCGAAGGAAGCCGAATGTCCTCGCGTCCCCTCCTTGCGCTCGTCCTGCTCGTCGGGTGCAACCCTGACACCGGGATCACCAAGTTCAACAACGTGCCGGAGGCGTCGATCACCTCCCACGTGGACGGGGACAGCGTCGACGAGGGCTACGTCATCACGTTCCGGGGCACGATCTCCGACACGAACCACGGCTACGAGGACCTCGTCGCCACCTGGTTCGTCGGGGCGGACGAGCTCTGCGCGGAGGCGCCGGTCGCCGAGAGCGGGGAGTCGCTGTGCGAGGCGGTCCTCGGCGTGGACGACGACGAGGTGGTCCTCGAGGGCCGGGACCCCGAGAATGCCACGGGCACCGCGCGGGTCTCGCTGGTGGTGAACGCGACGGATGCGCCGGTGGCGGAGATCCTCACCCCCACGCCGGGCGGCCGCTACTACGCCGGGATCCCGATCGATGTGCAGGCGCTGGTCTCGGATGCGGAGGAGGACGCCGACGCCCTCGTCGTCGCGTGGACGGACGAGACGGGCGCGACGATCGAGGTCGACACCACGCCCGACGGCGGCGTGCTCGAGGGCAGCGTCGACCTCGACGCGGGCAACCACTCCCTCGTCCTCACCGTCACCGACATCACCGGCAAGGTCGGCACCACCGCGGTCGACATCACCGTGGGCGCCGAGAACAGCGCGCCGGTCTGCGCGATCACCGCGCCCGCCGACGGCGACAACGCCGAGCTCGGGGCGCTCGTGGACTTCGTCGGGGTCGTCACCGACGTGGACATCCCCTCCACCGAGCTCGTGGCCACGTGGTCGAGCGATCTCGACGGCGCGCTCGGCGGCGGCCCGGTCGACGCGGACGGCACCACCCTCCATGGCACCGACACCCTCTCGTTCGGCACCCACGTCCTGACCCTCACCGGCACCGACGACACCGGCGCCACCTGCACCGACACGATCCTCTTCTCCGTCGGCACCCCGCCCGACGTGGCGATCGACGCCCCGCTCGACGGCGAGCTCTACAACGAGGCCGACCTCGTCACGTTCCTCGGCACGGTGTCCGACTCCGGCACCGCGCCCGACGGTCTCGCGCTGACCTGGGAGAGCGACCTCGACGGTCTGCTCGACACCACGGCGGCGGACGCCACGGGGCTCGCGACGTTCGACGCCGACTGGCTCACCCCGGGCGACCACGTCGTCACCCTCACCGCGACCGACGCGGACGGCCTCTACGGCGCCGCGAGCGTGACCTTCACCGTCAACGGCCTGCCGGCGGCGCCGGACCTCGCCATCGCCCCCGCCGTGCCGTTCACGACGGACGCCCTGGTCGCGTCGGTGACGGCGGACGCCGTCGACTATGAGGGGGACCCCATCTCCTTCGCCTGGGCGTGGACCCGCGACGGCGCCGCCACCGCCTACACGACCGACACCGTGCCCGCCGACGCCACGACGCGCGGCGAGGTGTGGGAGGTCCGCGTCACCCCGAACGACGGCTGGGGGGACGGCACCCCGGGCTTCGCGTCGGTGACCATCGGCAACTCCGCGCCGGTGCTCGCGAACGTGACCCTCTCGCCCGACCCGGCCTGGGAAGGGAGCACGCTCACGTGCACCCCCGAAGTCGCGACGGATGCCGACGGGGACGCCGTGGCGTACAGCTACGCGTGGACGGTGGACGGCCTGTCGATCGCCTCGACCGACGCCGCGCTGGGCGACACGTGGTGGGCCGCGGGCGACACCGTGGCGTGCATCGTGACTCCGACGGACGGCACGGACGCCGGCGCCGCGGTGACCTCGAACAGCGTCACCATCGACAACTCCACGCCGACGATCGCGTCGGTGTCGATCTCCCCGTCCGCCGCCGCCGCGGACGACACGCTCACCTGCACCGCGTCGGGCTTTGCCGACAGCGACGGCGACGCCGACGCGACCACCTACGCGTGGACCGTCAACGGCGTGGCCGCCGGCACCGGGGACACCCTCGCCGGCGCCTTCGTCGGCGGGGACGAGGTGGTGTGCACCGCCACCCCGTTCGACGGCAGCACCGCCGGCACGCCGCTCTCCGACACCCTCGTCATCGACAACACCGCGCCCGTGCTCGCGAGCGTCTCGCTCACGCCGGCCACGCCCACCGTGTCGGACACGCTCACCTGCGCGCCCGGCGTCACCACGGACATCGACGGCACCACGGCCTTCTCCTACGCCTACGCCTGGACGATCGGCGGCGGGGCCATCGGCGCGACCACCGCCACGCTCACCTCGGCCGACTTCGAGAGCGGCGACGTGGTCCGCTGCCGCGTCACCCCGAACGACGGCACGGAGGACGGCGCGGCGATCACCTCGTCCGCGGTCACCATCCAGAACACCGCCCCCGAGGCCGTCTCCGTCACGCTCTCGCCGAGCGCGCCCGACACGGACGACACGCTCACCGCCACGGCCACCGGCACGGACGCCGACGGGGACCCCGTCTCGTTCACCTACGCCTGGTACGTCGACGGCGCGGTCGTCGCGGCCACCGGCGCCACCCTCTCCGGGACGTACTTCGCGCGCGACGAGGAGGTCTACGTCGTCGCCACCCCGACGGACGGCACGGACACGGGCACGCCGATGGCCTCGTCCGTCGTGACGGTGGCGAACAGCGTGCCGTCGCTCACCTCGACCGCGATCACCCCCGACCCCGCGACCGTGTCGAGCACGCTCACCTGCGCCGCGAGCGGCTACGCCGACGCCGACGGGGACGCGGACGTCACCACCTACGCCTGGACGGTGGACGGCGCCGCCGCCGGCACCGGCGCCACGCTCTCGAGCGGCTTCGGCCGCGGCGACGTGGTGGTCTGCACGGCCACGCCGGACGACGGCACGGACACGGGCACGGCCCGCACCGACTCGATCACCATCTCCAACACCGCCCCCGTGCTCGCGAGCGTGAGCCTCACGCCGTCGAGCGCGACGGAGGCGAGCACGTTCACCTGCACGCCCGCGGTCGCGACGGATGTTGACGGGGATGCCGTCACCTACACCTACGCCTGGTACGTGAACAGCGCGGTCGTCGCGCCCACCTCGACCACGTTGACGGGCACGTACTTCAACCGTGACAGCACCGTGTACTGCCGCGTCACGCCGACCGACGGCTCCACCGCCGGGGCCGCGGTCAGCTCCAGCACCGTCACCGTCGACAACACCGCGCCGGTGCTCGCGTCCGTCACCCTCTCCAGCGCCACGCCGGGCACGAGCGACACGCTCAGCGCCTCGGTCAGCGCCTCGGACACCGACGGCGACACGGTCACCTACACCTACGCCTGGTACGTCAACGGCAGCGTCGTCGCCGCCGCGGGCAGCACGCTCTCGGGCGCGACGTACTTCGACCGCGGGGACACCGTGTACGTCCGCGTCACGCCGACGGACGGCACGGACGCCGGCACGGCGATGACCTCCTCCACGGCGACGGTCACCAACGCGACGCCCGCGATCACCAGCGTCGCGATCAGCCCGACGACGGCCTACGCGGGGACCACGCTCACCTGCACCGTCACCGGCTACAGCGACGCCGACGGGGACGCGAGCGCCTCCACCTACGTGTGGACCATCGACGGGGTCGCCTCCGGCACGAGCAGCACGCTCTCCAGCGGCTTCACCCAGGGCGACGTGGTGGCCTGCACCGTCACCCCGAACGACGGCACCACGGCCGGCACCGCGGTGGCCTCGTCGGGCCTCACCATCTCCAACACGGTCCCCGTGCTCGCGAGCGTGGCGCTCACCCCGACGACGGCGTCCGAGTCGAGCACGCTCACGTGCACGCCCGGCGCCACGACGGACGGCGACGGCACGACCAGCTTCTCGTACACCTACGCCTGGTACGTCAACGCCGCCGCCATCTCCGCGACGAGCACCACCCTCACGGGGACGAGCTTCGCCGCGGGCGACACCGTGTCCTGCCGCGTCACCCCGAGCGACGGCGTCGGCGCCGGCAGCGCGGTCACCTCGAACACGGTCACCATCGACAACACCGCGCCGACCCTCACCGCGGTCACCCTCAGCAGCTACGCGCCCGCCACCGGGGACACGCTGACCGCCTCCGTCACCGCCTCGGACGCCGACGGTGACACGGTCTCCTACACCTACGCCTGGTACGTCAACGGCAGCGTCGTCGCCGCCACGGGCACCACGCTCTCGGGCGCGACGTACTTCTCCCGTGGCGACACCGTGTACGTGCGCGTCACGCCGACGGACGGCACCGACAGCGGCACGGCGATGAGCTCCTCCACCGCGACGGTCGCCAACACCGTGCCCGTCCTCTCCGCGGTCGCGCTGACCCCCGCCACCGCCTACGAAGCGAGCACGCTCACGTGCGCGCCCACCGCGACGGACGCCGACAGCGACAGCATCAGCTACACCTACGCCTGGTACGTCAACAGCGCGGTGGTCGCGGCCACGAGCTCCACGCTCACCGGCACGTACTTCAGCGCCGGCAACACCGTGTACTGCCGCGTCACGCCGAGCGACGCGTCGGGCAGCGGCACCGCGATGAGCGCGTCCGCCGTGACCATCGCCAACACCGCCCCCGTCCTGTCCTCGGTGACGCTCACCCCCACCACGGCCTACGAAGCGAGCACGCTCACCTGCACGGCGAGCGCGACCGACGCCGACGGCACCACCCCGACCTACACGTACAACTGGTACGTGAACAGCGCCCTCATCGCCCCGGTGACGAGCACGTTGACCGGCACCTACTTCGCGCGGGGCAACACGGTCTACTGCTCGGCCACCCCGAGCGACGGCACCACCTCGGGCACGGCGTCCGTCTCGAGCACGGTGACGATCTCCAACACCGCGCCGGTCATCTCGGCGGTCACGCTCTCGCCCACGCTCGTCTACACCAGCGACACGATCACCACGTCGGTGACCGCGTCGGACGCCGATGGCGACAGCATCTCCTACACCTACGCCTGGTACATCAACGGCACCTTGTCCGCGAACACGGCCTCGTCCCTCTCGGGGACGACGTACTTCAGCAAGACGAACACGATCTACGTGCGGGTCACCCCGACGGACGGCACCACGTCGGGAAGCGCGTCGACCTCCAGCACCGTCACCGTCGGCAACTCCACGCCCGCCGCGCCGGTGGTCGAGATCACCCCCGAGGATCCCGAGGCGGCCCTCGATCCGCTGGTGTGCAGCCTCGACACCGCGGCGACGGACGCCGACGGGGACAGCCTCACCTACGTGTTCACCTGGACGAAGAACGGCAGCAGCTACACCGGGGACACCGACACCAGCACCACGAGCACGGTGCCCGCGGCCGCCACCACCGAGGACGACGTGTTCATCTGCTCGGCGACCGCGTCGGACGGGAGCGCCACGTCGTCCGCCGGCACGGACACCGTGACCGTCCTCGGCGCCAGCTACACGATCGGGTACGCCTCGGTGTTCTCGAGCCCGGGCACCGGGTACTCGGGCACCAACTACAACCTCGGCCAACAGATCACGGTCAGCAGCGCGGTCCAGCTGTACGCGCTGGGCGCCGGCCTGCGCCTCGCGGACACCGACAACATCCGCATGGCGCTCTACACCAACTCCGGGAGCGCACCCGGTACCCTCGTCGCCTACACCGCGCTCACCAACCTCACCGGATATCCGGCGGGTGACGGGGTGGAGATGGACGTGGTCGGCGGCCCGGTCTCGGTCCCGGCCGGGACCTACTGGATCACGGTCAACTGCTCGGATCGCGTGTACTTCAACTACACGACGTCGGGCGGCGCCGGGAACACCATCGCCTACAACTCGCTGGCGACCACGAGCGCGTTCCCCACCTCGTTCGGCTCGGCTTCGACCTACACCGGCCAGCTCCTCGGCCACTACATGGTGGTTCGGTAATCGCCCGCAATCGGGCGTAATGCGTCCGTAGACAGCGCTTCGTTAGGATGGGGGGGATCGTCGCAAGCCGCGATGGTCTCCCCCCACGTGTTTTTCCGGAGGCTCGTCATGGAACCGTTCATCGGCCAGCTCATGCTTGTCGGCTTCAACTTCGCGCCGAAGGGCTGGGCGTTCTGCAACGGGCAGCTCATGTCCATCGCGCAGAACACGGCGCTCTTCAGCCTGCTCGGCACCACCTACGGCGGCGACGGCATCACCACCTTTGCCCTCCCCGACCTGCGCGGCCGCGCGCCCATCCACTTCGGCCAGGGCCCCGGCCTGTCCAACTACGTCCAGGGCGAAGTGACCGGCACGGAGAGCGTGTCGCTGCTCACGACCAACCTGCCTGCCCACACCCACGCCATCGTCGCGAACAACGGGACTGGGAACACCAACAGTCCTGAGGGCGCCTTCCTCGCGGGCTACGGCAGCTCGGCACCCCCGGAAGGGCCGTACACCAACGCCAGCCCGAACACGACCCTCTCCCCGGGCTCCGTGGCGCCGACGGGCGGCAGCCAGCCCGTCGGGATCCTCAACCCGCTCCTCGTCCTGAACTGGGTCATCGCCCTCGAAGGGATCTTCCCCTCGCGGTCGTAGCGCCGGCCGACGGTGGGGGGCATCCGCCCCTCACCGGCAGGCCGTCCCGGCTAGGGTGTCGCCAGCTCGGGGGTCCACGATGCGAACCCGATGCCCGCGCCGAGCGCCGTGTTCACCGTCCACGCGCGGCGGCCGTCGGGGGTCACCTGGTCGATCTGCCCGGCGGTGGTCCAGGTGATCACGGTGTTCCCGCCCGGCAGGCGCTCGGCGCCCCCCAGGAACGTGACGAGCAGGCACTCCGGCGCCGCGTAGCTCCACGCGCGTCGCACCTCGCGCGTCGTCTCGTCTACCGCGAGGTCGACGGCCTCGGAGCAGGCGCCGGGGTCGCCGGGGTTGCCGCGGGAGAAGGCGAGGAGGCCGCCCTCGATGCGCGCGACGCTGTGGGGCAGCGCGAGGAGGCGGTCGCGGTCGGGGTTCTCGAAGTCGCCCCCGTCCGGATCGCCGACGTACCAGTCCATCAGGCCCGTCGCGCGGTCGATCTTGGCGACGCCGTTGTTGAACGTCATCGAGACGAAGTACGCGTCCTCGCCCGCGGCGTAGGAGATGCCGTTGATGTGCGACCAGTCCTCGACCGCGGGGTCGGACGGGTAGAGGTGCGCGTAGGTCTCGTCGAGGTTGGGCTCGAAGTCGTCGTAGACGCTCCACACGACGCGCTCGTTGCCGTCGGGATCGCGCTCGACGATCGTGTCGCCGAGGATCTTGCGGTCCCCGAACGCGCGGATGTCCCACCCGATCGTGGCGTACCCGCCGGGGGTGTACTCCACGAAGTCGGTGTGGCCGCCGGTGATGTGGACCGTGTCCGGTGCGCTCCCGTCCAGCGGGACCCGCACGACCTCGGCAGGCCTGTCCGCCGCGGGCGCCGTGTGGTTGAACAGGACGGCGGTCCCGTCGAGCGAGACGTGCGCGCGCATCGGCGGTCGGGTCAGCCCCGCGTCCGTCGTCGGGAAGGCCCAGATGACCGCGCCCGCGTCGTCGAGGGCCACGACGCCGCCGCCGTTCGAGAGGATGAGCGGCACGACGGTGACGCCGCCTGCGCTCGCCTCCGGGGCGTCGGCGGACCACGCGAAGTCGGGCACCCACTGCGGGAGCACCAGGGGCACGGTGCCGCCGGTGTCCGCGGTGTCGTCGGGCGAGGGCTTGTCGGGGTTCGCGTCGGGATCGGGCGTGACGCAGGCGAGCAGCAGGATCACGTGGGGTCGGCACCTTTCAGCAGGGTCACGAAGCGCGGCGCCGGGTTGGTGCAGGTGCGGCAGCGGAGCGCCATCAGCCAGGTCCCGCTGCGGTCGATGCCCGCGAACGGGGCCTCTCCCTCCAGGTCGGCGAGGCTGGCGCCGTCGTAGCCGGCCACGTCGAGGGTCCAGCTCACCTGGGCGCGCTCCTCGAGGGAGAACACGTCTTCGGCGAGCTCCTCGGGCGTCTCCACGAAGCGGGCCACCCAGAGCTCGTCGAGCGTGGCGTGATCGAGGGGGTCCCCGAGGCCGTCGCGGGTGAGGCCCGCCCAGTCGACGGTGACCGTGGGGTCTCCGGCGGGGATGACGAGGGGGGTGAGGGAGTCGAGGTCGACCTCGACCGAGAGCGCGCTCGTCGTGTCGGCGAGGCGGGCCTCGACGGCGGCGGTGGTGGCGTTCGCCTCGAGGAACATCATGGCATCCGCGCCGGGCTCGCCGTGCATCCCGAGCGCGAGGAGCCAGGTGCCGTAGCCCTCCTGGAAGTACTGCTGGATGTCGATCGTGTTCCCGAACATGCCGAAGTCCGAGAGCGCGCACGAGGCGTTCGTGGGCGTGCAGGTCACGAACACGCTCACGTCGGCCTGGGCGAGATCGTCGTGCGCGAGCGCGTAGGCGAGCTCCTCGGTGTCGAGGTCGCGGAAGGCGATCAGGCGGGCCTCGTTGAGGTCCCCGAGGGGGTCGATCTCACCGCCGCGCACGTCCCGCGTCAGCGTGTCCCACCGGATCGTCGCGTCCGTCTCCGCGCGCAGGAGCTCCGAGCCGATGGAGAGCTCGGAGGTGTAGGCGAAGTTGTTCCCGTTCTGGAGGGTGCAGTCCGAGCAGGGCGCCACGGTGTCCGCGGACCCCGCCTGGCAGGCGCCGAGGGCGAGGGCAAGAGCGGGAGCAAGGATGCGCATGCGGCTCCGGGGGATGCGCCGACAGGCGCCTCACCCACAGCAATGACCGCTCCCTAGAGATCGGATGTCTGAAAGTTGTCAGGACACGTCACCACCGAAAAGTCAAATTTTAGCAGGTTCCTCGTTTTGCCAACGTGACAGTCCGGTGAAAGAGCGTCAAGATCCGCCTCCCAACACGGCGATCCGGTCCGCGGCGTACTGATCGCTGCGAGAACGGTGGGCACCCGGCTCCGGTGGCACGTTCCGGTACGCGACCATCGCCTCTTCGGTCAGCCCGTAGGCCTCCGCGATCCGGCCCCGCACCAGCCACCAGTACGCGGGCAGGTTGTCGACCTCGCCGCTCCGCTTGACCTCGTCCTGCAGGGTCTTCACCGCCGCGCCGACCTTCCCGTTCGCGAGCTGGGCCATCGCGAGGGTGTGCCGCGTGCCGTCCCCGGCGCCGCGCAGGTCGACGGCCTTCTCCACGAGGGTCAGCGCCTTCGCCTCGTTCCCCGGGATGAACAGGAGGGTCCACGCGGCCTCGTTGAGCTCGCGCGAGGAGGTGTCGCCGGCGTCGAGCGTCGCGAGGAGCGCGGCGATGGCCGCGGCGCCGTCGGTGGTGCCGAGGCTCACCTCGACCGCGGCGGTGCGGAGCCACACGTCGCGAGGGTGGGCGGCGATGGCGATGTCGAGCGCCTTCTGCGCGGCGGCCCAGCCCTGGCGGCTCGTCTCGAGCTCGACCTTCGCGCGGGTGAGGTCCCGATCGGCGGGGAACTCGGCGAGGAGCGGGTCGATCACGGCCGCGAGGGCGTCCCACTTCTCCGTGTCCACGAGGCCCGAGACGAGGCGCTTGCCGACGAGGAGGCGGCGATCCCCGGTCTCCGTGGGGAGCGCGGTAGCGAGGACGTCGAGGGCGCCGGGATCGCCGGGCCACGCGAGCAGCGCGGCGGCGACCTTCACGCGGGTGGGGTCCACGTCGCCGATCGGGCGGTAGCGGGCGGCGACCGCGGCGTCCTCTCCCGCGGGCTCGTCCTGCTGCCACGCGTCGATCCACCACGCGGCGCCCGCGATGTCGCCGGCCTTCACGCGGCGGGCGGCCTCCATGGAGACGGTCTGGTCCAGGAGCGTGAACGCGCGCACCTCGGGGCCCTTCTTCCCCTTCGCGAGCAGGATCCGCAGCGGCCGCCGCCAGTCCTCGTCCCGGATGGAGACCTTCCACCCGGTCTTCTCGTCGCCTTCGACCGCGAACGTGCCCGCGGCGAGCGCGTGGTCGAGCGCGATGTCGATGCCCTGGGCGTCCGGGCTGTCCGCGCCGAGCCAGCTCTTCACCATCGGGCGCACGTGGCTCCACCAGTCGCCGTGGCCGGCGGCGGGGTCGAGCCAGGCGAGCAGCTCCGGCGAGGCGAACGCGGCGAGGGCCGGGCGCGTGGCGCCGCTCCCGACGGCGTGGAGGAAGCGGAGGGCGGCCTCGGAGGGGGCCCCGAGCTCCGGCGCCCGGTCTTCCCACCGGCGGGACGCGCCGAGGCGGGTGACGCGCGCGACGCGCTCGGTCTCCGTCGACTTGCCGAGGCCCGCCTTGATGACGGCGAGGGCCTCGGGGTAGCGGCGGAGGCGCTCGAGCTCGTCGGCGGCGTCGCTCGCGAGGCGCCAGCGCCCGTACTCGCTCGTGCGGGTCACCTGCGCGGCGGCGGCGGTGGCGGACTCCCCGAGCGCGGTCGCGGCGACGACGAGGCGGGTCATGCCCTCCTTCGCCGCGAGCTTCTTGGCCTCGGGGTACCGGCCGAGCTGCATCAGCGCGGCGATCCGGAGCTCGGCGAGGCGCGCGGGGGCGTCCTTGTCGTCGGCCAGGGTCGCGCCCCAGGTCTCCAGCTCGGCGTAGGGCGCGCCGGGGCCGAACATGCGGCCCTCGGGGTCGAGCAGGAGCCCGTAGGCGAGGCTCCCGCGGCAGGCCGTGTCCTTCGCGTCCACCGCGAGGCACGCCTTCGCGGAGGCCCGCGCGGCCGCGGAGTCGAACGGGGGCACGCCGCGGCGGCCGACGGGGTCCGACGCGAGCTGGAAGGCGCGGCGGGTGAGGAGGTCGGCGTCCCCCGGGCGCGCGGCCACGGCGCGCTCGAGCTCGGCGAGGGCGAGGTCGCGGAAGCCTCCGCGCGACAGCACCGTCGCGAGGATGACGTGGTAGGCGGGGTCTCCGGGGTGGGAGGCCACGAGCTCCCGGGCGCGGCGCACGGCCTCCGCGGGCTTGTCGTCCTCCACGAGCTGGATCGGCTCGGCGACGACCCGGATCTTGCCGTTCCAGTCCGCGAACCCGGCGGCGATGGCCTCCGCGAGGGCGCGCGCCTCGGCGGGCTCGTAGCGGTTCTTCTTCGTCATCGTGACGACGCGGAGCTCCTCGATGGCGGCGGTCCGGACGCGCGTCACCTCCACGCGCACGCCGTCCGACTCGAAGGTCAGGGGCTCCGGGGCCTCGTCCACCACGTACCCGTCGGGCAGGTGCAGGCGGACCACCTGCTCCATGCGGCTCGGGAGCACGAGGTAGGGGGCGGTCCGCTCCTCGTCGATCTCGTTCCACGCGATGTCGCGCGGGAGCATCAACGTGCCGCGCACCCCCAGGTTGTCCGACCACTCCTCGAAGAGCACGGCCTCCGTCGTGCCCTTCGCGCGCAGGTCGAAGGGCTCGTCGGTCCGCGCCACGCCGGTGTGCTTGATGTCGGTGAACTTCAGGCTGCCGTCTTCCTCGAACCGCTCGCGGAAGTGGGTCGTGGCGTCCTTCCCCCACGGCGGGCGGTGCGGCATCACGACGGCGCCGCGGCCGCTCAGCCGCAGGTCGATGGGGATCTTCAGGCCGGGCACGAACACCGTCTCGGTGACCGTCGTGAGCTGGTTGGCCTCCACCCCGGGGAACGCGATCTGCACGAGCGCGCCGCCCTTCGGCCGCACGAGGAGCGCGTGGTGGCCGAGCTCCTCCAGGGGGGTCTCCCGGGCGCCGAGCTGCGGCACGCTCGGATCGATCCACAGCTCGCCGAGGGTGGTCGTGGCCGGCACGTGCACGATCGCGTGGCTGAACGACCCGAGGCCCGGGTGCTCGGGCGCCACGTCCTCCCCCGCGCCGGGGCGGATGAGCGCCATCTCCGCCTGCACGCCCGACGCCCCGAGGAGCGCCACGAGCAGGCCCGCCTGCTCCTTGCAGTCCCCCCAGCCGCGCCCCAGCACGGTGTCCGGCGGGGCGGGCACGATGGCCGACTCGCCGAACTCGACGCCGGTGTAGCGGACGCGCGCGCGCAGGGCGTTGAGCAGCGCCTCGACCTGGTCGACCCCGGTCTTGCCCGCGCCCGCCGCGAGCAGCGGGGCGAGGTCCTTCCCGGAGAGGCGGTCGGCCACGAGGCCGTAGTAGGCGGCGGACTCGGCCTCCCACGAGGCGCCCGTCGAGAGGTCGAGGAACGGCGCCTCGGGGCGGCTCGGCGGCGCCCACTCGCCGCGCTCGTAGGGCTCGAGCACCGCGGGGAGCTCGAACACGAGGCGGCGCAGCCCCGCCTTCGTCGTCGTGACCGGCTCCGCCGCCACCTCCACCCCGGACCAGCGCAGCGGCATCTTCGCCGGGGCCTCGACCGTCACCCGCTTCGGCCACGCGAACTCGCCCTGCACCACGCGCTCCCGCGCCCCGGCGCCGCCCGGCCCGAACGTGCCGATCGGCTTCTCCGTGATGACGAGCTCCACCACCGAGCCCGCGGTCACCTGCGGCAGCGGCGCGTACATGACGCGACGGTCGTCCAGCAGGGTCGCGTCGACGTCGCGCGAGGCCTCCTCCACGAACGTGGAGGGGTCGAGCAGGAACGTCTGCCCGTCGGGCCGGATCACCCGCGCCGTGACGTCGGGGCGCTCCTGGTACCAGGGCGACCAGCCGGCGTCCGCGCGCGTCCAGTAGGGGGCCTCCGAGGGGTCCCGCAGGATGTAGACCATGTGCTCGCTGCGCGCGACGGTCCGGCCCTCGCCGAAGGTGATGCGCACGTCCTCGAAGAGGATCTCGACCGGCCGATCCCCGACGAGCTCGGCGGCGGCGTCGAGCAGGGTCTGCGGGGGGGCGGAGAGCGGCGGGAGGTCCGCCCACGGGGGAGCCGCCAGCGCGAGCGAAGGAAGGAGCAAGAGCATCAGGACCCCCGGACAGAGGGACGTAGCATGTGGGGCGACGGGCCGAATGCCAAGCCGTCGGCCCTCGAGGTGCGTTTTTTCCGGCGGCCGGGCGCGTTGCGCCCGGCCGCCGTGGGGGGGGGGGCCCCCCCCC
>JAUXTN010000108.1 GCA_030684355.1 Pseudomonadota bacterium
CGGGGGGCTTCGGCGCGTGCGCCTTCGGGGCGGTCGGCGCGGGGCCCGCGACGGCCATCGCGACGGTCGTCCCGGCGGTCCTCGCGGCGGCCGGCCTTCGGCTCGGCGTGGGCCGGGGCCGGCTCCGCCGCGCGACGGGCAACGGCCTCGCCGTTGGGCTCTCCCGCGGCTTCGGCGTCGGTGCCGACGAAGAGCTCTGTCAGCACGGCGTCGTCGGGGTTCTCGCCGCGGGCCACGAGCGCGCGCAGGCCGGCGGCGTGCAGGTCGTCCACGAGCTGGGTGGCGGACTCGGGCGCCACGAACGGCGCGGTGGTCGCGCGAGCGGGCTCGCCGTTGGGGTGGATGAGGAGCCCGGCGCGGAGCAGCGCGTGCGCGACGGCCTTGACCGTGCGGGGGGGCACGTCGGGCGCCTCCTGCTTGCAGCGGCGGAGGAGGTCACCGAGGACGAACTGGATGGCGCAGGTGCGGTTGCGACGCGCGCGCTCGGCGCACGTGGCCACGAACTGCTCGATGATGATGCGGCGCTCGCGGGGCTCGCCGATCTCCAGGCCGGACTCCGCGAGCAGGCCCTGGAGGCGGCGCGCGTCGGGCCCGAGGGTGCGCGGGGGCGTCGGGCGCGCCTGCGCCGGCTCGTCGTGCGCGGTCTGCGGCAGGTCGACCCGCAGGCCGCCGGCACGATCGTCCTTCGAGAGGGCGACGAGGCCCTTCTGCGCGGCGGTCTCCAGGAAGCGGGCGAAGGTGCGCATCCCGAGGTCGACCTCCGAGAAGGTCGGCTCCTTGCGCTTCATCGACGCCTTCAGGACGCTCGCGTGCACCGGCGCGGGCTCGTCGCGCTGGTGGTTCTCCAACGTCTCGACGAGGAGCTCGAAGGCCTCGTCCAACGTGAGGCCCTCCTCCTCTTCGGTCTCCTCGGCGGCGGCGGCGGCGGCGGCCGCGGGGGTCGTCGGGGGGACGGCCGGGGCCTGCTTGGGCGGCCGGAGCGGCTCCAGGCGCGACTCGTTGCGGAGCGTGTCGTAGAAGAAGAACTCGTCACACGTCTCCGCGATGAGGCGGCTCGTGGAGCCGCGCGTGCCGCAGCCGATGACGCGCTTGTTGAGCTCCTTCAGACGCATGACCAGCGGCGTGAAGTCGCTGTCGCCCGAGAGGATCACGAAGGTGTCGATGAAGTTGCGGGTGAACGCGAGCTCCATGGCGTCGACCACGAGCGCGATGTCGGCGCGGTTCTTCGACTGCATGCCGTGGCTGGTGAGCTCCACCATCGTGACGCCTTCGTGCACGAGGTCGAGCTTGAAGCGGTTCCACCGACCCCAGTCGGCGAAGGACCGTGCGACCGAGATACGGCCCTTGTCCTTCAGCCGGCGCATCACGATGCGGATATCGAAGCGGCCAAGGCCTTCTTTCTCGCAGCCGGTAGCGATGTTTTCGAAGTCGATCAGCACGGCGAGGTTGCGTTCCACGGGCCTTCCAGGGCGGGGCAGGGTTCTAACGCAAGTGAGGCGGCGGCGGGTGAACCGGCGTACGAAAGCGTGGACGTGGCAGCGGGTTCTCGGCGGCCCGGCGCGCGCTTCCGTCGCGAACGGAGGCGGGGCGCAATAGAAGGCGCGGATGTCCACCACCTTCGCGGGCACCGCTCGCTACATCGCCGACGAGGGCCTGCTGGCCGACGTCAACGCCGCCGTTCTCCTCGGTCGCCCCCTGCTCGTGAAGGGGGAGCCCGGCACCGGCAAGACCGTCCTCGCCACCGCCGTTGCCGAGGCGCTCGGCGTGCCGCTCTACACCTGGTCGATCAAGTCCACCACCAAGGCGGTGGACGGCCTCTACCACTACGACGTCGTGCAGCGCCTGAACGACGCCCGCTTCGGCGAGGGCGACGTGCGGGACATCCGCCGCTACATCCGCATGGGCGTGCTCGGGCAGGCGTTCAACACCGAGCAGCGCGTCGTCGTGCTCATCGACGAGATCGACAAGGCGGACCTCGAGTTCCCCAACGACCTGTTGCGCGAGCTCGACGAGATGGTGTTCCACGTCCCCGAGATCGACGAGACCGTGCGAGCCAAGCACCGGCCCATCGTCATCATCACGTCCAACGCCGAGAAGGAGCTGCCCGACGCCTTCCTGCGTCGCTGCGTGTTCCACTACATCGCGTTCCCCGATCGCGAGCGCATGCGCAAGATCGTGGACGTGCACCTCCCCAACCTCTCCGAGAAGCTCGTCGAGAGCGCGTTCCAGCGCTTCTACGGCCTCCGTCGTTTGGATGGCATCCGCAAGAAGCCCTCCACCAGCGAGCTCGTCGATTGGTTGTCGGTGCTCGCGCGCGCGGGCGTCGCCCCCGAGGAGTTGGCTGCAAAGCTTCCGTTCCCCGGCATCTTGCTGAAGCAGGAGCAGGACCTCGAGCTCGCGAAGGCCAAGCGGTGATCCTGCTCAACCTCCTCTTCAACCTGCGCTCCCAGGGCCTGGGCGTCGGGACGGGCGAGTGGTTGGCGTTCCTGCGCGGCCTCGCGTCGGGGCTCGTGGAGGATCTCGACGGGCTCTACTACCTCGCGCGCGCCGTGCTCGTGCACAGCGAGGCCCACTACGACGCCTTCGACCTCGCCTTCACCGCCACCTTCAAGGGCGTGGAGCTCCCACCCAAGCTGAAGGACGCGTTGTGGGAGTGGCTCCAGGACGCGAAGCTCGGCGAGGGGGAGCGCGTTCCCGGCGACTACGAGAGTTGGGAGCAGCTCCAAGAGGAGCTCCGCAAGCGCCTCGAGGAGCAGAAGGAGCGCCACGACGGCGGCAGCCGTTGGGTCGGCACGGGTGGCACGTCGCCGTTCGGCCACTCCGGTCGCAACGACCAGGGCATCCGGGTCGGCGGCGAGAGCCAGGGGCGCGGCGCCGTCCAGGTCGCGTCCGAGCGCCGGTGGGGCGAGTACCGCACCGACATGACGCTCTCCGTGCGCGACTTCAAGGTGGCGCTCGCGATGCTGCGCAACCTCGCGCGCGAGGGCCGCGAGGAGCTCGACATCGAGGGCACGATCGCGAAGACCGCCAAGGGGGGAGGGGAGATCGATCTCCACTTCGCCAAGGAGCGTGTCAACCGCGTACACCTGCTCCTCCTGATGGACGTGGGTGGCTCCATGGAGCCCCACGCGGCGTTGGTGTCACGGCTCTTCACCGCGGCGAAGGAGATGAAGGTCTTCAAGACCTTCGAGGCGCTCTACTTCCACAACGCACCGTACCGCTTCGTCTACAAGAGCTACGCCACCTACGAGCGGCGCCTCACGAGCGACGTCATCCGCGACCTCACGCCCCAGCACCGCATCATCTTCGTGGGGGACGCCTCCATGGCCCCCTGGGAGCTGTTCAACACCGGCTTCGGCGACACCGGCCCCTCCGGCCTCGATTGGATCCAGCGCATGTCCCGCAAGGCGCCGGCAAGTGTCTGGCTCAATCCCGACCCGCCCCGGTACTGGGACCACCCCACCGTGCGCGCCATCGGGAACGCGGTGCCCATGTTCCACCTCTCGGTGTCGGGCCTCCGGGGCGCGATCCGGAAGCTGCGGGCCGGGGGGACGCCGGGGGTGGGGGCGTAGACCGGGAGGCACGGATCGGACGTGCCTGTCGGGGCCTTGGGGGTGGCGCGCCGCTGTTGAAGGCGGTCCGGGTGGCGGTCTGGCGGGGGGTCGGTTAGTCGGACGAGACGCTGGGGCGTCGACAAGCTGGTAAGTCACCGGATTTTGATTCCGGCTACCGTTGGTTCGAATCCAACCGCCCCAACCATACTGGATGGCGCACGGGTCCGCCGGGGGATTCCGCTTCCTCGTCGTTCGGGGCCTTCGCGAGTTCGGCAAGTGCGTCGAAGGGTTTTTTGTAGGTCGGGGTGACCAACCCGGACCGCAATTCGCAGTTCGATAGCAGCAGATTCAACATCTTGCGCTGTTGCGACGGATCCTTCCGGATATACAGGTCGTACGCCGAACTCACGAGTTCCAGGACCTCAAGGGCCACGTCCATGACCTTGTGGTCCACGCGGGCGTAGCGCTCGATGGCTTCGTGGGCGCTCTGCATCCCGTCTTCCCACTCGATGCGCTTGCGGGCGAAGAACGCCTCGTCGATGCGGCCGTCGAGCTTGTCTTCGTACGCCTTGTCCAGGAGCGCGCGGAGGCGATCGTAGCGGGCGCGCGCGGCGGCGAGGCGCTCGCCGGTCTCGCGGACGACGTCCACCCGCGACGCCTTCAACGCCCGCGTCGCGAACGCGAGCTTCTCCGGCGGCAGCTGGAGCCCCTTCAGCACGACGCTGGCCAGTTGCTCGCTGATCCGCTCCTCGCGGACGTAGGGTGAGTCATCGCACAGTTGGGAGCAGTGGTAGTAGACGTACTTCTGCTTCTTCATCTCCGCGGTGACGGCGGCGCCGCAGCTCCCGCACTTCATGAGCCCCTGGTACAGGAAGTTCCGCGGCCCCGGCCGCGTGTCCGGGAATCCGTCGAGGCGGTTCTGGACGCGCTGCCAGAGATCCCGGGAGACCAGGGTGGGGTCCTTGCCTTGGTACCTCACGCCGGAGAAATAGAACTCGCCCGCGTAGATCGGGTTGCGGAGGATGACGTGCACGTTGCTGGCCTGGAGCTTGCCACCCCTGCGTCCGGTGAGCCCGAAGTCCTTCGCGTACGTGACGAGGTCCTTGATGGAGTGCTGGCCGCGCGCGTACAGGTCGAAGAGGTTGCGGACGAGAACGGCGCGCTCGGGGTCGGGCACGATGTAGCTCTTGTCGCTCTCCCGGCGGTTGATGTACCCGAAGGGGGCCGCGCTCGGCCAGTGCCCCTCCTCGGCCTTCATGTACATGCCCTTCTTGACTTCCTCGGAGAGATTGTCCACGTAGTTCTTGGCCATCAGCACCTTGATGCCGTGCATGAACTTCTCCGAGGACCGCGACTCCTCGGAGAGCACGATGTTCTCCTTCACGAGGTGGATCTCCGCCTTCATCTCGTCGACCGTCACCCAGTCCTTCAGGTTGCGGTAGAGGCGGTCGGTCTTCTCGACGAGCACCACCGGCGCGTTCTGGTGGCGCTTGCGAACGTAGGCGAGCATCCGTTGGAACTGCGTCCGGCCGGAGCGCTTGGCGGTCTCCACGTCGATGAACTCCTCCACGATGTGGAAGCCCTTGTCGACGGCGTAGTCGCGGAGGAGCTTCTGCTGCGCCGGGATGGAGAAGCCTTCCTTCTCCTGGTCGCGTGAGGACACGCGGGCGTACATGACGGCGGGACGACGCCCGGGGACGGGGGACTCGGTCGGCTTCGATGGGGTACGGTCGCGAGTGAGCTTTCGCACGATGGGCTCCGGGCAGGTGGCTATGGCCGTTTCAACTTGACATAACGGCAACAGTATGGGAACCCTGAATCCCAGAATCGGGCGCCCCGCGCGGCTGGGCGGGGCTATTCCGAGGGTTCGAAGCAGTAGAGGGGCGGATGTCCCTTGCGCGGTTCGTCGCGACGCAAGCGGAACCGGATGTCTCCGACGGGGAAGGTCGTGCCGTCGAGGTAGGCCGAGAAGAGCTGCCCGACGATCGTGGCCTGGGCCCGCCGCGGGCGGGGGTTCCCGCGCGGGTCGGCGAGCTTCTCCGACAGCTCCCCGGCCACGAGTACAGCGGCCCACTCGCCCGCCGTACGAGGCTCGTCGCCGTGATGCGAGGCGCACACGTCGAGGAGCAGCTCGTAGTCGGGGTCGAAGGCGTGCTCCGAGTCCGCGAAGTTGGAGAGGAAGCCGTCGAAGCCGGCGCCTCTCAGGATCGCGTCCATCGTCGCGGCCCACCGGCGGTTCGTGCTGTGGATCGCCGCGTCGTGTGGGAGGAGCCGCCCGCCGTGAAGCCACGCCTCGACCATCCCGGCGAGCTCGGCGACGACCTGGAGGCGCGCCGCGAGCGCTTCCCCGATAGGGTCGTCCGTCCGGTAGCGGAAGCGGCGGACGTCACCTTGGATCTCCAGGTTCAGCGGGAGCGCGCGGCGGCGCAGGTCGGCCCCCATTTGGGTGAGGTTCATCGTGAGGACGAACAGCACGTCGTTCGTGGGGCGCGAGATCGCGGTGTTCCCGCCGAGCCGGCGGAAGTTGAGCCGCGTGTCGGTGATGCAGCGCTCGAGCACGGGGCTCTCGATGGCCCGCGTCGTCTTGGCGTTGTCGATGAGCACGATCCGGTCGCCCGTCTCGATCCGCGTCGCGAGCTGCTTCTCGAACTCCTCCTCGTTCGACGAGAACGACACGGTCGTCGGCTCCGTGCCCTCCGCCATCACGCCGAGGACGCGCGCGAGGGTGCTCTTCCCGACCCCCGGCCGGTTGCCGTTGATCGCCAGGAACGGGTGGCCGCGGCCCCAATGGGGCATCGTCAGCGCCGTGAGGAGCGCCCCGATGAAGTTCACCATGTCGACGGCGTCCTTCCACGGGAAGTCCTGCACCACCCCGAGGAGGTGGGTCACGCCGGTGGCGGGCACGATCTCCGGGCCGTCGTAGAAGATGCCGCTCGCCGGGTGGAAGCCCGGCTTTCCGACGAAGCTCCAGTGGCGGTCGAACACCGGGGTCCGCGCGTACATCGTGAGGACGGGCAGCTTCGACGCGACGCGCGGAGAGTGTACGAACGCGCGGGACAGGTCGGAGGGGAGCACGTCGAAGCGCTGGAAGGTGACGCCCTCCTCCGTCGCCGTGAGGTAGCGGAGCTCGACGAGCGCCGAGAGGAGGCCGGGGAGGCTCCGCTCGTCCACCGGACGCGGGCCGAAGCCCCGTCGTACGAAGACGATCTCCCGCTCGAACCGGAAGAACCGGTTCGCCGGGGCGACCGCGGCGACGATGGCGTCGAACAGTGCGTCCACCGTGTCACGGTTCTCGACGAAGTCGACGACGGGCAGGCCCCGGCGGACGGGCGTGGTCGCCTGGCTTCGCTGCCTCCGAGCGTCCCGGCGCGCCTCGGCGAGCGCGGCGCCGAAGATGCGCGCCGAGAGGCCCGCGACCTTCCGTACTTCCTCCAACGCCGATTCTCGCGCGATGGCCGGGAGGTCGATCAGCCCGTGCAGCGCCGTCCGCATCACGGTAGCGCGCGCCTCGGGATTCCCAGCCGCAGTCCACGCCGACTGGAAGGTCGCGACCAGCTCCTCCGCTGCCGGTGGCGCTGGGAGCGCGACCCCCGAGAGCTCGGCCACCCGGTGCGCGGCGGCCCGGAAGTCGGCCACCTGCCCGCGCGCGATGAGGAAGTCGAAGACCGAGAGCGAATCACTCCGGATGAAGGAGTGGAACGTCCCTCGCTCGGCCTCGCCGCTTCCATCGGCCACGCCCGAGGACGGGTTGCGGTCGCCGCTCTCGGACCACGGATCCCGGCACTGCAGCCAGCCGGCACCGGAGACCTTCCCCGTGAGCAGCTCGCCGTACACCGCCTCGAGCGGCAGGCGCTGGAGCGCGGCCCGGCGCCACTCCGTCCACGCGGGCGGAGGGGGCGGCGCGGGATGAGCGGGGCGCGCCAACCCCGGCGGGCGCCCAGGGAGCGGCGCCGGGGCGGGCGTCGCCTCGGCGCCGACCTCAGCGGCCGCCAGTCGCTCGAACAGGTCGACGTCCTCGGGGATGCCCTCGAGGTCGACGGAGGCGAGCCGGTGCGGGTACTCCGGCGTGCTCGCGCCCTTGACCGCCATGGTCCCGTACAGCTTCAGGATCCGCGAAGGGTTGAAGGTAGAACGGTCCACCTTGGCGCCAGCGGTCGAGAAGCGCGCATCCAGGAGCGCGAGGAGCTGGCGGGTGTCCTGTGCGTAGCGGGCGACATCGTCCCGGAAGCCCGGCACCATCGGGACCAGCAGGTGGTAGCCGTTTCCGCTGTCGGCCAGCATCGGCCGGACGCCGAGCTCACGGAACCACGCGCAGACCCGTGCGGCGACGGCGAGCGCCTCGGCCTTCTCCTCGTCGGTCGCGGACCGATCCCGGGGCCGGCGCTCCGGATCGATGTCCACGACGAGGAGCGTGTAGGCGTGGATGTCGCGGTCCTTCGTCGCACGGGAGACCCGACGGAGCGGGAGCCCGGCCGGCCGCGCAGCGCCGGGCGCCACCGCCTGGAGGCTGAAGTAGATGCCCGCCTCACCGATGCGCGGGTGCTCCCCGGCGGGGATCTCGGCGCGAGGGGCGGGGCTCAGGGGACGAAGCGCGTCGATGAGCGCGTCCACGTCCTCCGGGCCCACGAAGGCCGACCACACGCCCGCGGCTCGGCCGAGGATGCGGATCTCAGTGCGACCCCCGATCGCCCCGTGGCGGTCGAGGATCCACTCGAGGAACGCCCGAAGGCTGGGCTCCGCGGCCCATTCGTGTGTCGGCGCGGTGCTCATCTACGCCGCTTCGTCCGGCAATTCCTCTCCGAGGGCGGCGAGGATCATCCTGATCGCGAGGTGGTTGTAGACGAACGCGAGCACGGGGCTCCCGTCACGTGCCGTGCCCACGGTCGCCCGCGAGAACGCCGGGGCTCCCCGGATCCCGAGCTCCCGGATCGCCATGGCGACCGCGTCCTCGGAGGCCTCGGCGAAGCCGGCGATCTCGGCGAGCGAGTGCCAGCAGCCCGCGTCCGTGCGTGGACCCGGCTCGGGCGCGAGCCCGAAGAGGGCGCGGACCGCGGCGCGCACCAACCCGGACTCGAAGGCGCGCTCGACGAGCTCGTCGAGCGGGTGACGCTCGCGCGGTTCCCGTTGCGCGGGGGTCAAGAGGACGACGACGGCAATCTCGTCCCCGTCGCGACGAGGCGCGACGAGGGGATGCCGAGCGACGCGGGGCAGCAGCTCCTTGTCGAGGATCACGAGCAGCGAGTCGCTCGTCACGCCCGGCGTCTTCGCGAGCACCTGGCGGAACCCGGCGGACGTGAGGAACGTCGGGCTCGTCGAACGCCCCGCGACGGCGGGCTCGGCGCCCTTGCCGCCGAGGAGGTCGGCAAGAACCTGACCTTCGGGGACGACGTAGTGTTCGCCTTCCACGAACTCCTTCTGCCACTCGCTCGTGATCCGCGTGCCGAGCCGGCGACCGCGGTTGACGTAGCCGAGGAGGTCTCCGACCTGCGCGCACGGCCAGATCGGCTTGCCGTCGAGGAGGAAGGTGTCGAGGCGACGCCCGTCGATCACTGAGACGAGGACGAGGCCGGTTGCATCTTTCATGGGATCTCCGCAGGGAACTTCCGGCCGCGAGGCCGGCGCGGCGGCTTCCCGGAGACCATCTCCGGTGGGGCCGCCACATCGGGTGCCGGTGCTGGAGCCTCCTCAAGCGGACGCGCCTCCTCGCGCCACTCGCGGAGAAGCGAGAGGACGTCGCCGAGGTTTCGCGTGATCGCGTGCCCGTCGTCGAGCGTTAGGGGCTCGGCGTAGTGCGGCTGGAACACCTCGATCGCGTCGGCGGCGAGGTCGCCCGGCGGCTCGGGTGGGTCGGTGGGGGGAGGAGGTTCAGACCGGAGCATGGGCGGAAGGTCGCCCGGCCGGTGAGCGCGTTCACTTGCACCGGGAGGCCCCTCGGGGAGCTGTCGCGAACGGACGAACCTTACTTTTCCGCGCGCGGCCTGGAACGGTCCTTCAATGAATCGAGCTCATCGTCGAGGCGGAACCCACGGGCACGAAGGGGCGGGTGGAGGCGAAGCCCGCTCTTTCCTTGGTTCTCGACGAGCGCCTCGGCCGCGGCCTTCCCGACCTCGTGGCCCAGCGCGTGAAGGAGCTGTGCAATCGTGCTCGGGGTGAGGGTGCCGCTCTCGTCGAAGGCGCAGAGGTCCGTCCGCTTTGCCAGCGTCTCCCATCCGTGCTGTTCGCCCCACACTTGGAGCAGCGCGAAGAGGAGTCGGAACCGTGGCATCTGCGGACCAACAATCGTGCGCACCCCGCGGCGGATGCCACCGTTGGCGTCTGGCTCCACCCAGACTTCAGAGCCGTCGGCCTCCTCCGGGGCCGGCTCCTCGCCGTAGGCCCGCGCGATGACCCCGAAACCGTCCGCGAGGAGTGTGGCGAGGGAGATCGCCGGGAGCCTTTCGGCGTCCGTGGTCGGATCCAGCCGCACCCAGCGGCATCGGGGGATCCCGGCATGCCGCCACTCGGGTGCGGCAGCGTCGAGCACCGCCAGCACGCGCCGACCGCGACCGGGTACGGGCTTGCTGAACACGCCCGGCTCGTCCTCCTCCCATCGATTGCCCGTGAGCCCGCCCCGAAGCCAGGCGAGCGCGGCTGGCGCGAGGACCCGCACGCGCACTCGGTGGAACCACGCGGGGCGCACACGGTCGAGCGACCATTCATGCCCGTTGTCGCAAGCGATCCGGGTGCCCGGCTCCTGGGTGAAGCCGTCCTCGGTACTGACGGAGGCGAAGGGCAGGGTGAGCTCGACGGGACAGTGGAGCGAGCCCGGCGGACGGAAGATCGCGGGGATCCGGGTGTCCCCACACCGGAAGACGCTCTCGTGCCGGACCTCGACGAGCCCGAGCTGCGCGAGGGCGTCAAGATCCTGCACCTGCCACGCGGCCGGCGCGTCGAGGCGGCCTGCGAGCAGCCTGTCGTAGTCTTCGGCCGCGAGACGCCGCGGGCGGGGCTCGGCCCTGTCCTGCCGTCTCCGTCGGCGTGTGTCCGCGACCTTGGGGTGGATCTCGACGCCAAGCTCGTTCAGCATCTTCGCCCGGAAGCGGTCGATCGTGTCCTTGTTCGTGCTCGTGTCCGCGAGGGAGAGCGCGAGGTCCTTCTCCTCGTCGTCGGGCTCCGGGAAGAAGAGCGCCATCCGATAGTGCTCGCCCTCGTCGGTGAAGCTGATCTTCACGCGGTCGACGTGCCGCGAATCCCGCGCGAACCCGAACTGACGACGTTGCGCCTGGGTGAACTCCTCGATCCTGCCGTGCCCGGCGCGGTTGATGACGAGAGACGCCGGATCCGCCTGCCCGGCGGTGGTCCCCACGATCTCATGGAGCTCGAAAGCTGGGTCGTCGGGGTCGAGGAGCCGCTCGAGGAAGGCGTCCAGGCGCTCGCGGTTGAGGGGATCCCGCGCGTGCCGGTACTCCACCGGTGCCCCGAACAACGCGGTACCGATTGCGGACGCGAGCGAGATCGCGCGGTCCAGGTCGCGGGTCGTGATGTCGACCCTCGCGCCGCGGGCGTGAAAGCGGAGAAACGTGAGATCCTCCTTCGACATGGCGCGGGCGCGGTCCTCGTCGGGATCCCACTGGACGGACGAGGTGCCGTGCCGCCGGAAGACGAGCAGCACGTCGTCGAGCCAGTCGCGGACGAGCGCGCGCTCGTAGTGGAGCCCGTCCACGGCCGATGCGGAGAGCTGTGCGCCGCGGAGCCCTTCTTCGGCGAGCGCGTCCCACGCCGCGACCGCGAGGGGCTGCTGGATCCGGCGCTGGTGGCCCTGCATCCGCATTGCGGCTCGGCCGCGCGGCATCCACGCATCCCAGTAGTAGACGTCCGCGAGGGCGTCCGGCGCGTGCTGGAGGAGACCGGCCAGGGCGGCGAGGCGTCGCTGCGCCCCGACGAGGCATGCGGAACGGACCGCCTCGGGCAGCGCGCGTCGGCAGGCTGCTTCGATGGCGCGGTACGATTTCTCGTCGGCGAACCATCCGAGGAGCATCAGGTGGGCGTGGCTGTGCTCGGAATGCCAGGCCTCGACGAGCGATCGCGCGACCGCACGTTCGGCGGTGCGGAACCAGAGCCGCTCGAACTCGGCGCCGACGGCGCGCTCGCGGACGAACCGTCCGAGCTCGTTGAAGCGACCGACGCGAAGCTCGCCGACCCAGTAGGCCTCGTCGGGGGGCGCGAGGGGGTTGAACGACGCTGGCATGCGGGCCTCCGAGGCGCCGCGGCGAGGGTTGTCGCGGGCATCCTGTACGTTTAACGACGGTAATGCTCGGTTGTCGCGTCGACATCGACGCGAGGCGACGGGTGCCGTCCGCCGCGAGGGCTGGCATACCTGGCGGACCTCGCTGGACCTCGAGTTTCCGGCAGGTCTGCCAGAGAGCTTCCCGGTGTAGCGGCACTCCTGAGCCTTGAGGGACCTGGCAGACCTTCCTACGGGGGGTTCGTGGAGAAGGCTCTCTTTCTGCTCAGGGTAGCCTGGCGATCAGGCGCAATTACAGGCGCCTTCATAGGGGGGAGGCGTAGGGAGGTCTGCCAGGTCCAGCGGCGGGCGATCTTGCCGGATCGGGGGAGATGATTGTGGCCTACATGCCCTGATCGGGTAGGTACCGCAGGGTCCGCCAGGTACCGCGGGTCTGCCAGGTACTGCGACTCTCGCGCGAGGAGCGGGCAGCGGCCCTCCTGGAACGATAAGCCGTTCGAACTGAGACAAAGCCACCAATGAGCAAAGACCTCACATCCGGGCCGTGTGCGCTTCAGGGACCGCGCGGTGCCTGCGACGCCGAGCTGTACCGGGTTGTCCCGGACGGGGCACGGGGCTCGAAACGCTGATGGGCGCAGATTCTCTGATCCCTGGTCTTGGCTTGCCAGCGGGCCGCGCCGCGGGGCAGCAGGTCGAGTTGCTGGACACCCTGCGCACCCTAATCGGGGACTACCCGGCCGGGATCGGCGTCGTGAAGGAGTTGCTCCAAAACGCCGACGACGCTGGAGCGACTTGGCTCCGCGTCGTCTTCGATCGACGCACCCACCACGGGAGCGATGTCCCGAGCACATTGACACAGTTGATGGGTCCGGCATTGCTTGTTGAAAGCAATCAGACCTTCACGGACGCCAACCTCGCTGCGATCCGAAAAATCGGGGCCGGAAGTAAGCTGCTCGACGTAGAGCGAACCGGCCAATTCGGTCGGGGATTCAACACTACGTACGCCGTGACCGACTACCCCGCGTTTGTGACTCGAAACCTACTCTGCTGCTTCGACCCGTTCGACGACGTCGTGTCCCAACACGACGGCGACCACGGCACCGAGTGGTGGCTTCGGGATCTTTGGACGTCGTGTCCGACTTGGCTACGTGCCTTCGGGTTGCCAGATGGCGTGCAGACGCTGGAGAATACGATCTTTCGTCTACCGCTTCGCACAGCCTCACAGGCGCGCGCTGGGCGACTTAGCGACCGGCCGTTCGCACCGGATGATGTCCCCGCCCTACTCAGGGAGGTGGAAGAACTCTACGGTACGGCACTCCTGCTGTTCCTGCGACACGTGCGTCATCTCGACATCTGGGAGATCTCCACCGACGGTGCGCATCACCCGATCCTGAGCATGCGAACCACAAACGAGGACGAGGTTGAGCGCGCTCGGTCGTCTCTCCGCCTCGCTGGTGGGGTTGAGGTTGAGCAATACCTGAAGGACTGGCGCCGCGACCCAAGCGCGGCGCCGCACGCAGTTTACACGCATGAGTTCGAGGTGAGCGGGCGCTGTGTCCGACGAGAAGGCTGGCTCGTAAGTCAGTCCTTTGAGCCGGGCACTCTGGGCTTTCAGCTCGATCGCGCGCAGGAAATGCTTGAGATCAAGCGCAAGGCGGTCCCGAAGGTGGGCGTGGCATGCAAGCTCGCCGCAAGGGGCGCGCCCGTGCGTGTCGAAGGGCGGCTATTCTGCACCCTGCCCTTGCCGATTCAGTCAGGCCTGCCGTTCCACGTGAACGGCTTCTTCGACCTTGACAGCTCACGACGCGCACTCACGCAAGACAGCGGAGCACCGGACGTCCGCATTCGCAGCGCATGGAACGAAGCGCTGCTCTTGAATGCGGTACCCAGCTGCGCCGGGGCGTTGTTCCGGTACCTCCTATCTCAGTCCACCGCCCCTGATGCCGCCGCGCTCTACGGAATTTGGCCCTCCCCGATCGACGAATCGCAGCGTTTGCTGGCGGGGTTGACTCGAGGCGTCATCCGCGAATTGGCGGAACAGCCCAGCATCAGAGTCCGGGGCGCTGGCGCCGCGCGCTGGGTGCGTCCAAACGAAGCGACGCGGCCGCGCAGCGACTGGTCGACGCACTTCGTCGACGCCTTGCGAGGTGACGGCCTCGAACTTGTTGAACCCGCGCTCCCGGAGGGCGTGCTCAGCGGTCTCGCCGACGTTCGGTGCAAACCCGAGCCGGCAACCCCGGCTCAGGTTTGCGCGATCCTCCGGCATGTAGGTACCATCGCCGTGCCTCACGCTCAGGCTCCCCTTGGATGTCTTCGGGATCGGCAAGGCATTCTTTGCCTCGTGGACCTTTTCAAGCAGTTTCCAACGACGGAGCTTGAGGGGCTCCCCCTATCATTGCGTGCCGACGGTCAGCTCCGAACGCTGGCCTCAAATGTCAAGATGCTGGACGCTGACGCGGAGGTCCGCCAACTCGCCAGGTGCCCAGAGTGGTTTCTCGATGTTGAGGTGATCAAGGCGTTCAGCGGAAATGCCAAGGTGCCGGGGCTCTCTCGGATCGAGGCTGGACAATTTTGTCAGGTGCTCCGGTGGCTACATGATTCCTGCAAGGCTGCTGGACTCTCGCCTTGGACGTCAGCGCCGGGCGGGGTTGTTGATCTCGAATGGCTAGAGCGGGTAGTCACCTTCTTGGCACGACACCCCCCACCGATGTCGCAACAAGCGCTCGGCGGGCTTCCGTTGGTAGTAGATCTCGATGGCACCCTACGTACCCTCTACGCCGAGGACTCTCCCTGTCGCCCGAACCCCAAATTGACTCCCGTCCAGATTGGCGCGTTGCGCGCGCTGGGTGTACCCATGACGGGCACTTCCCGCTCCCTGCTGGCGGCGCTGGACTATCTTCTGACTCAGCTCCCGGGCTCCCCGTTGCCGACTTTGGCCGAGGCAATAGCTCGGCGCCTCCTCGCGTGGCCCGAGAGCACTGCCGTTCATGAGAGTTGGGGCACGCTCATCGACCTTTTGGCTGAGGCGCACGGCGAGAGGCCGCTTGCGGCTGAGACGCTGCAACGGTTGGCGAACGCGCGGATCTGGCCGACCGCGGGCGGCACGCGAGCGGTAAGCGACGCGCAGGTTTACGTTCCTGCTGGCTTCCAAGCACCAAGCTTCGCTGACGACGTGCATCTTCTCGCGCTCGGCGACGGGCACGCACGCCAACCGCTGTTGAAGGCGATGGGGGCGCGCGAGTACACGTTGGACCAGTTCATTCGACGCACGTTCCTTCAACGCTTCGGCTCTCTCGACGACGGGACGCGGCACGCGGCCTTGATTTGGCTGGCAGATTCGACGCGTCGGGACTATCTCGCCGGGGCCGACGAGCTGCGGAAGGATTTGCGCCGGGCACCGATCGCTCCGACAACCGGCGGAACTTGGGTAGCGCCAAATCAGATATACCATCCGGAGGCGACGGATGCTCACTCGTTGCTTGCCGAGCGCGGGCCGGCTCTGCGGTGTCCGGCGACCCCGATTGACAAGCCCTGGCAGGATCTCTTCGTGACTCTCGGGATGGTTCGTGTCCCACGCCTCCGCCAAGTGCTTCAGCGTGTAGCGGACCTCGCGCGCGCCGGTCTGCAAGGCGGCGGCCCCCACATACTCGACGCCATCCACGGTTGCTTTGCGCACGTCGTGGGGCTTGGCAAAGCGGGATGGGAACGCGACGTCGACGGTCGATCGGTGAGCCAGCACCTTGCGGAACTATCGTGGCTACCGGCGCTGCGCGGCAACGAAGCAAGCGCGCGCTACGGTGTCGTGCTGGACGCCGAGGAACGTCTGTTCAAGCCTGCCGAGCTGTTTCGAGCGGCGGACGGGTTCTTGGTTGCCAGTCAGGAACCGCTCTGCGCGTGTTCGAACGATCACGGGCTGCTTGAGGCGCTCGGCGTGCGAGCGATGGTCCCATTGGCCACGGCACGAGCGCACTTCAAGGCCGTTAGAGACGCCTACCAGGCCGAACGCGTGGGCGCCGTGGCGGCCCGCCACACCGCCCAAGGCTTCTATGCCTACCTCGGCAGAAGTATGGCCGAGGTAACCACAGCAGCAACTACGGGTGCCCGGCAGGCCTTTGGCGCCACAGAAGTGATCTGGGACGATGAGGCCGAGCGGTTCTGGCAAGCAGACCACTGCTTCGCACAGCCGGTCCCCTACTTCCTCTCGCTGCGCGCGCACATCCCGGGTGATGGCACCATCGGCGCGGGTATGGACCTGCTTGGGCGTCGCCCGAATGCGGAAACCCGCGACTTCGTTGGGTACTTGGACGATTTGGCGACGTCGACGCGTGGTCGCCCGTTGACGGAGGACGAGCAGGCGAGCGCGCTTCACGTGTTGATGCAGCCTCTTCTGCGACTGCGCACGGAACTCGCCGCGCCCGGGATGGCCTGGCACGGCCTTGGGCGAGTGCATGTGCTCGACGAGAAGGGGCTGCTACGACGCGCCATGGAGGTGCTCAAGGAGGACGCGCCCTGGTGGGCGGACCGCCTTGATCGGGACGTCGTGGCACTTCTTCACGAACGGGTGGGCGAAGAGTTGGCACGCTTCGCGGGAGTTCATGGGGTGTCGACCACGATCCGGGAGGAACTCGTGGAACGCATGCCCGCCGCGGCCGATTCGGGTTCTGCAATGGTTTGCCATGCCTTTACTCAACGGCTCCGTAGCGTCGCGTTCGAAGTGGGGTTGCGCCGGCTGATTCTGGGTGAGCACCAGAATCTAGAACCAGGCCTGGAGGGGGTCCTGGGCCTGCAATTTGAGGCATGCGCGGCACTCTCAACCGAGTTGGCGGGGGCACCCCTCGCGCCTCAGCAGCGATTTGGGCACGAGAACGTAGAGGTCTACCTAGTTGACGAGCTGATGTACATCGCGGGAGGTTCCTCCGACAACGTGATCCCCGACGTCGCCCTCGCGGTCAACAGAAGATTGGGGCCCTGCGCCCTGCGCAATCTGGCGCCCTTGGAGGAGATTCTGCGTGTGCCGGTGTCCGAGATCGCCGCGCGACTGGATCGCCGCAGGATTCCCCCGCTGCCTGATGCAGTGGTACCTCCGACGCGGAGCGAATGGAGCCACAACAACCGCGACTCGCACCAGCCGACTCCCACCGTTACCGCCGAGGACCAGCCGGCGACCACGACCGAGGAGGTTGACGCCACTGGGTCTGAGACCAGCGTGCGCTCGAACGGGTCGAGCAGAAACGGCACCTCCAGCGGCGGCCCGCCTCCATTCGGGTCGCGTCCGAGAGACCCGGCGCGATCCCACACTGGAAGCGGAGCCAGCACCTCGGATGCTCCGCCCGGCGAAGCGCCGACGACCCCGTCGATTCGCCCTCGTGATGGCCGGGCACGTCTTCTGGTGCCACGGCGTGGCCGTCGTCTCATCTCCTACCTGAAGGCCCCGACGGGACACATCGACGGAACGACAATGTCGTCGGATGCGACCTCCGAGGCGGTCGACGCTGCAGCGTTGGGAAAGGCGCGAGAGTACGAGGCAATGAGCGGTATTTCAAGCTCGCTCCTGAAAGAGACCCCTGACGGCCACCCTGGCTTTGACCTAGCCCGCCTGCGACAGGATGGAGAGCCGGAGCGAGTCATCGAGGTCAAGGGGCTCATTGGGGCTTGGGACGGACGCGGCGTCGGCCTGCGACCGGCTCAGGCCAGAGCTGCCTGGGACCTCGACGACCGCTACTGGGTCTACGTGGTTGAACACGCGACGGATCCCGTTCGTGCCCGCGTTCATGCGATTCACAACCCGATTAAACGCACGACGTCCTTTCAACTTGATGGCGGCTGGCGTGTCTGTGCCGAGCGTGTTCCCGAGGGCACGCTCCTCCCCGGCGTCGGGCGGCATATCTACCTCCGCGGTTCCTATCTCGGGATCATCGAGTCCGTGAGCGGGAACTTCACGGATGCCGACGGGATCGTGGTCCTTAGCGTGCGTGGCGACAACGGCGAACTCCGAGACCGCACGTGGTCTCCGTCGAGGCATTCCATCGAAATGGAGAGGCGCTGATGGCCGAGATGATTCCGTTGAAAACGAAGCGCGAGCTGGACGAGCTCGCGTTGAAGAGCCCGGCAGAGGAGCGTGTGTACCGCGCGTGCGAGGCGCTCCCTTCCACCTGGAAAATCTTCCACGGTCTACGCACGCTGTTTGTTGAAGACGGCGAGGGCGCTCGAGACCGGGAAGGAGACTTCGTGGTCCTGCATCCCGGCTATGGATTGCTTGTCATCGAGGTCAAGGGCGGCAGGGTTCGACAAAAGGACGGTCGCTGGACCCGAACTCTCAAGGACACGACCAAGGACATCGACGACCCCTTTGCTCAGGCCACCGCGTTCAAACATACGCTGCTCCGGCGTCTCCACACCAAGATGCAGTGGGGGGAAGTCGAGTTACTGCTGGACGGCGCGCGTGAACTCGCGCGTCACGCCGTGCTACTCCCAGATGTTCTTGACGTATCCGTAGTTCGTGGGCCTCATATCGAGCAGGAGGTCGTCGGCGGAAGCTCGGACGTTGATTCGCTGGAGTTATGGGTGGAGCGAGCCTTCCGCTTTGGATCCGAGTCTGAGGCTTGGGCGCCACTTCAGCAGCGAGGGGTTGAGGTTGCCAAGGCCATTCTCTGCGAGGAGTTCAGCACGCGCGCCATTCTTGGGTTCGATCTCGATGAGGCGGAGGCGCGGCGCCTGGTGCTGACGCACGAGCAGTTCGTCGCTGCCCGGGCTCTGCGCACCTCCGTTGCCCTCGCCGTCGCAGGCGCCGCAGGTACCGGCAAGACAGTTCTCGCGTTCCGTCGTGCGAGGGAGAGTGCGGCGGCGGGGCTTCGAACGCTTTTCCTATGCTATAACCGTCCTCTTGCCGACTCGCTGGGCCACGAGCAGCGGCGACTGGTGGCCCTCGGGGAACTCCTCGACGAGCACTTGGTCGTGAACACGTTCGATGGATTTGCAGCTTGGATCGTAGAACGCGCGAAGACGGCCACTGGCGAGGACTTCCGTGCTGCGGCTGAGGCGGACCATCCAGCACTTGAGGACCGGAGCGAACTCGCAGCCATCGCGATGGAGTACGCCATCGAGGAGCACCCTCCCGAGATCACCTTCGACGTCGTGCTGATTGACGAGGGGCAAGACTTCGCCGACGCGCACTGGCGAGCGATTCACGCGGTCCTGAAGGCTGCCCAGCGTTGGTCTGTATTTTTCGACCCTCACCAAGCCGTTTATCGACGTGCCACCCGCTCACCAGTACTGGCGGCGAGCACCGAGCAGTTGTGCCTTACACGCAACTGCCGCAACTCCGACTCCATCCACACCCTGGCCTACCGCTTCTACAGAGGTGAGCCCGCGGTGCAGACGTCCTCCATCGAAGGCCGCGCGGTATCGCTCCTGTCCGCCCCGAACCTGCCAGGTCAGGCCAAGCGCGTCGCCACCGAGCTCCGTCGTTGGGTGTACGACGAGAAGGTGCGGCCCGGGCGGATTGCGGTGCTGGCAATGCATGCCCTCGGCCGCGCAGATGCTTGGCAGGCGCTGAACCAGGCCGCTACAAAGGTCGATGTTGCTACCGTCGACGGCAGCCATGGGAACCTCGGCGCGGTGCTATTCGACACCGTGAAGAGGTTCAAGGGCTTGGAGGCAGACGTCGTCGTGCTTTGGTTCAACGGCCCGCACGACATCGTCGACGCGGACTCCTTGCGCTATGTCGGTTGCTCACGGGCCAAGACGCTGCTTGTATTGGTGGGCAACGACGTGACCCTCAACGGCATGGCTTGACCGCGCCCTGACGGCCACTGCGACGAAGTTCGGCATGCCAAAGAGGTGTTCTGCGGACCGTTTCCGGGAGTTGTTTGAGCACCGGACTGTGCCAGGCGCACATGTGGCGGATCGTGCGGGCGCCTCACTCCGGCGACGTTCCCTTGCGGCTCGAATCGCGGATCCAGGCGTTCAACCTGCGGGCGAACGCCCAGATGTCTCCCGGCCCCGGGCGGACGTAGGCTGCCACTTCAGGGTCCGCGCCGAGCCGCTTCAGCACCTGCGGGAGCCATTCCGCCTTGTACGCCGGGTTGAACCCAAACTCCGGGAACCAGTCCTCGAGTTCCCCGACGGGCACGATGAACACGCCATAGCTGGCAAGTTTGTCAACCGCGTCCTCGAAGCTCTCACGCTCGTCCGCGTTCAGGTGCCTCAGGATGTCGCGCTTGAGCTCTGCCTTCTTCTTGCCGTCCTTGTCCGGCACCCCGAGCCGCGCGACGACCGTTGCGCGGAGCTGGGTGCAGGTCTGTTTCAGGTTCCTCTGGATCAGATCCGGCAGTTGTGCGGCATCGAGTACCTTTTTCAGGTCTCCCTGGAACAACACGTCGGCGTCGAGCACGATCACCGCCGCCACGCCCATCCGGCGCAGGGGAGCGGCCATGCGTGCTGTTGTCTGCCAGTTTTGCGCGTTGAGGTACACGCACGACTCGACACCGGCCGCGGACTCGAAGGCCAACAAGCGCTCGTTGATCTCTTGGTAGAGCACCCGGTCCGCGGCCGCCTCGCAGATTACCGCGCCGTCTTGGAACAACGCTGACAAGGTCGCCTCGGAGCGCAAGAGGGGATCAAGTGCCAGTTCGCGCAGAGCTCTGGCGTCCAACAACCGCGCGGTGGACCGCGCGTCGTCATGGGTTAAGCGCACGATGTTGGCCGAACCGCTCGCTGCGCAGCTCGCGACGAGGTCTGGGCTGTGTGTGGCGATGAAGAACTGGGTGCCCGTCTTCCGGGCGATGTCGCCCAGCTGGCGGGCCAGCTTCCGCACCAGCGGTGGGTGCAGAAAGGCCTCGGGCTCGTCGATGAACACGCAGGGGTGGCTCTTGGAAAGGATCGCCGCCAACATCCCGACGTAGGCGTGGTTGCCGTCGGAGCGCTCGGACAGCGGGTCGGCGGCGTTGTGGTATCCGACGGCGGAGGCGGTGTACCCGGTCTCCACCCCGTCGAGGGGTGGGGACGTGGACAGGCGCCACATCGCGTCGGGCGTAGCCGTAGCCATGTCGATGACGAGGTATCGGCCGAGGGCGTCGTACACCAGGGTGCGTAGCTGCTCCCGACGCTCCGGGTCGCGCAGTAGCGTGGAAATGGGCAGTTCGCCGGCCTGGACGTCGTCGTAGGGTCGGAGTGGAGCCTGGGCAGTCATCCCGAGGCGGGTCAAGCCGTCGAGGTAAAGCCAGCCTCCCGCAACCTTGCTGCGTAGACTGTGGTTCGACCAAGACATCTCCGCACGGCTGTCGCGTGCGAGCTTAGAGACTCGCCCCAGAGGCGCAGGGTTGAGGAACCATCGGAGCACCGTGCTCAGCTTTTCCACGAGGTCGGCGTGCTCCTGCGTGGGGGCCTCGATTGCCTGTTGTGGCGCGGCTCCGAAGCGGATGGCCCATTCCTGGAATCGGTGCAGCAGCACCCCGCGGACCGCGTCCAGGTCTCCCGGCGTGAGCGACACGTCGATGCCGAGGGGAGCGAAGACTCTCCCCACTCTTTCCCACGCGGCCAGGAGCGTCCCACGAACGGTGACCACCTGCTCCTCGCTCAAGAGGCCCGGCTGGAGCGAGAGCCCGATGGCGCCATGCACCACCAGCTCCGATACGCCCATTGGGTTGAACCCGTTCCTCTTGAAGAGCCCCAACGCCCTCTGCGTATCGGCGTTGGCCTGCGCGTACAGTAGCTCGACCAGCTGCGCGACCAGCTCCTCCCGGATCGTGTCCAAGTGCGCCGGAGCCTCCTCCAGCGCCGATAGGACCGTTTCACTGGCCCCGGGCTTTAGCGGGCCCCACGCGTCGCTCTTCCGCACGCGGTCAAGCACGATAGCCTCCCGCTCCCGCACCGTCGCCACGTCCCATTCCACGTCCGCGACGATCCGCCTCTCGTCCTCAACTTCACGGAACGGAGAGTAGTAGTCTCGCCGTTCCCGCGGGTTCAGCCCGGACAATTCCCGAAGGATCAGGCTCTTTCCTGCGTTGTTTGTGCCCACGAAGAGGTTCAGCGCGCCCGCGGTGAACCCCAGCGGCGCCTCGCCCTCCGCCCCGCTCGCCCCGAACCGCAACACGATCTTGCCCAACCTCGGCATCGGACCTCCGCCGACGGTCTATCCGTCCGCACGCCCGCGCTGCGACCATCGGCCCGGAGGGACGGGCAGGTGTGCGACGCTCGCCGGGGCCGCAATCTTGACGGCATGGACGCGTGCGCGGAGGCCGCGCTGCTGGAGCGGCGGGATCCACGCGGCCTCGAGCCTCACCCCCTGAACACCAACGGACCGCAATCCGCCATGAATCCGGTCTCGTGGGTCTTGCGCGCCGCGACGAGCGGGTGAACGGAGCCGTCCGCCCGCAGCCCGAAGGCCGCGACCGGCCTGCCGCCGGCCTGCCACCCCTCTGCCGCCGCGATCCCGACGTAGACCGGATCGACGAGCGGCTTCACCTCCCGCAGCAGTGCGAACAGGTCGGGCAGCGTGCGACACGCCACCGCCTCGCTGGTGGATCCGACGTTCACCCAGACGAAGTAGGCGTAGGTCCGCGCCTCGTTCGGCAACGTGGGATGGACCTCGATCATCAGGCTGTGCTCGCGGCCCCACACCACCGCGCTGGGGCCGAAGCCGGCGGCCGTCATGCTGACGTCAACGTCACCTCCGTTCGGCTCGTCGTACTCGGCGAGGATGCCCGCGATGCGCGACCATCCCGCACGGGCCGTGTACTCCCACATCTGGCCGCTGACCGGTGTGGCGTTCGACCCCGCGCCCGGCGGCTCGAAGTGTACGCCCGCGTGCGCAAGCACCTCACCAACCGGCCGCTCGAAGAGCGCGGCGAACGCGTCGAACAGGGCGGGGGACCCGATGCGGAACCGGCCACCGGTCTCCATCTTCTGGAGCTTGGCGAAGCTGATTCCCAGCCGAGCGGCGGCGACACGGAGCGAGAGTCCCCGCTCCAGTCGCAGCGTGCGCAGGTAGGGTCCGAGCATCGCTGGGTGCGAGTGGAACAGGGTGACGTTCATCCCGCCTCCACCCCAATCTCCCCAAACCGACCCAACGGCACCGCCTTCCGCATTCCCGCCCGAAGTCGCACGGCGAACTCCGCGACCGTCCCCCCGCTCGCTCCCGTCCTGAACCGCGGCCCGAGCGCCTCGCCCGCGGCGAGCTCGGAGGCGAGCTGCGCCTTCACCACGTCCACGGCGGCCGGCGGTACGACGAGGACGAGGGCGCCCTGAAGGTTGTAGAACCCGATCTCCCCGATGAGCTTGATGGGAATCGTGAGACCCTCCCCATCCGGGATCGCGAGCGGGTACACGTCCACGACGCCCGCGGCGCCCGGCCGTTGGAACCTAGACCCGATCATCAGCGGCGCGAGCGCCTCTCCGAGGTCCATGCCGACGAGCGCCTTGAGCCCGTCGAAGGCGAACGGTCCGATGCGCACGGAGGTCGTGGGCGCGGTGAGGTTGACCCGGAGCGCGGTCGGGTCCGCCCGGAGGGCGGCGTTCACGCGCCCTCCGCTACGTCCACGACGGGGCGGCGCGTCCCTGCGGGAAGCACTTCGGGCACCAGGGCCTCACCGTTGCCGTTCCCGTGGTCCTCCTCCTCGACCTCGTCGAGGTCGACCGCATCGGAGAGGTCGCTCTGTTCTTCGTCCTCGTCGTCGTCCTCCTCCTCGCGGTCCCCCGACACACCCTGCCCCCCACCCGCCTCCAGCAGCTCGAGCATCTCCTCCTGCCCCTTCGCGATCACCACGAGCGCCTTGCGGATCCCGGGAAGGTGCTGGAGCGCCGAGACCGCCTTCGGATCCGGGAGCCCGGCTTCGATGCGGCGGAGGCATCCGTAGATGTCCCCGAGCGCCTGGGTTTGCCGGTAGGTCAGATGCGCCTGGTGGAAGGCGCGATCGGTGTCGGACAACTCGGCGAAGGCGTCGGCACAGTCGGTAAGCGCCTCGCTCGACGAGGCGTCGAAGCTGTTGGCGTAGAAGGTGTCGAGCACCTCGGCCCATACGGGCTTCTTGGGTTGGGTGGTGCGGGCGCGGGGCAGACGGGTAGCGGTCTCCGACATCGGAGCCTCCTTGGTGTTGATCGTGAACGGGGGCGTCAGGCCGCGGCGGACTGGTCCGGCGGCGGTGCGGGGGCGGCAGACCGGGCCGCCATCATGAGCAGCTCGGCGAGCTCCTTCCGGGTCTTCTCGTCGCGGAGCATCTTGCGGACCTCGGGGGCCTTCATCGCCTCCATGAGCTCGGGCGAGGCGTTGACCATCTCGGCGAGCTCCACGAGCTCGGGCGCCATGCCGAACTTCGCGGCGGCGACGACGCGCCCGAAGGTCCCAATCTCGGTGATGAACTGCTTGCCGAGCTCCTCGCGCACGCGGCTCTCCTCACCCTCGGTCCGGCGCGTGCCGTCGGCCTCGAGGATGCCCGCACGCATCTTGATGTGCTCGCCAACGAGCTCCTCCACCACCTTCTGGAGCCGCAGCACCTGCGTGTTCTGGTTCTGGATGGTGGTGTTCTGGAGCGTGGCGAGGTGCGCGTACGTCTTCTGCGCGAGCTCGATGAACTGGGTGTACCCGTTGCCGAGCGCGCTCCACACCCTCGCCTCCGGTACGTCCGCGAGCGCCGCGGTGAGCACGGGCGACCTCACGGTGGGTGCGAGTTCGGCCGGCGTGACGAGCGTGAGCGGCAGCCGGGCGCGGGCGGCCTCGGGGTTGTAGTTGGGGTCGGTGCAGCCGAAGCGGGCGGTGAAGAGCACCTGCTCGCCCTTGGGGCGCCACACGAAGATGCGGAACCGGCCCTCTTCCTGGCCGTGCATGTTGTTGGTGACGGTCTCACGGACCCAGCGACAGGCGGCCTCGGCGAGGCGCAGGGCTTCGTCGCCGGGGAGCGCGGCGTCGCCGAGGTCGCCCAGGATGCCGGCCTCCTCGAACTCGGGGGGCTCCGGGTCGAAGGCATAGGGTGCGAGGTCGGTCTCGGTGAAGTCGATGCGACCGAGGTTCTCCGACTTCACCCGGTCGACCACCTCGGAGAGGGTGATGTAGCCGATGTCGGCGCGCACCTGGCGGATGCGCTTTTCGATGGGCTCGAGGGCGTCGAAGGAGAGGGGTGGCATCAGATTCCGTCCCGGTGTGGCGGCAACCGTGCCAACCATGCCGAAACCCTATCTCAGGGGGCCAAAAATGGGCCTGAATACTGCTTACCACCTCCTACAGCGCCAAGAGCGGCGAGCCTACAGCGCGAGGCACATTCCTTACCACAGGGGTTTCAGCAGGTTGGAGATCGCCAACCACCCAGCTGCCTGCCGCCAACCGCACGATGGCTGCTCGCTTACAACATTTCGGGCGCCATCAACAGCGGCCCGCCGGTTGCCTACAGCGTGGCGCGCGGGGTCTACAACACGGGCTGGAGCGCCAACCCCGCCCCACCCCCTCCTTGCAGCGCGGGGCGCAGATCTCCGCTGTAGGAGGTGGTAGGCGGAACTCCCTTCCAACGCCGGCTTGGCGCTCATAGTGGATTGTGTCGCCGGGGCCTTCCCGGCTCCCAACTCCCGACCGGCCCGCCGGTCCATCCCCGAGGAAGTCACCCCCATGAGCACCGCCCTCTCCAAGGCCGTCGCAGGCGAGAAGGTTCCCGACAGCAAGAAGACCGGCGTCCTGTCCGAGGCACTCGACAAGCTCAAGAGCATGGGCGGGCGCATCACCAAGGCGAAGGAGATGTCGGAGACGCTCGCCGACGCCGTGATCGCCACCGCGGAGACGCAGGGCACCGTGTTCGCGGCCTCGTTCGCCGAGGGGTACTTCGGCGAAGAGAAGATGGACGTCGGGCCGGTCGACTTGCGGCTCGGCGGCGGTCTCGTCGTGGGCGGCTACGGCCTCTACAAGACGATGACCGGCAAGGGCGGCAGCCACGCGCTCGCCATCGGAAACGGCCTCCTCGCGACCGGCATCGGGCGCATCGGCCGCAGCGCCGGCAAGGCGCTCGCCGAGAAGAAGGGCGCCGCCTCGAGCCCGCCCGCGCAGGTCCCGGCCGGCGCTCCTGCCCCCGTCGCCGCGCCCGTCCCGGCGCAGCTCAAGGGCGACGACATCGGCGAGATCGCCCGCATGGTCCGCATGACGCCGGGCACCGAGGGCGAGGACGTCGCCGGGCGCCACCGCCGCCGCGAAGGTCGTGAAGGCCGCTCCGACCGCTTCATCCGCGCCCGCGCCTGAACACTCACCCCCTCCAACTCCGCTTCCGTATCTCCCACCCAAGGAACACCAACATGGCACCCATCTGGGCCCTCGTGACCTTCACCGCCGACGGGGAATGCCTCGTCGACCGCACCTCCCTCCGCGCCTCGATGCGCATGACGGGCGATCCGTCGTTCGGCGCCGACTTCGACGGCGACGACGACTTCGGCGACGGTGACCTCGGCGACGACGACCTCGGCGAAGACGACCTCGGCGACGATGACCTCGGCGACGATGACCTCGGCGACGACGACCTCGGCGACGATGACCTCGGCGACGACGACCTCGGCGACGACGTGGGCGCGGCCCGGAAGCGGCGCCGCCGCGTACGCCCGGGGAGCCGCCGGGCCACCCGCCTCGCGCGCAGGAACAAGCAGCTCGAGGGCCGCCTGAAGAAGGCGAAGAAGGGGAAGGTCGTGGAGCGCAACGTCACCGTCACCGGCTCGGTCGCCACCTCCGTCGGCCAGGCGATGAGCATGACGCTCACCCCGCGCACCAGCCTCCACCTGTCGAAGATCTTCGCCACGGGTGACACCGCCGCGACCATCAACACCATCATCTCGGGCGACGACCCGGTGGTGCTCGACAACCTCGACGCGGCGCTGATCTCGCCCACCGCGTACCACGGGCCTTCGTTCGGTGGCCGCGTGCTCCGGGCCGGCGTGCCGGTCACCATCAACTACTCGGCGGGCTCGACCACCGCGGCGCTGAAGCTCAGCTTCTACGGCAAGGCGCGCGTCAAGAACCCGAGCTGCTGATCGGGGGGTGA